>JAFMVD010000030.1 GCA_025499625.1 Carboxylicivirga fragile | reverse complement strand
AGACTTATGTGATAGGGTTTGAAGGTTTGCACTTGGTCCATCATGGCAAAAGTGTTGTTTAGGTGCTTGATGTAGTTCATTTTTTAGTCAGTAGTCAGAAGACCGTAGTTAGTAGTCCGAAGTCCGTATTAAATAGTCCGGTCCGTAGTGATTTACTTCTTGGATACTTTTTACTTCGCTTCTTATAGAACGGCTTCGCCTTATAGAAATTAGTAGGATTGTTTGTGCTGGATGAGCATCTTTTGAATGTCGTCGCGGTTGTAGTAGATGACACCACCTATTTTAGTAAATGGTAATGCACCATTATTACGCAGGTTTTGAAGGGTACCATTGGAGACTTCCAGGAGTTCTTTCACTTCATTGGACTTGAGCCATGTTTTGGGTGTTGGTTTAACCGTTTCTCTGATGAGTTTCTCAATATCCTTGAGAAGGATTTTTTTGAATTCTGATAGATCCTCTGTTGTCAGTAGTTGCTCGAGATACATTTTGCCTTTTTCTGTTCTCATAATTGTAGTTGTTTGTACTCATAAATGACTTGATAATAGATGATTGATTTTGAACGAGAACAAAGGAAAGTAAAATAAAAATCATTTAGGGGTTGATGGGGTTGAGCAACCCCTAAACAACCCCTATGATAATGAGTGAATTAAGTATGTGAAAAAAGTTCAAAATTCTTTTTTCTGAATGATTTTTAGTTGATTTAATATGATGTCTTTAACTGTCTCCAATGATACTTCTGTCGGCTTGCGAAACTTATTATACAAGCTATCATATGAAATGTTAATAGTTCCAATTGTTGAAAAATATTTTGAATAATGTCTGAGTAATTCTTTTGATTGTTCTTTTGAAAAAACACCAACTTCAAGACTTATACGAAGGAGGGCAGCTAGCTGTGGAACAGTTAAGTTGGTTTTTACTTTTTCAATGCTTATTTCGGACTTATGCTCTTTATTTCTCCGTTCATTAATATGACAGCTATTTTTAATGTAATCAATTTCAAGAGTAAGCCAATTGACCAAGGTTTCTTGCAGCGAAGTTTTACCTGTTATATAGCCAGACTTCCTGAAAATAACGGTTTGTTTAATGCATTTTAAGAAATAGCTTAAGACTTGAAGTTGATCTGTTTTTGTAGCTTCTATCTTGTATTTTTCTGTTATGAAACTTATGAAGAAATCAATGCATTCATCGGAATTGAGATTGTTGGCTATCATTAATTTACAAAGCAAATCATTGTGCTCAGTGTTGTTGGTTATTTGAAGAAGTATTGATTCCAACCTTTCAAGCCAGGCGTATAAGAAGAATTTGTCGTGGTAAGTATAACTGCTCTTGTTTTGATTCATGAAATCGCTTAATGGATGAGCCATAATAAAAATCATCTCCGAAGAAAAACTATGGCTAATGAGGTTCTTTAGAAGAATGTGATAGCGCTCTTTAATGATTGAGCGGTGGTTTGTTTCACAAATTAAAGGTAGTGTTGCGTTGTGGTTTATGTAATCTTTGAATTGATTATTAATGAAGATAAGGGTGTTGGCCAGCTTCTGAATTAATGGTTGCAGGTTGGTTTCATGGCAGGTAGTTTTGTCAGAGCAAGAACATTCCTTTTTCGATAGCTCATCGATTAAGCGAATAAGGTTTGATTGATAAAAACTGATGAGGCTTGATAGTCTCTTTTTTGATCGCTCCTCTGCTGATTCATGGAGCAGCTTGTCCTTTATGAATACTGGAATATGCTCTATCTCGTCTGAGATTGATAAGCCTGTTTCTTTACATTGTTTTAATAGGCAGCTCTCTGCATTACTGATGCTGGAAACCAATTTTTCCATGTGGTGAAGAAAATAGGTCATTGGCGATAAAGTTAGATTAAGGTCTAAAAAAAAAGTAGCTCAGAATTATACTGAACTACTTCTACTAAATTATGAATACCATAAACGAATGTAAACCGCCCTTTGATGAGTGGTAGTAATGTTTTGATTAATATCTAATTAGTTTGTTTGAATTTAGCTAAACTGCCATTGTTGTTATTTGATTCTAATTTGCTTTTCAATGTATTCATATCCTCACTAACTTTGTTTTCCAACACTTTGGCATAGATCTGAGTGGTAGCAATCTTAGTATGGCCAAGTATCTTACTGACTGTTTCAATGGGAACACCATTGGTAAGTGTGACGGTAGTTGCAAACGTATGACGGGCCATGTGAAAGGTAAGGTTCTTATTAATCCCACATATATCTGCAATTTCTTTTAAGTAGCCGTTTAATTTTTGGTTCGAGGCAATGGGGAAGAGTCGATTGTTATTATTAGCATGTGGATGATCGCTATATTTCTCGATGATCATCTTGCTAATAGAAAGTAGTGGGATGCGTACTGGTGCCTCTGTTTTTTTACGAGACGTATGTATCCAATCATTGCCATCAATACCTTTAACAATGCTGTCTTTAGTTAATCGTGCAACATCTGAATAGGCCAAGCCTGTGTAACACGAAAAGACAAACATATCTTTTGTTTGGCTAAGGCGCTGGATGGTAAATTCCTTATTTACAACATTGTCTAATTCGGCTTGTGTCAGGTATTTTCTAGACGATTTTTTGAAGCTCAACCTGTAAGATTTAAAAGGATAATGCTCCATCCACCCCAATTTATTAGCCAGGTTGAGTATTGTTCTGAAGCGTGACAGTTGTTTCATCAAGGTATTTTGTGCTAGAGTTCGCGGATTATCCTCATCTGGCTGGTATGTCCGAAGAAAAGCTTCGTAATCGCAAATAAATTGATAGTCAATCTGACTGAGATAAATATCATTGGTCTTTTTTACATGTTTTAGAAAAGCTTTCAAGTATCCATATGATGTTTTGTAATGACGTAATGTATGTGTATTCAAAGCTTCTTGCTGAGCTTTATAATGGTAGTCTATTATTTTAAGGAGCGTATGACCTTCCTCTTTGATGCCAATAAAATGATTCTTGATGATAATGGGGGTAATCAGTTCATTGCTGTAGCGAAGCTTCTGATAAATGTTTTGAATCTTTGCTCTATTGTCATCAATTAGTCGATTGACGTTTCGGTAATTGAATTTAGAATCTGACTTAACCCGTTCCTTGCTATTATCCCATAATGAAAAAGGACACTGAAGCTTTGTGGATAATTCCGTTTTTCTTCCATTAACAGTTATTCGCAGATAGATGCCTGCCATATCTGTCTTTTTGCTTTTAAGGCGACAAATAAATTGTACGCCGAAGGTTGGTGTGTTGTTCATGTCGTTGATTTTGGTTGATAATACATGTGTTTGTATCTGTTCTTACCTCCTTTGGGGTCACAGAATAAGTCAAACAGAACCAAAATCAATCATCTATAATTATTTTTAACTTCCTTTGAAGCTATTGCTACCACTAATATAACAAAAATCTGTGACCTCATGTGTTAAATAGAAAAAGAGGTCACGGAATAGGTCACAAAAAATATGCATTTATACCGTTTAGAATGATTTATTACGATTTGTATAAACACAAAAAAGCCTGTAAATCGTGCGATTTACAGGCTTTTGATACAATTTGAATTCTTGTAATGTGATCCCGGCAGGACTCGAACCTGCAACCTCTGCGGCCGTAACGCAGTGCTCTATCCAATTAAGCTACGGAACCTTTTAGGTTGATTTGTGAACCATTGTTCTCAAATGCGGTGCAAATATAGATAAAGGGTTTTTTGAATACAAGTATTATTTCAATAAAAAACAGGTGAAATTCACTGTTGGTAGGCAATGTCAAGATTATGAATGGCTTGTGTTAGTAATAAAAAACAAAAGATTATCCATGTTTTATGAATAACCTTTTGAGGATTGTATATGTAGTTTGAAACTGATTAAAAACTGCTCTCCCACATTTTAAAAAAAATATCCTAGGGAGTACTATAAACTATTCTATTCCATCGCTCATATCTTCTATCAGCATGCTAATCATGGGTGAAACTTCCGGTTCTCCATATTTGTAGGTAAATGATTTCTCAAAGTTTTCTGCTTCCGAACGCCCCTTTGATTTTACGATGAAGCTTACTTCTGTTTTCCCAGGCTCTTGTAATTGCTTTAGGTCAAACGATACAAATGCTCTCAATGGAGGATTGGTGTATTCATCATCATTGGCATTGTGTCTAATTTCAAGAACAGGAATTCCATCTTCGTTTGTTGGGTTTTCTACATCGCTAACCAGATTAATAAAATGTGTAATCCATGGCGCACCTTCGTACATAAAATCCACATTCAAAAAGTGATTTGCGATATACACATCATCGCTTTGGTTGCGGAACCATATAGGATCGTGCCCTATTTCTTCCGCATTATCATCGCTCAATTCAACAATCTCTTTTGTCAGAATTTCATTGTATCCATTTAGTTTAATGTAATGGTCAATGTCTTCACCTTCTTTACCATCGGCAAGAATAGTGAAGTTGATAAATAGACGGTCCCCCAATTCAAAACCATGATCTAATCCCGCTGGTGCTGAAACAAAGAGTTTAGTACCTCCATCAGTTGTTATTAGCTTGTTGTCTGGATCATCTTCGATGTTACCAATTGTGATCCACATATCGCTTAAAGAATAGTTATCAGAGTCGTCATTACAACTGAATGTCCCCATTGCCAAAAAAGCAATTAATAATCCATATCCAATTTTTCTCATACTATAACATATTAATGAAACAATCAATTAAGTAGAAACAGAAGAGAATACCGTGCCACTTATTGATCTGTTAGTATTGTTTAACATTTATGATGACCTTTTAAGAGAAAGGTTGCTTGCTTACAATATATGCTCAAACTTTGTGTTGTATTTGTAGCTAGCTTCGGTTATTTTTGCCTGACTTAGAATAAATTTTTATGAGATATACGCTTTTGTTTGTATTGATGATAGGTTTGAATTTCATGTTTGTGTTGGGACAGAATCATTCTAGTGTTGATTTTGTTAAGCCAATGAAAATTAAACCCGTTGTAAGTGGGAGTTTTGGAGAGTTGCGTTCGAATCATTTTCATTCGGGTATTGATTTAACCACGAATGGCAAAACGGGTTATCGAATATATGCATCTGATAAGGGCAGTGTATCACGTATTAAAGTGTCGGCTGGTGGATATGGTAAAGCTTTGTACATTGATCATCCGAGTGGACATACAACCGTTTATGCACATCTAGAGCGTTACTCTAACAGGATCGATTCCATTGTAACAGCAAGACAGTACAAGCAAAAATCCTTTGAAATTGAGTTATTCTTCAAGGCAGATGAATTGCCAGTAGAACGAGGTGAGGTTGTTGCCTATTCAGGTAATTCAGGTAGCTCAGGTGGGCCACATTTACATTACGAGATTCGTAATAAAGCCAATCAGAAGCCACTTGAACCAATGGCCTTTCGGGATGATATTGAGGATGATGTTAAGCCTCAAATCCAAGGTTTAAAATTATATCCAATATCTGAGGGAGCATCCATAATGGGTGCTAATAAGTCAAAATATGTTCCTGTAGTTCATTATGATGGCGTCTTTCATCCTAAAGGTCAGAAAGTGTTTAAAGCAAATGGAGAGATCGGGATTGGTGTTCAAGTATTGGATTATTTATCGGATAGCTGGCGCAAATGTGGTGTTACATCCATTGAGTTATTTGCCAATGATACTTTGGTTTATCATTCGTATATCGATGCCTTTAGCTTTGCTGAAACACGGTATTTAAATGCACACATCGATTATGATGAAAAAAGAAGAACTGGGAAGGTAATACAGCGAAGTTATGTATTGCCAAATAACCGTTTGAGTATTTATAAAAAGAAAAATACCTATTCGGTTAAGGTGAATGAAGGTGAACAGAAGCTAATGAAGTATGTGATAAAAGATTTTTCGGGAAATACATCTATCATGACTTTTACTCTTCAGGGAGAGGCCGCAAAAACTTATAAATCGGATTATACCGCTGAAGTAAAACGCTTGCAATATGCTAAATCCTATACAATGGATACTTTGGGTTTGAAACTTGAAATATCCGCTAAGACTTTTTATGAAGATATTGATTTGTTGGTTCATCGGGATGATTCGATAAAGGAAACTTTATCGCCAGTTTACACAATTGGTGATGAGCACATACCTTTGCATAAGTTTATGAAAATTGGCATTGCAGTTCCCGACTCATTGTTGGATAGAAAGGATAAGTTATTATTATTGGGTTATACTGGTTCCGGTAAAACTTACTCACGTGGTGGTAGTTTCGATAACGGTTACGTTCGTATGTCAACAAGAAATTTTGGTAGACTCTCACTAGGTATTGATACCATTGCTCCAAAAATAAAGATGCGAAAGCCACCTGCTGCCTACAACTACGCTTCACGTCAAAGTATTGAAGTGACCATATCGGATAACTTAAGTGGCATTGCTAAATACGAATGTTTCATTGATGGGAAATGGGTTTTGTTTGAATACGATGCTAAGAGAAGTAGGTTAATAGGGCAATTCAAACAGATGCCACAGATACTTAAAGGTGAGCATTCATTATTGGTGTATGTACGAGATAACAAAAACAACGTGTCGGAACTTGAAATAGATTTTCGAAGGTAGGGTACGATTTTTGTAATGCTGTTTGGGCTTTAATAAGTTTAAACTTAAATGAAGTAGCACCTGTTTATAAATAGTTATATTTGTCGATATTGAAATAGATTAAGAAAGAGACGCGTTTATTCATGATTCAAAAATATATAGTAACACTTTTATTATTAGTTAGTTTAGCGGGGGCAAAAGTGGAAGCCCAAATAAATACAGACCGTATGCTTACCATTGGTAAAAACGCTTTGTATTTCGAAGATTATGTACTAGCTATTCAGTATTTTAATAAGGTGATAAGGGTAAAGCCTTACCTTTCAACGCCCTATTTTTACCGGGGACTATCAAAGTATTATCTCGAAGATTATGTAGGAGCTGAATCAGATTTGAATACAGCTTTAAGTCAAAATCCATTTCTGGTAGATGCTTATAATGTGCGTGGTATAATTCTGAGTCGTAAAAAAGAGCATGAACTTGCTATAAAAGATTATACCAGTGGGCTTAAAGTTGATCCTGATAACATTAATCTATTAATTAATCGTGGTCAAAGTAAGTCTGCGATGAAGGATTATGAGGCGGCCATTGATGATTATGATATCATCCTTGAGAAAGATCCTAAAATGTTGAGTGCCTACTTGAGTCGTGGATCTACTAAAGTCAATGCCAAGGATACAATTGGTGCATTAGCTGATTTTTCGACAGTTGTAAAATTAAACCCATATATGTCTGAGGGTTTTGCTTCACGTGGTTTTCTGTATTATCATATGGGTAAATACGAGGAGGCTTTGGCGGATTATAACAAGGTTATTGAACTCAAATCAGATGTGGCTCAATATTATATGATTCGTGGTAGTATTCGTTATCAATTGGATGACTTAAAGGGTACAATGAGTGATTTTGAAACAGTAATTGAGATGGAGCCACGAAATGCAATGGCCTATAATAACCGTGGTTTATTGCGCGCGCAAGTAGGTGATTTAAATCGAGCTGTCGAAGATTTTTCCCGTGTTTTGGCGCTGAATCCAGATGATTTATTGACACTCTTTAATCGCGCCTTAATAATGCTGCAATTGGGGCAGAATCGTCAAGCTTTAGCTGATTTGAACATCATAGTAGATAATTATCCAAAGTTTGGGCCAGCCTATTATAATCGTGCCATAGCAAAACAAAAGTTAGGTCAGGAAAATAGTGCTCGTCTTGATTATCAGACAGCCTATAAGTTGGATCAGGATAAACGAGCGAATGATGATTTAGCGAGTAATAATTCCCAAAAGTCGGATGAAAAAGATAAGGATAAAAAGGAAAAAGGGAAGAAGGCTACACGTAAAAAGACTGATAAAGATATACGTAATTATAATAAGTTAGCAGTACTTGATGACTTTAAAGAACAAGATGAAGCGGAAGATGAATTTAAGACGATACGTGGTAAAGTTCAGAATCGAAATATATTCATTGATTTGGAACCTGTTTTTGGTTTGTCTTTCTTTTCGGCCGATACGGTAATAAGTCGCCCAAGTTATTATGAATCGGAGGTAGAGGCATTCAATAATAAAAATTTATATACACGTAAACTTAAGATTACCAATCGTGAAATTGAGGCGGATGGTAGAGCAGCTGTACAATTGTTCAACTCAATTAACGGAATTAGTGAAGAGCTGAACGATGAAGATATAGATGAGGAAATACTTTTGGTAAGAGGTGTATTGTACGGTGTAGTGGTAAACTATTCAAATGCATTGGCCGATTTTGATGCTATGATTAAGAAGCAACCCGATAATGTACTTGCATTATTTAATCGCGCCTATTGTCGTTATCAGATGGTGGAAGTAATACGATCGTTGGAAGAAGAAAAAACGCAAAATAATAATATCTCGCTTCAAGGACCATTGAAGATTAAAACGACATCCAATAATAAGGCACCTGTTGACAAAGAGGTTGAGTATATTGTGGATTATGATTTGATATTAGACGATCTAAACCGCGTTATCGAACTTTCGCCTAAATTTGAATTTGCTTACTACAATCGTGGTATACTAAATTGTTTGAAGAAAAACTTTTTACAAGGGGTTGAAGATTTTAGTAAAGCTATTGAGTTGAATCCTGATTTCTCGGAAGCCTTTTTCAATAGGGGATTAACTTTGATTTACCTCGATCAGGAAGCAAGAGGAACATCTGATTTAAGTAAGGCTGGTGAGTTAGGTATGTATAAAGCTTACAATGTAATAAAGAGGTACGGTGTTGAAAAAACAGCATCAAACGAAGCAGTTGATAAGGAGTAATGTATGAATATAGAGCCTGAAGTAATTGATACGGATAATGATGAGTTTCAGGATGCTTTAAAGCTAATTCAGTACACCAATTCGTCAGTTTTTTTAACGGGACGAGCAGGTACAGGTAAGTCCACTTTTTTAAGATACATATGCCAACATACCCATAAAAAGTTGGTGGTTGTGGCGCCAACCGGTATAGCAGCCATCAATGCTGGTGGGGTTACTATTCACTCTTTTTTTAAGGTGCCTTTCCGACCTATTTTGCCCGATGATCCTGATTTATCAACAACAAAAGGGCGCATCTTTGATTTTTTAAAATACCGCAAAGCACATAAGCAATTGATTGAAGAAATGGAGCTTCTGATTATTGATGAGGTATCGATGGTTCGGGGTGATATACTTGATTTTATCGATAGGGTGCTGCGTGTATATACTAAAAATATGAATTTGCCTTTTGGAGGCAAGCAATTACTCATGGTTGGTGATGCCTTTCAGCTCGAACCGGTGGTGAAACGAGATGATTGGCAGATACTACGTCGCTTTTACAAAACACCTTATTTCTTTTCGGCGCGGGTATTTCAGAAAATACCAATGGTGCAGATTGAATTAAAAAAGGTATACCGTCAAAAGGATTCTACCTTTGTTAATCTTTTGGATCGGGTGCGACTAAAACAAGCTGGTCGTCAGGATATGCTGGCTATAAATGAGCGATTAAATCCTCAGTTTCAAAGTGCTGTTGACGATTTCTTTATTACACTTGCTACTCGTCGCGATACGGTTGATTACATCAACGATACCAAGTTAGAGGAGTTGGAGGGAGAGGAATATGAGTTTGAAGGAAAAATTTCAGGTGAGTTTCCCGAGTCGGCCTTGCCAACATTAAAGAGCCTTGTGCTTAAGGAGAACGCTCAGGTAATGTTTGTGAAAAACGACATGGAAAAGCGTTGGTACAACGGTAGTCTGGGGCGAATTGAAGAAATGGATGAAGATGGTATTCATGTTCGCCTTGAGAATGATGAGATGTTCTTTGTTGAGAAGGAGGTGTGGCGAAACATCCGTTATAAGTACGACGAGAAAAACAATCGCATCATCGAAGAGGAGCTAGGTTCATTCTCACAATATCCTTTAAAATTGGCCTGGGCAATAACGGTTCATAAGAGTCAAGGTTTAACTTTTGATAAGGTGATGCTCGATTTTTCGGGAGGCGCTTTCGCTGGTGGACAATTGTACGTGGCACTGAGCCGTTGTCGCTCTTTAGATGGTATCGTGCTAAAAACACCAATTAGCGAGCGCGATGTAATCGTTAAAAAAGAAGTTGTTGAATTTTCGAAAACTGCCAATAACAAGGTGCTTATTGAAAAGGAATTAAATAAGGCTGAAGCGCATGATTTGTATTTAGCCGCCATGAAAAAGTTTCAGAAAGGGAAGTTTACCGAGGCTGTTTCTGATTTTGTGGATGCTAACGATAAGCAAGAGTCCTTATCTGTGGAGTCGGTTCAACGTTTGATTGGTATAAAGCTTTCGAAAATAACACGTCTTGAAAATAAGATTTCGGATCTTAATGAAGAGTTGAAACGACAGCAGGACAATGTTGAGGAATTTGCGCGTGAGTACTTTTTAATGGCCAATGAGTGTATTGTGAAGTATAAGGATACACGTTCAGCAATGGCTAACCTCGACAAAGCATTAAAGTTAAGTCCTAAGTTCATGGATGCTTTATTGCGTCGTGCTAGTTTACATACCGAGCTTGGTGATTTTTTATCTGCTGAAAGTGATTATACTAAGGCTCATAAAATAAAGCGACGCTCATATCCTGTTTTATTTAACCGCGGTTGTAACCGTTTATTTCTTAAAAACTACGAAGGTGCCTATAATGATTTGTTAGCCGCCAGTAATATTCGTCGGAATAGTGCCGAAGCTTATTTTTACCTGAGTGAAGCCTGCTTTAAATTAGGCGACAATGAAAAGGCTCAGGAATTTAAAGATATTGCCGACAACCTGGGCTACGAGGAAGAAGGTTAATTGATTTTATCAGTGAGGCTGAGGGTGGGCATGGTTAGTTTAAAACGCACCACTATTATTCTTATACATATAATGGTTGCTACAGTAACCCAATTATATATTTCAGGCGCAACACCTAAATGTGCTAATATTAAATAAACGATGGCACCTGCAATACAGGCGGTGGCATATATCTCACGATGAAAAATAAGTGGCACTTCATTACATAAGGTGTCACGAATAATACCACCTACTACAGCTGAAGAAAGGCCCATAATTACTGCTATGGGCGCATCAATTCCAAAGGATAATGCTTTTTCAAGACCCAAAACAGTAAATACACCTATACCGATGGTATCAAACAAAAAGAGTGTGTTGCGCCATTTTAATACGGCTTTCTTAAAAATCACTGTAATGATTATTCCAAACAGAATAACAAAGAAATAGTCGGTAGATTGAATCCATGATACAGGTGTGTTGCCTAGCATCATATCGCGAACTGTACCACCACCAATGGCTGTAACAAACCCAATGAATATGGCTCCAAAAATATCTAACTTTTTCTGAGCAGCCGTAAGCGTTCCACTAATGGCAAACACCATGGTACCAATATAATCAAAGAGTAGCATTAAGTCCATCACACATTCTATTAAAAACCTGTAGGCTTATACAATGATTTAATAAAAAGGTTTAACGTCAATCACCATCATACCCGCTGATTTGGCAGCATCAATACCTAAATCTCCATCTTCAAGCACTAAACAGTTTTCCGGTTTTACTCCTACGTGTGCTGCACCTTTCAGAAAAGTTTCAGGATGAGGTTTATAGTTGCTAACATTGTCCGATGTCACAACAGCATCAAAATACTGACGCAGTTTAGTAGCTTCTAATATGCCAGTTGCCATATCTTCTCGAGCGCCTGTTCCAACTGTCATTGGAAGTTTGCCATGGAAATGTTGAATCACCTCAAAAACTGATTGAATCACTTCTACTTTATCCAGTTTTTCACTGACATAAGCATTTTTAATGCGAACCAATTCCTCTGCCTCAATCGGAAGATTATATTTGCTTATAATATCCTTTGCTAATTCAACTGCCGGACGACCTGTTAATTTCTGAAAATAATCCATGCTAAAATTAACATTATAAGGAGCACATGCTTTTAGCCAGGCTTCGTAATGAGCAGGTAGCGTGTCAACTAATGTACCATCCATATCGCAGATGATGGCTTTTATATTTGGTGTTGAAACTATTATTTCGAGTAAACTAGATGTGTTTCGAATCATATTTTTGCCTTTAAAGCCGCGAAGGTAATTATTTCGAATTGATATTGAATTTCTTTTGTTTTAATTTGCAGCTTGTAAGCATGAACAATTCAAATTCAAATTGGTTTATGACATAGAAATTCATTTCAAACTTAACTTATAAATATGGAAATTTTTGGATTTACATTTGATGTGGAAAACATCCAATCTTTAGTATTAACCTATGGAACAAAGTTCCTGATCGGTTTAATAATTCTCGTTCTTGGACTTTGGGTAATAAGTGCCATGGTGAAAGGTTTCAAAAAGTTACTCCAGGCTCGTAATGTGGATATTACCTTGATTCCTTTTTTAGTAAGCCTTATTAGCGTTACATTAAAGGTATTATTGGTAATTAGTGTTATTACCTATATGGGTGTTAATATGACATCGTTTATTGCAGTTATGGGTGCTGCAGGTTTGGCTGTTGGTATGGCTTTATCTGGTACACTTCAGAATTTTGCAGGAGGCGTTATATTATTGATTCTGCGCCCGTTTAAAGTGGGCGATTTTGTTGAAGCGCAAGGTTACATGGGCGTTGTAAAGGAGATTCAAATTTTCAATACCATATTAACTACAGTTGATAACAAAACCGTTATCATTCCTAATGGCGGCTTGTCAACCGGTGCAATGACTAATTATTCAACCCAACCTACCCGTCGTGTTGATTTTACTTTTGGTATTGGTTATGGTGATGATATTGATAAAGCACGAGATGTAATAAAAGAAGTTATTTCGCGTCATGATAAAATTTTAAAGGATCCAGAAGCCTTTATTGGTGTAGTAGAGCATGGTGATAGTTCTGTAAATTTGGTGACTCGTGTATGGGCCAATGCCGAAGATTATTGGGATGTTTATTTCTTTATGATGGAATTTGTGAAGAAAGAATTTGACAAGCAAGGTATTTCGATTCCTTTCCCTCAGCGCGATGTGCACTTGATTAAAGAAGATTAAAAAGAGCTTAAATTAAGAATGATTTACTAAGTTTGCTCCGCTTTTAACGGAGCAAACTATTTTTTTAGTAGTTCGTTGGTGTATTGTGGAAAAGGGGTGTTGAGATTGTTGTTCTGATTTTTTTAGAGTTTTGTAAATAAATCTCATATCTATTGTCTATAATCTATCGATCTATTGTTTTATTTATACACACCTATCTTATGAAGAAATTAGCATTGACATTGCTGTGTTTTTCAGCGATCACAGCTTTTGCACAGGATGCCAAAACAGACACGATTAAAAACTGGAAAGTGGGCGGAACGACTTCCCTAACTTTTAACCAGGTTTCTTTAACTAATTGGGCTGCTGGGGGTAAAAATTCCATGGCAGGAACCTTCTTGATTAATAGCTATTTTAACTATAAAAAGGAAAAGGTTAATTGGGATAACATTATCGACCTTGGTTATGGTATGACCAAACAAGGTTCAGATAATCCTTTCAAGACGGAAGATAAAATATACATCGTATCTAAATACGGTTATTCTGCAGGTAAGCATTGGTTCTATTCAGGTCTTTTGGATTTTAAAACCCAATTCGATTACGGATACAGTGATCCACCAGAAAACACTAATAAGATATCAGAATTTATGTCGCCTGCCTACTTGAACTTATCCCTAGGTATGGATTATAAACCATCGGATAATTTCTCTTTGTATCTTTCTCCATTAACTAACAAAACCACTTTTGTATTAGATCAGAATCTGGCAGACGCAGGAGCATTCGGTGTAGACCCAGGTAAGAATTACCGTGCAGAATATGGTGCCTTAGTTAAAGTAACGGCTAAAAAAGCCAATTTGGTTAAGAATGTTGATTTAGCCACTCGTTTAGATTTATTCTCTAATCTGGGTGATAAGCCGCAGAACGTGGATGTTGACTGGGAGCTTGTTTTTAATATGAAAGTGAATGAGTGGTTAAGCGCTATTGCTTCATTCAACATGATTTACGACGACGACATCTCTTACATCGATCCGGATGGAAATGATAAAGGGCCACAGGTTCAGTTTAAACAATTATTTGGCTTTGGACTAAGTTATAAGTTCGGAAACTAGTAATTAAATAAGATAGAAAGGAAAGAGATAATGGCTGATACGTATTGGCTGTTATCTCTTTTTTATTGCCTAGTCCTTATAAGTTTTAGCATTGTGGGGCTCAAAATTGAAGATTTACCTACAAGCCATCGCAGGTGGAGCTCCAGAGTTCGCGAATTGTAATATGGAGATTACGAATTGAGCACCAGAGTTAAAGAATTGTAATGTCTGGATTGCAGATTGAGCTGCAGCCTCAGCGAAATGAGCTTTCGGGATAGCAGATTGTATTATAGAGATTGCAGGTTGGCCTTCACAGTTGACAAATTGAGAAGCAACGATTAAGGATCAATTCGCCGTAGGCGATTTAAGATTGTAGCACCACAATGGTTATTTGCATTATCATATTCCGCATAGCGGTTTAATATGTTCATATCAACTAAAGTATCTTGGAATAGGTAGATTATAAGCGCTATTCATAGCTTGGCTAAACGTATACGTTTATTACGTTCATTTTTCAGTGGGTTCTATTTTCGTGTTATCCTCATTATTAAAAACAATCATAACCTCCGCAAAGGCTTCAATAAATACTCCAGCCCATTAAGCTTTATTTCGTACAAAGTGTGAAGTAGCATACCCAATTGGTTTTCGGGAAAGCCTTTGTTATGGAACCATACCAAGTAGGGTTCAGGAAGATCGCAAAGTATTCGTCCTTTGTATTTTCCAAATGGCATGCGCATTTGAGTCAGTTGTTCAAGAATTTTTGGATTCATTAAAATTAGTTTGACAACAAATATAGTTAAGTACCCGCAGTGAGCAATATGCTTAATAGCAAAAGATGTAAAATATTAAGTTAAGATTCTAACAAAAAACTCCATATAAGTTATATTTAAAACAAATATAACTTTGGCTTGTTGTTATTATTAACGGTATATTGAAATGATAATTAAAGTTTTTGATTGATCGCATGGCATGCTAAATTGATATGGAATAAATATTAAAAAAAAATAACAATGTACGGTATAGAAGATGCACTGAAAGAAATTGGAATTGATAAAGTTAACCCTGGTATTTGTACAGGAACAGAATGGAAGAATACCACAGGTGATATACTAACAAGTTTTTCCCCTGCCGATGGTAAAGAAATTGGAGGGGTGCAACAGGCTCTCAATTCGGATTACAAAGAGGTAATTGAAAAGGCTAAAGGAGCTTTTAAAGAATGGCGAATGGTACCTGCTCCGGTTCGTGGAGAATTGGTTCGTCAATTGGGAGATGAATTGCGTAAATACAAAGAACCATTAGGTAAGATTGTTTCTTACGAAATGGGAAAAATCTACCAGGAAGGATTGGGCGAGGTTCAGGAGATGATTGATATATGTGATTTTGCGGTTGGGCAGTCGCGTCAACTATATGGTATTACCACACATTCTGAGCGAGTGCGGCATCGTATGTATGATCAGTACCATCCTTTAGGTATAGTTGGAGTTGTTTCCGCCTTTAACTTCCCCGTAGCTGTTTGGGCCTGGAACGCAATGTTGGCATTGGTTTGTGGCGATGTGGTTGTTTGGAAACCATCGTCGAAAGTAATGTTGTGTGCGGTGGCGGTTCATAAAATCGTTGAAAATGTATTGAAGCGTAATAATATTCAAGAAGGTGTTCTAAGTCTGGTAGCTACCAGTTCGAAGTATTTGGCTGACGATATGTTAACGGATAAAAATATTCCATTAATCTCGTTTACCGGGTCTACCTGGATTGGTAAGAAAGTCGGTAAATTAGTTGGTGAGCGCCTAGGTCGACATATTCTTGAATTAGGTGGGAATAATGCAATTATTGTTACGCCCGAAGCTGATCAGGAAATGGCATTACGCGCCATTGTATTTGGTGCTGTTGGTACTTGTGGTCAGCGTTGTACATCAACGCGACGCATTATCATGCACGAGTCTATTTACGAAACGATGAAGACCAAATTAATAGCAGCCTATAAGTCCGTTAGTATTGGGCATCCCTTGGATAGTAAAACCCTTGTAGGGCCACTTATTGATAAAGCAGCAGTGAAAGATTTTCGCAATTCCATTGAAAAAGTAAAAGAGCAAGGTGGTAAAATAATTTATGGAGGTGATGTACTTGAAGGTGAAGGTTATGAGTCGGGGTGTTATGTGCAACCTTGTATTGCCGAGGCCGAAAATCATTACGAGATTGTGCAAGAAGAAACATTTGCGCCTTTACTTTATTTAATCAAATACAAGGACATGGATGAGGCCATTGACTTACACAATGCAGTTCCTCAGGGATTATCTTCGGCAATTTTTTCGCGAAATATGTTAGAGACAGAACGTTTTTTATCACACGAAGGTTCGGACTGTGGCATTGCCAACGTTAATATTGGTACATCAGGTGCCGAGATAGGCGGTGCCTTTGGAGGTGAAAAAGATACAGGTGGTGGACGTGAGTCTGGCTCAGATGCCTGGAAGGCCTACATGCGTCGTCAGACTAACACCATTAACTTCAGTACAGAATTGCCCTTGGCTCAAGGGATTGAGTTTAACATATAAAGGTTGTAGTAAATGAGCATATCCATAAACAAAGTTCGATCATTGAGATGATCCCTGAGCCTGTCGAAGGGTGAATCGAGATGAAAAATTGACAATGCTGATTTTTACTAGATAATCACTTCGACATACTTCGGCAAGCTCAGTAATCGCTCAGTGAATAGCTACCAAAGTTGTTTTTGGATATGCTCATTACTAAGCTATTCAATATTTATTGGACTACACTGTTATATCTATAGCAGTTTATCATCAAACAACAACTCTTAATTATGAAGATAGGAATTCTCAGAGAAGGAAAGCAGCCAGCCGATAAGCGGGTACCGCTCAGTCCAAGGCAGTGTAAAACCTTGTTGAATATGTATCCTAAGTTGAGCATCGAAGTGCAAAGTAGTGTGGAACGTTGTTTTAGCGATGAGGAGTACATCGATAATGGTATAACTGTGAAAGCCGATATCAGTTCTTGTGATCTTTTTCTGGGAGTAAAAGAAGTATTAGTGGATGACCTATTACCAGAGAAATCATATATGTTTTTTTCGCACACCATAAAAAAACAACCTCAAAACAGTCTTTTATTAAAGACTGTTCTTGATCGAAATATTCGTTTAATAGATATTGAATTATTACAGGATTCGAATGGGGCGAGATTGATAGGATTTGGAAGGTATGCTGGTCTTGTGGGGGCATACAATGCTTTTGCTACCTATGGCTTACGGCATCAGCTCTACCAATTGAAACCAGTAGAGCAATGCGAAGATAAACTTGAAATGCTTCGGGAAGTTAAGAAGGTAAAACTTCCTAATGTGAAGCTCTTGCTAACGGGTACAGGACGTGTTGCCAATGGTGTACTTGAAGTATTGGAAGAGTTGGCTATCCGGCGCTTGTCAATTAACGACTATTTGAATAATACCTACGACGAGCCTTGTTATGTGCAGCTTTCTTCGGGAGATTACAATGTTAACAAGAAAGGGTTAAAGTTTGATATTCAACATTTCTTTAAAAACCCAACTGAGTATAAAGGCAGTTTCAAGCGTTTTTATCCCATGACTAATCTATTGATTTCAGCAGCTTACTGGGATCCAAACGCACCTGTATTGTTTAGTTTAAACGATATGCAACAAGCTGATTTTAATATTGAAGTTGTAGCCGATATCACATGCGATATAAATGGTTCCATTCCATCTACCATTCGAGCAACTAAGTTGGATGATATGAACTACGACTATAATCCTACTACGGGTATGGAAGAGCCTGCCTTTTCGAATAAGAAAAACATCACGGTAATGGCCGTGGATAATTTACCTAGTGGATTGCCCAAAGATGCTTCGCGCGAATTTGGTAATCATCTAAATAATCGTGTTCTGGATTTTATCATTAAAGGTGATAGAGAGAGGGTAATTGAGCGGGCTACAATTGCAGAAGGCGGTCAATTAAAAGAGCGTTTTAAGTATTTGCAGGATTACGCTAATTCCTAAGAGTGAGCATTACTATTATTAAACCAAACGTAAAATAGAGAAAAGGGTAGTATGAAGAATATTCTCATTATAGGAGCTGGGCGTTCAGCCATTGCCTTAATTAATTATCTGGAAACCCACGCAGGTGATAATGACTGGCGCATTTCAGTTGCCGATAAGGAAATAAAACAATTAGAAGGCCAAATTTTATCATCAACCCGAGTGCTTAAATTTGACCTATTTAATCAAGAACAACTCGATAATGAAGTGGTGCTTAGTGATATTGTTGTTTCTTTATTACCTGCTAGTTTACACCCCATTGTAGCAAAAGTTTGTTTAGCGAAGAGTGTATCCTTGTTTACAGCATCCTATGAGTCGGACGAGATTAAATCCATGGAAACAGAAATCAAAGCTAAAGGTTTATTATTTCTGAATGAGATGGGTTTAGATCCTGGTATCGATCATATGTCAGCCATGCAGGTTTTGGATCGGCTTAAAGAAGATGGGCATGAACTAAAAGCGTTTGAATCATTTACGGGAGGATTGGTAGCTCCAGAATCGGACAATAATCCATGGCATTACAAGTTCTCGTGGAATCCACGTAATGTGGTTGTGGCAGGACAAGGTGGCACCGCTAAGTTTATTCAGGAAGGTAAGTACAAGTATATTCCATACAACCGATTATTTAGGCGAACTGAATTAATCGAGATTGAAGATTATGGCAAGTTCGAAGGCTATGCTAATCGAGATTCACTAAAATACATCGACCGCTATCACCTCGAAAATGTTCCAACAGTTTATCGAGGTACACTTCGCCGCACTGGTTTTTGTCGGGCATGGAATGTTTTCGTTCAATTAGGTATGACTGATGATTCTTACGTGATGGATCATTTGGAAGGAATGACCTATCGTGATTTCGTGAACTCGTTTTTGTATTATCACCCTTCCGATTCGGTGGAAACTAAATTGTATCGAGCCATGCATATCGATCAGGATTCGGATATTATACATCGTTTAGAGTGGTTAGGTATTTTTGAAGATGAACCAATTGGCTTAAAAAGCGCCACTCCGGCACAAGTGCTTGAAAAATTATTGACTGAAAAGTGGTTGTTGCAAGAGGAGGATAAAGATATGGTTGTGATGTGGCACAAGTTCATTTATAGGCTTGATGGAGATTCTAATGATACTTGCTTAACTTCATCATTGGTTGTTGAAGGGCAAAATAGTGTAAATACAGCCATGGCCAAAACGGTCGGTTTGCCTTTAGCAATAGCTGTTAAACTCTATCTTCAGGGAAAAATAACACAAATAGGTGTGCATATTCCGACAAACAAAGAATTATATGAACCAATACTTAAGGAATTGCAGTCTTACGGAATAGTATTTAATGAAGTTATTACTTCTTAATAGCTATGCGTGAATAGTTGTATGTTTTATGGACATGCAACTTTACATTATTCCTTGGTAATTGGAATCTAATGAGCAGTATTGATAAATGTTTTTTTGTTATTGTACTAAATCTTTATAATTCGTCCGTATTAAATAGTATATTTATACTCATTACAAGCAATGTTGACAGTACTAATTGTATATTAATTATTCAAATCTATTCAAATGAAAAAGATTTCAATTATCCTATTAGTACTGGGATTATTAAGTTCGGTTGAAATGAATGCTACCGATGGTTATTTCATGCTGGGACATGGAACAATCAGTAAAGGGCTTGGCGGAACTGGAGTTGCGTATTATCGTACGTCAATTATCGGTGGTAATCCGGCAGGTAATGCATTTTTAGGAAAGCAATACAGTATTGCTGCCGGAATCTTCCTGCCAGATCGTGAATACACCATTGCTGGAGCACCTTCAGGACCACCGGCTTTTAGTCTGATACCAGGAACTGTAACGAGTGACTCAAAAGTGATATTTGTTCCATCACTTGGAGCCAACTGGCAAATAAATGAAAAAAGTGCCTTTGGTATATCTATTTATGGTGGGGGGCTTAGTACAAATTATCCTACAGCAACCTTTCATGATCCAACGAGTGAAACCACCGGAGTTAATTTAACTCAATTAATGGCAAACCCAACATACTCGATGAAGTTGGGAGAAAAACACGGTATTGGTTTATCGGCAATTATTTCATATCAGATGTTTAAAGCCGATGGATTGGCAACCTTTGGGGCAGGCGGTATGTCATCAAATGCCGAAAAGCTATCAGGTAATGGTACTGATACTAATTTAGGTTTTGGTTTTAAAATTGGTTATATGGGCGAAATAGCAACAGGATTTCATGTTGGTGCTACCTTTCAGTCACGTTTATATGCCAGTAAACTTAAAGAATATGCGGGTTTGTTTGCCGAAGAAGGAGGATTTGATACGCCTGCCAATTGGACCGTTGGTTTAAATTATGAATTGTCAAATAAATTGCGATTGCTATTCGACGTGCAACAAATATATTATAGTTCGGTTAAATCAATTGGTAGCCCACTATCTAAATTGATGGAAGGTAACTTGTTGGGTACTGATGATGGTCCGGGTTTTGGATGGGAAGATATGACCATTTTTAAACTGGGTGCAGAATACGAGGCGAATGAAGCATGGATTTTTAGGGTTGGTGGCGCATATGGTAAGCAACCTATTCCTGAATCGGAAGTGATGTTTAATATATTGGCTCCCGCCGTAAATGAAACACACCTTACCTTGGGTTTAACCAAAAACATCGGGACTGAAGGTAAAGCTGTAAATTTTGCCTTGACTCATGGCCTAAACAATACGGTAAAAGGCCAGAATCCTTTAGATCCAGCTCAGACTATTGAAATTGGTATGAATGTAACAGAGATAGAACTTAGTTTTACATTCTAAAAAAATAAAATCCCATCTTCTCAACTGTAAGAAAGATGGGATTTTTATCTCTTAAAGGATTTGTATTATTGCCCTTGTAACTGTCTGATTACTTGATTTAACTCATCAATATTTGGAAATTCTTTCTGCATTTCAAGTGCATGATTCAAGGCTTTTGATTGCATTTGGTTAGTGAGATAAAAGCGTAATAACTCTGCTTTTCCATTATAATCATTAACTAAATTCATTTCTTTTTTCAAATATGATTCAGCTTTTGTCTTATCACCTTTAAAATCATACATCATAGCTATGTTGTGAGCAACCCGTGGTCGATCAGGTTGCGCTCTGTTAGCTTTTAATAATGTTTCAAGCGATTCATCGTATTTTTGCATTTCAGATAGCAACAAGCCATATGAGTACAAAGCTTGACCATCATTTGGTTCATGTTTCAAATAATCATCAAACAGTAATGAAGCCTTGTCATTTTTACCAATTCGATTATACAGGTAGGCCAAGTTAAGTTTTACAAAATGTAGTTCTTCATCCTGTTTTAAGGCTTTGATGTAAAACTCTTCAGCCAATTCATTTTTGCCGCTATTGTAATATAGGTTGGCTAAATTAAATTTACCTATTGGGAAATCAGAACTATAGATCAGTATGTTTTCATACTCTTTGTACACTTTTTCATAAATACCTTTATAATTGTCTGGTATTTGATCTAAACCAACAGTAGATAACAAACGTGCCGCTTCGGTTCTTACAGCCTTGGTTTCATCGTTTAATAATGGTAATAAGCGTTGGATGTCAGAAGGCTCAACCACTTGATTAGCACGTATGGCTGCCAAACGAATTGTAGGATCGAGGTTAGAAGTATAGTCATCAACAATTGTTCTGAGTGAATCCTGAAAAAAGGTACCCATGTGTTGAAGTGCTAATCCACGGATGCTTGGAGGATACAATTCATTTTTGGCAATGTCCTGTAATTGATCTACGGCCACTACGTTTTCGTTTACTGCGCCAGAAAAAGCTTCTGCAAAATGAAAGCGACGACTCTTTCCAAACCAATTCGTAATATGTTTTTCCGACCATTCATTACTTTCGTTGGTATGACATTGATTACAGGCATTTGGTGTGCCGTATTTAATCGACATATCTGGTCGAGGAATACGGAAACTATGATCGCGACGATAATCTACCCCCATATATAACTGACCGTGCATATGACAATTGATGCAAAGCGTGCCTGAGCCTACCTCCATTTCTATGTTCGAATCTGAAATCACACTTTTGCCAGGCATACCTGCTTCCTTATGAAAATGATGTGTAGGACTATCGTAAATATCGGATACATGGCATTGGGCACACAGTTTATTATAATCAGTACCATACAATAGTTTACCACTGTGTACATTATGGCAATCGTTGCATTGTACCTCTTTCATGTACATTTTACTTTGGATAAATGAGGCGTACACGTAATCCTCGTCCTGAATTTGGCCATCAATGTGCCAGGTTGGATGTTCTGGCAGGTTAGGAATAACATGATCGTAAATACTTTCGCTGGAATGGTCAAAATCCTGTAAGGAAGAACGTCGTGAATGGCAACGTACGCAATTATTCACATACTGTACGTGATCAATTCCACTGGTTTTCACAACAAGTCCGTAATTCTCGATATCTTCTCGCGCATAGTCGGGTAAATCAGCCCAAGCCAAGTGCTCTGATCCTGGGCCATGGCAAGCTTCGCAACTTACATTTATTTCTGACCAAGTTGTATTATAGGTATCAGTTTTATGATCGTATCCTTTTATGAGGTTGGTTGAATGGCAATCGGCACACATACTGTTCCAGTTTTGAGCCTGATTGGTCCAATGCAACCAATTGCCATGCTCAATATTTTGTCCTTCATAAACATGGGCAGCCATATGATACCATTCATTTTTCAAACAGTTCCAAGTAAGAGCCAAGGTTTGCAGTCGCCCACCTTCAAATTCTACCAGGTACTGCTGAAGTGGTGTTACGCCAAATACAAATTTTATTTCAAAATCTTGCATTGTACCATCAGCTCCGTCGGTATTAACCATGAATTTACCGTCCTGCATAAAGAATTTGTGCGTCATTCCCAATGCTTCAAATTCCACGTTGTTAAAATCGCCAAGAACTGTTGTTTCTGTGGCATAATCCATGGCACGTTCGTGGTGCGAACCCATCCAATCATTGTATTCTGTGAGGTGACATTCCACACAACTCTCTTTTCCGGTAAACTGTGGCTCTACGCTTGCATTCTCCTCACCATGTACGCCATAAGTCTTTATCAACAAATAAGCTGGTAGAAGCAAAATAACCACAATGAGTAGAATGCTTGATGCCTTGGAATATTTTTGGGTATCCATCATTTATACATATGTTAATTGCGACGCATCGTATTTATTTCTTCTTATGGCTTTACTGGTATTTACCATTACCTTATTGTCAATAATAGTAATCGGGTAAATATCAAGGGCACGAGTAGCCGGTGGCGATAGTACTTCACCATTTTTTGTAAAGGCCGATGCGTGACATGGACAAACAAATTTATCTTTGTTATTATTGAATTGAATGGTGCAGCCTAAATGTGTACACTTGGTTGAGATAGCTAATAAACCACCATCTTTAAATCGTGATAAATAGAAATGACCTTTGCTGAAGGGGTATACCTTATCATTCTCAAAAAAGTTGATGTTGCCTGCGTCATACAGTCCATTTTCCTTATCCGATTGATTATTCTTATTTAATAATCTGGTAAATACATAGAGTACCTCGATTGAAAGAGCCGCGTAAATGGCTCTCTTTATAAATGTACGACGATTAAATTTTATTTTCTTAAAAACCATAATTCTCTCACATTAAGCAAAAAGATGCATTCCTTCACCTCTGAATAAACTTCCTATTATTGTCATCACGATGTATGCTGTTATTATAATTGTGAATAAGGCCATTACTAAATCAATCTTCTCAGCTTTTTGGTTCGATTTTAGGTAGAAAAGAAAAGCTGCTGCTGGAATAAAGTAGAGTAAAAGTAATAAGAGACCAGTACTAATCAGAACTGGAATGTTTGGCATCCAATTGCGTAAATCTAAAAAGAACTCACTTGTTAGAATAACCGCAATGGTTAATACTAAGGAAAAGATAAGTGAAAGGATAGTTAGCTTTTTTCCTTTCTCAGAATTAAACCATTGCCCCACATTTAAATTCGGATATTTGATGTTAGGAATGTAAATGAAGAAAGTAGTTACCAATACGGGTATTACAAATATTCCGAAACCCGGATGGATGTGTAAAAGTAATTCTTGAAAACCCATAAAATACCAGGGCGCTTTGCTTGGATTTGGACTAATTAATGGATTTGCTTTTTCCAGTAGTGGAGCATTCACAAGCATTGAAAACAAGAGAAGTGCCACAATCACAATGAGCGCGGTAAATATTTCTTTGTATATCAGATTAGGATTGGTATCTACCATTTGTTTTTCTTCCATTTTCTGAACAGTTACGCCTTTTGATTTACGTACCAACCAAAAATGAACGGAAAGAAGAAATGCCATCAATAAAGGTAATAAGCCTGTATGAAAATGATAGAAGCGCAGTAAGGTTGTTTCGCTAACTTCATTTCCACCTCTTACCATATCAGCCAAAGCGTCACCAATAAAAGGAATGTAGCTAAGCATATTGGTCATGATGGTGACAGCCCAAAAAGCCAATTGATCCCAAGGTAAGAGATAACCAGTGAAATTGGAGAAAACTACCAAAAACATAATGATTAAGCCATATAGCCAGTTTTTACGTCGCTCATGATAGATGGATTGCGAATAAAAAACCCTTAATACATGAAGGAATGAAACCACTACTAATAGCATGCCACTCCAATAATGAAGATTTCGCAGTATTGAGCCAAACAAGATGTTTTCCTGAAGGTCAACGATTGAGTCGTAAGCACCTTTTACGGAAGGTACATAGGCAAAACGCAGTAACATTCCGCTAATGAAAAGTAAAACGAATAAAAGTGCAGCTATGCCACCCAAGCCAAAAGTGCGGTTAAATTTAATGGCTTGAACATTCACTTTTTTAGGATGAAGGTGTAGCAATAATCGAGTAATAGCTTTGGGGTGTCCCTTAGCAGTCATAGTGTGATTTTATGTTGTTTTTAATAGATCTGCTAAATTAATCTCTTTTCTTGAAATACCTTAATGTATAAGTGTAAATAATACTTTTATGCCTTGTTTTTCAATGCGGGATACAAAAAAATGAAATACTGTCATTTGCCATTGTTTTGTCACCAGCATTTGTTTTAGCTTTGAACTCTGTTACTTTTATAGCTAGAAATTAAAACACTTATTATATGCAAAAGTTATTTTATATCATGGTGTTATTGGTGTTACCAATGACAATGCATGCACAAAAGAAAACCGTATCACTCGAAGATGTAACCTCTTTGGGAACCTTCTATGCAAAATCGGTTTATGGGCTTAGTTCAATGAACGATGGTGTTCATTTTACTACTTTGGAACAAGGAACTCGGATTGAAAAGTACAAGTATTCATCGGGTGATAAAGTGGCTACAATTCTTGATTTATCTACGGTAGAAGATTGTCCGGTTGAACGTATTCAAGGTTATGAACTTAACGCCGATGAATCAAAGGTTTTGTTTTATACCAATAGTGAAAGAGTATATCGTCATTCGTTTAAGGCAGATTATTATGTGTATGATTTGGAACATAAGGAATTAACACCCTTGTCAGAAAATGGTAAACAGCAAGTTGCGTCTTTTTCTCCGAACGGTGAAATGGTAGCATTTGTTCGTGATAATGATTTATTTCTGAAAAAACTTAAGTTTGGAACCGAAAGTGCAATTACCAAAGATGGTGAATACAATGCTATTATTAATGGTATGAGCGATTGGGTGTACGAAGAAGAATTTGGCAATAGCAAGGCTTACGATTGGTCGATTGATAGTAAAGAAATAGCTTTTGTGCGCTCGGATGAGTCGAAAGTGAAAGAGTTTTCATTTCCGGTTTATCAGGCTTCGTTCCCCAATAGAGAGGAAAATAAATTATACCCCGATCAGCAACGTTTTAAATACCCAAAGGCCGGAGAGGATAATTCGATTGTTAGCGTTCACGTTTTTAATATTAAAAATCGTACCACTAAAACCATGAATATCGGAACCGAAACAGATATCTATATTCCACGGGTTCGATTTACAAAAACTGAAGGAAAGTTAGGTGTCATCAAAATGAATCGCCACCAAAATCAATTGGATTTAATGATTGCTAATACTGCCTCGGGAGTTTGTAATACCATTTTTACCGATCGTAACGAGTTTTACATTGAGCAAGATGTACTGGATAATCTGCAGTTTTTAGACGATGCCAAACATTTTGTTTATGTGGGAGAAATGGATGGTTTCAACCACATTTACATGTATACTATGGCTGGCGCTGAAGTAGCTCAGATTACAAAGGGCGAGTGGGATGTTACAGATTATTTAGGTTATAATTCTAAAACCCGTTTGTTCTATTACCAGGCAGCGGCTAAATCTCCCATGCAACGTGAGGTGTATGCTGTAAGAGCCGATGGAAAAAAGAAGAAGTTGTTTTCAACACTTGAAGGTTCTAATAGAGCGACTTTTAGTAAAGGCTTTAAATATTATATCAATTACTTTTCAAATACCACTACACCTACTTTAGTGACACTTCACGACGGTACAGGTAAGCAAATTCGTGTATTGGAGGATAATAAAGATTTAAAAGCGACAGTAGATGGAATGGCCATTAGTCCTAAGGAATTCTTTTCGTTTACCACTTCTGAAGGAGTTGAGTTGAACGGTTGGATGGTGAAGCCGCTAAATTTTGATGCCAATAAGGAATATCCGGTTTTGATGACACAGTATAGCGGCCCCAATTCTCAGCAAGTAATGGATCGTTGGGGAATAGGTTGGGAGCAATATTTGGCAGCCAATGATTACATGGTAGCTTGTGTTGATGCACGTGGCACTGGTGCCCGAGGTGAAGCTTTCCGGAAAGCTACTTATATGAACCTTGGTAAATTAGAGTCTGATGATCAGATTGAGGCTGCTAAATACCTCGGCGGATTAAGTTATGTTGATGCTTCACGTATTGGTATATGGGGGTGGAGTTATGGTGGATTTATGTCGTCGCTTTGCTTGAGTAAATCAGATGTATTTAAGGTTGGAATTGCGGTTGCTCCGGTAACAAACTGGCGTTATTACGATTCAGTTTATACCGAACGTTACATGCGTCGTCCACAGGAAAATGCCAAAGGGTACGACGACAATAGTCCAATTAATCACGTGGATAATTTAACTGGGCGCTTGTTTTTAATTCATGGTACAGCCGATGATAATGTACATTTTCAGAATGTGATGGAATATGTTGATCGTTTGGTTCAGGCAGGCAAACAATTTGATATGTTTGCTTATCCAAACCGTAATCATAGTATTTATGGTGGCAACGTTCGCCCACATTTATATAAGATGAAAGCTGATTACCTTTTCCGTAATTTATAGGAAAAGAAAGTCGTTTAACGATATTTTATAACCCCAAGTGATATATTCGCTTGGGGTTATTTATTTTCAGTGTAAATAATGAACAATTTGAAAGAAGGAGGAAAAGTTGACACATATTATTTTTGTGTTTCTTAAAAATTGTTAATATTGCAAATCCAGTTGCTTGTCGGCAAACAATTAAAAAAGTCTCTGGAAGGATAATTTTAAAATCATGGTTGTTAATAACGAAATTCTTTGTGATGGTTTGCGCAGCGGTAATAAAAAATCTCTGGATACCGTTTATGGCATGTATCACGAGCGTATTTATGGTTTTGCCTTGTCTTATTTGAAAGATGAGGATGATGCCATGGATATTGTTCAGGAAGCGTTTATTAAACTGTGGGAATCACGCAAAACCTTAAAGGATGATACCCGCTTAGATGCATTAATTTTTACTGTTACTAAAAATGCCATTCTATCTTTATTTCGAAAACGTTCTACCGAAAAGAAATACTTGAGCTACCTTGGAAGCGTTACAATGTCAAACAATAGTGGTGCTGAAGAGTTATCTGATTTTGATTTTCTGCAAGAAAAGTACGAAGCACTCATACCTCAATTACCAGAGAAACGTCGTGAAATATTTATTCTAAGCCGTAAAAAAGGTTTAAGCAATAAAGAAATAGCTGAAATTAAGGGTATTTCAGAGAAAACAGTTGAGAACCATATGACATTGGCATTATCCTTTCTTAGGGAGCACCTTGGGCAATCAGGTGTTCTCAGTACCTTGTTTTATTATCTATTTATAGTATAGTTGTTATCTAATTTTTGAGATAAATCCATTTTATTGTTTTTGAGTGCGGTCTGTAGTTGGCAGATAGTGAGTGCTTTGTAGTTGTTTTGTGCCCGCAGGTGTGAATTTTTGTAAAAAAAAGCAAAAAAGCATTGGGGGGAATGCATCATTAAATCGTTATTACCTATAGATATCGAAATATGAAGGAAGTTTTAAATAAATATATACACGGTAATTGTTCGAAGGAAGAATTGAAAGAGGTGCTTCAAATCTTACGTGATAGCAATAACTCAAATCAGTTGAAAGAGCTTATGAGGCAACACTGGGTTGCCAGCTCAGAAAGTAAGATAGATTGTAAGCATAAAGATTTTGATGCTGTACTGCATAAGATACATCATGAAATAAATCTTAAGGAGCCAACTGTTTCACCTTTTTTCAAGTTTTACAAGAGTTTTTCAAAAGCTGCGGCAATTCTACTTCTCCCTTTATTGTTATTGTTAGGGTATAAGATGATTCAAACACAAGCATCATCAGGAACCATGTTATCGATGAAAGTACCATATGGAGTGCAAAGTGAATTAGTGTTACCTGATGGTTCAAAAGTGTGGTTAAATTCAGGTACCGAAATAAAATACCCTTCCACTTTTAAAGGAGGACAGAGGCATGTCGAGTTAAGCGGAGAAGCACTCTTTGAGGTGCATCAGAATAAATTGAAACCGTTTATTGTAAATACAAATGGCATTGACGTTAAAGTATTAGGAACCACATTTAACGTTTCAGCTTATAACAATGATCCGGAAGTTTCTGTTGCCTTATTAGAAGGTAGTGTAGTGCTTGGTCAATACAAGGATGGCAAAATGAAGGAACTGTCTTCAATTGTTCCGAATCAGTATGGGCGTTTTATCAAGAGTGCTAACAAATTATATTTAAATAAGGATGTACATATTGAGCGCTTTGCAGCCTGGAAGGATGGTAAGATGGTGTGCGTTGATGAACCTTTTGATTCTGTTTTAAGACGTATGGCAAGACGATATAATGTGAACTATTCTATCTCAAATAATAAAGTACTTCAGTATCGCATAACCGGTACTTTTATGTACGAAACCCTGGATCAGTTTTTAAAAATATTGGTAACCTCATCACCAATACAGTATGAAATTAAACAAGGAACTAAAAGAGCGGACGGATCTTTTAATAAACGTGAAGTAATAATAAAATAAAAAAACAGGAAAGTGTTGGAGCACTTTCCTGTTAATAAGCCTGTTTGGAGACAGGCAATATTTAAAGTTTCATTTAAACAATACAAATTTATGAAAAAAATTGGCAACTTGAGAAAAAGTCCTTCATGGTTTTTTCTCAGAAAACTAACTCTCACTATGCGATTAACTCTAGGTTTATTAATCTTAGCCGGTTTTAACGCACTTGCTTCCAGTTCGTATTCACAGAATGCCAGAGTAACGGTAGAGATGAAAGATGCATTGGTTAAAGAAGTGCTACTTGAAATCGAAGAAAATTCTGAATTCTTTTTTGTGTACAACAATCAGTTAGTTGATGTTGAAAGAAAAGTTGATGTTCAGGCAAAGGAACAAAAGATAGTTGATATTCTTGATCAAGTGTTTGATCAGGACGATGTGGATTATATTTTGATGGACAAACAAATAATCTTATCGCCAAGTAGCATGAATCCTCAGGTGGTAAATACACAGCAACAGCAAGAAGTTCGTTTGCAAGGGGTCGTTACTGATTCAAATGGAGAAGTAATTCCAGGGGTAAATGTATTTGAGAAATCAAATCCAACCAATGGTGTAATTACCGACTTAGATGGAAAATTTGATATCCAATTAAGTTCTTCCAATGCTACTGTAACATTCTCATTTATTGGATATAAAAAACAAGATGTTGCTGTTGATGGAAAAACAGTAATTGATGTAACATTAATTGCTGATACCGAAAGTATTGATGAGGTTATTGTAACTGCTCTTGGTATTAAACGTGAAGAAAAATCACTTGGTTATGCTGTTTCGAAAGTAGCTGGTGAAGAATTAACTAAAGTTCAATCAACCAACTTTACTTCAGCATTATCCGGTCGTGTTGCCGGTGTTAATATTACTGCTTCGGGTAACATGGGTGGTTCAACCAATGCTGTTATACGTGGTGGTTCAAGTATAACTGGTAGTAACCAGGCACTTTATGTAATTGATGGTATCCCAGTCTCTAATGCATCTGTTAATTCTGGTGAAACTAATAGAGGCGCAGGTGGTTATGATTTTGGTAACATGGCTTCGGATATCAACCCAAATGATATTGCTGATATTTCGGTATTAAAAGGTGCTTCTGCAACTGCTCTTTATGGTAGTCGCGGTGCTAATGGAGTAATTTTAATCACCACCAAAAAAGGTTCGTCAAAAGACCGTGTTGGAGTTTCAATTAACTCAAGTGTAACTTTTGAGAAGATTAATAAAGCAACTTTACCAACCTACCAACGAGAGTATGGTGGCGGTGGCTGGGACTGGGATAATGGAACGAGTGGTTCGTTTGATACTCAGGAGATAAATGGTACCGAATATCAATTGGTTGATTATGGAACAGATGAGTCATGGGGACCAAAGTTCGATCCTTCGGTAAAGGTATTACATTGGGATGCGTTTGATCCAAGTGATGAGGCAAATTATTTAACTCCTCGTTCATGGAAAGCTGCGGAAAATGGTCCTGAAGCCTTTTTCGAAACAGGTGTTATGTATAACAATAATGTTGCCTTGGACGGAGCCTATGACAAAGGTAATTTCCGTGCATCATATACCAATATGAACCAAGCAGGAACAGTACCTAATTCAGAATTGATTCGTAATACATTTCAGTTTAATGGTACATTAGAACTAACTGATCGTTTGTCTACAACTGTTAATGGTTCATGGACTAACACTAAGGCAAAGAACCGTCCAGGTACAGGTTATGACTGGAAAACGGCTCGTTCGTTTATGGCATCAGCTGGTATGTGGATGCAAACCAATGTTGACTATGAAAGATTGGCTAATTATGCTCGATCAGATAATGGAGAACAGAAAACCTGGAATAGACAAGGTTGGGATAACGCAACCCCAAATTATTGGGATAATCCTTATTGGATGGTTAATAAAAACTACCCAGAAGATGAGCGTAATCGTACAATTGGTAGCTGGCAAGTCGATTATAAGATAACCGATTGGTTAAGTGTTTTAGGGCGAGCTACTTTAGATCATTACGATTTTCAGATTGAGACACGTATAGCAAATGGTTCATTTGCTCAGAGTTACTACAGTAAGTATATGAAAATAGCAACAGAGCGTAACTATGACGCTATGTTGAATTTCAACAAAACCTTCGGCGATCTAAATGTAACAGCAATGTTAGGGACAAGTCGTCGCGATAACACCAATGAAACTTTAGGCGTTAATACTGCCAATGGAATCGAAATAGATGACCTGTACACAATTCACAATAGTCGAAGTCCTGAAATTGGAGCTACTGATGGAAAGTGGGGACGCCGTGTTAATAGTGTTTTTGGGACAGCTTCAATCGGTTATAAAAACCAGTATTATTTAGATCTAAGTATGCGTAACGATTGGTCAAGTACCTTGCCTGATGCCAATAATTCATACTTCTACCCAAGTGTTTCGGGAAGTTGGATTGTTAGTGAGGCGGTTGATGCCTCATGGTTAAGTTTTGCCAAGTTACGTGCAAACTGGGCTCGTGTAGGTAACGATGCTCCTTTCGCAAGTACTTACGATACTTATTATAACTATGGTAATTTTAATGGTGAAGATACCTTTAGATATGGTCGTCGATCAACAAAGAACAACCCAGAGTTGAGGCCTGAAATGTCAGACTCATGGGAGTTAGGATTTGACTTAAAAGTTTTAAATAATCGTTTAGGTTTGGATTTTAGCTATTTTAATAAAGTAACAAAGGACCAGATAATTCCAGGGTCAGTAAGTGTAGGAACTGGATATTATTCGCAGTATATGAATGCTGGACAACGCGATGTGTGGGGATACGAAATGGATATGTTCGCTGTGCCTGTACGTACTAATAATTTTAATTGGACTATGAATATTACATTCTCGCAATATGAGGATGAAATTAAATCATTGGCTCCAGGAATTGATTCTCATGTATTAAATAGTAATCACGTAGCTGTTGCAGCCCGCGTAGGACAGCCATATCCTGTGTTGGTCGGAACTGATTTTGTATACGATGAGAATGGTAACAAAATGGTTGATGAAGATGGTTTTTATATGCAATCAGACGACAACCAGATATTAGGCAAAGTAGCTCCGGACTGGAGAGCAGGTATTAATAATAGCTTCCAATATAAAGCTTGGTCGTTAAGCGCTTTAATTGATATTAAACAAGGTGGTAGCTTATTCTCGCTAACAGATTATTGGGGAACACAAACTGGTATTCTTGAGAATACTGTTGGATTAAATGATTTGGGTAATCCCAAACGTGATCCATTGACAGATGATAATACTTCTGGTGGTGTAATAGTAGCTGGTGTTAAAGCTGATGGTACACCTAATGATATGCGTGTAACAATTAAGGATGCAGCGGACTCTGGAAATAATCCTGAAGCGGCTTCTGTATTTGATGCTTCGTACGTTAAGCTTCGTGAGGTGAGTTTATCATATTCAGTACCACAGGCTTTTTGTTCAAAATTACGTTTGAGTAATTTATCACTTGGAGTTAGTGGTCGTAACCTGGCAATCTTACATCGTAATATTGATCATATTGATCCTGAGTTAACGTATGGTTCGGGTAATGTGCAAGGGCTGGATATAGGAACTATGCCTACTTCACGCACATTTGCTTTTAATTTGAAAATAGGATTTTAATCTCTGATTCAGAAAGTTTAAAACATAGAGATATAAAGGAAATCCCTGTTAGTATAATTTTAAATAACAGTGAATTCAAAAAAAATAAAATTAACATGATGAAACAATATATAAACATTAAAAACTTGGTAGTTGCTTTCATGCTCTTAGGCTTGTTTAGCTGTACTCAAGATTTTGAGACGATAAATGATAATACCAAAAGTACAAAGGTCGTTCATCCAAAATACTTATTACCTACAGCTCAATCCATCGCAATGAATCATTATTTTAATAATGATGTTAACGATATTGTAACGGGTGTATTATGTCAGCATTTTTCACAGCCTTCATACGCAGAGGAAAGTAATTATAAGTTTCGTGACGGAATGTTGGATCGTAATATTGGTGAGTTTTATATGGCAATTGCCAATATTCGTGAAATGAATAGTATGATTGATGAAGCCGATGAAGAGGTTTTTTCAAAAGAACAAAAAGAGGGGTGGAATTTGATTCTTATGACACTTGAGGCTTTTTGTATGCAAAATATCACAGATGTTAATGGGCCTGCAACCTATTCAAATGGCTTTGATCTTCAGAACGATCCAACGCCAGCTTACGACAGTCAACGAGATATTTATGTGTCATTATTAACACAATTATCTAGCGCAGTAACTGGCGTTTCAAATCCTGAAATTAATATGGCTTTAGGATCACAGGACCTAATATATGGTGGTGATATAACTGCTTGGAGAAAGTTTGCTAATTCAATGCTTTTACGTTTAGCTATGCGTGTTTCTGATGTTGATGAAACGTTATCACGTCAATATGTTGCGATGGCAATTGATCCAGCTAATGGTGGAGTTATAGATTCTAATGATGAAAACGCCATGTTAAAATATAAAGATTCTCCATCTGCTAATATGTTTTTCGAAAATGTATTAGATGGATGGACTCCAGGAGTTGTTGCCAGTAACACGATTTATGATATTATGGCTGGTAATGATGATCCTCGCATATATATGTACTTTGGTGGCCCATGGTATTATTCAGGTTTACCATACGGTGAGACAGGTACGTGGTGGAGATATGCGAATATTAATTATGATTTGATTGCTTTTAAGAATTATAAGAATAATGGTTATTGGTATGGTGGTGGACCTGAAGATCTTCCTGGAATTTTTATTGATCATGCTGAGGTAGAATTCTTTTTGTCAGAAGCTGCCTTGCGTAACTATCCTAATACTGGTGATGCCACAACACATTATAATAATGCGATTCAATCAAGTGTACAATATTATGCTGATTTCTTAGAGATTGAGGATGTACAAACTGATATCGATACATATTTAGCACTTCCGAGTGTTGACTTAGATCAAGTTACTGGACTTGATGCTAAGTTAGAACGAATTGGTCGTGAAAAGTGGATTGCTTTATTTCTTCAAGGTGGAGAAGCTTGGGCTGAAGCACGTCGCTTAGATTCGCCAACTTTTAATGTTCCTACGGGAAAAACCGAAGCAGACATTCCAATGCGCTTGAAATTTTCATCAAGAGAGTGGATTATCAATGAAGCTAATGTTAAAGCTGCTGCTGATATGTTAAATGGAGGTTCTGATGAATATGAAACTCGCCTATGGTGGGATATTAAATAAAATTAGGTGTTACTATTTAATAAATTAGGACTAAAGGTTTAAACAAATAGTAAGATTATTTGCAAAGAGGGATTTCTAACGAGAGATCCCTCTTTCTTTTATTTTACGTTAAAGCAATGGCTATACTAACACCTATAAAGGTTCCAATTACATAGCCAAGTATACCTACCAATATAGCTGGTGTTACCATTTTCTTTTGCCCCAATGAGGCTGCCATGGGTGCAGCAACCGATGGCCCCATAATATTGGCTGCCGAAGATATGATAACTTCAAACATATTCAGTTTAAATAGTTTTGCGGTTCCCAACAGGAATGTGAAATGAAACACCATAATGATCATGTAAAAAAGGAATAAGTTTGGACCTACCTTAAGTACTTCCTGAAGATTGGTTGAGGCACCTATCACCGCTAAAAAGGCATACATCAACCACAAGCCAATCGAAAAAGAAGTGTTCTCGAGCAATTGTAATTTTTTTGGAAATAAATTAGCTAGTAGTAATGATAAAACGGTAATTATGAGGATGCTTAGGTTTAGAGGCGTGTTGAGAGCCTCCTGTAGATAAGGGGCAATGAATTTTCCTAAAGCAGCTATGCCTACCGCAATTAAAAGCACAATGGCAAACCGTTCCATCGTTATTTTGGTTTCTTTTTCTCCTTCAATTACGGTATTTTCAGTTTTAGTATTTGATTCTTGAGGTTTGAAAAAACGCTTTAGGAAACCAAGTGCAGGAACCAAAAATAGAAATAGGATATACAGATTAGCAACAAAATTGTCAACAGCGATGGTTGCCGAGAAATAAGGGTTGGTGCTAAAATTAAGGACTTCTCCGGTAGCTACAAAGTTGATACTTCCGCCTACCAAAGTCGCCGCTATTACACCAGCTGTATTTCCTGAGTCCTCTCCGAGATCAATAATATAATAGGCTATAAAGCAGCCAATAACTACCCCTATGGCACCAATGACGAATGCGATTAATAATTTACCACTTTCCTTTATTATTTTAGTGATGTTAGAACTGATTAGTAATAAGGGAATTGAAATGGGCACAAAGTAGGTGAAAACCATATCGTACACCGGAACAGATACCTCGGTGCCCGAACCAACTGGCACTACACCAGCCATAGCAAGTAGCGACATAGATATCATGGTAACCAATATGCCAGATATTTTACCAAACCATTTTTTATGTTCCGACCATATGCCAAAAGCGGCAGCGGCGAATACCACTGTTAGTACTACGAAATGCTGATTGGGACCTATTAATGATTGCATTGTTTATCTTTTGTTTTTGAGTTCTTGATTTTTCGAATGAACAATTATAAGCATTTTTTTTTCTTATTAGGTGTGATTTCTTTCTGTGTAAAAGATGGAAAATGGTATTTCTTATGCTTAAATTGCTTATTGAAAATACTTGCAAATTTGATTATTTGCGATAAAAGTCACTTTATATAAAAAAAACTATCTAGACCTTTGTTGGTACATTAACCAATAAATTAACCAAAATTAAAAGTGTTATGGCCTCATTCACAAAACAAGATGCCCTTGATTATCATGAAAATGGTAAGCCGGGAAAAATTGAAGTAGTCCCAACCAAACCCTACAGTACTCAGCTAGATTTATCATTGGCGTATTCGCCTGGAGTGGCAGAGCCCTGCCTCGAAATAGAGAAGAACCCTGAAGACGCTTATCGTTATACGGCAAAAGGTAATTTAGTTGGTGTCATTTCTAATGGTACAGCCGTACTTGGTCTTGGAAATATTGGAGCACTTGCTGGAAAACCAGTGATGGAAGGTAAAGGATTATTATTTAAAGTTTTCGCCGATGTTGATGTGTTCGACATTGAAGTTGATGAGACGAATGTTGACGAATTAGTAAAGATTATCAAAGCCATTGCTCCAACCTTTGGAGGTATTAACCTGGAAGATATTAAGGCTCCTGAGTGCTTTGAAGTTGAAAGGCGTTTGCAAGAAGAATTAGATATTCCAGTATTTCATGATGACCAACATGGTACGGCTATTATTTCAGCAGCAGGTTTAATTAATGCGCTTGACGTAGTTGGTAAAGATATTACTAAAGTTAAAATTGTTGTAAATGGGGCTGGTGCATCTGCCATTATGTGTACTAAATTGTACATGAGTTTAGGAGCTGATCCTAAAAATGTATACATGTTGGACAGTAAGGGTTTGATGACTACCAAACGTACGGATCTTAATAAATATAAAGTTGAGTTTGCACAAGAAAGTGACCTAAGTACCTTGGAAGAAGTAATCAATGGAGCTGATGTGTTTTTAGGATTATCGAAGGGTAACATTCTTACCAAAGAAATGGTACGTTCAATGAATAACGATCCTATTGTTTTTGCTTTGGCTAATCCTGTTCCTGAAATAAGCTATGAAGATGCTATAGCTGCTCGCGAGGATGTAATTATGGCTACTGGTCGTTCTGATTATCCGAACCAGATTAATAATGTATTAGGTTTTCCATTTATTTTCAGAGGCGCATTAGATGTTAGGGCCAAGGCAATTACCGAGGATATGAAAAAGGCGGCTGTTTATGCTTTAGCTGAATTAGCAAAAGAAGATGTGCCTGATAAAGTAAATGCCGCCTATAAGAGTCAGAACTTAATGTTTGGTAAAGACTACTTAATACCTAAACCGGTTGATCCACGTTTAATTACGGTAGTCGCTCCTGCTGTTGCTAAATCAGCCATCGAAACGGGTGTGGCGCGTCAGGAAATAAAAGATTGGGATGCCTATAAGATTGAGTTAGAAAAACGCATGGGTACCTATAATAAATTGGTGCGTGATGTGCGTGTAAAAGCCAAGTCGGATCCAAAGCGCATTATATTCTGTGATGCTGATCATTTTAAAGTGCTGAAGGCTGTTGACGTAGTTCGTAACGAAGGTATTGCTATTCCTATCTTATTAGGGGATAGAACCAATATTGTTAAAATTGCTGAGGAGAATCAGATTGATATTTCTGATCTTCAAATTATTGATGTAAAAGAAAAGGAGCAAGCCGAGCGTCGTGAGCGCTATGCTAAGTTGTTATTTGAGAAGCGCATGCGTAAGGGTTTGAATATGGAAGATGCCTGTCGTAAGATGAATGATCGAAACCATTTTGGTATTATGATGGTAGAGTCGGGAGAAGCTGATGGCTTTTTAGGTGGATTTGCTAATAAGTATGTTGATACAATTAAACCTGCCATTCAGATAGTTGGCTCCAATAATACGCTGAATCACATTGCAGGTATGTATATTGTGATGACGAAGAATGGTCCTTACTTTTTTGCAGATACTACCGTAAATGGTCAGCCATCATCACGTACTTTAGCTGATACAACTCTGTTAACTGCCAACGAAGTACGGAAGTTTAACATTGATCCAGTTGTTGCATTAGTTTCATACTCTAACTTTGGTTCAACACGTATTGGAAGTCCTTTAAGAGTGCGGAAGGCAGTAGAATATCTACATCAGAATTATCCAGATTTGGCTGTGGATGGAGAAATGCAAGCTAATTATGCCTTTAATGCTGAATTAAGAAATAAGAAATTTCCATTTTCAAAATTGGGTAAGCGCGATGTGAATACAATTGTGTTCCCAAGTTTGAGTGCTGGTAATATTGCCTACAAAATGATGCAACAATTGGGACAGGTTGAGATCATTGGACCTATTCTTCTTGGTATTAAAAAGCCTATTCATGTACTTCAAATGCAGAGTAGTGTGCGTGAAATAGTCGATATGGCAGCCATAACGGTGGTTGATGCGCAAACCAAAGACGATACGATGGTTCAGCTATAATTAGTGATTTAAATTATATTTAGATGTATGAAATGGGCTGCAATTTGTAGCCCATTCTTTATTGATAGTTAAAAGAGGATGTAATTGTGAAGGGTATAGCCTTTAAGGATTTAATATTTACAATATTATTTTTTAATCACAGATTACAATGATTATACAGATTTTGTGTTCCGCCGAGCGGAACAATTTGTGTTAATTTGTGGAATTCGTGGTCTTTTTGTTTTTTAAAAGCAATTTATATTTACATTAGAGTTTAAATACCAATAAGAGTTCATGTCGCAAGTAGATTTATCAAGATATAATAATAGTTGGTTCAACGAAGGAGCAGGTGCTTTGAAACGGACTGCATGGTTTGTAACTAATGCACTTTTTTTCATCAATCCACTTAACCCTTTTTCAGGTTTAAAGGTAAGGTTGTTAAGATTGTTTGGAGCAAGAATTGGAAAGGGTGTGGTAATAAAGCCTTCGGTGAATATTAAATACCCATGGAATCTAACCATTGGTAATTATACCTGGATTGGTGAGAAAGTATGGATCGACAACCTTGATAAGGTAACGATTGGGTCTAATTGCTGCCTATCGCAAGAAGCAATGCTCTTGATTGGGAATCATGATTATAAAAGTGAAACTTTCGATTTAATGGTTGCTCCAATAATACTTGAGGATGGTGTTTGGTTGGGCGCCAAAAGTATGGTGACAGGCGGAGTGACCTGTCACAATCAGTCAATTTTATCAGTGCATAGCATCGCTTCTAATGATTTAGATGCTAATTTTATATATCGAGGAAATCCAGCTAGCAAGGTGAAACAACGACGAATTTCTTAATTATTCTTATACGATAGCCAGGCAGGTAATTTACCAACTGTTGTTTTTTTACCATAAAAATAATCATCCATTTTTACAGCCCAATACCTAAAGTTAGGAAAAGATTTAATCGACCATCTAACCATTTTATGCAGTAAGTTATTGGGGTGGGAGTAGGGACATGTAGCCATGCAGCGACCACAATCTGTACCAGCTGTGCACCAGTATTTAAAACAAGCCTCCGAGTTAATTTGCCAGCGCTCCACATTGTTGATTTCTTTTTTAGCATCTTCTGAGATGGCATTGGCCGGGCAGTTGGTTGCACACTTTTTACACTTGTCGCAAAAGTCTTCCATGCTATCGTCAAAATTTCTTTTGCTAATAGGTAAAGGCATGTTGGTGGTAACTACACCCACGCGTACACGTGGACCATGGCTCGGTGTCATTAACAATCCCATTCGGCCAATTTCTCCTAAACCGGCATCACGAGCAACCAATGGAGCCACAACCTGATAATTACCATCGATGTGCGCCCGTGCTTCATAACCATTCTGACGAATAAAATCGGCCAATTGTGTGGCAATAATTCCAGCATGTAAATAACGCGTGGCCGATTCCATTATAATGGAGCTTTGTGGTGCTGCTTCAACCATCTTCTGATCCATTTCTACTGTAAATGCAATGGCAATAGTATGTTGTGGATCAATCTTAATTCCATATCTGTCACCACGTCCACCAGTTGTGTACCAATGATAATCTTTTGTAGTTGTAAAACCAGATGATAGTGCACCAGAATGTTTTAGCCATGATTGGATAAACTCAGCATGTTTTTCTTCTGAAATATCCGTTTTTTTCTCTGCAATTTCTCCATCAACCAAGGGATGAAGAACATCAACCGTTTTAAAAATAGAATCAGTTGCCGAATAAGCAAGTTGATTTGAGAAACGAGATGTTGGGCCCAGCAGACCGGGTAATTTTCTGAACTCATCATCACTTGCTTTATGCTCTGGAAATTCTTTATAATAGTCGTCGAACCTTTCTGTTTCCGGCTTTAATTCTTTTCGCGCAAACATGATATTGCGCTCGTCCATTTGCCCCATAGCTATTGTTTCTTTTTTCTTTTTAAATAAAAAAGATGGTAGAAAAAGGTAGCAGGAAAAAATGATTAATGGGATATTAATGAAGTATAAAAGATAGGATGTGTATGGCTGATTTAGAAAAGGTAAGCCGATGTATATTAGTGCTATTGGTAAGCTTAGTATTGCCTTTTTGGCAGCTTTAGGTCGTTCTTCGTAAAAAGAGGTAACAATCATTAAAAGTAAGGTAGCCAATAACAGGCTTCCTACAAGTGTGGAAATTAGGTAAATGTTAATCATGGTTTATCTACAGTTAATGAGAGCAATATACAAGGATATTGCAAAATATTACCTGTTTTATATCAATTGAGCTATTTTTCTAAAGTCCTTATTGAATATCGGTTTGATAAGATATTAAATTAAGTGGTGCGAAGAAATTCAATATTGACCGACTCAAGCTTAGTAAGTCGAGCATTTATTCTTTCGACATTTTGCTGACGGCAACTCCATTCAATACTACATCGTAAGTCAAAATCCTGCCGAATGATGTTTGGAGCTTCCTCTTTCATTATCTTCATGATATCATTCATAACACCATAATCAAATTCGAGACGGTAAACATCATCAACCGTTCGTTCAATTATATTACCATTGTTTATGGCATCTATTGATGCTTCTCTATAGGCCCTGATGAGGCCGCTTGTACCAAGTTTGGTTCCGCCAAAGTACCGTATAATAACAATAAGAATATTACTTAACTCATGCGAACGTATTTGCCCATGTATTGGTTTACCAGCTGTACCAGATGGTTCGCCATCGTCGTTGGCCCTAAATAATTTGCCATCGGCACCCAATTGCCAGGCATAACAATGGTGGCGGGCATCGTAGTATTGTTTCTTTAAATCTGCAATGTGGGCTTTTATTTCGTCTTCGGTAAAAACAGGATAGGCATAGGCGATAAATTTACTACCCTTTTCCTTGTATATACCCTCCGATGGTTTGTCCAGCGTTTTATATAAATCAATTTGAGTCATTCACTTTATTTCTAATCAAGAAGTCGAATGTAACAAAAAGCTGAGTGCATCCCAAGGCCAAACACTTGCTTTTTCGAATATATGATCTTTCTCAGCTTAATTGTGAATTAAGTGAGTGGGTTGTATTTTTATCCTGAATCATTAAAAAACACATATGCGTTATCTTCAGAAATTATTCCTATTAAGCTTTGTAATTGTATTTTCATCCTGTCAATGCAATGAGCAGGATCATAACAAAGTAATTAGTGAGCCTCCAAAAGAAGTAAAAGAAAATATACTGGTGCAAATGGAAGCGTCTCGCCACTGTTGGAACAAAGGTGATTTTGAAGGTTATATGCAGGTTTACTGGAAATCGGATTCGATGCTGTTTATGGGCATTAATAAGGTAACCAATGGCTGGGAGCAAACACTAAAGAATTACAAGAAAGGGTATCCTGATGCAGCCGCAATTGGTGAACTTAAATATACCTTTGAGCATTTTAATATGTTGGCCGATGATTGTGTGTTGCTTATTGGGAAGTATCACTTAACACGTGAAATAGGAGATGCAGATGGTTACTTTTCCTTGGTCTGGAAGAATATTGATGGTGAATGGAAAATAATTCTTGATCATACTTAATTTAGTAGTTTGTTGGTAATTAGCCAGAAGTCAGTAGTTTTTTTTATAATTTTGCTTATAGGTGATTGAACTTCAATTAACACTAATAAACTACTGCCTTCTGACAAATCCCGATGATTACGGGGACTAACAATCTAATTAACTATATTCGCAGCAAATAAAATATACAATGAGCAATTTTAAAGAAGACTTGATGAAAGTAAAGGCATTTGCCTTTGATGTGGATGGTGTGTTATCATCACAAATGATACCCATGCATGTAAGTGGAGAGCCAATGCGTACAGCTAATATCAAGGATGGATTTGCTCTGCAATTGGCTGTAAAATTAGGGTATCCTGTTGCTATTATTTCCGGTGGAACAACTGATGCTGTTCGTAAACGTTACGAAGGACTTGGTGTGCAGAATGTATATTTGGGCATTTCGGATAAGTGGCCTGTTTTTGAGAAATGGGCAGAGGATCAAGGCTTAAAAGCCTACGAGGTACTATACATGGGTGATGATTTACCAGATTACCCGGTAATGAAACGAGTGGGTATTCCAACATGTCCTGCTGACGCTGTTGAAGAAATCAAATCGCTTTGTAAATATATTTCTGACCGTAAAGGTGGTGAGGGCGCTGTTCGCGATGTAATGGAACAAGTGTTACGCGCACATGGCAAGTGGGCACTTGATTATATTTGGTAGCATTGGTCAATTCAATTTTAATAGGTATTTTCAAGGTCTAATATACTGAGTGAAATATGGCCTATTTACGACTGATACGATATAAGAATTTGTTGATCATTGCATTGTTGCAATTTATGCTGCGCTATGCTCTGTTGATTCCAATCCTTGAGCATTATGGGCTTCAGCCTGTATTAAGTGATTTTCGATTTATTCTATTGGTTGTATCTACTGTTTTATTGGCTGCTTCGGGTTACATTATTAATGATTATTTCGATATACGAATTGATCGAATTAATCGACCAGAAAAGGTGTTGGTAGGGAAGGTCATTAAACGACGAGTAGCCCTATTTTTACACGTTGTGCTTTCAATTACTGGAATTCTCATCGGTTTCTTTTTGGCCTATGTGGCTCGCAAAGAAGTGTACGCACTCATATATCTGGCAGTACCGATTACACTTTGGTATTATAGTACAACTTTTAAACGTCACGTGTTAATTGGAAATTTAATTATTTCAATGTTAACTGCGCTTGTTGCATTACTGGTTGTGTCCATTGAGTTTGCTATGTTATCGCGTGTCCATGGCGTTCAGGTATTGCAAACGCAAGCGTGTTCAACGGCGTGGTTTTGGGCAATGGGCTTTGCCTTATTTGCTTTCATAACTAACCTAACGCGTGAAATAATAAAAGATGCTGAAGATTTGAAAGGAGATAAAGCTGTAGGTTGTAGGACTCTGCCAATCGCTTTGGGTATGCCTTTAACAAAGGCTTTTGTTTTTCTTATGGAGTTGGCATCATTATTCATTTTATGGATAATTTATTTCTTAATTCCTGAAATTCGGGAAATTCCTTATGTGAAAGTCTACTTTATAGTTGGTTTTACTTTGCCACATCTTATATTGCTATTTCTTTGGTATCGCGCTAAAACTAGTAAAGATTACCACTGGGTGAGTCGTATTAGCAAATTAGTAATGTTATTGGGTATCATGTTCTTATTGTTGGCAGGTCAATATTTTGCCTAAACTATCAATTTGTTTATTTTAATTTTATGTCGCAAAGCATATTGATGTCAGTGTCTTAAAATTTCTTTTCTTATATATTTGTTGGCTTAACTCGTGAGAATAATAATAAATGGTATTAAATCGTAAGTTAATCTTGGCATCTCAATCGCCAAGAAGACAAGAGTTGTTGAAGCAGTTAGATATACCTTTTGAAGTGCTGGTTAAGCCGGATGTGGACGAAGTGTATCCCCAAGAAATGCCGAGTGATGAGGTGCCTGAGTTTTTAGCGCAACATAAAGCTAAAGCATATGCAGAGGAGTTGAAGAATGATGAAACCATTGTTATTACTGCCGATACCATTGTAGTATGTAATGGAAAAATTCTTGGTAAACCAATTGATACGGCCGATGCTTTCAGGATGCTTCAGACATTATCAAATAACGAGCATGAGGTAATTACTGGAGTTGCCTTAAGCTCATCACAAAAACAATATTGTTTTTCAGTTTCTACAAAAGTCTTTTTTAAGGCCTTAACAGATGATGAAATCAATCATTATATATGCAATTACAAACCGTTTGATAAGGCCGGTGCTTACGGAATTCAAGAATGGATTGGAATGGTTGGTATTGAGCGTATTGAAGGTTCTTACTTTAATGTGGTTGGTTTACCAGTTCAGAAATTATATCAGGAATTACAAAATTTTTAATACATAAATAGTCAACAAAATGATTAGAAAATTAGTATTGAGCATTATTGCTCTAACGATTATTCAAATACAATCGCGTGCCGACGAAGGTATGTGGATTCCTATGTTATTGCAGAAATATAACATAGAGCAGATGCAGGAAATGGGTTTTAAATTGACTGCGGAAGATGTGTATAGTGTAAACCAAGCATGTTTGAAAGATGCGGTGGTAATTTTTGGTCGAGGATGTACAGGTGAGTTGATTTCTGACAAAGGATTAATTGTTACCAACCACCACTGTGGCTATGGACAAATACAATATCATAGTTCGGTTGAGAATGATTATTTGACCAATGGTTTTTGGGCAATGTCGCAAGAAGAAGAATTGGTTAACCCTGGTTTATCTGTAACTTTCTTAAAGCGCATGGATGATGTTACTGATGCGGTACTGGAAGGTACAACTGAAGGTATGGAAGACAAGGAGCGCAATAAAGTTATAGCGGCTAATATCAAAGCAATTAAAGAAGAGGCTGTAAAAGACACACACTATAAAGCCGTTTTAAAGCCATTTTTCCATGGCAATCAGTACTTTTTGTTTGTTAATGAAATCTACAAAGATGTGCGCTTGGTTGGAGCTCCTCCTTCAGCCATAGGTAAGTTTGGTGGTGATACTGATAACTGGATGTGGCCTCGTCATACTGGTGATTTCTCAATGTTTCGCATCTATGCCGATAAGGACAATAAACCCGCTGAATATTCTGCAGACAATGTGCCTTATAAGCCAGGTAAACATTTTTCTGTTTCGATGAAAGGCGTGCAAGAGGGTGACTTTACAATGGTATTTGGATATCCAGGTAGCACTTATCAATATGTACCATCGTACCACCTTGAAATGTTAACAGAAACAGTTAATCCTAAGTTGATTGATGTACGAACTGAGAAGTTAAATATAATGAATCGCTACCAGGAAGCAGACCCTGCAGTACGTATTAAGTATGCTGCTAAGAATGCACGGATCTCCAATAGCTGGAAACGCTGGATTGGCGAAAATCGCGGATTAGAAATTCTTGATGCCATTAATAAAAAGCAAAAGCAAGAAGAAGCCTTTGTGAAATGGGCTAAGGTTAAGGCACCTGAATATGTTGACTTGTTAAGTAAATATAAAAGCATTTATAAGGATTATGCCAATTACAATCTGACATACGGTTATTATCGTGAGATGATTCGTTCAAATGGTATGGAGCTAGTTTACCTGGCAAGTCAGATGGAAGCTTTAAAAGCTATCTATGAAGGAGAAGAAGTTAACGAAGATGCAGCTAATGCTGTAAAAGCTAAACTAGTCGAAAGAGCGGAACGATTCTTTAAGGACTATTATAAACCACTAGATAAGGAGATTTCTGCTCAACTACTAGGTATGTATGCAAGTAATATTGATAAGGCTTTCCAACCAGAAATCTATACATTGATTAATAGTAAATACAAAGGTAATGTAGAGAAGTATGTTGATTATCTGTATAAAAAATCCATATTTGATGATAAGGATCTTGTGCTGGATTTCATTAACAATTTCTCAAGCAAATCAATTAAGGCTTTAGAGAAAGACCCTGCTTATGTTCTGAATAATAGTTTTGAAACAGTGTATACAGATAAGGTGTATCCTCAACTTAATAAATACCGAAGTGAATTAGCTGTGTTGAATAAAGATTATATGGCTGCTCAGATGAAATTTGAGTCAGATAAAGTATTTTATCCTGATGCGAATTTTACTTTACGCGTATCTTACGGACAGGTAAAAGGATATACAGCTCGAGATGCAGTTTATTATAAGCATTCAACTAGCCTTGAAGGTATCATGGAAAAAGATAATCCTGATATCTACGATTACAGGGTTCCGGCGAAATTGAAAGAATTGTATAAGAACAAGGATTATGGTCGTTACGAAGTGGATGGTTCTGTACCTGTTTGTTTTGCTGCAACTAATCATACCACAGGTGGAAATTCGGGTAGTCCTGTTTTGAATGCAGAAGGGCATTTAATAGGAATTAACTTTGATCGTGCCTGGGAAGGCGTAATGAGCGATCTCATGTTCAACCCTGATCAGTGTCGTAATATCTCTTTGGATATTCGCTACGTATTATTTATTGTCGACAAGTTTGCGGGAGCAGGTTATTTATTAGACGAAATGACAATTGTTGAATAATAAATGAATGTAAATTTCTTTGTTAAGAATAATTGATAAATGATATTTCAAAGGCAGCTCTTTAACAGAGCTGCTTTTTTTGTGTGTTTTTAAAATAGAATAATTTTCTAATTATTACATTTATAATGGATATCATGTGGATATGTAAGTAATGTTTTTATATTTGAACGATTTTATAAGCAACGCTTCGGTTTTGTTTTGAATCGCATCCAACAACAGCTTTTTGATGATTATTAATTAAGGAAATTAATATTTTAACATTAATCTAAAATCATGCAATTAGAAGGTGTTCCCAAAGCCTTTCTTAGAAAGGAAGCACGCGAATTTATCGACCTTTATGCCGCATTGGGCGAAAGGGCAGAAGTTTTACTCCCCAATTTCATTTTTGACAATCTTAAATCATTTGTGAAATTGTGCCATGAGGAACCGAATGATCCGGCTCGTCAACAGGCTGAGATTCAAAAGTACTTATTGAAGTTTCGTGAAGAGATTCCATCTTATGTAGATGTGTCACTGATGCTGTTTCCACACGAGGATTCAAAGGCTTTTGTTTATAACTCGCTTAAGCGTAAGTTTAACCAAAAAGTTGCTGGTTTTATCGATGCCGATATGCTTGATAAACAACAGAAAAAATGGTTATCTAGCCTTTTGAAAGTACACGATTTTTCGGTTGGTACGCCACCTGTTACTGATCAAACCATCAATTTTGTATCAAAGGTTGTGGTGGGTGATTTACTTCAGGATCTAAGGCGTTTTCGTGATGTGATTGGCGTAATTGGAGATATTGATGAGGCGCATTGGAACTACCTCATGGATACCCTGGAACAAATGATTAACCAAAGTACGCATTATACAACTAAAGCCGAAAAGGATAACTTTCTTCACCGAACGGAGTGGGCAGTTAACTTTAAAGGCCTAAATGGTCTGATTCGCACGGTGGTTTCTGGTAATTCAGATGTTGCTATTGATTTATTAAAGGGTGATGTTTTTGGTCGTGATTGTGTAAAGGTTGTTGAGAATGTAAAAGGCGAAGATTTATTTCAATTAATGCTTGAAGACTCTTCAAGTGTATTTGCTGTGAAGGTGAAACACATGCGTAAAAACATGTTTGCGGGATCCAAATGGTTTCCTATGCTTTCGCGTTTGGTAATTGTGGATGATTCGCCAGAATCAATAGCTTCCAACACTTGCCTGGTTTTTAGTTTTCACAATGGTATTATAAATACGCTTAATAAAGTTCATACCAAGAAATTGGGTTCTCCAGCTAATACTCAGCTTAACTTGCGCTTGATTCTTGAAAATGTAAACACCAAGTATCTTGCCGAATTCAAAGATTTACTTGAGAAAAAGGTAGAGGAATACAATTCGGAACTTAAAGAATTAAAACAAGAGCAATTAGGAGAAACTGATGATGTTGTTAAAAATACCAACCTATTTAAATTTGATGGGTTTACTCGTCAGATATTAAAGGATCGATATTCGCTTCAGAAATTGCGCGATTTTATTGTATTCATTCAGAATACGGTTGATGAGAAGGCGCGTAATCAACAGAATAAAGTGTTGATTGAAGGTTTTGAGCAGAAGTTATGTCAATATTTTTATTCAAGTAATCCTAACTTAAAAATAGCGACGATTCTTGAAGGCGGTGGTAGAAATCAATTGCGCACTTATGGAGAGTATTTGCAACAACGTGAATTAAAGCCTCTCAAGCAAGAGATTCAAACGCGCTGCAAAACCATTATTAATTTTATTCCTGATAATTATAAGCGTACGCTTCACAACCATTTTCATAAGAATTTTGGTGTGAATTTGTTTATGGAAACTTATCAGAAGTACATTACCAAGGTTGATAACGAGTCGGACAACAAAGGTCGATTCCGAAATGTATTGATTGATCTGGGGGTGTTTAAGGATTATCAAAACAAGAGCAAGGAAGAGCAAGAGATACTGAAAGGGTTTATTAGTGATTTGGGTAATCTTGAAAAAACGTCGATAGCAGATGATGTTCAGATGATTATTCGTGACCTTCTGTTCTTTAAAGACAGAAGTCCAAAGCCTTACATTATTTACAATAAAGTATTGGCATGGGAATATACTGATTTGTTTTCTGACGAAGATTTTTCAATTAACCCATTCGATATTGAAATTGAAAATCTTGATGATCAGCGAATCGACTATGAACGTATTCATGCAAAATTAGGACGCATAAAAAATACGCTTCAATTATTTGATGCAAGTGGTAATTTATGGGATCGTTTCTGTGAAAATACGACGATAATCATCAACGATCCTTCGAACCCAACTGGCTTTTCAGATTTCAACAAAGAGAGTCTGATCAACTTTTTGAAATTCGTAAACAACAGTAAAATTACCCTGTTGTTAGATGAGGCCTATACCGATAGTGTTAAGACGAGTGGAAGTGAAATGCCTAAGTGGCGGAGTATATCTCGCTATGTGTTAAATAACGAAAATGTATATTCTAAAATTCGTGTTGTTTCATCGCTATCAACAACTAAGAATTTAGCAGCCTCGGGCGATCGTTTGGGAGCTATAGTGGCTACGCCGGAAATGGCTGATGTTATCAAGTTTGCAAAACAACGCAATACCTCCGCTAAAGGAAATTCTAGTTCCTTATATTTCTTGAATAGTGTATTAGATATTGGAATTCGTGCAAAGAAGCTGAAGGATGCCATGGAGTCTGAATTGCCCAAAAGTGCATCTCGCAGTAAGATCAAAGAGTTGATTGAACAGTTTATTGTGGTGCGTGCAACAGAGAAAGCAAGTCACTCAAAATCGGTGTTGCAGCCATTAAGTCAATTTGAAGGCAGTCCTTTGCACTTGTATTTATTAGATGAATTGGTGGCTCTGGCTAAGTTAGATATTCTTGGTTTGCCTGATGATTTTAAATACAAGGAGGTGCCATTCTTTGTTTATTATCACAAAGAGTTGGTAAAAGGACTTAATCGGTTTAGGATTAATAAAAATTTCCGCACTGAGTCAAATGTACGTTTGAAGATTGCTAAAAAAGTGGCTTCTGAAGTACTGAATGAGTTGGCCATAGCTGATGTTTCCGTGCTCGATTCTGACGGCAGTTATTTGTTTAATTTACACTTCCATAATTTCGGAACATTTAATGATTTAGAAGAGTTCTCGAAGATTATCGCTGTCAAGAAAGGGATATCTGTATTGCCGTATCGAACAGGAGTGGTGCGTTTTTCTTTGGGAGGTTATTTAGATGGTTCTCCATTGAGTTACGAGATATTTGAAAAGGAAATTCGTACAGCCTTAATTATCTATTTGACTAATTGGTTAGCTTTTAAAGAAGTGCGAAAGACCACTTCAAAGGAAATTGAGAGTGAGACTGTATTGCATCAAATGTTTGCTACTAAGGCTGACAAGCAATATTTGTCTAGCTTATTTGAAGATTACAAGGATATCAGGGATGTTAATAAAAAGGTAAACGTTTCCTTAAAGATAAATGAGAACCGATCCTTGTATCATGCTTCGCCTCAGGTTAGCGGAGTTACGGTTACTACAATTGGGGATTCCGAAAATTCGGTAATTGAGTTTTCTGGCGATGTGGGTGATTGCAGAAATGTGGAAGAGTTTATACGTAGTTCGGCCTTTACGAAAATATACGAAAACCTCTTGCCGCAAATTCACAAGCGCATTCCTCAGATAAAGCACTTGAATTTTAATATTGTGGCCTCACGATATAGTAAGGCTACCATCCTAAAATACATTCATAATAAGAAGAGTTTCCATCCGAACCACTTTGTATTGGATGATCCGGAGGAGAAAAACACAATGCGTGAAATTCTCATCGAAATGGAGCGCTTGTTATTCTCTGATGCAAAGATGAAAATATTGACTTTGAAAGCCAGCGGCGATTACCACATGGATGTGGCGCGTTTGGAAGGTGTGAATGTGGTGCTTAAGAAACATATTCAAGAGATTCTTTTGCATTTTAACTTGCCGTTTGAGCAGCCAAGCATTGAGCCAAGTAGAAAGGAGATTGTAGAGACTACTTGTGCTATGTTTACCGAGGTTACTGGCCTTAATGTTAATGAGCTGGATCTTGAGAAGTTCTTGTTAGAGTTTTTTGAAGGTTTACGTCAGGATGAAGAATATGTAAATATTGAAATACTTCCTCGTTCCATTGGAATATTGATTGATACGGTTAAGAAGCGTGTTCTGTCAGAAGATTTATCGATGCCTGAGAGGGTCTTGTACGTCTACCTGTTGCAGCATGAAAATTCATTCTATCGTCATGCTCTTGAAAAGCTTAAATATTTACAAGCTAAGATTGATGCCACAAGCGATGATGAATTGAAGATGATAACTGAGAATCTTTTGACGGAGATATTGCCTCAGGAGATTGACGATATCATGAACTACATTATTCGTAAAAAGGATATTAAAGTATCGCAAGAGAAGTTAAATGAGGTAACCCGGAAGGTTGTTAATTTTATTGTTGGGGTTCAAAATCTTTCGAAGGGAACCGATTATTATCAACGATATGCACACACCTTAATAAAGGTGGTGGAGATTCATTTTAGCCGTCAGAATTCAAGTGTTAACGAAATGATTCAGCATGGAGTGTCTCTTTATCGTCACTTCGAGATGCAGGATCAAACGCTTGAGACTTTTGAAAATGGATCGTTGAAATGGATCAATGAACTGATGACCAAGTGTGGAGTTGTTTCAGTTGAACAGCCAATACAATTACATACACGTATTGTTACCGATGCTAAAAAGCGCGAATATCCTTTCCATAAGATTGATCGTTCTGAGGAAGTTTCGGAGTATTTGATGGAAATGAATGATGGTAATTCGAAGAATAATTACATCAAAGCTTTAAGTACCAAGCCTAGTTCGAAATTCTTTGAACGTCGTTTGGCGCAATTTGTGGCCAATATGGATCCGGATGATTATCGATGTAAAATATTGCAACACGGTGCGGTTAAGGAAATGTTTGTTTTCCAGAAAGGTTATATCAAATACATGACGGATAATTTCCGTTTGATGCAATACAAGGATATTTCGTTACAGGAGGCGCAGAACTTTCAACCAGATGTACTATTGTTCTTGGGAGCGCCTGAAAAAGTAATTTCTTTCCCTCAGGTTGGCTTCTTTGATATTAAGGGGCCAAACGGCAGCATCAAAACTTTAGTGACACCTTTGAAAAAGGAGGCTGATTACTTTGGCGATGTGAAGAAACCACGCTTGACCATGATTAATGAAAAGGTGAAGGAGATGGGTGGTATTCCTAAGCATGGCTCACTATTCGCTGTTGAGTTGGAGGATGGAAGTATATTTGTGGTTGAAATAGATGGTGATAGCGGAGTAGGTAAGTCAGAGATGATTGCGGCCTTAATTCTAAAATGGTTGAAGCAAAATTTACCAGGGGTTCGTTCCATCAAAATGATTGCGGGTGATATGTTCCATGTATTCCGCGATAAGCAAGGAAATATCTACGGTTTTGGTACCGAAGTTGGTGATTTCTCGCGTGTAACCGATTTTGACCCAGATTTCATTAAATACTATAAATACTTATTTGAGAGTAGTGCCGATAGTAACGTTACCGATTTAAATTCGCGTAGCACGGTAAGTGGTTTGTGCGAAATTCAGATGCCATATAAAATAGATATCATTCTTACAGCTCATAACTACAGCAAGGAAGAAGCAGGAATTACAAGAGTAGATAATCCTGAGAATTTCATGATGTACATCGATTCGCATGGTGAACGTAAGGAGAAGGCGACCAGTCAGGATGGTCCAAATTTCCAGCGTACATTCCATCGCTACACAGCAGATAAAAACATTGTGGATGTTCTGGCAAAGCATGGCAATTATCTCGATGATGTGTTGGATTGGGAATATGTGCCAAGCGAGAGAGTGTACTATTTAGCCTCATCGTATAAGATGATGGATAAAATAGACATTGAGCAGGTGGTAAATCAGATATTTGTTGGTAAGTCATTTGAGTACAATAATGAAGCTGTGAATATCATAAAGGTTAATTTCGACATTGTTAAAAATCGCTTTGTTGCCGAAGTGAAAGCTTCTGATGAAAGTGAGACATTACATGTTGTTATCAATCGAAATGTGTTTGGGCAGATGTTTGATGCCTTGGCAAGTACACCTGCTGGTCAGCCATTTATAGCACAGGAAGGTCAGGTTGAGTCGCGTTACTATTTAACCGATGTATTGAGTGGCGGTGAAGATAGGTTAGGTGCCGGACGAAAAGTGCAGTGTGGCATTGTCTCTACCGAAATAGGGAAGAAGGGTAAGGAAATTACCGGTCCTCAAAAAGCGGCTGAAGCACTTACTGATTTAATTCAGGATTTAAGAGCTGGATCTTCTGAGATGAACGAAAGCAAAAACAAAGTGCGACAATCGGTTCGTGAGCATTATGCGCATATTTTCACCAATGGTAGAAGTAGTAATGAAATATGGCGATACAACTTTTATCTGTATCAACTGGATAAGATGATGAAAGCTGAATTTGTACGTATGGATGATCCAAGTGTGGCTGTCGATTTGGCAGGGGTTAATATGTATGAGCCAAAGAATAAGAAAGAGGCATTTAGTCCACTTCTGGTTACGCCAAACTTAAATATCGAATTAAGTAGTTTTGGAGAAACCTGCAACGAGCTGATGAGTTTACCTAATTATCCTGAATTTGCAGAAGAATTTATGGATGGGGCCGATCAACTGTATCAAGCTGTTGGTTATGCACAAGAAACGATGGTTAATAACATGATTACTCAACTGTTACTCATGGGCGAGTACATCGAATTCGATGACTTGCTTAAGGGAAGAATAACTGAAAAGGTTAATCGTGAAACCATTGCTGCTGCAAAGTATGCTGTGTTGAAGGAACTAGAGCGAAGAAAAGAAAAGGCTGTTTCTAATAAATCTAAGGCTTCTGTAAAGAAAACTACTATTCCGGATAAAAAGTCATCCGGTGGAAATAAAAAATAGTTTAATTAAATGCCCTGCTAATGTGGGGCATTTAATTTTATTAAATGACTGTCAATTAATTGGCTTTGTTTAATGTGCCTTATTATTTGAACCGATCTATTTCTATGAATGTTAGGCATTAGTGATTTATTTTTATACTTTTGCACTCGCTAAAAAATCCCTATGTATTGTCATTAGTGACAATGAAATCCCCACATTTTATAAATTGTTGATGATGCTCTTTTGAGCATTAGGGTTGTATTGTGTAAATTTTAAATAATAATATAGATGGCTTTTATTAAAGAACTTACCTACGGTTCAAGTATTAAAACTGAGTTATTATCAGGAATTACTGTTGCAATTGCGCTTGTTCCTGAGGCAATAGCATTTTCTTTTATAGCAGGTGTTGATCCGCTTATTGGATTATATGCAGCCTGTATAATGGGCTTTTTCACTTCTTTGTTAGGTGGACGACCAGGCATGATTTCAGGAGCCACAGGTGCAATTGCTGTTGTTGTAGCCGCAACAGTACATCAATATGGTGAAGCCTACTTGTATCCAACTATTATTTTGGGTGGACTGATACAGCTAGCTGTTGGTGCCCTTCGCTTAGGTAAATTTATTCGTTTAGTTCCGCATTCGGTTATGCTTGGTTTTGTGAATGGACTAGCCATTGTAATTTTTGCTTCGCAATTTGCAATGTTTGGAACTGATGTTACTGGCGTATTTGAGTATTATACGGGATCTAAATTATATATGTTATTTGCTTTAGTAGCATTAACCATTGCTATAATGGTAATTTTACCTCGTTTTACAAAAGCCATTCCGTCGGCATTAGTTGCTATTGTGGCAATCGCTGCAATATCATTTATTCCAGGAATTGAAACGCCAACTGTTATCAACCTGCTTAAGGGAAAATCTATGCAAGGCGGTTTGCCTTCTATCTTCACAGATTATCCCCCTGAACTGTTCAGTATGGGAACATTAAAAATTATCTTATTACCAGCTATTAGTGTTGCTGGTGTAGGTTTAATCGAAAGTTTATTAACACTTACCATTATTGATGAGCGGACAGATTCGCGAGGAAGTGGTAATAGAGAGAGTATGGCTCAAGGTATGGCAAACTGTATCTCTGGTTTCTTTGGAAGCATGGGAGGCTGTGCAATGATTGGACAAAGTATGATTAATATTAATTCTGGAGCTCGTGGCCGTTTATCAGGATTAGTTGCTGCAATTACCTTATTAGTATTTATCATGTTTTTGTCGCCGGTTATTGAACTAATACCTGTAGCAGCACTTATTGGGGTAATGTTTATGGTGGCTTATGGTACTTTTGAATGGTCTAGTTTAAAACAGTTTAAAAAGACGCCATTGGCCGATTTCCTTATCATGATTATTGTTGCTGTAGTTACAGTTGTATTCCATAATTTAGCTTTAGCTGTTGCTATTGGAGTGGTTCTTTCAGCTTTGTCTTTTGCTTGGGATCATGCCATTGGTATTCATGCTCGTCGACGTACCGATGAAAACGGTATATTGCACTACGATATTCACGGTCCGTTGTTCTTTGGTTCTACGGCATCATTTGCTGAAATTTTTGATGCGAAAAAAGATCCGGATAGAATAATTGTGGATTTTGAAAGTAGCAGAGTTGTTGATCAAAGTGGAATTGAGGCGATTCGTAAGCTTAATGAGAGATACCAAGTGCAGAATAAAGAAATTTCGTTTGTCAATCTTTCGAAAGGATGTAAGGATATACTTGCAACCGCAAAAATTGATATTTCTATTGACCAGGATAAACGTAAGTTTATGGTTGTTTATGATGCTTAGCTCAAGAGTGAAAAACTAATTGATATATCGGGAATTATTCTTAAGGGATAATTCCCTTTTTTGAATTTACACGTATACAGCGTGTGTTTTTTCTACTGTTTTTGCTCCATTTGGCCTAGGATTCTTACTGGCGACATGTAAACTTCTTCTTTGAACGATTTATACTCTTCGCAAGCATTTGAATCATGCAATACGTAATGTGCCCATTCGTATAACTGTTGCCCAAATCCAGCGGCGATGGTTAAGCTATCAGTTCGATGTTCAACTTTAGTTTTGCCCTTTATGGATAAGTATTGAAATCCTAGTTGCATCACACCTGCTGCTCCTTTGCTATTATAATCGCGAATGTGCATCAATTCATGAGCGAATAAACCAACCCTTGCATCTGAAGGAACATCTTTTAAAAGAACCCCGTTAAATTCTTCGTTCTTGTTTATTAATATGGTGTATCGTCGATTTTTTTTGCCAAGAAATAAGGAAAAAAAGTGTGGCCTGGCAGCCATGGTTGTTTTTAGGTTTTTGGTTTTAACTTTTATTCTACAATCTTTTAAGTCTTCACATTGATTAAAAGGCACCATGAAATCTTGCAAGTAAGAAGCTTGAAAACTGGTGTCGATTTTCAGCTTACCTACTTTATTGTATTTTTTTGATTTATCAGAAGACCTTGTTTGTGAAAATAAAGGCGTAGCAAGCAATAGGCTTAATACTAAAATAAAAATATCTCTCAGCACCATATCGTTCTCTTTGTTGTTCTTTTATGCGAAAGTTGCTAAAAGGTTACAACATAAGTGTTAAAAGAAATAAAGTCAATGATTGGCGTTAAAATTAATTCATCTGCATAGAATGTAATTTCTTATAAATGCCATCTTTGCTAATCAATTCATCATGAGTACCCGTTTCTACTATTTCACCTTCGTTGAATACACAAATTAAATCAGCGTTACGAACAGTAGACAGACGGTGAGCAATAACCAAAGATGTACGATTCTTCATTAGGTTCTCCAAGGCATCTTGTACCAGACGCTCCGATTCTGTATCTAAAGCTGAGGTTGCTTCATCAAGAATCAGAATTGGAGGATTCTTTAAAATGGCGCGTGCAATACTCAATCTTTGGCGTTGACCACCCGATAATTTGCCCCCTCTATCACCAATTTTTGTATAGTATCCTTCTTCACTTGCCTCAATAAAGTCATGCGCATTGGCAACCTTGGCCGCATTAATAACCTCTTCTTCTGTAGCATTTTCAACTCCAAATGTAATGTTGTTGTAAATGGTGTCGTTAAATAAAATGGCGTCCTGATTAACATTACCCATTAATTCTCGAAGGTCGAAAAGCTTTAAGTCTTTAATGTTAATATCATCAATGTAAATACCCCCTCCTTGCACATCGTAAAAACGTGGGAGTAAATCAACAAAGGTAGTTTTTCCACTTCCGGATTGACCAACCAGTGCTACCGTTTTTCCTTGGGGAATAGTTAGACTCACATCTTTGAGCACATCTACTTCGTTGTTGTATGAGAACCTTACTTTGCGGTATTCAATAAGTTTATTTATTGTGGATAAAGTTTTAGCCCCTTCATGTTCATTTATATTGTTATTCGCAAGAAGAATCTTGTCGATACGTTCCATGGCTGCTAAGCCTTTTTGTATATTAAAAAAAGCAGTTGAGAATTGTTTTGCTGGATTGATAATTTGATAAAAAATTCCAATGTAGGCCATGAACGACGCACCTGTAAGAGTGGTGTTTTCATTGCTTATGATGTAAGCTCCAAACCAGACTAATCCTACCATTACGATGGTTCCAAGGAATTCACTTAAGGGATGTGCTAGTACATATCTTCTCTGTAATTTGTTCATTATCCTTCTATAGTTCTCGGCCTCATTCCCAAACCTGTTTTTCATTTTTTTCTCAGCGTTGAAGGCTTTAATTATTCGTAAACCACCAAGCGATTCTTCGATAATTCCGAGCATATCGCCTATTTTTGCCTGGCCTTGGCGTGAGCTGTGTTTAAGAGCTTTTCCTGTGCGACCAATGATTAAACCCGCAATTGGAAGCATAATAAATACAAAAATTGTAAGTTGGTAACTAATTGCAAGGAGAAAAGCAACAGAGGTAATAATAATAATGGGATTTTTAAAAAACATATCAATCGAAGACATGATTGAAGCTTCTACTTCGCTAACATCTCCTGTTGTTCTCGCCATCACATCTCCTTTTCGTTCTTCGGAATAAAAACCAAGAGGTAAGGACATGAGTTTATTGTATATTTTAGTTCTAATGTCCCGAACCACTCCGTTTCTAATAATAACCATTTGAGTGGATGATAAGTAGGCAAAACTAACCTTAAAAATGGTGGCAGTTAAAAGTAAAGCTCCAATAAAAGGCATAACAACAGTTAAGCCATATTTTAACTTAAAGAGCGTAACATAATAATATAGGTTGTTCTGTATGATATCCTTAGATAGTGTCCAGGGCATTAAATTATCAACTTGTTTACTTGTTTCAAACAATACCTCTAATACGGGTATCATTAGTAACATGGCAACACCAGCAAAAATGGAATGCAATATGTTGTAGAATATACTTGATGCTAAATTTATTTTGTATGGAGGAATAAATCGCTTTAATATTTTAATAAAATCTTTCATTTTGATAATTTACAATTCACGCAAATATACTGAAATATTTGTGCTAGAAAGTGGACTCAGGTAATGAATAAGGACAATACCGGTTTGAGTTGTCTGAAATACTGTCTGGAATGAAAACGGTAAAAATAAAAAGAGCTACCATTAGGCAGCTCTTTAGTATATGATAAAAATGTGATTTTACATTTTGTAAACACCAGTATAACTCTGTGGTGAAATGGCACGCATTTCTTCTTTAACTGCATCTGATACATCTAAACCGTCGATGAACTTACCCATAGTCTTGGCATTAATTTGCTCGTTGGTACGAGTCAATTCTTTCAAGGCTTCGTATGGATTAGGATAAGCTTCTCTTCGAAGAATGGTTTGAATAGCCTCAGCTACAACTGCCCAGTTATCTTCCAAGTCTTTGGCAATGGCATCTTCATTTAAAAGCATTTTGCCTAAACCTTTTGCCAATGATCTGATAGAAATGATTGAGTGAGCAATAGGTACACCAATATTACGTAATACTGTTGAATCAGTTAAATCACGCTGTAAGCGAGATACAGGTAACTTTTCAGCCAGATGTGAGAAAATTGAATTGGCAATACCTAGGTTTCCTTCGGCATTTTCAAAATCTATTGGGTTTACTTTATGTGGCATAGCACTTGATCCAACTTCACCTTTTTTGATGCGTTGCTTGAAGTATTCCATCATAATATAAGTCCAGAAATCACGGGATAAATCCAGAAGAATAACATTGATACGTTTGAAGTTATCAAAAGTAGCAGCCATGTTATCGTAGTTCGAAATCTGCGTGGTAATCTGTTCACGATCCAATTTCAATGTATTGTTCACGAAATTGTTTCCAAATTCAACCCAGTCAATTTGTGGGTAAGCCACATGGTGTGCGTTAAAGTTACCTGTAGCGCCACCAAATTTAGCCGAGCAAGGTACGCCCTTAAGTAAAGCTAATTGTTTGTTAAGGCGCTCAACAAATACCTTCATCTCTTTTCCTAAACGCGTAGGAGAGGCTGGCTGTCCGTGTGTTTTTGCTAACATAGGAATGTCTTTCCACTCGGTAGCAAGATCATCCAGTTGCTGAATTAATTCTTCTAACAGTGGATAGTATACATCGTGTACAGCATCTCTTAATGAGTAAGGAACGGCTGTGTTATTGATATCTTGTGATGTTAAGCCAAAGTGGATAAACTCTTTGTACTTATCCAATTTAAGTACATCAAATTTTTCCTTGATGAAATATTCAACAGCTTTCACATCGTGGTTAGTTACTGCTTCAATTTCTTTAACTCTATCCGCATCTTCCAACTGAAAATCTGTGTAGATCTTTCTTAAGTCTTCATAAAGGTTTTTGTCAAAATCGGCTAATTGTGGCAATGGTTGCTCACATAAAGCAATAAAGTACTCAACTTCAACCAATACCCTATAACGTATTAAAGCGTACTCTGAAAAATAAAGCGCTAAGCCATCTACCTTGTTTCGGTATCTTCCATCTATTGGAGAAATTGCAGTCAGTAATTGAATATCCATCATTTTATTTATTTGATTTTTTGGCACTGCAAAAGTAGTAATTTTTCATCGAAAAGATTAGTTTTGGTCTACTTCGTTTTATGCAATAAGGTTAAAAAATAATGAATTATAGTAGAGGATTTCAGTTGGGTTTAAAATCGTATAGTGAAGCGTTCTCCTTTATATTTAAGAATGGTTTAGGGTGGTTTTTTATCTTTCCATTTTTGTTAAATGTTTTATTTTTCTTCGTAGGTTTTTACTCCATTGCATCATGGGGAGATGTGTTGGTAAGCGATTTAAGTGATTGGATGGGAGTGGAAGAATGGGATTTTTGGGGGGCTTCTGTTTTGGCAGGCTCGATAAAATGGATTGTATGGATTGTGTTGCGATTATTGTTTTTTATTGTTTATGCCTACGTTGGGGGATATATAATATTAATAGTGATGTCGCCGGTATTTGCTTTTTTATCGGAAAAAACGGAGCGTATCATAACGCAGAGTGACATTCCTTTTAATATGGCACAATTTGTAAAAGATATTTGGAGGGGAATGATTTTGGCCATGCGAAATTTAGTAGTTGAAATGTTCTTCACCGTTATTCTGTTTGTCCTTAGTTTTATACCTATTATAGGCTATTTTACGGCCATAGTGTTGGTTTTACTATCGGCTTATTTTTATGGCTTTTCTTTTTTAGATTACACCTTTGAGCGACGTCGTTTTGATGTTAAAACCAGTGTTAAGTATATGCGTAGAAACAGAGGCTTAGCCATTGGCAATGGTTTGGTGTTTGCACTTATTTTAATGATTCCATTAATAGGCGTTTCCATTGCCGGATTTATGTCCATAGTATCGGTTGTGGCGGCCACAATTGCTGCTCGTAAAGCCTTAGAAGAAGAAAAAGTATTGGGATAAAGGTGATTTGAACAACTGTGATTTCTGATAAATAAAGTCAACTTATCTGATAAATATCATCCATTAGGTTTCATTTTTATTCTGAAAAGCTCTCTAGCTTTGTGGCATATTTAAGCTATACAAATACATTATAAAAATGAAACCAAACAACATCGCCATTTTAGGTGGCGGAAACTTAGGTTCGTCCATTGCAAAAGGATTGGTTAAGAGCGGTATGATGCAAGCTTCACAAATCACAATTACCAATATTGATTTGGATTTGATCAAACATCTTAATGAAGAGGATGGATTTAACATTACCACAAACAACCATGCAGCTGTTAAGAATGCCGAAATTGTTATTATCGCTGTTAAACCAACGGCAGCAGAGATTCTTTTAAATGACATTAAGGATTCTATCATTAAAGATTCGCATGTTTTAATTTCTGTTATTTCCGGTGTTAAGCTTGAGCAATTAGAATCTATTATGGGCGACATGCCGATTATACGTGCCATGCCTAATACAGCTATTGCTATCCAGGAATCGATGACGGCTCTGTCATTTAATCCTAAAGGTTTGGCTTATAAAGAGAGAGTGGTTAAACTATTTGATCAGCTTGGATCTACAATGGTTATTCCAGAAGCTCAAATGCCTGCTGCAACTGTACTGGCATCGTGTGGCATTGCTTTTGCTTTGCGTTTTTTACGTGCGGCATCACAAGGGGGGATTGAGATTGGTTTCTCCTCTAAAGTATCAATGGATGTGGCTGCCCAAATAATGAAGGGGGCTTCAAAACTGATAATCGAGAATGAATCGCACCCCGAACCTGAGATTGATAAGGTTACAACGCCTCTTGGTGTAACAATTAAATCTCTAAACAAAATGGAACATGAAGGCTTCAGTTCATCGTTGATTCAAGGGGTAGTAGCTGGTTATAATAAGATACAGGAAACAGAATCGTAAAAAACTATAACTTTCCAAATAGTTGGGCTGGCAAATGCATTTATTGTGTTTGCCAGCTTTTTTATTATATGTGTATTTCTATTACCTTGATGTTTTCTTTGAGAAGTAACTTAATTTGATTCATTATGACCTTTTTTGTAAATCGATTAAAAAGTTTTGGATATGCATTTAAAGGGTTTGTCTGCTTATTTAAGGAAACAAACGCCATAATACATTTAATTGCTGCGGTGATTGTGGTGGTGATATCAAGTATCCTACATATTAGTTCAAGTGAATGGTTGTGGATTACTTTAAGTATTTGCCTGGTGTTTATGGCCGAGTCATTTAATACGGCTATCGAATATTTAGCTGATGAAATTACATCTGATCGGAATAAGAATATTGGAAGAGCTAAGGATCTTGGTGCTGCTGCTACTTTAATGACAGCCATATTTGCGGTAGTGGTTGCAAGTATTATACTTTTTCCAAAGCTATTTAGTTAAAAAAAAAAGGCCTTCCAGCAGATTTGGAAGGCCTCTTCAAACTATTTATTCAAACTAATACAAAACTTTCTTTTTAAACGGATGCAGGTTCTCTTCTCGCGCAATGCGGTAGTTTAAACGTGTTTGAGTCATCCTTATAGCAGCTTTCCATACAGTCGCTAGGATCACAGCAAGTGTGGCATACGCGCTTGTAGGCTGCATATTTGTCTAGCTCAACATTTACCGACATAAATTCATCTTTAAGAGCTTCTTCTTTCATTAAATCAGTACTTAGGTATTTCTTGTTGTCATCCGCAAAAACGGTTACAACTACTGCATCTGGTCCGAGCTCTTCCTGAATTTTAAGGGCACCAAGAAAATTAGCTCCACTTGAAATGCCTACACCCAAGCCTAGTTCAGCGCTTAGTTTTTGTGCCATTATTATTGAGTCACCATCATCAACAGCCACAATCTCATCCAGTTCATCTAGTTTTACTATTGACGGAATAAATTCATCGGAAATACCTTGTACGCGATGTTTACCTACCTTGTAGCCTGTAGACATGGTTGGTGAATTAGATGGTTCAAGGGGATGAATTTTTACCCCTGGAATCTGTTCTTTTAAGTATTTACCAACGCCCATTACTGTTCCTCCTGTCCCCACACCAGCTACAAATGCGTCAGGTGTTAATGAACGAAACTTAAGTTGCCAAAACAACTCAGGACCTGTTGTGTGGTAATGTGCATCACAATTATCCGTATTGGTAAATTGACAAGGTAAAAAGGTGTGTTCATCATCTTTCGCCAGGTTGGTAGCCATTTCAATACTGCCTAAGAATCCACCTTCCTCTGGTGTTACCAGTCGAATATCGGCTCCGTAACTCTTAATAAGATTTTTCCTTTCTTCGCTCATCCAATTAGGCATGAATATCGTAACAGGATGCCCCATTGCTCTGCCTACACCGGAAAATGCTATGCCAGTATTACCACTTGTCGCTTCAATTATTCTATCACCTTCTTTAAGGTCACCATTCTGATAAGCCTTATCCAAAATGTGATAAGCCATGCGATCTTTTATGCTACCAGTTAGGTTTAGGTATTCTGCTTTAGCATAAATCGTTCTATTTGTGCCCTTGTATTTAAAATCAATTGCCAAAAGGGGAGTATTACCAATTAAGGTGGAGAGACCTTTCATTCTTTTGTTTTGATTTTTTGTCATAATAGTATCGTTAATAACAGTTTGCTTTTAATTTGGTATCTACATCTAAGACACTCTTTTTTGCCAAATGGGGTGACCTTCTTATGCGTTTTTATAAAAAGTACTTTCAATTCGTAATTGTTTGTGCTTGATTAATAGTTAAATATATAATTTGGTATATATGTAAATAAATAAAAATAAAATCGATTTTATCATGTATGACCACTGTATTGCATTGTAAAATACACAAATTCAGTTGGTAATCATTTGTATTTCTCCTAAAGTTTTGGAAATTAATTTTTGAAGAATGCTGACTCCGTTCACTACTAACATGTATTGCAAGAGGGTATATGTTCTACCTTGTTTCAATTAGAAAGTATGGTCTTTTTGTATTCAAGTGATAGGGAGAGCGAGTACGGATATCTTCATTTAAAGAAATTTTTCTATAATTTTCGATTTTTTAAGGATAATAGTCTGTTTCTTATCTATTTTTAACATTTAGGGTATTTGAAAGTCAAATCAACTATCTATTTTTGACACCTGAAAATACAATTAAAGAAATTTTGGTGTAATTAATAATCGTCTGAATTTATGAAAGTATCTGAGAAAATAGAGTTACTTAAAAAACGCAGAGAAGAGGTTCAAAAAATGGGTGGCGAAGCCAGAGTTGCTAAGCAACATGAAAAAGGCAAACTATCCGCTCGTGAACGTATTGATCTTCTTTTTGATGAAGGAACTTTTAGGGAAGTGGATATGTTTGTGGAGCATCGCTCAACAAATTTCGGATTGGAAAAAGTGAATGTTCCGTCTGATGGGGTTATTGTTGGTCACGGTTTAGTGCATGGACGTCCTGTTTTTGCCTATTCCCAGGATTTTACCGCACGTGGTGGTTCGCTTGGTGAGATGCATGCAGCTAAGATCTGTAAAATAATGGATTTAGCTGTTAAAGCTGGTGCACCCGTTGTTGGACTAAATGATTCAGGCGGTGCCAGAGTTGAAGAAGGAGTGGATGCTTTGAAGGGATATGGAGAGATCTTTATGCGTAATTCACGTGCATCGGGTGTTATACCTCAAATTTCGGCAATCATGGGACCTTGTGCCGGAGGAGCTGTATATTCACCAGCTATGACTGACTTTATCTTTATGGTAAAGAAGCAAAGTCACATGTTTATCACGGGACCAAATGTAATTAAGACGGTTACTGGTGAAGAAACAACTTTAGAAGAACTTGGTGGAGCAATGGTTCACAACAGTAAAAGTGGAAATGCACACTTCGCATGTGATAGTGACGAAGATACAATAGAGGCAATCAAAGAATTATTAGAATTCTTACCTAATAATAACCTTGAAGAAGCCCCTCAGATACCAATGGGTGATGATCCTGCACGTATGTGCCCTGAATTGGATACCATCATTCCAGATGATTCAAAAGTACCGTATGATATGGTTAAGGTTATTGAGTCGGTACTTGATAATGGTGAATTTATGCAGGCGCACGAGCATTATGCTGAAAATGCAATAGTTGGATTTGGACATTTAAATAACCGATCGGTAGGTATAATTGCTAACCAGCCAATGATTCAGGCAGGATGTTTAGATATTGATGCCTCTGATAAAATCAGCCGATTTGTGCGTACTTGTGATGCCTTTAATATCCCGATGATCACTTTTGTAGATGTACCAGGTTATTTGCCAGGAGTTGAGCAAGAGTGGGATGGTATCATTCGTCACGGGGCTAAATTACTTTGGTCATATGCCGAAGCTACTGTGCCTAAATTTACAGTTGTGACGCGTAAAGATTATGGTGGTGCATATTTAGCGATGTGTTCAAAACCTTTAGGTGCGGATATGGTATTTGCTTGGCCTTCGGCAGAGATTGCTGTTATGGGCGCTAAGGGTGCTGTGGAAGTAATTTCGACTTACCGCAAGCAAATTGCAGAAGCCGATGATCGTCAGGCAATGGCTGATGAGAAAATCAAAGAATACGAAGATGCATTTAATGTGCCTTATTTAGCTGCTAAGCGCGGTTATATTGATGATGTTATTCTGCCAAGCGAAACCAGGCAGCGCCTTATCGACGCTATGGAAGTAATGTCGACTAAAACAGAGGTATTGCCTCCTAAGAAGCACGGAAATATTCCATTGTAAAAATTATTGTACGATGACAGCAAGAGAAAAGAAGAGAAAAGCAGCTATGATAGCTGTGGCTTATTACCTGGAGCAGGAAGCGGCTAAAAACAACGAAGTTAAAGATGTTAAAGCTTGGTCGAGTGCAGGTAAAGAAGTAATGATGAGTAATCGTGCTTTGGTGCAGCGTCGTGGACGCTTATTACGTTCTCGCGCTTAAAGTTTTAGATGATAGATTAATAGATTAGAGATCAAAAAGAGGTTTCTAATCTTTAACCACAAAATATTAAAGAGATGAATTTCGATAAACACGGGGTATTAGAGATGGCTAAGCTTGAGTTTGGCGCCGAGCGTCCAAAAGCAGCCAACCCAATTAAAATAAATGATGTTAGTTTACGTGATGGTCACCAATCTTTATTTGCGACTCGCGGTCGTACCGAAGATATGTTGCCAGTTGCCGAAATGATTGATAACGCAGGTTACAACGCGGTTGAAACATGGGGTGGTGCTACATTTGATACCATGCACCGTTTCTTGGCTGAGGATCCATGGGAGCGTTTACGCACCTTGAAGAAACACATGCCAAAAACACCATTCTCGATGTTGCTTCGTGGGCAGAATGTAGTAGGTTACCGTAACTATGCCGATGATGTGGTACAGGCATTTGTTCAGCGCTCAATCGATAACGGAATGGATATTTTCCGTTGTTTCGATGCCTTGAATGACTACCGTAACTTTGAAACGGCAGCTAAGGTTATTAAAGATAACGATAAGCATTTTCAAGGCGTGGTTTGTTATACGCTTAACCAACCTCGTTTGGGTGGTGATGTGTACAACATGGAATACTATATCAATAAAGTAAAAGAATTAGTAGCCTTTGGTGTTGATTCGATCTGTATTAAAGATATGGCCGGATTAATTGCCCCTTACGATATCTATAACTTGATTCGCGAAATCAAGACCTTTACTGATATTCCATTGAACCTACATACTCACTTTACATCGGGTATGGCTGATTTGGCAATTTTCAAAGCAATCGAGGCAGGTGTTGATATTGTTGATACATGTATCGGGCCATATGCTTACCGTACTTCTCATGCTGCTGTTGAGCCATTAATCATGTCGTTATTAGGTACTAATCGCGATTCAGGTATGGACATCAACAAAATTACAGCTATCTCTGACGAGATGGAGAAATACATACCTAAGTACAAGCACTTGGATAATAATCCTAAGTATGCAACTACCGATATTAATGTATTGCTTCACCAAACACCGGGTGGTATGCTTTCTAACTTGGTGAACCAACTGAAAGCAATGGATGCCTTGGATAAATTACCTGAAGTATTCCGTTTATTACCTAAGGTACGTAAGGATCTTGGTAACATTCCATTGGTAACACCTACTTCACAAATTGTTGGTGTTCAAACTGTGAACAATGTATTGTTTGACTCACACGAGGGAGAGTATGCACAAATCACCAAAGAGGTAAAAGACCTTTGTTACGGATTGTATGGAAAAACAACTGATCCAATCAATCCTGAGGTTCAGAAAAAAGCCTTGAAAGATTATCCGCGTGGTGAAGAGCCTATTACTGTTCGTCCGGGTTCAATCCTAGAGCCAGAGATGGATGCAGTTAAAGATGAGTTCAAAGACTTTACTCAAGATATTGACGACGAAGTATTGTGTGCTTTATATCCTGTAACCGGTAAACGTTTCTTGAAATGGAAGTATGGTAAGGAAGAAATTCCTGCTGAATTCCAGGCTAAGACGATGGAGCAGGTTGAGAAAGAGGAACTATTGGTTAGTAAAGCTTTATCTGGTGAATTGACATCAAAAGGTGGAAATGGTGCAACCCGTGAGTTGGAAGTTAAAGTAGATGGTGAAGTATTCACTGTTGAAATCAACGACCCTAATGCGGCTGCAGGCGCACCTCGTGCTCGCAGAGCTAAAGGTGGTGTCAAAGAAGTTGAGGCAACTGGTAGCTTGATTGCTCCAATCCCGGGAATGATTGTTGAATTCAAGAAAAAAGTTGGTGAAGAGGTGAAAGCTGGGGATACTGTTGTTGTGCTTGAAGCTATGAAAATGATGAATAACCTTGATGCTGCGGTTGATGGTGTTGTAACTGAAATTAAGTACGATTCAGGAGACTCTGTGTCTAAAGGTGATGTTATAATGGTAATTGAGCCAAAAGAAGCTTAATAAGCTTTAATTTATTATACTCCAAGAATGAGGGCAGATCGAAAGATCTGCCTTTTTTATTGAGATATTATAGGCCTGCATTGCGTTGATATCTGGACACATTGAGCGGGTATTTTAATGCATTGAGCTCTTCATACATCTTGAGAATTCTAAGCCTATTTGATCCGTGCGGCAATAAGCTATTTCACTTCAAGGTCTTGTTTTGATGCTTCATTCTTTGTTTTTATTCGTTCATCATTTTTAACCCTAAGTTAGTTCTAGTTCATTCTACATTTGTAAGGAAGCTGGTCAATTTAGTTGGCAGTTTAACACCTAATGAAATGAAGAATAGAAGAACTTTTATTGGCGGTATTGTAGCATTTATTCTACTGATGACAATTGCGTCATGCGATTATTTATTCGAATACAGTCCCTATCAAAACATTGTTAAGGCGAAGTGGAAACAACAAAACGTCAAGAGTATTGAGAAGCTTGCGCTTGTAGATAATAGGGCGTTTGAATCTTTTAAGGTTGGATTAATAAGCGATTCGCATACCTATTATGATGAACTTGAAAAGCAGATTGACTATTTAAACACTCGTAAGGATTTAGATTTCATTATTCATTTAGGCGACATTACGCTGAGTTCAAACATACGCGAGTTTGAATGGTACAGCGAATTGGTGAATCGAATTAATGTGCCTGTATTTACTCTTATTGGCAATCACGATTGCTTGGGCAATGGTTATAGTATATACACTGAAATGTTTGGTGAAGCCAACTTCCTATTCACTTACAAGGGGGTTAAGTTTGTGTTTTTTGATGATGTGGTATGGGAGAAAAGCATACAGGATCCAGATTTTGAATGGTTCGAAAAGGCCATAGCAAATGACGAAGATAACAAGTATGTGATTCCATTTTCACACATCCCGCCCTGGGATCAGCAGTTCACCTATGGCAATGAGTTGTTTTATAATTATTTGTTAGAAGAAAGTGGCATTGATTTATCAGTTCATGGCCACGGTCATAGTTATGATTATGCCCAAGTTTATGGTGATGTTAATTATTTATCGGTGCCTAGTTGTATTCGCGACGAGTTAATAACGTTGGATTTCCAAGCCGATACCATTCTGATTGATCGAATACACTACTGATTCTACATTTGAATTACCGCCTTAACACAAAAGATATGAAGCAGGTCTTAAAGCTTAGTGTGCTAATGCTATTTCTATATCCAATAAATAGTTTATTTGCTCAGCTCGAAATGAACAATGGGGCAGTGTATGCCGATATGCCTAGGGCATTGCAGAGCGCTTATAAAGAACGGACAACGGTTTTAAATAAGGATACAATAAGCTATCGACGGCGTTGGTTTATTCCAAGTCAGTATAAACTGCAATATGCGGGAGGCATTGGTTTTATGTCTATTGGTTTTGGGTATGAAATTACACCAACGTATCAGCCTGCTTTATTTTTTGGTTATTTGAATGAAAATTTTGGCGGAAGTAAAAACTCTGTATTAACTATTTCGTTAAAAAATAGCTTTTATCTCACCAAGAAACCGATTCTAAATTGTTTTAACGCTTACCTTGGCTTGTCAATAAATTGGGGAAATACAAATAATACATTTAAGGCTTTACCTGATTATTATCCTGAAAAGTACTATTTCCAAAATAAAGTTCATTTTGCACCATTTGTGGGAGGGGAGCTCAAGTTGGATATAAATAGACGCTATTTTAATGGTTTTGGACTGTATGTAGAATTATCTGCCTTTGATGCTTATTTATTAGAAGCCATCAGAACCGATTACGTAAAACCTCATATGGCGCTTTCCATGGCCATTGGTGTGACATTTTATTTGAAATAACAAAGAGGATGTCCAAAAAGTAAGCTAGCTCATCGAGCATTCTAAGATAAAAACAAGTTTTTAGCAAGATAATTTCACAAATGGCTCTTCTCTATATGCTACGGCAAATATTCGAAGAACTA
>JAFMVD010000002.1 GCA_025499625.1 Carboxylicivirga fragile | reverse complement strand
TGTAAAATGTTTCGCAAAATCAATTTACAACTTTGAGGGGAAACCTTTAGGGAGTACCCTCATTTTAAAAAATTAGTCGGTCACTAGTGATATTTAATCTTTTTGCTGTTAGGCTTAATAAGGTGTTATTAAAATGAAATTAGAATGAAACTGGAAAAAGTACTAGACAATGTTAATTCGTTGGAGAAAAATGCATTTTTAAAAATTATCGATAACATTAAATCTAATAACCCTAAGAATAGTAAAGAGATTGACAAAATTCTTTCAGATAGTAGTAATGATTTAAAAAGTGTTGACAGTATTAATATTGCCAATGTATTTAGCCTAATTAAAGATGAATTTGCTGAAACGGTAAAAGCAGAATTTGTAAATACTACATCGCAACTTGATATTTTAATAGATATCATTATCAAAGATGGTAATGGCATAATGAAACAAGATTGGTTGGCCCGTTTGTATGAAAAAGAATTAAATAGCATTAAGAAAAAGACCAAGCAGCTTAAAATTGAACTTGAGTCCGAGAAGTCCGATATTGAGCCGGAAAGAAAACGTGATTATGAAATATATCGTGCTTGTGTATTAACTGCATACACTAATGATGATATTAACAATAGAGAAGCTAAAATAACCAATGATGAGTTATCAATACTAGTTACTCTTGCTCATCAACTTCAATTGTCTCAGGAAGAAATTAAGTTGATTAATTACATGATAATACCACCCGAAAAAGAAAGTGTTGATAATGTAATTAACTTCTTGAAGACTATAGGAGCTATATTTTATTCCAAGAAAAATAATACAGTTTATATAGCAGATGAAGTAGTTCGGGTTCTTAGAAAAATAAGAGAAAAAGACGTTGCTGATAAATATTTCCGAAGAGTACTAAAAACCTTCAAAGAACCGCAGATTAACCTTATTTGCAGAAAGCATAATATTAACGTTAGAGATGTTAGTTATGAGGAGAAGGTAAATCTAATCATTAAGGAAGGTATATCTTTAATTAGTTTACTTAAATACGGTATGCATAAGGATGGCATTACTTTAACTGAAAAAAAGAAAGCTTTAAATGACCTTTGGGAAGGAGGCTTAAAAATTTGTGAGCAACTTAAAGGAAGTACTATTGAAGAAAAGATTTCTAATATTATTCTTCACTTTGAAGAGCAAGAAATAGATGAAAAAGTAGGGATTTCTGTTGAAGGTTATGAAAAGCTTTTAATAGAGCTAGATGAAACACTTAAGTCTTTTAGGAGATTGATACTGAAAGAGTTTGAGATGCCTGATGAAATATTGTTAAATAGTAGTACATTACTCGATTACAATATTAAACCAAGAGACATACTTGATGTATTAGCGATAGACGACTTAAAAGCATTTATAGCAGCGAAAGAGTTGAAATCGAGAGGAGATCTAGTGCTAAATATATTAGATGCATACAAAGATGCAGAAAATTTGATGATTGAAAATTATGAGGCTATTGGATTTCGAAATCTGGCTAAGTTGAAAGAAAATGGAATTATAATAAAGGAGTCTGAGCTTGGTTTAAAATTTGAAGATGTCACGAAAACAATTTTTGAAAAGTTAGGTTTTGACGTTGATGAAGTTTTAAAGAAGAAGCTTAATACGGCTAAAGATAAAATTGATTTAATATTAAACTTAGGTAATAATGAAGTTATAATCCTAGAATGTAAAACTGTAAAGGAAAGTGGGTATAATAAGTTTAGTTCAGTTTCAAGACAAATTAAATCGTATGTAGATTTAGCGAAGTTGAATGGATACAATGTTGTTAAATCATTGCTTGTAGCACCTGATTTTAGTGATGATTTTGTGAATGATTGTGATTTGGAATTTGAGATTAACCTTTCGTTGATAACAGCAGGTTCTTTGACACGAATTTTAGATGGTTTCAAAGATTCTAAACATAAACAATTTCCATATCAGCTATTGATGAAAGATGTTTTGATCAAGGAAGATAGAATTTTAAAAGCAATCAACAAGTAAGGTGTAAAAGGTGGTTTAAACTATACTACATGTTTTCTAGAAAAATTAAAAGATTAGCTTCTCTAGCTAGGCTTTTTTATTGCATGCATTTTGAATGAAGGTTGTTCGTGTTTAGAATAATGATCACAACAAAAGAGGGTATAAAAAAAGCCTGTTCGTAATGAACAGGCTTCTTTATGGGTGAAAGACCGGTTTCGAACCGGCGACCTCTGGAACCACAATCCAGCGCTCTAACCAACTGAGCTACAATCACCATTTTTATTTAGCGATGCAAAGATAATATTCTCGAATTAAATTGCGCAAGAAATGATAAAAAAAATCAAAAACTTTTTTTCTTTGTAAGCGTTTATTTATCGTACTTATGAAGTTTTTTGTTGAAAATCAGGAGATAGAAAAAGAGTTGAATGAAATAATGTCGCTTATCCGTTTGCGCATGAATGGAGCTACCGTAGATCAAATGGAAAAAGCAGGTATTGTTTATCGCAAAAACTATGGTGTTTCACTGGAGCATTTGAAGGCCATTGCCGCGAATCTGCCAAAGCGCTACGATTTAGCTGAACGTTTGTGGTTTATGGAGATCCGCGAAACGATGCTGTTGGCAGCTATGATTGTGCCACATGATAAAATGAGCCTGGTTAAAGCCATGGAGTGGTGTCAAAAGATTAATAACAACGACTTGGTAGAACGCAGTACCATGTTCCTATGGGGGAAGTTACCTTTTGCCAATGAGTTGGCTAAGGTTTGCTTGTCGCACCACAATAAATGGAGCATTGCATTGGCTTATTATATCATTGGCTGGTATGCTCAGCTTATTCAATCTACGGATGTTCGAAAATTAGACGACATGTTAAGTTATTTTCACGATACCGATGATTTCATCATTTTAAAGTCCTTCGCTTTTGCCATAAAAAAGCAGTTGAGAGTATTAAAAGGTGGTAGCCCACTACTGGAAGAATTTTTAAGTAAGTGCGCCGATTCTGAACTGAAGAATCTTCAATTCATTGGACAAGAGATACAAAATGAACTGGATTTTGTAAGGGATCTTTAATTTAGGCATGCGTCTACCTAATTGATTTTGTTTGATTTGGGGTAAAATCATATTTTTCATCTCTTTATATTCCCTATATTTGTCCAAACATATAGATATGCAAATATCTAATTGTTTTGTAAAAAGAGTAGAAACAATATAAAACCTTAGTGTTCATGACAAATTTGGAGGCACATTTCGAAAAATTTCGAAAAAACACCATCGGAGCTGAGGCGACGATTCAAACTCCATATGGAGAAAAACCATTGGTTTACGCAGATTGGATTGCGAGCGGTCGTATGTATGGACCCATTGAAGATTTGATGAAGGATAAGATGGGGCCAATGGTTGCCAATACTCACTCCGAATCGAGTGATACGGGTATGATTATGACCAATATCTACAAATTATCTCACAAAATAATAAAGCAGCATGTTAACGCTGACGAAGATGATATTATTATTACCGCAGGTTTCGGAATGACCTATGTGGTTAATAAGCTTCAGCGTATACTTGGTATGAGGGTGCCTGAACAGGCGCAAAAGTATTGCAATCTGCCAACTGATCAGCGACCAGTTGTTTTTATTACACACATGGAGCATCATTCAAATCATACTTCATGGTTAGAAACGAATGCTGATGTGGTGGTAATTGAGCCAGATGATCAATTGTTGGTTGATCCAGAGTCTTTACGACGTGAGATTAAAAAATATGAGAATCGAACATTAAAGATCGGTTCGTTTAGTGCGTGTTCAAATGTGACGGGTGTACGCACGCCATACAATGAATTGGCAAGAATCATGCATGAGAATGGTGGTTTTTGTTTTGTTGATTTTGCAGCATCTGCTCCTTACGACAATATTGATATGCATCCGGCTGAGCCATTGGAAAGATTGGATGCCATTTTCTTTTCGCCTCATAAATTCTTAGGTGGCCCTGGTAGTTCGGGTGTTATGGTATTTAATCGCTCATTGTATCACAATTCGGCACCAGATAATTCGGGCGGCGGTACAGTAGATTGGACCAATCGTTGGGGGAAATACCGTTATGTCGACGATATTGAGGCGCGTGAAGATGGAGGAACACCAGGTTTCTTACAATCTATAAAAGCGGCTCTGGTTATAAAATTGAAGGAAGAAATGGGTGTGGAAAACATTCATGCACGAGAGGATGAAATTGTAGCGAAGATTTTACGTGAATTTAGGGAGATACCTGGTATGAATATCTTGGCAGATAATGTGGATGACCGCTTAGGAGCCATTTCATTTTACATCGACGATTTACACTTTAATTTAGCTGTACGTTTATTGAATGACCATTTTGGTATTCAGGTGCGTGGAGGATGTTCTTGTGCGGGTACCTATGGGCATTATTTGTTACACGTTGATTATTACACTTCAAATAAGATAACTAGCCAGATAAACACGGGTAATTTATCGCAGAAGCCAGGTTGGATTCGTATGTCGATACATCCTACCATGACTGATAAGGAAGTGAACTATTTAATAAGTTCGGTTAAGTCTGTGGCTGAAAACTGGCAAAGTATGGAAGCGGACTACAATTATGTGTCAGCTCAAAATGAATATTATCACAAACAAATTCCGGCGAAGCAACCAAGCGATTATCAAAGCTGGTTTAAGTTCTAGGAAAAATAAAATATTCGATTATTTTTGTGGTGAACCCTAATAGGGTTCACCATTTTTTTTATTAAATAGAGATATATCCTTAGTGTTTTGTGTTAATCAGATTGTCAGAAGATTGAAATTATGTGGGATTTTGCGTTTTGTGCTAACAAATGGTTTGTTTCAAAATTAAGCTACTAACTTCTGGCCATCCCGATAATAATCGGGACTAACGGACTATTATAGATGGAGATACGAGAAGTAATAGATCAACGATCGAAGCAGCAGTTTCTGAACCTGGTAGATGATATCTATTTTGCAGATGAGGCCTATGTGCGCCCGCTTGATGCTATGATTGAGGAAATTTTTGATCCGTCAATGAACAGTTACTTTTCGCATGGTGAGGCAACTCGCTTCATCTTGTTTGATAATGATGTGGTGGTGGGGCGAATAGCTGCTTTTATCAATCACAATAAAGCAAAGGGGTTTGAGCAACCAACAGGAGGTATTGGTTTTTTCGAATGTATTGACAGCGAAAAAATCGCATTTGCGCTTTTTGATCGAGCCAAAGCTTGGTTAGAAGAGCGCGGTATGAAAGCGATGGATGGGCCCATCAATTTTGGCGAAAATGACAACTTCTGGGGCTTATTGGTAGATGGTTTTGTTCAGCCGGGTTTTGGTATGCAATACAATCCCACCTATTATCGCGCCTTTTTTGAAGCCTATGGTTTTAAAACTTACTTTGAACAGATAACGAATCATTTGGATTTACAGAAGCCTTTTCCTGAGCGTTTTTGGAAGATTGCGGGCTGGGTTGTGAAAAAGGATGGATATAGTTTTAAGCATTTTTCTTGGAAGAATGCAAGTAAGTATTTAGATGATTTTGAAAGCATCTATAATGACGCCTGGCAATACCACGAGAATTTTAAACCAATAGATAGAAAGACGCTTGATGCGACCATGAAAAAATCAAAATCTTTCATGGTGGAGGAGTTGATTTGGTTTGCTTACCACAATGGTAAGCCGATTGGTTTTATTGTATTATTCCCTGATATCAACCAGATAATAAAAGGCTTTAATGGTAAGTTGGGAATAGCCAATAAATTGAATTTTTGGTGGAAGAAGAGGAAAAAAATTATGACTCGGGCAAGGGTTGTTATACTTGGCGTTGTGCCAAAGTTTCAACGCTCAGGTATTGAGTCTGGTATCTTCTGGCATTTAAAAGGAGCGGTAGAAAGAAATCCGCAGTTTAAAGAGCTGGAATTGTCGTGGGTTGGCGATTTTAATCCGAAAATGAGGGTTTTGCAAGAGTCGATGGGAGCAGAGTTTGGTAAAAAACACATAACCTATCGCTATTTATTTAATGGGCATGAAGAGCCCAAGGAACGTGCGACGACCATACCTGTTGATACTAAGTATGAGAAGGGAAATGAAAAAGATTTATAAATTTCAGTGATTAAATCAATTAATCCTTTGTTGGTTCAAAATTTATAAATTACCTTTGCAGGCCGATAAAGATAAGAATATAAAGTTTTAAAACATATAACAATGAAACAGGGAATTCATCCGGATAATTACAGATTAGTAGCTTTTACTGATATGTCAAACGGGGAAACGTTCATTACTCGTTCTACTGTTGCAACAAAGGATAATGTTGAAATCGAAGGAGTTGAATATCCTCAGGTGAAATTAGAGATTTCTAATACTTCACACCCATTTTACACAGGTAAAATGAAGTTAGTTGATACCGCAGGACGTGTTGACAAATTTATGAACAGATATCAAAAGCACTTCGATAAGCGCAAGTAAGTCGATTGTTTTTAAGAGATATAAAAAATAGCTTCGGAATATCCGGAGCTTTTTTTTTGCTTTAGCATAACTTAAAATCACATGGTTCGTATTCGTTTTAGAAGCGATAAAGATGAAGGAATTGTGTCGTTTTGCTTAGGTTTTTAATTCTGAAACGCCTTGAATAAATTTTGGCACGTCTATTGCCAATACAAGGAATCGTTGTTTTATAACACACTGAACAGACAGTTTGTCAGAGGTGTCAGTGTAATTGACTATTTTAAGATGGATAATAATAAGTTTGATCATAATAAACCCCTTTTATCTGAGGTATTCGAGTCTGACTCAGAGTTCATTCCAATCGTAGCCGACGGTGAAGATCATAATGTCAGTGAGTTTGAAGTGCCTGACAACTTGCCTATTCTTCCTTTGCGAAATACGGTTCTGTTTCCAGGTGTAATCATTCCAATTTCATTGGGAAGAGATAAGTCATTGCAACTCATTAAGGATATACAGAAGAATAAGGGTGTATTTGGGGCTGTTGCTCAAAAGGATGTTAAGATTGAAGATCCTGGACAAAAGGATTTATTTGAAATAGGAACGGTAGCTAAGGTCATTAAGGTCTTGGAGATGCCTGATAATTCCACATCTGTTATTATTCAAGGTAAGCGTCGTTTTCAATTAGATGAATTGATTAGCGATGAGCCATATCATATGGCAAAGGTTACGCCGCTTGATGACATTGAGCCAGATAAAAAGACCAAGGATGAGTATGAGGCCGTAGTGAGCTCGATTAAGGATTTATCTTTACGTGTCATCAAGGCATCTTCAAATATTCCACCAGAAGCTTCTTTTGCCATAAAAAACATTGAGAACGATGGTTTCCTAATTAATTTTGTTGGATCCAATTCTGACATTTCAGTTAAGGAAAAGCAATCTTTACTTGTTTGTGGAAGTTTACTTGAAAGAGGAATGCTCTTGCTTGAGCATTTAGCCCGTGAGGTGCAGATGCAAGAGCTTAAAAATGATATTCAAAGCAAAGTAAAGCTCGACATTGATCAGCAGCAACGTGAGTATTTGTTGCAACAGCAAATCAAGACCATACAAGATGAGTTAGGTTCAAGCCCAATCGAACAAGAGGTTATTGAACTGAAGGAGAAAGCGTCGAAAAAGAAGTGGAACAAAGAAGTTGAGGAGTTATTCTTCAAGGAACTGGATAAGCTTCAGCGTTTAAATCCAGCTGCTGGTGAATATTCAGTGCAATACAATTATTTGCAAACAATCATTGACTTACCTTGGAACGAATACACCAAGGATAATTATGATTTAAAGCGTGCCGAACGTTTTCTTGATCGTGATCATTTCGGTCTGGATAAGGTGAAGGAAAGAATATTAGAGCATTTAGCAGTATTGAAACTTAAAGGTGAATTGAAGTCGCCAATTATATGTTTATACGGCCCTCCTGGGGTTGGTAAAACATCGTTGGGTAAATCGGTTGCCGATGCTGTTGGACGTAAATACGTGCGTATGTCTTTGGGTGGAGTGCACGATGAAGCTGAAATACGTGGTCATCGTAAAACCTACATTGGTGCTATGCCAGGTCGAATTATTCAGAATATAAAAAAGGCTGGTTCGGCTAATCCGGTATTTATTCTTGACGAAATTGATAAGATCAGTAGTAGCTATCATGGTGATCCTGCTTCTGCCTTGTTAGAAGTTTTAGATCCTGAGCAAAATGAGCATTTTCATGATAATTTCCTGGAAGTTGATTTTGACTTGTCCAACGTAATGTTTATTGCCACTGCAAATACCCTTAACTCCATAGCTCAGCCTCTATTGGATCGTATGGAACTGATTGACGTGAGTGGTTATATCCTCGAAGAGAAGGTGGAAATAGCTCGTCGCCACTTGTTACCACAACAAATGGAAAACCATGGTATTAAAAAAGGCAAGATTGCCTTAAATAAAAATGTACTTGGTTTTATCGTTGAGTCATATACCAGAGAGTCTGGGGTTCGTGAATTGAGCAAGGTGCTGGCAAAACTTTGTAGAAAAGTGGCACTGAAGATTGCTAAGGAAGAAGAATTAAAGAAGAATTTGAGCATAAAAGACTTGGTAGATTACTTAGGTGTTGCTCGTTTCTCAAAAGATAAGTGGCAAGATAATTCATCGGCTGGTGTTGTTACTGGTTTGGCCTGGACTCCGGTTGGAGGTGAGATATTGTTCATTGAAAGTAGCTTGAGCAAGGGAAAAGGTAAATTAACCTTAACTGGAAACTTGGGCGATGTGATGAAGGAATCGGCTGTGTTGGCCTTGGAATATTTGCGAGCTAATGCTGAGAAGCTAAATATAAAGGACGAGACATTTGACGAATGGAATGTTCATGTTCATGTTCCGGAAGGGGCAATTCCAAAGGATGGCCCATCTGCGGGTATCACAATGGTTACTTCTTTAGCGTCGTCGTTTACTCAGCGTAAGATAAGGCAACGATTAGCTATGACAGGTGAAATAACTTTACGCGGTAAGGTATTGCCAGTTGGTGGAATTAAAGAAAAGATATTGGCTGCTAAGCGTGCTGGTATTACTAATGTTATTTTGTCTCACGAGAACAAGAAAGACATTGATGAGATTAACGATATTTACCTGGAAGGATTAGAATTCCTATTCGTTAAGGAGATTTCTGAAGTACTGGACTTCGCTCTTCTGGATGAGCAGGTAAAGAATCCGATTAAGATATAAAGTAAAAAGGTCAGCAATGCTGACCTTTTTTATTTTAATGGAAATTGAATTTTATTTCTTGTTTATCATTAACGACATCGCTACAAAACTTGTCTTCAAAATCTTCCATCATAGCCTCCATATCGGTATCAATACGCGAAAGTGTTTTTCGAAGCAGAGCCTTTGGGATGTGCTTGTAATAAGCTTGGGCAATGCCGCCCGTAATAGCGGCGATGGTATTAGACGGACCATCTAACCATATTGCCTTGCGTATGGCTTCCTCAAAATCATTTGAATCAAGAAATGCCAATAATGCTGCAGGCGCTGGAGAGTTATAACGCTCCATCAATTGCTTGGCTTCTTCTTTATCAAGTTTCTCAGGTAGGTTGTAGCCAATTGTTTCAGTCAGATAATTACGGATCTCGCTTTTCTTGTGGCCGGTTTTAGCTAAATAGATTGAGCCAGTCATCGCCTGAGCTGCTTTTATTTTATTCTCTGATGAGTGTGTTATTACCGTCGCTAATTCTGCATTTTCCATTGCTTCTTCCAACGAGGTGGCTGCAAATCCTATTGGACTCACCCGCCGTGCTGCACCATCTCCATCACTATTGTACTGGTTATGATCCTTGTCTGATAAAGCCCAATCCAGGAATTTTTTTCGATAACCTGCTTTCGGAAATTTGCGCGTCCAGTTACGTAATGATTGATCGTATGGAGTATTGTTTAGAACGGCATCGGCAATGGCCATTGTAAGCACTGTGTCGTCGGTATAAGCTGAGAATGGTTTAAGCAATTGGAATTCTGTTGGGCTTTGCGGCGACTTATTAAATGCGGAGCCAATAATGTCTCCTATAATTGATCCTCTCATAGTGATGTGTTAGTGCATTTTGGGTAAAAATACTTTCTATATTTAGTTTTTTACTTATCAATATGAATGATGTGGTAAACGTACTAAAAAAAGTGATGAATGCAATATTTATGGCGACTAAGAATTAATTATTTCGACTTTGTTGGTTTAATAGTATGAAATTAGGCTAAGATTATGTTGGCAAGTATCTAAGTAGATGATTTTCTCATAAAAATCTGATAACTTAGATAGGAAGAATTAATACTTGTTTTTACACATAGAATTTAGCAACATGACAGATCGGATTAAGTATTTATTATGGTCTTTGGGCGGAGTTGTTGCCTTAACCTTGATATGGTACTTTAAGGCTGTGGTTTCTTTTTTACTTGTGTCTGCTGTTATTTCTCTTGTTATACGACCTGTTTTTGATTTATTAAAGAAGATTAGAATTAAGAGATGGGCGATGTCCAATGCCTTGGCAGCTCTTTTAACCGTTATGGTGTTATGGATTTTCGTGTTTCTTTTCTTTCGATTAAGTGTACCCTTCCTCGTCCAAGAAATTCAATACCTTTCATCGGTTGATTTGGATTTGGTGTTTGATAAAACAGAGCGATTGCTTTCTAATATGTTGGCTCCGGTTTTTCAATCGGAGTTTGGTCGTACTGGTATGGAAATGATCCAAAGTCAGATTAAGGAAACCGCAATCACAGTTTTTGATTTTTCTCAGTTGAGGGATTTGGTAACCGGGCTAATGAGCTTTTTAGGAGGCCTCTTTATATTTATTTTTAGTGTGTCGTTTATAACATTTTTCTTTTTGAAAGAAGAGCTCCTTTTGTTAGAAGGGCTATTACTGTTTATATCTGCTCATTACGAAAGCGCTTTAAGGCACATGTTGTTATCGATAAAAACACTTCTGCGGCGGTATTTTATTGGTGTCTTATTACAAATTACACTCATTTCAATATTTGTCACTTGTGGTTTCCTGTTGATTGGGGTTGAATTGCAGCATGCTGTTATTATTGGTTTGTTTTCTGGTTTTATAAATGTTATTCCATATCTGGGGCCATTGATTGGAGCTTTCTTTGGTTTTGTTGTTGGATTAATCGTTTATGTCCAATTAGCTGTACCACCTGTTTTTGGTAATTATATGTTAGGAATTTTTACTGTATATCTGATCGTGCAGTTACTCGATAATTTAGTGTTCCAACCATTTATTTTCTCGTCAAGTGTTAGGGCGCATCCACTTGAAATATTTTTGGTTATCTTAATGGCTGGATATATTTCAGGCATACTCGGTATGTTTCTGGCAATACCGGTATATACGATCCTGAGAGTTGTTGCTCGTGAATTTTTCTTTAATTATAAATTGGTTAAAAAATTGACCGAAAAATTAAAGGAATAGAAGAGATTAATATCCTAAATATTATATTTGCTGCTGTTAAACATTCTTTCACCTAATTCGTTATTTTAGGTTGAAAGTTGAAATGTTAAAAATAATTAATTGCTAATAATTAAAATCGCCTGATATGGTGTGATTTATGGTTAATCTCACTACGAATCAGAGAATAAATATCAAGTCAATATGATTAAAACTTTATCTAGATCCCAGACGTCAGGGAAATTATTCTTAAAGTTTTTCTTACTTTTTTTTCTTTTGTTTCAAGTTTTAAATGTTGGAGCAAAAGATAATCGTGGTAAAAAAGGTGCACCTGAGCCCGATTTAAAAGTAGGAGAGCGACTTTATTATGGCCTAATTTCGATGGGTGAGGAAGCAAATGCTTGTGCCTCATGTCATACGTATTACACAGCCGATACAATTAACTGGAATCCTTCAGCCCTGGAAATGGCTGTTGTAGCTTCAGAGATGGATTTGGCAACTTTTAAAAGTCATTTACTCGAACCAAGTGGCGGGGTGCGCGAGAAAGTGCATGCTAATTATAGTTTGAGTGATGAGCAATTATTTCACTTGCATGGTTATCTTAAAGAGTTGGCTGTTGATGGAGTACCAGAGAAGGCCTTATCAATTAATACGATCTTGATATTTCTTCTTTTAGGAGTAGCGATGGCAATCGCCTTAGTTGATCTGTTCTTCACCAAAAAGATTCCTTATAAGGTGATTCATATCCTTATAATATTATTTGGTTTAAGTTATCAAGGAAAGGTAGTGGCACATCAAATGATTGATTTAGGTAGAAGTCATGAGTACATGCCTGATCAACCAATAAAATTCTCTCACCAAGTACATGCGGGTGACAACAAAATTGATTGCATGTACTGCCACTCTAATGCTGAGCATGGTAAGTCGGCTGGGATACCAAGTGCTGGTTTATGTATGAATTGCCACATGGTGGTGCGTAACGGTACAAATTCTGGGCAGTTCGAGATAGCCAAGGTGGTTGATGCCTATGAAAACAATAAGGACATTGAGTGGGTACGTATTCACAACTTGCCTGATCATGTTTACTTCAATCACTCGCAACATGTTAACGCCGGGCAATTGGATTGTGCAGAGTGCCATGGTAAGGTGGAAGAAATGCATATTCTTAAACAAGAAAATGACTTATCGATGGGTTGGTGCTTGGATTGTCATAAAACCACGAATGTTAATTTCTTGGGTAATGATTATTACAAAGTCTACGAGCAATTACACAAAGATATTGAAGCGGGTGTTCGTGACTCAATCAAAGCAGCTGACATTGGAGCCAATGATTGTATGAAATGCCACCACTAGAAGTGAATAATTTACATTGAATATATAAGAAGTAGTGAGAACTGCTTTTAAAAAAAATATAAACACATGAAACAATACTGGAAAAGCATTGAAGATCTAGTTCCTGCGGAAGAAATCGAGCAAGAGAAGAAGTCTTCTATGGTGCTTTCGGAAGGAAAGGAATCGTCGGGTAATTCGCGTCGTGATTTTCTGAAGTATTTCGGATTTGGTATCGCATCGGCCGCTGTTTTGGCAGGATGTGAACGTCCTGTAAAGAAAGCAATACCATTACTTATACAGCCAGAGGAAATTAAACCTGGCACAGCTAATTATTATGCATCTGCCTTTTACGATGGAACCGAAATGGTTCCGATCTTAGTGAAAGTGCGTGATGGTCGACCTATCAAGATTGAGGGAAATGATTTGTGTGAATTAACTGGAGGATCTACTTCTGCACGTATTCAAGCATCACTTCTTAATCTGTATGATGAGTCGAGGCCAGCACAACCAATGCATAATGATACTGCAATTACTTGGGAACAAGTAGATGCTGATATGCTGAAATTAATGGCAGAATGGGATGTAAGTAAAGAATTTGTTATTCTTACACCAACAGTTCTTAGTCCATCAACGCAAAAGTTAATTGCTGATTTTAAAGCGAAGTATTCTTTCGTGGTGCATGAAACTTTTGATGCGATATCTTATTCAGCAATTCGAGAAGCGTTCGAGAAATCATACGGAGAAGCGTTGATTCCATCATATCGCTTCGATAAGGCAAAACTAGTTATTGGTTTCAATGCCGATTTCTTAGGGACTTGGTTACAGCCAGTAGCTTTTAGTCGTCAGTATGCAATGGCACGTAAGTTAACAGGTGGACAACGCGAAATGATGCGCCATTTGCAGTTTGAGACAACTATGTCGCTTACTGGTTCAAATGCCGATGAACGTGTTCCTATAGCAGCTGCTGATGAGGCACATTATGTATCTGCCCTTTATGCAGCGTTGGCTAGTAAAGCGGGAGTGTCAGTACCTGTAGTTACCATTCCAGATGTCGTTAACAAAATAGCTGAAGAACTTTGGTCAAACAAAGGTGCTTCTTTGGTAGTTTCAGGAACCAATGATGTTGATATTCAATCTTTGATATGTGGTATCAATGAGTTGTTGCAAAATACTGGAACAACAGTCGTTGTGGATACACCAGTTCATTTGTTTAAAGGTGACGATAAGGCATATTCAGCATTGTTATCACGCATGGAAAAGGGTAAAGTAGGAGCTGCTATGTTCTGGAATACTAATCCACTGTATCATGCGCCAATGGGTGGACAAACAGAAAAAGCATTGGCTAGCGTTCCTGTTAAAATTGCGGTAAACTCGCAGCAGACCGAAACAGCACAGCTTTGTGATTATAGTCTACCAACTCCTCATTTTCTTGAGAGCTGGGATGATGCTGTTTTAATTGATGGTGTATATTCATTAACACAGCCTGCTATTCGTCCAATATTTAAAACACGACAAGCACAAGAGAATCTAATGGCTTGGGCAGGCTTTGATGGAAAATATTACGATTACATAAAATTATATTGGAAAGAGAATGTGTATAATATGTCTCTTTCGCAAGGCAAGCAATTCGAAACCTTCTGGAAAACGTCACTTCGCGATGGTTTAGTGGTTGATGAAAATATTCAGAAATCGAAAGTTGCTTTCTCAGGATCAGATTTCGGATCAATTGCTTCAGCTTATTCTGCTCCTAAATCGGGGAATGAATTAGAGTTACTGATGTATCAGAACGTGCCAATTGGCGATGGGACCTTAGCCAACAACCCTTGGTTGCAAGAATTACCAGATCCTGTGAGCCGTATTTGTTGGGATAACTATGTTGCTGTTTCCCCTGCATTGGCTGCACTTCGCGGTTGGACGCAAGGAGATTTACTTTCCATAAATGATGTTGAATTGCCTGTAGTGGTTCAACCAGGACAAGCTCGTAACTCATTGGCAATTGCTCTTGGTTATGGTCGTACAAATGCAGGTAGAGTTGCTACCGATTTGGGTAAAGATGTTTATCCTTTTGTAGCAATGAATAATGGCCATCGTCAATATTATCTCGAAGAGGTGAAGGCGGTAGCAACGGGAGGAACTTACGAACTCGCTGCAACTCAATCACACCATTCGATGGAAGGTAGAGCATTAGTGCGTGAGACCACTATTGCAGAATACCTTAAAAATCCGGCATCTGGTAATGAGATGCACGAGAAGTTTAACGAAATCAATACCAGTTTATATAGCGAGCACGAATACAATGGTCACCATTGGGGAATGGTAATTGACTTAAACTCATGTATTGGTTGTAATGCTTGTGTGGTAGCTTGTTCGGCAGAGAATAATGTGCCTGTTGTAGGACGAAACGAAGTACGTCGTTCGCACGAAATGCATTGGTTACGATTAGACCGTTACTATGCCGGTGATACAGATAATCCAGAGGTTGTTCGTCAACCGGTGATGTGTCAGCATTGCGACAGTGCACCTTGTGAAAATGTGTGTCCTGTAGCGGCAACAAACCACAGTTCGGAGGGAATCAACCAAATGGCTTATAACCGTTGTATTGGAACACGTTATTGCAATAATAACTGTCCGTACAAAGTGCGTCGTTTCAATTGGTACGATTACACAGGAGCAGATACAATTCCTAATAATACGGTTGATCCGGCAGGAATGACATTAGATTTAAAACGCATGGTTCTGAATCCAGATGTAACTGTTCGTGCAAAAGGAGTTATTGAGAAATGCTCAATGTGTGTTCAACGAATTCAAGATAAGAAGTTAACAGCTAAGCGCGATGGACGGGAGTTGGAAGATGGCGAAATCAAGACAGCCTGTCAGCAGACTTGCCCTGCCGATGCCATAACATTTGGTGATACAAACGATCCAAATAGCAAGGTATCAAAATTAATGGCAGATGCACGTCAGTATGGTTTGCTCGAAGAGTTACATACGTTGCCATCAGTTGTTTACTTGTCGAAAGTTAGAAATAAGGATAAAAATAAAACGCTAAGCTAATGTACGTATCGCCAGTAAGAGAGCCGCTCATTAGCGGAGAAAAAAGTTATAGTAAAGTTACCAAGGACATTTATGCGCCAATGGAAGGTAAGCCAGGTAAACTCTGGTATGCGGGATTAACTGCAGCACTAATTGCACTGATGTTTGGTGGTTATTCCATTTTCGTAACCGTATGGGATGGAATTGGTACCTGGGGACTAAACAGAACCATTGGATGGGGTTGGGGCATTACCAACTTTGTATGGTGGGTAGGTATCGGTCATGCTGGTACATTTATATCGGCTATTTTATTGTTGTTCCGTCAGAAGTGGCGTACATCAATTAACCGTAGTGCCGAGGCAATGACCATAATTGCAGTAATGTGTGCTGGTTTATTCCCGCTTATTCACATGGGGCGTTTGCCTTTGGGATTTTTCATTTTCCCTTATCCAAATACACGTGACGTATGGGTGAATTTTAACTCACCATTGCTTTGGGATGTATTTGCGATTTCAACGTACCTCACTGTTTCGGTATTATTCTGGTACATGGGATTGATTCCTGATATTGGTACCATACGTGATAAGCTGGTTCCAGGTATTAAAAAGAAGATTTATTCAGCCTTAAGTTTTGGTTGGACAGGTTCTGCTCGTCATTGGGCGCGCCACGAATCAATGAGTTTGATATTAGCCGGATTAGCTGCACCCTTAGTACTGTCGGTGCATACCATTGTAAGTTTTGACTTTGCCACCTCGGTGATACCCGGATGGCATACCACCATCTTTCCACCCTATTTTGTGTCGGGTGCGGTGTTCTCAGGCTTTGCCATGGTATTAACATTGATGATCATCACGCGTAAGGCCATTAATCTTGAAAGTTATATCACAAAAGCACACCTGGAGTCGATGAATAAAATTATCATTGCTACAGGTTCTATTGTAGGTATTGCCTATATCACCGAGTTATTCATTGCTTGGTATTCAGGTGTTGTTTACGAACAATATGCTTTTGTAAATAGAGCTTTTGGTCCGTATTGGTGGGCCTATTGGATTATGATGACTTGTAATGTGATTACGCCTCAGTTATTCTGGTTCAAGAAAATACGACGTAGTTTCGCTGCCACTTTCGTTATTTCCATTTTTGTGAATATTGGTATGTGGTTCGAACGTTTTGTAATTATTGTTACCTCTCTGCACCGCGACTTCTTACCATCAAGTTGGAGTATGTATACACCAACATGGGTTGAGGTTGGAATATACGTTGGAACATTTGGTTTATTCTTCACGCTATTCTTCTTATTTATTCGCTTTTTCCCGGTAATAGCTATTGCTGAGGTGAAAAGTGTATTGAAGACATCTGCAGAGAAATTTATTAAAAAAGGAAAATAAAGAGATATGGAAGAAAAAACATACGTTTCAGGATATTTTCCAGATGATAAGGATTTAATTGTGGCCATTAAGGAGCTGCAAGAAAAGAATGTTGATATCGCCGATGTGCGAACACCATTCCCCGTTCACGGTTTGGATAAAGTGCTTAAATACCGCCGTTCACGATTGCCACGTGCTGGCTTCGTAGCCGGAGTTATTGGTTGTGCTATCGGGTTTGGTTTTCAGGCATGGGTGTTTACTCAGGCATGGCCATTAAATTTTGGTGGTAAACCATTTATGTCAGTACCTTCATTTATCCCGGTTACTTTTGAATTAACGGTTCTATTTGCGGCTTTCGCATTGGTGTTCGGTTTTCTTATTAGTAGTAAGCTTGGGCCTGGTTCTGATAATATTATATACGATGAGGGAGTGACCGATGATCGTTTTCAGATTCTTTTGGAAGTGAAAAATGCTAATGGTGATGCTTTGCAGGAATCATTGCAGTCGGTAGGTGCTTTGGGAGTTCAATTACACGAAGTTAAATCATAATAGATAATCATGTATAAGTCTTTTGAATTTACTCAAAATATTAAAAAATTCTTAATAGCGCTCATGGTTATCGGTGCGTTATTAACGGTGGTTGGTGTGTTTATGAACCTTGATCATATGCACCGCATAATGGCCAATGTATTATTAAACGGATTTTATTTCACCGCCATAGCCATGGGAGCTGCTTTCTTTGTGGTTGTTCATATACTTGGTGAGTCGGGATGGCATACAGCTATTCAGAGAATCCCTGAGGCACTTGGGCAATATATACCGGTTGGAGGTGTAATTATGCTTTTGGTATTGCTTGGCATGGGTGATCTTTACCACTGGACACATCCTGACCCTGATGATACTATACTTTTAGGTAAGGTGCCATTCTTAAACCCTGTATTTTTCAGCATCAGAACGGTAGTTTACATCGTAGTCTGGACTTTATTAGTTAGAAAGTTGCGTAAAATGTCGTTGGCATCAGATAGTTCACCTGATGATATTAAATTATTTACACGTACACGTAATTGGTCAGGTATATTCATCGTTATTTTTGCAATTACTAGCTCTACTTCAGCCTGGGATTGGATTATGTCAATTGATTCGCACTGGTTCAGTACCTTATTTGGTTGGTATATTTTCGTTAGTTCGTTTGTAGCGGCTGTTGCGATGGTAATTATTTTATTATTCGTACTTCGTCGTATGGGTTACATGGATCATGTTAACGAAGAGCACATGCACGATTTAGGTAAGTATCTATTTGGCTTTAGTGTTTTTTGGGCTTACTTATGGGTTTCGCAATATTTGTTAATTTGGTATAGTAATATCCCTGAGGAGACCATTTATTTTGTGAAGCGACAAGAGGATTTCGGAATGATTTTCTGGGCTAATGTTATCATTAACTTCTTGGCACCCTTCTTAATTTTAATGGCACGAGGAACGAAGCGTAAGATGAATTGGTTGTTAGTGTCGGCTATTATTGTGTTCGTAGGTCACTGGATAGATATGTACGTTGCTATTTGGCCGGGAAGTGTTGGTCACGCAGATTTTGGTTTATTAGAAATTGGGATGACGCTTCTTGTATTGGGAGTTTTCTTATTCTCTTTCTTCCGCCATTTTGCTAAAGCGCCTGTAGTGCCTGAAAATCACCCTTATTTTAAAGAAAGTTTTGATTATGACAACATACGCTAAATCGATGAAGATGCAGATAAAAGTTATTGCCTTTGGCCTTGCCATGGTTGCGCTGTTGGCATCTTGTGATAAAAACAGAAATCATCCAGGATATAGCTATTTTCCTGATATGGAACAGTCACAAGCATATGAAACATATACAGATAATCCTGTTTTAGCTGAAGGTAGAACAAATCAGTTGCCTCCGGAAGGAACGGTTCCTCGTGAGATGATTCCTTTTGATTTTGAAAAAACGGATGTAAACCGCACATGGGCTGGTCAGGAATTGGATAATCCTTATGCCAATGATGCTTCTGAATTAGAGGAAGGAAAACGTTTGTATGATATTTATTGTATGAATTGTCATGGTGATTTGGGCGATGGAAAAGGATTTCTTTATACCTCAGGTAAATACCCTTATCCTCCAGCTACTTTATTATCGGACAAGATCAAGGATAATCCGGATGGTGAGATGTTCCACGTTATAAGTACAGGTTACGGGATGATGGGCTCGCATGCAGCTCAAATAATACCTGATGATCGTTGGAAGATTATAACATACATTCGTCATGAATTGCATAAGTAAAGTTGATAAAACAGTATAAAATAAAAGCCATCATTTCAACAGAAATGATGGCTTTTGTTATTTTAAAAATGGTATTTATTTTTTTAAGCTAAAAGGTTATCGATAAGGAAACGCCTTTCTGTTGACCGTGTTGGTAATAGCCCATGTTTACGTTTTCTAACTTTTTAGCGTATTCCTTCATTTTTTTATTTCCTACAGAACTCAAAATTATTCCAGTAACTGTTAATGGAATTCCTGTTGCTAATGCTACAACACCAAGAGCTCCAGAGCCATCGTTAGTGTTATATTGCGTTTGTCCATACGCATCGGTAGTTTCTTCCCAATCGGCACTCGAAACAAGAACTGCTCCAACAACTGTTAATCCACCGCCAACAATAGCAAGTGTTGAGCCAGTTTTCTTCATTTTAGTATAACTCGTTACTTTGTTTTCGAATTTTACGCGATCCTCATTACTTAATTGTGCCATTACTGATGTGGAAACTAGTAACAACAATGCAATGTTCAGTAGTGCTTTCATAAAAGTAGGTTTAGGTAGGGTAAATATTAATTGTGATATTGTAAATGCTCTTATAATTGTATGCCGTCGTTGCTAACGGGTGTAGTAATCGACTCTTTTTGAGTAAGATTATTAACCAAGTCATCATTAATAGGTTCCAATTCTTCTTCTTTTTTCTCTTCAGTTACTTGGGCTTTGTTTTTTTGATGCATGGCTATTGCATTCTGAATTTGAATACGACGGCCATTCTTAAAGGACATAATGAACGCATCTTTAAAGCCCATTTGTTTGATTTGATCTAGAAATGATTCAGCCTCCGTGTAGTCAATAAATTCACCTAGGGTAAATTGATTGATCCCTTCATAAGAATCTTGTTTTATGCCCAATAGATTATCTTCATATGGTTCAAGGTCAATGCCTGTATAGGCGCCTATTTGTATGGCAAAAATAATTCCATCGTAACCTTCTTTAGGTAATGCCCCTTTGTGTGTATTGTATACAATGTGACTAAGCGTGTCGTAAGGTGTCGTTTCAACTTTTGTAAGCGTATCCTTTTGTACAGTATTTTCCACTTCTGCCGAAGTCTTATCAATAGCTCCGTTTGAGTTTGGGAACTGTATTAGTCCCTTGAACATTAATATGGATAACAATGAAACAAAAAAGACAATTTGCAGATATAAACTTCGTCGTAAGGTCCCAATCTTTGCAGATTGCTTTTGAGATGAAGTACGCAGGCGTTGTACTTCTTTTTCCATGGCTTCTATTCTGAGCTGATTTTTTTGCTCATTAAATGAATTTTCTGAAAAGGACATTGTCAGGATCTTTTATGTTGCTATAAAAATAGCGGAAAAAACTATTGATTTAACGTCAATCATGGTTTTTTTACTGATAAATTGCAGTTTTTGTTCCACTAATTAACAATTTTTAGTGCTAAATAGTCTTTTTTAATGTGTATAACCTGCACTTTTAAATACTTCAATAATAGAAGGGTATGTGTTTTTGAAAATGGTATTTATTTGAGAGCGATCAAGCCATTTGGCTTCTGTAATTTGTTCTTCGACTTGGGGACTAAGTGTGTTTGATCCAGTATGACTCATTTTAAACCATACCGTTTCTTTCATGAAATGAATATTATTTTGTTGGTAAGTGTGAAAAGTAGAACAAATAGCTTGTTCTATTTTTAAGCCATCAATACCACATTCTTCTTCCACCTCTCGTAAAGCAGTTTCTTCGAATGACTCTCCTTTTTCAGTTTTACCTTTAGGTAAATCAAATACACCTAAGCGATGAATAATTAATAGCTCATTATGATTATTTTGCACCAAGCCTCCTGCTGCAGTAATAAATTTAAAGCATTTCTTAAGCGCTGCTAGTAACACATCTTTATTGCTGCCATAAATAAATCCTTTGTTTAAATATGGGTTGGATTCAAACTTGGTGATAAACTCATTAAGCTCATGATGCGATGTATATTTATGTATCGCATTAAAATCAATTGTAAGCTCTTGTTTTAGCGAGTCTGTTAAAAAAAGAATTCTATCCTTGAAAAAAACTTTATACATTTGCGGCATGGAAAAATTAGCGGAAATTGTAGCCAAACAGTTGTTGCAAATTAAGGCAATTAAATTGCAACCTGCAAACCCATTTACATGGGCTTCGGGATGGAAATCACCGATCTATTGTGATAACAGAAAGACACTTTCGTACCCGGAAGTACGTGATTTTATTAAATTGGAATTTGCACGAATTGTGCTTGAAAAATATCCTGATGTGGATGTTGTGGCAGGTGTTGCTACTGGTGCAATTGCGCAAGGTGCTTTAGTGGCCGATGCCATTAATAAACCAATGATTTATGTTCGTTCGGCCGCGAAAGGACATGGTTTAACAAATCTAATAGAAGGTGACCTAAAGCCTGGCCAGAAAGTAGTGGTTATTGAAGATTTAATTTCTACTGGTGGAAGCAGTTTGAAAGCTGTTGAGGCCATTCGAGAATCGGGTGCTGAAGTATTAGGCATGTTAGCCATTTTTACTTATGGATTTGGTGTGGCCAGTGAAGCGTTTGAAAAAGCAAATGTTGAATTAACAACTTTGAGTTCGTACCAGCAATTAATTCCATTTGCCAGCGAATCGGGTTATGTAACGGCTGAGGAAGTTGCAACGCTACAGGAGTGGAGAAAAGATCCTGCTTCTTGGAATAAGTAAAAAGCTACTCCGATTGCTATCGGTGGCTGTTAGTATCTAGCTGCCAGCTTAAAAATAAACTAAATCAGAGCAGGTTTTACTAATAGGCTTGCTCTTTTTTATAGCATTTTTGATTATAAACTAGTGTGAAAGTTTATAACAAATGATATCTAACCTCTAATAACTATTAGTCTAATCATCTATTATATATGACCAAATTTGAGAGCGATATAAAGAAAGCCAATTACTCGTCAGAGACTATTTTTAATTTTTTATCCGACTTCGATCATTTTGGCGAATTGATACCTAAGGATAAAATTAGCAATTGGGAATCAATGGGTGATAGCTGTCGGTTTACCATTGATCCTGTTGGGGAAGTTGGACTTCGAATTGTTGAGAAAGAAGCTAACTCAACCATTAAGTTAACTGGTGAAGGAAAAACACCTTTTAATTTCTTTTTGTGGATTCAATTGAAGGAAGTAGCAAGCGACGATACGCGTGTTAAGCTAACAATCAAAGCTGACATGAACCCAATGATTAAAATGATGGCAAGTAAGCCAATTAAAAAGTTTTTGGAAGTATTGGCAGATGGTATAGCGAACCATAAGTATTAAAAGTGAGCTGCCTGACTGTTACAGATGCTTAACTAAAGATTATAGTAATCCGGACTCTATTTTTTCTCGGACTCCGGACTTTATCTTCTCGGACTTCGAACTATATAATGAACTGAACCTCTTTAAACGCATACTCTCGCATCTGACCAGATGTGTCTTTTAAAGTAAGCAATCCCATTTCATCAACACCTTTGATGGATGCTTTAAATGTTTCTTGCTCGTCCTTAAAAAGATGCTTGCCTATGTTACGATAAAGAAGGGAGAAATAAGTGCTGTTTATGCTATCTAAATCTTCACTTTGCAGCTGCTTATATCTTATTTGAATGTGTTTTAGAATTGAATCCAGTACTTTATCTAAATCAAATTCGGTAAGGCTTATTGATTTTAATGAAACGGGGTTAGGCGCATCAGAGGTAAAGACAGTTTGATTCACATTTAGCCCAATACCTATTATGCAATAGTCTAATTGGGCACCCATAATTGAGTTTTCGATTAAAATACCAGCAATCTTTTTATCACCAATGTAAATGTCATTGGGCCATTTAACTGTTATTCCACAGATAAATTCAGAAAGAGCATCGATAATGGCAAGAGAGATTATTTTTGAGACATAGAATTGTTTGTGAGGCTCAAGAAAGTTTGGGCGTAATAATAAGCTAAAGGTTAAGTTTTTACCCTTTTCACTTTCCCACGAGTTATTGGCTTGTCCTTTCCCATCGTTTTGATTCCGACATATTACCACGGTTCCTTCACGAACATCTTTGGTGTCAATAAGTTTTTTTAATTCAGTATTTGTCGAAGGTAGTTCGTCGTAACGAATATAATTTGGCTCAAAGTATGATGTCATGTTTACAGTTTTTGTGCTAAAATGTCAGTATGCAAAAGTAAGATCTTTCAATTGACAAAAATAGATGATTATATCATTGTAAAAGTACTATCTTTGACTGAATAAAAATAGTGCCGACAATATAAGTGACTACCTCTGATGTTGTTGGAGATTAGTATTTCAAATTATATTCGAGTGGTTTAATTAAAAGTAAGTAAGCGAATTGAGTCAAAAAGGAATGAATAAGTTAAAATTAACTGCCAAACAATTAGTTGAAACCATTGTTGAAGGAATACAAGAGAAGAAAGGCACAGATATTGCTATATTGGATCTCACTGAATTAGATAATACCATTTGTCAGTATTTTGTTATTTGTAATGGCGACAGTAATACGCAAGTTGATGCAGTTGCCAATTCAGTTATTGATTACGTAAATAAAAACATTGGGGATAAGCCAAATCATTCGGAAGGTTTTAGTAATGCCGAATGGATACTATTGGATTATTTCGATGTAGTAGTCCATGTTTTTCAACGAGAGCAAAGAAGTTTTTACAATCTTGAAGGTCTTTGGGCAGACGCTAAACGCACCGAAATTAAAAATTTGTTTTAAAATTGACATTATAATCATATGATAAACGATAAACCGAATAATCAGGGTAACGACAAGGAAAAGTCGAAAATGCCTAAGTTCAATATGTATTGGGCCTATGGCTTGATAGCACTTGCCTTGATACTGGTTAGTAAAATGGATTTCGGTCAAGGGCCTCATAAAATATCGTATAGCGAATTCAAGGAAGAAATTCTTGAGAATGGGGACATTGATAATATTGTTGTTATACGTAATGAGGGAGTTGCAGAAGTAACAATATTTGAGAATAAATTAGATAATTATAAAGAGCTTTTCAAAGAAAACTTGACTAACTCTGGCCCTCCTGCATCAGGTCCTCATTTTGTTTTTAGTATTCCTTCAATCGATATGTTTGAGGAAGCCAGAATGAAAGCAGAAGAAGGCTTGAAGCAAAATATTCCAATTGAATACGAAACTAGAACCGATTTCTTCGGTGACTTCTTAACATTTATGTGGCCTTTACTTTTACTAGTAGCACTTTGGGTGTTTATCTTCCGAAGAATGGGAGCTCAAGGTGGTGGCGGTGGAGCTGGTAATATTTTTAATGTTGGCAAATCACGAGCTAAGGTCTTTGATAAGGAAGCTGACATTAATGTTAACTTTAAAGATGTTGCAGGTCTGGTTGAAGCGAAGCAAGAGTTAGAAGAGATTGTTGAGTTTTTGAAAAGACCTGAAAAATACACTGAATTAGGAGGTAAGATTCCCAAAGGAGCTTTGTTAGTTGGCCCTCCAGGAACAGGTAAAACCTTATTAGCAAAAGCTGTGGCTGGAGAAGCGAATGTTCCTTTCTTCAGTATGTCGGGTTCCGATTTTGTGGAGATGTTCGTTGGTGTTGGAGCCAGTCGGGTACGCGATTTATTTAAGAAAGCCAAGGAAAAGTCGCCATGTATTGTATTTATCGATGAGATTGATGCCATTGGCCGTGCTCGTGGAAAAAGTCCTAATATGGGCGCTAATGATGAGCGTGAGAACACACTGAATCAGTTGTTAACTGAGATGGATGGTTTTGGTACCAATAGTGGTGTAATTATATTAGCTGCTACCAACCGTGCTGATATTCTGGATCGTGCCTTGATGCGTGCTGGTCGTTTTGATCGCCAGATACATGTTGAGCTTCCCGATTTAAAAGAGCGTAAAGCTATTTTTGAAGTGCACCTTCGCCCATTACGTTTAAGCGACGATGTAGAAAGTAAATTTTTAGCAAAACAAACACCTGGTTTTTCAGGTGCTGATATTGCCAATGTGTGTAACGAAGCTGCATTAATTGCGGCTCGTAATAATAAAAAAATTGTTGAGAAGGAAGATTTCTTAAGTGCTGTTGACCGTATAGTTGGTGGTCTTGAAAAGAAGAATAAAATAATTTCGAAAGACGAACGTAAAGCCGTTGCTTATCACGAAGCTGGCCATGCTACAATTAGCTGGTTGCTTGAACATGCTCATCCATTGGTAAAAGTAACTATTGTTCCCCGAGGAAAAGCCCTAGGTGCTGCCTGGTATCTGCCTGAGGAGCGACAGTTGACAACTACTGAGCAAATTTTGGATGAAATGTGTTCAACACTTGGAGGACGTGCGGCTGAAGAAATTATGTTTGGAAAAATAAGTACGGGTGCATTAAATGATCTTGAAAAAGTTACCAAGCAAGCCTATGCAATTGTTACCTATTATGGTATGAGTGAAAAAATAGGTCATAAAAGTTATTTTGATTCATCAGGACAATCTGAATATTCTTTTGGAAAGCCTTATAGCGAAAAAACAGCTGAAATAATTGATGAAGAAGTTAGTCGCATCATTGATGAGCAGTATAAGAGAGCAAGGAAGATATTAACTGAAAATCATGAAAAACATTCTGCTCTTGCCGAAAAGCTTCTGGATAAAGAAGTCATCTTTAGCGAAGACTTAGAAAAGCTTTTTGGTAAAAGAAAAATATCTGCCCACGTTATTGAAGAAGACGATGACGAGGTGGAAGAAGTAAAAGCTGAAGAAGTAGCTGATAATAAAGCTGAAGCATCTGTAGATTCAGAGAAAGATACTTCTGACAAAAAACAAGAAGACTAGTCGTTGAATACGATTTTAAATAATAAGCGGACTTATTTCCATGTGAGATAAGTCCGCTTTTTTTGATGTCGCTATACAACTTATTCCTTGTAAAAAAGCATTCAGGTTTTTAATGATAAATGCGGTAATTTTCTATTTTCACAGGATATGTTAACTTTGCGTAATTAATAAAAATCGATGAATAATTTTTTACAACGCAGCCTTACTGGAGTCATCTTTGTTGGATCGGTAGTAGGGACGATACTGTTTCACCCATTAGCCTTTTTTATATTGTGTTTATTGGTGTCGGTATTGGGTATGATTGAAATGAAGCGTTTGTTAGAGCGTCGATACGATCGGATTAATCTCTTTGCTTCTTTATTATTGGGACTGTCCTTTCAGGTTTTGGTGTTTTTAGATACTCAGGAAATAATCTCGAATAGCTGGTACATTATATTGATGCCTATGATATGGCTTCCTTTTGTACATGAGTTATTTAAGGGAGGTGAGCATCCGTTTCAAAGAATCGCACTTACCTTGTTATTGCCTGTTTACATAGCTATACCCTTATCATTCTTATACCTATCTGCATGGACGGATGGAACTTTCAATAATTATTTCTTGATCGCTTTCTTTGCTATGGTGTGGTGTAACGATACAGGTGCTTATTTAGTTGGTGTTTCTATCGGCAGACATAAATTATACGAGCGTATTTCACCTAAGAAGACTTGGGAAGGATTTATTGGAGGAGTGATTTTTACAGCACTTGCTGCCTTTGTCATATTTCGATTGACGGATATTGCAAGTCTTTGGGTTTGGATAGCTGCAGGATTAATCGTTTCTGTTTTTGGAACCTTAGGAGATTTAATTGAATCGATGTTGAAACGTAATGTTGACATTAAAGATTCAGGAGCTATATTGCCTGGGCATGGCGGCATACTCGATCGTTTTGATGCGGTACTTTTTGCAGCACCAATGGTGTTTGCATTATTTATTTTATTTGGATAAAATTTAATTTAAAATGACAATTCATAAAGAAGGATTTTCAACACTATTTGTTGTATTGGTGGTGTTGCTGGCATTAAATGCAGGAGTATATTTTTTAGGCGGCGTTGGCGTTGTCAATTATACCGTTTTAGTTTCGGTAATCATTTATTTTTTAGTGCTGAATTTTTTTCGCAATCCCCGACGCGAAGCAATAACACAAGATGGTGCAATCATAGCCCCTGCCGATGGTAAAATAGTGGTTGTGGAAGAAGTTGAGGAGGATGAATACCTAAAGACGAAATGCATGAAAGTATCCATTTTTATGTCAGTATTCAATGTGCATATAAACTGGTTTCCGATAAAAGGTGTTGTTAAATTCTTCAAACACCATAATGGTGATTTTATGGCTGCCTATCTGCCAAAGTCATCAACTGAGAATGAAAGAACGACGGTTGTTCTTGAGAATTCAAAGGGTACTCAGATTTTGGTAAGACAAATTGCGGGCGCTATGGCGCGTCGTATTGTATGTTATGCTGATAAGATTGAGAAAGCGAGTCAAGGTCAACAAATGGGTTTTATTAAATTCGGATCGAGAGTGGATTTGTATTTGCCTTTAGGATCTCAAATTGATGTTAAATTAGATCAAAAGGTAACTGGTCGCCAAACGATAATTGGCTGGTTGAAATAGAAATTACTTTAAAGGATATATTGAAAAGAGTTGCTCGTTGAGTGACTCTTTTTTTTGTGCCTAATGATGGCATGTAAATTTTACTTGAAACTATAAAGGTGTTTTTTTGTTATAAAAATGCTTGGGCTGGAAATGGCTTTAAGATAGAATTGGGGAATAAGTAAAATTATTAGATAAAGAATAAAGGGTATTTTAATATTTTTTATATTTTTAGCGTCGCCAAACACCTTTTAGTTTATGAAAAAACTTGTTGGTTTAATAATATTCAGTTTTGTTCTAGTAGCTGCATGGTCGCAGGATACAAAGAAGATTGGTGTGATTGAACACTTAGATGAGCATTTACCTATCGATATTTACTTGGTGAATATCGATGGAGATACGGTTCAGATGAGCAGTTTAATTGATAAGCCAACGGTACTCAACTTTGTTTATTACCGTTGTCCTGGAATTTGCACCCCTTTAATGGACGGTTTAACCGAAGTGGTTAATATGTCGGAGATGGCTTTAGGTGAAGACTATCAAATATTGACAGTAAGTTTTGATTATTCTGAGGGACATGACTTGGCACTTAAGAAGCGCAACAACTATTCAATGCTTGTTGAAAAGGAAGGCATGGAGGATGGCTGGCTTTTTTTTACGGGTGACAGCTCGAACATTACAAAATTGACAGAGGCTGCTGGCTTTAGCTATAAAAAGACTGGTAATGATTTTATACATACGGCCGGTTTAATTTTGATTAGTCCCGAAGGGAAGATTACGCGCTATTTAAATGGGACTTATTTTCTGCCTTTTGAGTTTAAGTTAGCCGTAATTGAAGCTTCAAAGGGAATACCTGGGCCAACGGTTAATCGCATTTTACAATTTTGTTACAGCTACGATCCTGTTGGACAATCGTATGTTTTAAATATTACAAAAGTAGCGGGTATTCTAATACTCGTTTTAGCGGGTTTAATTTTATTGGTACTAACTGTGAAACCTAAGAGGAAACAATCTTAAATAAAAATCAATCGTTATCATATGTCAAATCAAGAAACAGAAACTACACATGTGAGCTTTAGAGATGTGAAAAGCAAGTACAAAGGTATATTTGCCTGGATTTTCTCGACGGATCATAAACGAGTGGGCTTATTATATCTTTATTCGATTGTTAGCTTTTTTGTGGTTGGTGTATTATTAGGTGCTGCCATGAAGCTGGAATTGATGTCGCCTGGTAAAACCATAATGGATCCACAAGCTTATAACGCCATCTTTACTTTACATGGTGTTATCATGATCTTTTTAGTTGTTGTACCTGGCTTACCGGCCGTTTTTGGCAACTTCTTTTTACCGATCATGATTGGTGCTAAAGATGTTGCTTTTCCAAAACTAAATCTCTTGTCGTGGTGGGTATATGTTGTAGGTGCATTGGTTGCTTTGTCGGCATTATTTGCCGGAGGTGGACCGCCAGATACTGGATGGACATTTTACGCACCTTATAGTTTCAAGACTAATACCAATATGCTTCCGGCTGTTTTGGGTGCATTTATCTTAGGTTTCTCATCTATTTTAACCGGTATTAACTTTATTGTTACGATTCATCGCTTACGTGCTCCTGGTATGTCTTGGTTTCGTTTACCATTATTCCCATGGACCTTGTATGGAACGGCTTGGATTCAAATATTAGCAACACCTATTGTTGGTATTACCCTATTAATGATTGTTGGGGAACGTTTGTTTAATATTGGATTTTTCGATCCGGCATTAGGCGGCGATCCAATCTTATATCAACACCTATTCTGGATTTATTCTCATCCGGCGGTATATATTATGATTCTGCCTGCCATGGGTGTAATATCTGAGATTATCCCAACTTTTGCTAATAAATCAATTTTTGGCTATAAAGCCATTGTAATATCAACACTTGCCATTGCCTTTGTGGGTTATTTTGTGTGGGGACATCACATGTTTACTTCAGGTATGAGTGGCACAGCCCTTTATACCTTCTCATTTTTAACATTTCTAGTAGCTATACCAAGTGCCATTAAAGTTTTTAACTGGGTAGGTACCTTACACAAAGCATCTATACAATTGGAGGCACCATTCTTTTGGGCAGCGTCTTTTCTATTTGTATTTATGATAGGTGGTTTATCTGGCCTAGCTCTTGGCGCATTGGCTACAAATGTTCACTTGCACGATACGGCTTTTGTTGTGGCACACTTCCACTTTATCGTATTTGGTGGTGTTGGCTTTGCCTTCATGGGAGCCATTCATTATTGGTTTCCTAAAATGTGGGGGCGAATGTATAATACACGTGTGGCCACTACAGGATGGATATTCTTTTTTATAGGATTTAATACCTTATATCTGCCAATGTTCTTTTTAGGAATAGATGGCATGCCGCGAAGATATTACGACTACGTGGAGCGTTTTCACGGCCCAAACATTGTATCTACAATTGGTTCATGGGTAATGATTGCAGGTATAATCATTATATTAGTGAATCTGATACGAGGAGCTAAGTATGGCCCAATAACAACAAATAAAAACCCTTGGGGTGGAAAAACATTGGAGTGGGAAGTTGATTCTCCTCCTACATTAGAAAATTTTGAAGAAATACCGGTAATTGACCGTAGTCCGTATGACTACAGATAAATCCCTTTCATTATGAATCAAACAATGACGTTATCACATGATCTTCATCGCGATGATGAAGCCTCAAAAATTGGCATGTGGTTATTTATTTTTACTGAATTACTCCTTTTTGCAGGCTTATTTATTGTGTATGGAGTATATCGTTACCTTAATCCAGTAGCCTTTCATTTGGCTGCGGAAGAACTAAGTGTAACAGTGGGAACCTACAATACCATTATTCTTTTGGTAAGTAGTGCAACCATGGCTATGGCTAGTACAGCCATCCGTTTAAAAAACAAAGGCATGACCTTATTATTATTGGGAATAACTTTATTTATTGCCTTTATGTTTATGGTCAATAAGTTTTTTGAATGGAAAGGAAAATTTGGCCACGGCATATTCCCAGGTAGCGATGATCTGCTGCGCTTAGGTCATGGCGATACCTTGTTTTTTGGCTTATACTTTTTTATGACAGGCTTGCATGCCCTGCATATAATCGTAGGTTTTGTTCTTATAACCATTGTAGCTGTTCGGGTCAACAACAATACCTTAACCGCCGACAACCCGGTATTATTAGATAATTCAGGTTTATATTGGCATTTGGTTGACCTTATCTGGATATTCTTATTCCCATTATTCTATTTGATTACTTAAAAACGTTTTTGACTATGGAAAATAATAACGAATCACATATTGTACCATATAAAACCTATGGAATAATTCTTTCGGTACTTATTGTGCTGACTTTGATTTCGGTTGCTGTAACTCGTATCGAATTAGCGAGCTTAACAGTGTTTGTAGCCATATTACTGGCTGCAGTAAAATCTAGTTTTGTGCTGATTTATTTCATGCACCTTAAATTTGACAATAAACTTTTAAAAGCTCTGGTAGCAGCGGTATTTATATTAATAGCGCTGGTGATGGTGGTAACGTTTTTAGATTATAATTATCGTTAGACTATGATAGATAAAGCTCAGAATGCGTCAACATTTGTGTCGGAGGTCGATTCGGCCTTCTTATTCATTTTTGGCGTAGCCTTGTTTTTTCTTTTCGCCATTACTGCGGTACTAATTTATTACATCATTCGCTACAGGCAATCGAAAAATCCAAAGGCAACGCATATTGAAGGAAGTACCAAGTTGGAGATTATATGGACGGTTGTCCCTACCATTTTGGTACTAGTTATGTTCTCCTATGGTTGGTCAGGCTGGAAATCACAGACCGAAATACCTGATGATGCCATGCCTGTTAAAGCAATTGCTCGAATGTGGAGTTTTGCCTTTGAGTACGAAAATGGATTGGTTACTGATACTTTAATCGTTCCTAAAGGCAGAGCTGTAAAACTCGATTTGGTGGCCCAGGATGTGATTCATAGTATGTATATCCCCGCTTTTAGAGTGAAGCAAGACATGGTGCCTGGTAAGAAATCAAATATTTGGTTTGAATCAGAACGGATTGGTACCTACGAAATATTTTGTGCCGAATACTGTGGTTTGCGTCATTCCTATATGATGTCGGGCGTTAAGGTGATTGAAGGAGCTAAGTTTGATAAATGGATGGAAGAAAATAAATCCATTGAAGAAGCAAATAAAGGAACAAATAAGCGGCTTGCTGGTGTTAGTGTGTTGCGTAAATATGGCTGTAATGCTTGTCATACCATTGATGGAAGCAAATTGGTTGGGCCTTCCTATAAAGGTGTATTGGGAAGCACTCGTACAGTAATTACTGATGGAAAAGAGCGTGAGGTGTTTGGCGATGAAGCATATATACGTCGTTCGATTTACGAGCCTAATGCCGATGTTGTTAAAGGTTATGATCAGGGATTAATGTTATCCTATAAGGATCAAGTGACTGAAGAGGAATTACAACATTTAATTGAGTACTTTAAATCTTTATCCGAATAGTGAAAGCCGTTTTTAAGCATATCAGAACGTTTGGAAAATTTTCAATTTCTTTACCTGTTGCTTTAACGGCATACACTGGATATGTTTTATTTGATCAGAGTTTATCGCTAGAAGGTTTATTGGTGGCAGTAGGCATCTTTTTCTTATCGGCTGGAGCTTCGGCTTTAAATCAGTTGCAGGAGCGAAAATTGGATGCCTTAATGAAACGAACATCTGATCGTCCGCTCCCCAGTGGATTAATTGATGTAAAGATAGCTCTATTGGTTATTATTGCCTTTTTAGCTGTTGGTACACTCGCTTTATTGCCCTTTGGATGGCAAGCTGTTTTTTGGGGATGGATGGGCGTTTTCTGGTATAACGTTATTTATACCCCAATGAAACGTTGGAGTGCTTTCTCTGTATTTCCTGGAGCAGTAGTAGGTGCGATTCCACCCATAGCAGGATGGATGGCTGCAGGTGGATCTATCCTTGATCCTCGAATTCATTTTTTGGCCTTGTTCTTTTTTCTTGGACAGATGCCTCATTTCTGGCTATTGGTATTGAAATATGGAGATCAATATCGAAAAGCAGGTTTCCCTGTGATTACCGATGTATTATCAAAGGAGCAAATAAATCGAATAAACTTGGTGTGGTTTTTAGCCACATTTATTTCGGCCTTGTTCTTGCCTGTATTTCATGTTATAAACAATAAACCTGTCGTTTGGCTAATAGCTATTTCAACAATTGTAATGATGGCATGGTCGGTTCGTATAACCTTGCAAGTACATAAAGATGGTCAGGCAATACATCTGCGAAAGATGTTTGTGTACTTTAATTCCTTTTACCTTTGGGTAATGATATTGATTTATGCTGATCAATTTTAACAAACTAAAATAAACAAAATGCGAATCCTAAACTTACTTTTTGTGTTAGCAACTGTGGCTGTATCGTGCCAATCAAAAAAGGCTGACAGTAGTTCTGAGGTGAAAGAGGCGGTTGTTGTCAATGCCGTAGAAGTTGTTTTAAATGTGGAAGGTATGACTTGCGAAGGCTGTGAAAATACAGTTGAAGTTGGCCTGACAAAATTGGAGGGGGTTGCTTCAGTTGAGGCTGATCATACAACCGGCTTAACCAAAATTCAGGTAGATACCGCTATGGTGTCTAAAACTAAATTGGCTGAAACAGTTAAGAAGTTTGGCTACGCGGTAAAATAAACTGTAAAATATTAAAAAGCCAATAGCCATCAGCTGATAGCTGATAGCTGATAGCTGATAGCTATTAGCTTTTTTTCTAGTTTTTCTTCATCTTAACAGGTTTTGAGCTGTCAGGTAATATCAAATTCAAAATTACTCCAACCAATGACGCTAAACCAATGCCACCCAAAGAAAACGTGCCAACATTAAAAACAGCACCACCAATACCAATGGTTAAAATTAAGGACACAATAACTTGATTACGTGTTGCATTAAGTTTGGCTTTCGAATCCACAAGTGTTCTGATTCCCACACTTGCTATCATTCCAAATAATAGTAGCATTATACCGCCCAACACGGCACTAGGTATAGATTCAAGGAAACCACTTACTTTTCCGATTAATGAGAAGGCAATGGCTGTAATGGCAGATATACGCAGAACTTTAGGGTCGGTAATTTTGGTTAATGAAATAGCTCCGGTTACTTCCGAATAGGTTGTGTTCGGAACACTTCCGATTAAAGCAGCAAAAGATGTAGCCACACCATCGCCTAGCATGGTTCGATGTAAACCTGGTTTCTTCACAAAGTTCTTCTCAGCTACGGCACCGATTGCATACATATCACCAACATGTTCAATCAATGGAGCAACGGCAACAGGTATCATATAAATAATGGCTTTCCAGCTCCACTCAGGCATTGTGAATGGTGGTAAGGCAAACCATGCAGCATCTTTAATGGGCGTAAAATCCACTTTGCCCATGAATAGTGCTAGTACATAACCAGCAACAATGCCCAGGAATATCGGAATCAGTTTAATCATTCCCTTGGTGTAAATAACCACTACTATTGCTGTGAGTAGCGAAACAATAGCAATCAACCAATCAGTTTTGGCCATGTCCACACCTACCGATGCAAGAGACAAACCTATTACCATTATTACCGGGCCTACAACTACCGAAGGGAAAATACGTTCAATAAAACCAAGTCCCCAGGCTTTAATTAAACCTGACATAAGCATGTACACAAGGCCGACAGCAATAAGTCCTGATAATGTTCCTGCTAAGCCGAACATCTTTGTAGCTTCAATTATTGGAGCAATAAAGGCAAAACTACTTCCTAGAAAAACAGGTACTTTACCTTTGGTTATTAAATGAAAGATAAGTGTGCCTACTCCGGCAGAAAATAGGGCGATGGAAGGGCTAATGCCAACGAGTAATGGCACTAGCACAGTCGCTCCGAAAGCAACAAACAAAAATTGTATCCCAATTATTACCTGCTTGGATAAATGCATTTTTTCCGATTTCTTATTCATAACGGCGATTAAGTGTTAATAAAAATTCGGTCTTAAAGATAATAATATCTGTGATTAACAGTGCTTAAGTAGAAGTACTAATATCTGACTGTGTTTTGAGTTTGGCTTTGGCAAAGAAAAATATTAGGTTTGTTATAAACGATAGATGCATGCAAAATTCAATATCAAATCCTAAGGCTGGTTTTGGCACTTTGGCTGTTTTTATGACGGCCATATCAACCATACTAGGGGCTATATTATTTCTACGCTTTGGATATGCCATTGCTAATGTTGGACTGGGCGGTGTATTGGCTATTATTGTAATCGGGCATATTGTAACTATACCTACAGCCTTAGCCGTGGCAGAAATTGCAACAAATCAGCGAGTACAAGGTGGAGGGGCTTACTACATTATATCCCGGTCATTCGGATTAAACATTGGTGGAGCCATTGGATTAGCCTTGTATTTATCGCAAGCCGTCAGTGTAGCCTTTTATATTATTGCCTTTGGCGAAGCCTTTGATCCCTTGATGCAATATTTGCCAGCCAGTGTAAATCCTGCAATATTTAAGAAAGTGGTTATTCTGGTTTTAATGACCATTTTATCCTTGATAGTCGTTTTTAGAGGGGCTAATATTGGAATGAAAGCCTTGTATGGAGTTGTTGCTTTATTGCTATTATCCATCGCTTTTTTATTTATGGGAAAACCAGTGGACGATCACTCTGAATTATCATTTACTGCAAAGGTGGCGAATAGTGATAGTTTCTTCTTTGTGTTCACCATCATTTTTCCGGCATTTACGGGTATGGCAGCTGGACTTGGTTTGTCTGGTGATTTAAAGGATCCTAAAAAATCTATTCCGCGAGGAACTATATTGGCAACTGTTGTGGGTATGATTATATACATCGCCATTGCTTTTAAGTTAGCAGCATCGGCTTCACCTGAAGCAATGGCAAACGATCAATTAATCATGTCAAAAATTGCTGTTTGGGGACCTATCATACCAATAGGTTTAGCAGCAGCATGTTTGTCATCAGCCATTGGTTCCTTGTTGGTGGCACCACGTGTATTACAAGCCATTGGTTACGATGCGATTCTGCCCTCAGGTGGATTAAATTCGTGGTTGTCGAAAGGCCGAAAAGGCGATAACGAGCCTATTAATGGAAGTATCGTAACTATTGCCATTGCCTTTTTCTTTATCGTCATTGGCGATATCAATTTTGTGGCTCAAATCATTTCCATGTTCTTCATGGCAACCTATGGTGCCATCTGTCTGATTTCATTTTTAGAGCATTTTGCTTCCGACCCTTCATATCGTCCTACCTTTAAATATAACCGATGGTATTTTTCTTTGATTGGAGCTGTTCTGTCGTTTTGGCTGATGTTTAAAATGAATTGGGGTTATGCTTTGATTTCAGGCCTGATAATGGCTGTGACTTATCATTTTATAACCATTGCACGACCTGAGCGACAAGGTTTGGAAAAGCTTTTTAAAGGCGTTGTTTTTCAGATAAGTCGCCAGATTCAGATATTTGTTCAACGTGCTAATAAGGATGATAAAGCCAGTCACTGGCGCCCATTTGCCATATGTGTTTCCGAAGATTCATTTAAGCGGCAAGCAGCTTTTGATATGTTGCGATGGATATGCTACAATCATGGTTTTGGAACCTATATTCATTTCCTGAAAGGGTTCCTGACCAAGGAAAGCCATCGGGAATCGAAGCAAGTATTATCACGATTAATCAATCAATCAGAAGGAAGTAAAAGTCGCCTATACATTGATACAATCATAAGTCCATCGTATACATCTGCCATTGCGCAAGTGATACAATTATCTGGCATAAGTGGTAAGGGCAATAACCTTATTTTATTTGAGTTTTCGCGCACCAATCCTGAATCATTAACCGACGCAATGGACAATTATCCTTTGTTCGAAGCAACGGGTTTTGATGTCTGCGTATTGAACTCTTCGTATAAGGGATTTGGTTATAAACGCGAGATTCATGTTTGGATTAGTGCCAGTGACTTTCGAAATGCCAATCTAATGATATTGTTGGCCTACATTGTTTCTGGTCATCCCGAATGGCAAAATGCGGTGATTAAAATATTTGCCATATTCCCTGAGAATCAAATCGAGAAACAACGGCAACGCTTAATGGAGCTCATCCAAGGTGGACGTCTGCCAATATCGCAGGGTAATGTTAGCTTTTTGCCCGTAAGCGAAGGACGAACAGCACGCTCGGTTATTACCAAACACAGTTCTGATGCTGATTTAACCATTGTTGGTTTCACGCCTAGCCAAGTGAAGGAGGATAAAGATGTGTTAATCGATTATGGCGATATGGGCAATGTATTATTTGTAAATACCTTCATTAAGAAAGACATCGAATAGCGTTTAAAGAATAATACTTAATGTGAATGTGAAAACATGTTGAAATAGATATGTTAATGTGTTTGCTTTATTTGCAGGGGTGCTGTATTTTTTCAACTTTTGTATGATTCAAAGGTTTAAGCTTAAAAATTAAAACATGATAAGAACTGCAATATTTCCAGGTTCGTTTGATCCATTTACCGTAGGGCATGAAGATGTGGTACGACGTGGTTTAAGCCTTTTTGAGAAGATTGTAATAGCAGTTGGTTATAACTCCAATAAAAAAGATTTCTTTCCATTGGAAGATCGTATGCAATGGATACGTGATGTATTTGTTGATGATGATCGTGTTGTGGTGGAAAAATACGAAGGCTTAACCGTTGAATTTGCACGTGAGATAAAATGTACACACATCCTACGTGGCATACGTACCGCAGCCGATTTTGAGTACGAAAGAGCCATCGCACAGGTTAATAAAGCCATGAGTGGTATCGATTCCGTATTCTTATTAACTACGCCAGAGCATACGCCAGTTAATAGTGGTATTGTTCGTGATATTGTGAAACATGGTGGCGACGCCGGGCAATTTTTGCCGGAGGCGATAAAAATCAACATCCAAAAATACTTATAAGGTGAGCGTGAGGAGCATTGTGTTTTTGTTGCTCGGATTTTTGCTATTGCAGCAAGTTTCGGCACAAAGTGTAACGACTATAGAGGGAGAAGCTCCGGAATATGCTGGTTTGAATCTTGTTTTTCAGGCACTTGTTAATCCCATTTCCATGGAGAAGGGAGACTTATTTACCGTTCAGGTAGATGAGAAGGGACACTTTGAGCAAAGTGTTGAATTATCAGTAATCACCAATGTTAGTGTCGATTTAGGTAAGTTCAGAGGTAATATTTATCTGGAGCCAGGCATGCATTACCAGTTTGTGCTGCCGCCTTATAAACCTAGGAGTGATGCCGAACGTTTCAATCCTTACTTTGTTCCCGAAGATGTGGTGATTGGGATAACTAATGAAAAGGCTCAAACCCTAAATTCAACCATTATAAAATTTGATAGGCAACTGGATGACCTATACAGTGCCGATGCTGTTCAGATTTTTTCTCGTGGTGATAAAAATAAAGTTAAGACCATTGTCAATGAGCTGGATAGTTTATATCCGGCAGTTGAGAATAGTTATTTCGCACAGTATAAAAAATATGCCTACGGCGAGTTGAAGTCTTTGGCCTATAAACGACAGAAAAGGACGCTAATTAAGGAGGTGTTTGATGCCGATACTGTGGATTTAAATATGCCATCTTTTAAAGTGGCTTTTAATACTATTTTTAAAAGTTTTTTCAGTAGTTATTTATCGTCCAAGCAAGGTAAAGATTTAAAGGATGCATTTGTTAAGGTTGCAACCTTCGATAGTTTGTCGGTGGTGATGTCGAGCGATGATTTATTTCGGAATCAGGAAATGACTGAAATAGTACTGCTGAAGAGTTTGTATGATGCATTTTATTCTGGTCGTTATAACCAACAACAAATCATCAATCTGTTTAAACAGGCAGAATCAACTGCTTGTAATAAAAAGGTAAAAGATTTGGCAGGTCAGTTACATCGTAAAGTTAACTGGTTACGTGCTGGGTCTAAAGCTCCAGGTTTTACACTTTATCGCTTAGATGGGAAAGAACGCTCCCTCGACTCGTACGACGGCAAGTTTGTTTACTTAAACTTTATGCACACCGAAAACCATGCGTGCAAACAGGATTTACAGTTGTTAAATGTGATTTCGAAACGCATGAAACGTGATGTTACTTTGGTGACCATTATTTTGGATGAGGATCCAACTAATGCAAAGAAAATGATCAAAGAAAATAAGTACCGATGGGATTTTCTTCACTATGGTCGTCAGCCAAAAGTTGCCTTGGATTATGGGATAAGAGCATTACCGGTGTACTATGTTATCGATCCGGATGGGAAGTTGCAATTAACACCTGCGCCTGCACCAGGCGAAAGTTTTGGCCCAATATTCATGGAAGCTGTTCGTCAATACAATTATGAGAAACTTCGGAAGGATAAGCCAAAGGAGAAGTCTATTTATGATTTTTAGATTTGTTATAAGTCTTACGCTGCTAATGTTGCTGAGTGAAATACAAGCTCAATCCTTTAAAAAAGACCAGTTAAGGTATAGTCGTGTAAGAACAGCATATGCCGAGAAAGAAAGTTCAGTACTTCTATTATTGTCTGACGCCGGCCTTGAGAAATCTTCATTCAACATTTACCTAAGAGCCTTTAAGCAGGAGAAAGAGATAGAGTTATGGGCAAAAGATGTCAATTCTACGAAATTTTCCTTGCTTAAAACATATAAGGTTTGTGCCACTTGCGGAGAGCTTGGACCTAAACGACAACAAGGCGATTTACAAATACCGGAAGGTTATTACCACATTGATCGATTTAATCCAGCCAGTAATTTTTACCTGTCACTTGGTATTAATTATCCCAATGCATCAGATAAGATATTGGGAACGAAAGGAAAGTTAGGGGGCGACATTTTCATACATGGTGCTTGCGTTACCATTGGTTGTTTACCCATTACCGATGATCAAATAAAGGAACTATATGTGTTTTGCATTGAAGCGCGCAATCATGGACAAACGACCATTCCAGTAAGTATTTTTCCAACTAAATTAACAGATAAGAATTATCAGGCCTTGATTAATGAGAACAGCTCTTCTGTTGATTGCCTTAATTTATGGAAGGATCTGAAAAAGGGATTTGATATTTTTGATAAAACCAAGCTACCGCCAAATGTATCATTTCTGAGAAATGGGAGGCATCATATTGGTGATTAGCAGTATGATTTAAATGAGAGAAGTATGAAATTTAAATTAAAGACAATAATTGAGGATAATACAACAACCTATGGTCGAGTATTTGATTACTTCATTCAAGTACTTATTTTAATTTCTCTTTTATCATTTGCCATTGAAACCTTGCCAAACATATCGAATAACTTAAGAGGCATACTTTCGGTTATTGAAATTCTATGTGTAGTTATTTTTTCTCTTGAATATTTGCTGCGTCTAATTGTGGCAGATAAACCATTAAGCTATGTCTTTAGTTTTTATGGCATTGTCGACTTGTTGGCTATTATTCCATTCTACCTCCGGTTTGCATTGGATCTAAGAATGTTAAGAGCATTTCGCGTATTCAGAGTTTTTAGGGCATTAAAGCTCATTAGGTACAGTCGAGCATTGAATCGTTTTCATATTGCCTTTAAGATTATTAAGGAAGAATTGGTTCTTTTTTTTATTACCACTGCAATATTATTGTTTTTGACGGCTTCAGGTATTTATTATTTTGAAAATAAGGCACAGCCTGAATTATTTAGTTCAGTATTTCATAGCTTTTGGTGGTCAATTGTAACACTTACTACAGTGGGATATGGAGATGTTTATCCAATAACCATGGGTGGAAAAATATTCACTTTTTTTGTCTTGATAATTGGTGTTGGAGTGGTAACTGTTCCTGCCGGATTGGTTGCATCTGCTTTGTCAAAAGCAAGAGAAATACAGAATAAAGAGTTAAAGGAGCAAGGATTAGTTGATGCTGAAGAATAGCTATTCTTCACTTATTTGAAATTAAACCTAAGTATCTAATTGATTGTTGTTAAGATTGAATAATAAGGAAATACTCATTCCATGAAAATTATCTGTCTTTCATTTCTATTGGCAAGCTTTGTTAGCTTGAATGCTCAGGACACTATTAAGGTGGATCATGCAGAACCATTGTATATCGATTTAATCAGAGACTTGGGGGCGCACCAAGGCGAAAAGGAATGGAATGTTGGGTTTGGCTTAAGTGACAAATTAGATTTTGATGAGTACGAAGCTTTGGTTGAATATGAATTTGCACCCATCAATCGCCTGGGCATTGAGTTTGAGTTGCCTTTTTTGTTTTACTCTCCCATGAATGGGGTGCCTTCTGATTCAGTTCCAAGTAACCGCATCGAAAGTTTGAAAATGGGTTTGCAATGGTCGTTTTATGTGTCGGGTGCCAAACGCATGTCGATGGCCTTGGCTTATATCAATGAGTTAGAAGTGGGCGAGTTTGAAAATTTTGGCAATCCCCTTTTTACAGGTAATGTTTATAATCCTATTTTTATTATTGCAAAACGATGGTGGCAAAATTGGCATACACTTATTTACACGGGACCAGTTTTTGAACAGCATTTTAAGTCAGGTGACTGGCACAGTCAATTCGATATGCATACTAGTATACATTACACCATACCCGAAACTGATAATTTTGTAGGTGTAGAGTTCAATAAGTTTTTTGAATCTGATGGATTTAACATGGTGATACGTCCGCAAATGCGACTTGGCATATTCGAAGGTTTAATGTTAGGTATTGTTACTGGCATTCCTATTAATCGCGATTCGGATCGCTTTAGTACTTTTCTCCGACTTATTTGGGAACCTGAACATTAGGTATTTTACCTTGAATTGTCTTTCAGGGGTATCGCCTTTAAAAACATTAATAAATAATACATTCTATTTTTAACCACAGATTTAGCTTCGCTGATTTTCAATTCTATGATTAAACAGATTTTTAGTTCCGCAAAGCGGAACAATTTGTGATAATTAGTGAAATTCGTGGTCTTTTTTATTTTATTGTTTAATAGCAATTTCCCTGAATCAAACGTGTTAAAGTCTTAATCTATTGATTGATTCTTTTATCTTTGCGCCGCAAAATAAATATTCAGATGATTTCAGTTGACGGATTAACGGTAGAGTTTGGAGCAAGCACACTATTTAAAAACATTTCGTTTGTTATAAACGAAAAGGATAGAATTGCTCTGATGGGGAAGAATGGTGCGGGTAAATCAACCTTGCTTAAAATATTGGCAGGAGCACGCGAAGCCAATAAAGGCAATGTTTCTGTGCCAAAGGATAAGGTGGTGGCCTATTTGCCACAGCATCTGATGACTGAAGATACGCGCACCGTATTTGAGGAAGCTTCTCAGGCATTTGCGCACATTCATGCCATGGAGAAGGAAATAGCAGACTTAAATACACAACTAGAGTCGCGGACTGATTATGAGTCCGAAGAATATTATAAATTGATCGAAGATGTTTCGACCTTAAGTGAGAAGTTTTATTCCATTGAAGAAACCAATTTTGATGCCGAGGTTGAGAAAGTTTTGCTGGGTCTAGGTTTTTTACGAAGCGATTTTACTCAAGCAACCAACACCTTTAGTGGAGGTTGGCGTATGCGAATTGAGCTGGCTAAGATATTACTTCAAAATCCAGATTTGATATTACTGGATGAGCCAACTAATCACCTTGATATCGAATCGATACAATGGTTGGAAGAGTTTCTGATTAACTGTGGTAAGGCAGTTATTGTTATTTCGCACGATAGGGCATTTGTTGATAACATCACCACGCGTACCATCGAAGTAACCATGGGACGTATCTACGATTATAAAGTCAATTATTCAAAATATTTAGAGTTACGATTAGAACGTCGTGTACATCAGCAAAAGGCCTTTGAAGAACAACAGAAGATGATTGCCGATAATCAAGCTTTTATTGAGCGCTTTAAAGGTACCTACTCAAAAACGCTGCAAGTGCAATCGCGTGTGAAGATGCTTGAGAAGCTGCAAATAGTTGAGGTGGATGAGGAAGATACATCGGCTTTACGATTAAAGTTTCCACCAGCTCCGCGTTCGGGTAGTTATCCTTTGATTCTATCGGAAGTTGAAAAGTCCTACGATGATCACTTGGTTTTTTCTGAGGCTTCACTAACGCTTGAACGGGGCGAAAAAGTAGCTTTTGTTGGTAAGAATGGTGAGGGTAAATCCACCTTGGTGAAAGCCATTATGGATGAGATTGACTATAAAGGAGATTTGCAGTTAGGGCACAATACCATGATTGGTTATTTTGCACAGAACCAGGCTTCATTACTTGATGAAGATTTAACCGTATTTCAAACTATCGATGATGTGGCAAAAGGAGATATTCGTACCAAGGTAAAGGATATGTTGGGCGCATTTATGTTTGGAGGCGATAACTCTACCAAAAAGGTGAAAGTGCTTTCGGGTGGTGAACGCACCCGTTTAGCCATGATAAAACTTTTGCTCGAACCGGTTAACTTGTTGATTCTGGATGAGCCAACCAATCACCTTGATATGAAAACCAAGGATATATTAAAAGCTGCGCTCAAAGCCTATGATGGTACTTTGATTCTGGTATCGCATGATCGTGACTTTCTGGATGGTCTGGTTGATAAAGTATATGAATTCGGCAATAAAAGAGTTAAAGCTCACCTAGGTGGCATTCAAAGTTTCTTGCACATGAAAAAGATGCAGCATTTGAATGAGTTAGAAGCGAAATAGCTTAAAGTTGCTATATATGGCGAACTTGATAAAATAAAAGCCGCACCCTTTAAGAGATGCGGCTTTCTTGTAGAATATATTCCTTGAATCTATAATTTCTTCAATCCCTTGGTTTCGGACTTATCTTGCACTTGCGTGATACTAATGGCATAACCGCCACCAGCAGCACAATATTGACTTAATTTACTTTTGCTGCTAACCACATATTTTTTTATAACATATGCCTTTGGATTATCCTTGTAATGGGCATCCTTGGCATCAGCATATATGGTGGCGATATACTTTTCTCCTGCCGTCAGGAAATCAAATTTGAGATTGGAGTTTCGGCTGGTATCACCATTAGTTGAGCCTACATACCAATCGTTACTTCCTTTTTCTTTACGCGCATAGGTAATGTAATCGCCAGGTTCGGCTTCCAATACTTTGGTGTCGTCCCAATCGGCTGGTACATCTTTTATAAATTGGAAAGCATCCATGTATTGTTCGTAAGTATCTGGTATGTCCGCAGCCATCTGTAAAGGACTGTACATGGTAACATACAATGCCAATTGACGAGCCAGTGTACTTCTTACATATGATGTATTGTCTGGATTGTACTGACTAATATCCGTTTCGAAAATACCAGGTGTGTAATCCATTGGGCCACCAATGAGGCGTGTAAATGGCAGTATAGTGGTATGGTTTGGCGCATTTCCACCAAATGATTCGTACTCGGTACCACGTGCACTTTCGTTGCCAATCAGATTAGGATAAGTACGACACAAACCTGTTGGACGAACGGCCTCGTGAGCATTCACCATAATTTTGTATTCGGCAGCTTTAGTTACTGCGTATAGATAATGGTTCACCATCCATTGGCCATAATGTGTTTCGCCACGTGGAATAATGTCACCTACATAACCGCTCTTTACCGAGTTGTAATTGTTATCAGCCATAAACTGGTAAGCTTGATCTAAATGGCGCTCGTAGTTACGAACCGAACCAGATGTTTCGTGGTGCATCATCAAACGAACCCCTTTGCTCTTGGCATAATCACGTAATTCTTCTACATCGAAATCAGGATAAGGCGTCACAAAATCGAAAACATAATCCTTCGATTTTCCAAACCAATCTTCCCAGCCTTCGTTCCAACCTTCAACCAATACAGCATCTAAACCATGTTCAGAAGCAAAGTCGATGTGACGCTTCACATAGGCTGTGTTGGCCGCATGTTTGCCATTGGGAACTGTTTTAGAATAATCCGTTTCTCCCAGTTTTACACTAGGTAAATCGGTATATGCCCACGAGCTTTTACCTGTTATCATTTCCCACCAAACACCAATGTATTTAACAGGTGTAATCCATGAGGTATCTTCGTATTTACAAGGCTCGTTCAAATTAAGCGTTAAAGTTGATGTTAATATGTTAGCAGCATTATCACTCGCAATGACCGTACGCCATGGTGTGTTAAAAGGTGCCTGGATATACCCTTTGTTACCTTGTGCATCAGGTGTAAGGAATGATTCAAATACCAAGTTTTTGTCATCTAACTCAAGGTGCATACACGAATAATCGATCAAGGCTGCCTCGTGTAAGTTGATATATAGGCCATCGTCACTTTTCATCATAAGAGCGGTTTGCACACCTGTTTCAGAAAATTGCCTTTGTGACGCATTGGGCGTAATAGCACCTTCCATCTTAGCCCTAATTTCCGAAAGCTTTGATTTGGTATAATCGTACTCCTGTGTGTCAAAATCACCAGGAATCCAAAATGCAGTATGATCGCCTGCCATAGCAAACTGGCTGTGTTCTTCCTTAATCACAAAATATGTCAGTTTCTCTTGCTCAGGAAACTCATAGCGAAAACCAAGTCCATCGTTGAACAAGCGAAAACGGATGAGTACCTTTCTCTCCGTGTCTTTCTGCTCAAGTGTAAGCGCCAATTCGTTATAGTTGTTACGTATTTCCTTATACTCGCCCCACACCGGTTGCCAAGTTTCATCAAAACTATCGCGTTGGGTATTTACCAAAGTAAAACCATCCATTAAGTCTTCAGCATCTACTAATTCAAGTCCTAATGTGCTGGGTTTGATAATGGTTTTTCCTTTGTAGGAAAGTTGATAAACCGCTTTCCCGTCTTTAACTTCTGCTTTAAGGCTAAAGTTGTTGTCAGGCGAATTTAGTTCTTCGGCATATGTCATTGTTCCGATCATCGCAGCTAAGAAAATAAATACAAATTTCTTCATGAGCTTATATTTTAGTTTTTTGATTGATTCCTTTTTATGGCTCTAAACTACTTATTAAGTTGTTTTTATCCTTTTTAAAAGGACAAATGACCAATTTGAAAGGGCGAGCTACCTAAATTACTAAAGCTTACTGCTAAAATCAAATAAACTCAAAGTTAAACGATTGCCATAAATCTAATCCGCTAATTACGCCAATTAAACGAATTTAATTGCTTTCTGTTTTATTCCATTTTAAGTACGAAGGTGGGATTATCTTAATGAAATCGTTTTCAGGTTTAAGTCATCAACATTCATTTCGTTGATAAAATCACCGAGTCCGTAGATTCTTTTTTCTAAGATCGTGCTTCAGCCTTAGTTTTACTTCTGAAATGATTGAGGTAATGCTTATGAAACTAGACTTTGAGACCATACAATTAAAAGAAATGGATAAGGTGAAGTTGATGAATAGAACTGATCGCAAATATTGGTTCCATCGAAGCCAGTTGCCAGATCTATTGGAATCCATCAAGCATGATTATTACATTTTAAATATTGATGGAGAAAGTCAATTGCCCTATAAAACGACTTATTACGATACAGGTTCGGATAAAATGTTTGTTGATCATCACAAGGGTAAGTTGAATCGATTTAAAATTCGCAGGCGCACCTATGTTAATTCTGGTATCAGCTTTTTAGAGGTTAAATTCAAGAGTAATATCGGAAGAACCATTAAGACACGAATTACTGCAGAGCCTGAATCTTCAGACTTTACTGAGGCTGAAAATCAATTCTTAACTGAACAAACGCCTTTTGAAGTGGAAGAATTAAAAGCATCACTTTTAAACCAGTTCACTCGCCTGACGATGGTTCATAAGGGATTTAAGGAACGTTGTACCATCGATTTAAATATTCGCTTTAAAAACGGAATAAAGGAAATGCGTTTTGATGATCTGGTGATTGTAGAAATAAAAGCTGAGGCTAACTCAGGCATCTCTCCATTGGCTTTGATTCTTCGTAATCAGCGCATCAAGTCTTCTGGTTTCAGTAAATATTGTGTAGGCCGATCGGTGCTTGATACCTACTTAAAACGAAATGCCTTCAAAAATAAGATACGTCGCATTGAGAAAGTAATGCGGTCGAACGAGTTAATTAAAAACTAAGACGAATGATATTAGATATTTTGAATACTGTAGTGGCGAGCGATGTGCCCATTGAAGAAGTTGCAAGTTGGGAGGATCAGTTAAGGTTTCTTGGGATAAAATTAATAAATGTGGGTGATTTTTCGGAATTACTTGTCCGCTTTATTCTCAGTACAGGACTGATATTTTCCATTGTTCACTTTATGTATGCCAAACATAGTAAGCGCAAGGATTATTATTTCAGTTATTTGGCCATAGGTGTAATGGTATTTCTTATGTGTTTTTTGTTGAATAATGTAAAGTTAGAATTAGGATTTGCCTTAGGTCTATTCGCCATTTTTGGAATCATCAGGTATCGAACCGATGCCATCCCAATTAAAGAAATGACATATCTCTTTATTATCATCGGTGTTGCTGTTGTTAACGCTTTAGCAAGCAAAAAAGTGAGTTATGCAGAGTTACTCTTTACCAATATGGCTATCCTTTTTGGTCTATGGATTCTTGAAAAACGCTTGATGTTAAAGCAGGAACTATCGGTAAAATTGATTTATGAAAAGATTGAGAATATCCATTCGCTCAAGCACGATGAGCTATTGAATGACTTAAAAAATCGTACGGGCATCAACATCAATCGCTATGAGGTTGAGAAAATTGATTTTTTGAGAGATGTGGCTGAGTTTACACTCTATTACAATGCCAACGGGAATGATGAACAGGGTAAATTTAAATAGATTTGGCATGAAGGTAAATATAAAAACAGGTTTGATTCTTGGCTTAATATTCCTATCAGGAGGTTTAAGGGCTCAAAGTGTAGAGAACGATTTAGAGACTCGTACTTCGGTTCAAGCCAATATTAAGTTGGTGAAGAACCTGAAGTTGAAGGTGAGCCCTGAGATACGTTTTGATGAAAACTTCTCAATAAAGAAATATAATATTGAGAGTGAGTTGGTTTATAAACCATATAAGTTTCTTTTGTTGGGAGCAACATATCGTTTTATTGGTGATCCTAAAGATAACAAACCAACAGAATATCTACATCGATATGCCTTGACCGCTAAACTTAAAAAGGACTTTGGTCGATTCGAGACAGCCTTTCGCCTGCGTTATACCGATTTTGCGGATGATGATTATGAAGACGGTAGTGAGATGATGCGATACAAGGCATCTGTTGATTACGATATTGCCAAATGCAAGTTAACGCCCTACGTTGGAATTGAGGCATTTCAACAGCTTGACGGTGGTGACTTGTACAAAATGCGTTATTCCTTGGGCATGGATTACAAACTCTTTAAGAAAAATTACCTAGGAGTGAGTTATAAATTGGATTATTACATGGAATCGTTACGTAACAAGCACATTGTTAGCTTGGGATATAAAATAAAATTTTAGAATTATGAAAGAAAAAATTGTTTTAAGCTTGATGATATTCAGTCTGGCATTTATAGCTTGTCGTGATGAGGATGTTGTTAACGACCTAACAGACGAAATAGTATTCGAAGAATTAGGCGAATTATCCGATTGGACAGATGCAACACACAGTAAAGATGCAGACCTTGATTATCAAGTCGTTTTTAATCAGGATGAAGTTTTGCGTTTCGATATCTCCATTAACGCTGAAAACTGGTCATTAATGCAAAGCGATTTGGCAACTAACCTCGGTTCAACCGGGGGTGGTCCTGGAAACGGAGGAGGGCCAGGTGGCAGTGCGCCAGGCGATGTCGACTTTGACCCTATCTGGGTGCCTTGTGATTTTTATTTTGGTGATAAACAATGGTATAAGGTAGGTGTTCGTTTTAAAGGTAATTCCAGCTTGAAGAGCGCTTATCAGTCGGGTAATAATAAGTTATCGTTTAAATTAGATTTTGATGAGTTTGAAGATGATTATCCACAAATAAAGAACCAACGTTTTTATGGTTTTAAGCAGTTGAATTTAAATAACAACTACGACGATGCTTCGCTTATGCGCGAAAAAGTAGTGGCTGATTTGTTTCGCGATTTTGGCTTAATATCATCTCAAACCACTTTTTGTGCTGTGTATGTAAATCATGGTAGTGGGTCGCAATATTATGGCGTATATGCATTGGTGGAAGAAATGGACGATACGGTTATTGAAACTCAAGTTGGTGATGATTCGGGGAATCTATATAAGCCCGATGGAACAGCAGCCAGCTTTGAACAGGGAAGCTATAATGACTCTGAGATGGAGAAGAAGAGCAATGAAGATGAGGGTGATTATTCGGATGTTAAAGCACTTTGCGAGGTATTGAATAGCAGTGTAAGAACAAGTAATGCTACACAATGGAAATCTGATTTATCAGCTGTGTTAGATGTGGATGGTTTCTTGAAATGGTTGGCTGCCAATACGGTTATTCAAAATTGGGATACTTATGGGCGGATGACACATAATTATTACCTCTACAACATGCCGGAAACTGGGTTGTTAACATGGATTCCATGGGATAATAACGAGGCCTTACAAGAAGGAAAACAAGGCGGAGCATTAAGTTTAGATTTGAATGATGTGGGTAGTTCGTGGCCACTTATCTCATACTTAATCGCCGACGACGAATATGAGGCGATTTATCAGGCTTATATACGTCAGTTTGTAGACGAAGTGTTTGTGCCTGAACAATTAAATGCACTTTACGAAGCGCATTATAACTTAATAAAGGACTATGCTTATGAGGAGCAGCCTGGGTATACTTTCTTGCAGTCGAGTACTAGTTTTGATAATGCAATAAATGAACTTAAAACACACGCACAGCAGCGCAATAATGCTGTTGATGCATATTTAAATTAATAGGATTGGGTTAGGTTAGGAACAGCCACATGCCTGTGATGGGCAGTGGCTGTTTTTTCTGAGAAATGGTGATACAAACTAAAAAAAAACTAAATGGTCAACATTTAGTATGTTCAGAGTTACTATTTTTTTTGACCTGCTTTAATTGATTTATCTGGGATTAAACAGAATCCCATATTTTTTATTACACAATGGCTTAATTGAAACCAACCGTAATAAATTTGCTTGTTTTGTTCTATTTTTAATCCAAAATAAACTTCTGATGAATAAAACTCATCACCATCTGTGTAGTTTTTTAAAATCCATTTAGTTTCCATTTGATTCTGCCACTCAAAAATATCCGATTTATCAATTATGTCATTGAAATATATAAAGTCGATTTCCGGTGAAGTTTTAATGTAAGCTAATTTTATATTATCAGTCGATGGGGTTATTGATATTAGGCACTCAAGATCCAATTCGTTCATATCAAATTCTTTGGTTAGCTGAATGTCATCCACCTTGTCCCCATTAATGTCGTAGGTTAAGATTTCATTATTGAAATTTGAAACATCAATTTCAAATTCTTGATAAAGGATTTGAGATTGTGGAGATTCTTCATTTTTCTCACAATTTGTTAGAGTGAAGATTGATGCAAATACAAGAAGGTTTAGAGTAAAAGACTTCATAATTAATTGGTTTTATTACGCCAGTAGGTTATATTAATTTTAATTATTACAAGCAAAAAATGTGCCGCTTTTAATATTTATTAAGGGGTGTTGAGTCATTTTTTTTCAATACCACTAGAGCATTGTGCCTCGTACGCTTTTTTGCTAAAACTTATTTTTGATCCAGGAACTAGAATTATTAATTTCAAACTATCTCATGGGTTCAATTGATTTGTTCTAAAATAATTGTATTTGTGTTATCATTATCAATTTATGCTAAATAATTGATTGTGTAATATTAAGGCCTTTGTATTTTTCTTTTAATGTTATGGCTTCAGCTGTTTATTTTTACTTAAAATCTAAATAACTTCTCCAAATTTGTGCGGTAAGCAAAGGTAAAAGCTGTAGTACCATCTATGCTATTCGAATCTGACTTAATTTTCTTGTAGTCAATAACAAAACCATAGACCCCAATGCCGAACCCTGATGTGTTAAAACCACTGCCTCTTGATTCGGGTTCCATTAAGGTTCCTAATCGCAATGCAACATATAAGATGTCTTCGTAATTTAGTCTGAGTTCTGAACCAAGTTTATGAATTAGTTCTTTTGATTCACTAGATACTAAGGTCTTATCTGCCTGATAAGCCAGATCTGCGTTTAGCCTAAGTTTCTCAGATAAATAAAAATCGGGATTCAAAAGAATACCAATTCCGAATAAGCTGGGGATTGACGTTTTTTCCATTTCTGGCTCATCTGAATATTTAATCTTAGGCCCTATGTTTGAAAAGGCCATACCAACATGAGCGTTCAGTTTTGAGTTATTTGAAATAGAATATGATCTGTCATACTCGGCCCCTATGTTAATAGCGAAAGTATTAACGTTTTTGAAATTCATGTAAGTAGCCATGTTGTCTAAATCGCTCTTAATATATTTTATCCCAGCGCCAAAAGAAAAGTGCTCGTTTACAGTATGCGCATAGCTAAATTGATGGTAAAAGTCTCTTGGTTCAGCTGAAAAAAGAATTTGCCCTTGTTCATCCTCCATAAATATCTTACCCATATCTAATTGTTTGTAGCTATAGCCAATGGTGTTTTTAGCATTGATTGAGTAATAAGCGTTAAAGTTAGTAAGTGCTATGTCATCGCTCATATTTTCTAACCAAGGCACATTTGTGAAGCTAGCGCCTGCGTATCTGCCTTTTTTAGCCAAAAGAGCAGGATTATGAAACAGGCCAGCATCTTTATAAAAGGATGAGGATACAACAGAAATATCACCCATTGCACTCATTCTTGAATTGGTATTAATGTTTAAGAATGGTAAGGCAGTTGTTGTAACTGGATTGCTTGTATCTTGTGCAAATAAAGTGGTATTAAGTAATACCATAAATAGAATTAAAAGTTTCTTCATCGTTAGAGTTGTTATTTAAATTAGTTTAGGGTGTACTATTAATGTTCTTAAAGTTTGAGCCACAAGCAAAACAATGGTTCTTTTTTCGTATTAAAGGAAATGGAATAATAACTAAGAATGATAGTATCAGATATGGAATGTCCCATTTGTAGTCGATCGCATAGCCATAACTGACATTATCTGATTGGCAACGAGGACAGAACTTTGTCGCTGTTTCATTTCCTATTTTGTGAAACTTATCAACTAAATCTTTATCCAGAAAGTAAGTTGTTGGTCTTGGACGTAGATATTTAAAGAAATTTCTTTCAAAGTCGAATAGCTCGAAAAAAAACTGTTCCCATTCAAACTTGAAAGCTTTCTTGGTTAAAGCGGCAAACTCCTTTTCGTCAGTTATAGTATCGGCAATATCTTGAGGCGATAAACTATCCCATTTAATTGATTTTTCTTGATCAAGAAAATTAGCATCTTGTCTAAACTTGTATTTCAGCTCTAATATTTTGTTTTGACGAGCAGCTACCGAATCAAGAGCGGTTTTGATATCATATTGACCTTGCTCATCAGCAAGGTGACCATCTTTAATTGCGCTCATGATATTGATGGCTTTCTCAACTTGATCGAATGGGACCTTTAGTTTAACGCCACCAATTGCAACTGCTTTAAAAGGATCAACCCACACAATGTTTTCATCATAGATGAATGCATCCAGTCCATCACTCTCTAATCGCCCTCTTAAAATGTGGCAATCAATTGGGCTATTTGATACGAATACTGTCTTTAATTCCATTTGGTTTATAGGGCTCTCGGGTTTATTCTCACTCTGAGGCGATAGTAATTAGCATACTCGAAATATCAGAACCTCTTCTTACTATATCATCAGTATTAATCAGTCCATCACCATTTAAATCTTCAAACACAGTGTTTTGAACAGCTAACTCAATAATATATGTATCAGCTTCCAGATAAATATGACTTGGGACCTTTAATGTTGATACATTACCATCTCCAAAATTCCACATGTAAAAGCTTGCGTTTTCCGAGCAATTTGTAAAAATAACTTCTTCATTTATTTTTATTTCACCTTCGTTAGTGATTCCTTGACATGCTTTTATGGTTAGGTTATCTTCCAGTTCACAGCCTAGAATGATAAGGCTTAATATTGTAATTAATATTTGTTTCATTTATGATTTAAGGTTTCGATTATCAATTACCTTTATTACTTCTTCAATTTCATTAATTGGCATTTTTGTAACACTTCTTTTATTTTCTGATCTTAAATCTCATCAAGCTTTTTTACAGTGAATTCATTCTCTGTGTTTCCCGTATTTACAGTAGTATCTGGTTCAAATAAAAGCACCTTTACTTCGCCAAGAGCCATTGGTTTATGATTGGTGCCTTTTGGAATAATCACAAATTCACCTGCGTTTATTTGCAGTGTTTTATCATCTAATTCCATCATTAGCTTACCTTCAATCACTAGAAACATTTCGTCTTCGTGCTCGTGTTGATGAAGCATAAACTCGCCTTTGAACTTAGCCAACTTAACCAGTTGTCCATTTAGCTCTCCCACAATTTTCGGATTCCAATAATCAGAAAATGCATCAAATTTGTCTTTTAGATTAACTGTTTTAATAGTCAAAGTCCTTATCCTTTAAAGATCATATGGCCTGCATAATAAAACAAATAGCCAATAAAAACTATAATACTTGTTCTAAGAAACCACATTGATCGCCTGTAATGTGCATATTTAAGAATACGCCTTTTACACAACTCCTTGAACAATATCAAATAACTCTCATTGTAATTGAATATATGATCAAAATTGAATTGATCAACTTGACTCTCAGACATCAGCCAGAAACTATTATTTGTAGCTCTTTCTTTTTTGCCACTTTTTTTAAAATCCCATAATAATTGCCATCCTTTAACCGGTCGGATGGTTAAAATAAGAAAGATAAAAGATAATAGTAGAAGAATACCAAGTATAACATTTATAAGCGTTGGTACACTAAAGAATGATATTAATGATTTTATTAATTCATTACTGCCAAATAGAATTGCAAAAAAGGCAATTAAGATTGATGCTTTCGTATCGACCATTTTGATTCTTTCTTCTGTTTGTTGAATCAAAAACTTTATATGCTCCAAGTCCTTCGCTTTTTCATTTTTTTTCTTCCGTTTTTTTTTATTTATTCGATTGATTATTATACTTCATTCATTTGATAGTATTTATATAAAAAGCATTACCCTACTGTACCGTTTTAATATGCTCTTCAATGAAATTCTCATAGACTTGTACCAACTGATTCTCATTTGCAATAACATTACGTATATATAGCATACATAACTGTTTGCTTTCTTCGGTCTAAACAAAAAGGTTTGGATACAAGTAATTACTAAGTTTATCCATGTTAGTATCAATGAGCTGAGATAAAATATTCATTTGGATGAGTGTTGACATCATTTTTTTCATAATGTTAGGTTGGTTTAATGGGTTAGCAAGATACTAATTATTTCAAGCTATAATTAATAATATAAGAACGTAATTAATATAGCTTAATGCTAATTCCACCATACATATTAAATGGTAAAGCCGGGTAGTAATATCGAGGCTGCTTATTGCCAAAAGAAGGTGCATTGATGAGCACCATAGAGGCATAGTGCTTGTTTAGAATATTATTGGCACCAATGTAGAGTTGACCTGTAAATGCTCCCAAAGTAAAGGCCTGACTGATTTTACCAACAAGTACTCCAAAACCCACGTAGCGTTTACTATTATCATCTCTTAGGTATTGCTCTCCCCAATGTTGATAGTTAAGATGGATGTTCGTTCTATTGATCCTATAGTTGACACCTAAATAGGCCGAAAATTTTGGAATGCCTGGTAAGTCATTGCCCTTATAATTATTGCCCTTGTCAATAAATTCTTCAAAGGTATTTATAGATTGCGAGTAGGATGAACTGAGCAAAAGCTCAGAAGAATTGCCAAACATGATGCTCTGTTTAAACTGCGCTTCAATACCTCGATGAATCGTTTTACCTGCATTAATTCCATAAAATTGCTCTTCACTTTCCCGTTTAGTAACCAGCAGATTCGACATATGCATCCAGTAGGCCGTCAATTCAGCATTGGTTTTATCATTTTCAGAATTGAAGCGATAACCCAGATCAAAATGTAAACCTTCCTCGGGCTTTATTGCTTCATTAAACGATCCGTCCGGCATTTGAGCTTCTTCAACCGAAGGGGTAGAGAAGCCATGGCCTGCGGCCGCATATAAATGAGAAGATAAACTGAGTTGGTAATTCAGGCCCATACGTGGAGAGAACACAAAAGGGTAATAATGATTAAGCTTAGTATTTGTTTTAAGATCTTGATGTTGGTATCGGGTTTGGTTGATGTTGAGAGCGGTCTGTACCAGTAGTTTATCCTGCACGGTATATTCAGCCAGGCCAAATATGTTAACGTATTGCCGTTTTATTTTTGCCTCACTTAATAGTTGGCCATCATTTGACTCTTTTACACCATACAGGTTCACGTTATTATTTTCGATCATGAGTTCAAAGCCGGCTTCCAAACGAAGTGAATGGTGAGAATAGGACAATTGGTCTCTTAAGCCAATTGACTTTTTTGATTCATCAAGTTGGTTAAAGGGGCGTAATTCATCCAGATTTGAAAAAGTACTGAATAAAGCAACAGAATGATAGAATTTGGAATTAATTTGTGTAGCTAATTCAAGGCTGGCAATATGTCGATTGGCCTCTTCATATCCACGTATTGCTGCCCACGACGCAGCTGCTTTTTCAGGCGTATTATAAAAATCAGTACTGTCCAAGGAGCTAGGTATTTGTCCGTTTAGATAGCGATAGTTATACAAATAATGCAGGGTGTTTTTGCCCAGAAAATACTTTCCTTTCAAACTTATATTATAGCGTTTGTATTTGCTATTGTTTCGATAGCCATTGCTCGATAAGTGACTAGTCGAAATGGTAGTGAATCCTTTTTGATGTTTTAAATTGGCCGATAGTTGATTTGAGAAAGTGGTGTAATTGGCTACCTCACTTTGAAAATTGATTTGGTTTTTACTTGGAGTAGATATCCAGGGATCGATTAAAATGACACCGCCTAAGCCCGCTCCGTATAAAGCTGATGAAGGTCCTTTTAGTACTTGAAGAGCAGGAATGTCATTGAAGCTAATATCTTCTATTGAGGTCACTCCATCACCATCGGTTAAAGGGATATTCCCCCAGTAGGCTTTTATCCGATTACTATTATAAGGCGTGCGCGAACCAATACCACGAATGGTGATACGGTTGGTACTTAAGGTGCCTTGCTGCATTAAAACACCCGGTACCTTGTTGAGTTGTTGTGCCAGTATATAAGAGTTTCCCCTTGTTAACTCCAATGAATCTATTCCAGCCACACTTCCCGGCCATTGTTTGATAGATAACACATTAATGGGTGCATTAACTGTTATTTCATCAAGCTTGTAACGATGAGCTAAGGTGTCTGTTTGTGAAATTGAACTTATCTGTGCCTGGCTAATAAATGCCAGCAGTAATAAGCAGCAAGTAATAAGTAATCGATAGGCTTTCAGTATTATACCCATTTATTGAGCTTAGAATTAGATGGCATTATTGCGGAATGAGTTTTAAAATTTTACCGGGCTTTTCAACAGCCACATAAATGTATCCATCAGGACTCATTTCTACATTCCTAACCCGACCGATATCTTCAAGTAGCTTTTCTTCATGTATTACTTTGTCTCCATCCAATACAACCCGATGCAGATACTTAAAGCGAAGTGAGCCAGTGAGAATATTGTTTTTCCAGTTAGGATAGCGGTCGCCTTTAACAAAGGTCATGCCGCATGGCGCGATGCTTGGAACCCAATAGTGTAAAGGTTGTTCCATGCCCACTTTGGCTGTATCGTTGGTAAAAGTGGTACCATTGTAGTTGATGCCAAATGAGATGACAGGCCAACCATAGTTTTTACCTGCTTCAATACGATTTATCTCATCGCCACCTTTTGGCCCATGCTCATCGGTCCAAATTTGACCTGTTTCGGGGTGCATACATACGCCTTGCGGATTGCGGTGGCCATAGGAATAGATGGAAGCACGAGCATTTTTATTGCTTATAAAAGGATTATCAACTGGAACCGTTCCATCATCATGGATGCGATGAATCTTACCACAGTCGTTATCCAAACTCTGGGGGTTTCTATCACGATTACCTCTATCGCCAACAGAGAAATACAGGTAACCATCCTTGTCAAATTCTAATTTGCAGCCATAATGGTGGCGTTTATCTGTTTCGGGCGTAGCTTTAAAAATAACCTCATTGTCAATAAGTTGTTGGCCTTGTAAGCGAGCACGCATTATAGCAGTATTTGCTTTTTTGTCATCTGCGTCACTAGGTCTTGAATAAGCCAGGTAAATCCACCCATTATTATTGTAATCAGGGTGCAATTCTAAATCGAGTAAACCACCCTGACCTTTGGCTAGTACTTTTGGCACATTACCAACTTTAGTCAATTGGCCTTCCGGGGTAAGTATTAGTAAATCACCATTGCGTTCCGAAATCAATAAACTGCCATCTGGTAGAAACTCAAGTCCCCAGGGAATATCCAGTCCATCAACAATTGTTTCTATTTTAAAGTTTTGTTCTTCACTTTTAATAAGTTCGCTTTCCGACGCTATATCAGTATTCGTGTTATTCTTCTGTAAGCTGAGCGACAGGACGTATGAGCTCAATAGCTCAATTTGTTCATCACTTAAACCTTGACTAAAGGCAGGCATGCCGTAGGACACTCTACCATGTTTTATGCTATTGCTTATTTCATCTTTAGATGAACCAAATAGCCATTGTCTTTGGGTAAAAGGAGACTTGTTCTCGTTGTGGCAACCAACACAGTAATTATTATAAAGAACTTGCCCTTCATCCTTAAGTTGTTCTTTTTTCTTTTTGGACGAGCAACTTATGTTAATGGCAAAAAGAGCAATGAGGATATAACTTATCTGTTTCATGTCATTAAAGTTTGATGGAAACCTCCTTTAATAACAAGCAGAAAAGTATTTTGTTATGAAACTGGTTCTTAATAACCTGAGTTCGACATAAAATTGTTAGCTCAGATCGCTTATAATTCTTCGACTACCATCACAACCTGGAAACCAACTCTTGGATCGGGTAGTTGAAATTTTCTAACGCCATGCTTTACCTACTTTTTAAATAATGAAAAAAGTTAATGCCATTCCACTTAAATGCACATTTTTTTTGACTGATTGTGCTATGTAATATTATCTTTACGACCCTAAAAAAATAAAAGAGATGATATCTAAAATATTACGATTTGTTATAGCGGCACTAGCAATGGCCGCAGCGGTTTGGCAGTTTATTGAGGGAAATATCGGAACGGGATTATTGTTGGTGTTTTTATCTGGCTTGGCAGTTTTAAGTTATTTCAAAAATGAGAAATTAGTAATGGCATTCTGGTTTGTACGCAAAGAGAAACTAGCCACGGCAGGGAAGTTTTTGGCAATGCTTAAAAAGCCTGAGGAAAGTTTAATTAAGCGACAACTGGCCTATTATTATTTCCTAAATGGTGTTGTGAATAGTCAGGTAAACCTAAACGAAGCAGAAAAATTCTTTAAAAAGGCCATTTCAACCGGATTAAAGATGGATCATGATGTAGCAATGGCCAAATTACAATTGGCAGCTGCAGCTATGCAAAAGCGTCAAAAAGGAGTTGCTAAGAAATACCTGGCCGATGTGAAGAAATTGGATAAGAGCAAGGCATTTCGTGAGCAAGTGAAGATGTTACAAGCTAACTTAAGTAGAATATAAAATAAAAAATGCTGCTGGCTGTTAGCTAGCAGCCAGCAGCTTTTTTCAATGACTATCAATCCCTTCAATCATTCTCACACAATGCATAAAGGTCTTGAATATTTCATCAGCATATTCTTTCGCTGCTTTGGGGCTTCCTGGAATGGCGTAGATTAATGTTTTGGACGCTAAGCCTGCAACACTTCTACTTAATAAAGCACCTGGTTTGCCTTGTCCATATTTCATGCGAATCATCTCCATGATACCTGGTATCTCCTTATCTATTATTTTACGAACTGTTTCAGGAGTAATGTCTTTGGGACCAATACCCGTACCTCCGGTAATAAATACAATGTCGATACTATCGCCAATGCTACTGTGAAGCGTGGTTTCCAACATGCGGCTATCGTCGGGTAAAATTAGGTTTGAAATCTCAACAGGATATTGTTGTTTCTCGAAATATTCGGCAGATAGTTTATTCAGCAAGGGGCCACTTTTGTCATGATACACGCCGGCGTAGGCTCTGTCGCTCATGGTAATAATCTGACATTTGAAGGTACGTGGAAAATACATAAAAGAATCATCGGCTTGTAAAGTACCACCTTTTAATACACGCGCAAAAATGCCCTCTTTGGGCATCACACAGTTACCAACCTCTTTAAAGATGTTGCAATTATCGCCATGGCATTTCTTACCAATTTGTGTTACCTCTAACTCTATGTTTTGCCCTATCAACTTATCAAAAGGACGAAGTTTATGCAACTCTATTCCACTGGTTGTGATGTTCTCGGCAAACTCGCCAGGCTTAATCTCTCGTTTGGCGTCCTTCTCAAACTTCTTCACGCTTTCGGTAGCCAATAAACTGACTTGACGGTGCCAGGGGCCACTGTGTGCATCACCTATAACACCATTGGCATCAAGCGTGATTTGATCTTGCGGTTTTTTAACAGTGCCTTTCTTTTCGGAAGTATTAACAGCTAAAACTTTTATTTGCATGATATAATTGTATTATTTTATCGCCAGAATTGGGTTACTATTTTTTCTTTTTCTCAAGTAGCTTGATGTCAGTGATCACCATGTTTTTATCCACTGCTTTACACATGTCGTAGACAGTAAGTAAAGCCACATTAACCGCAGTAAGAGCTTCCATCTCTACACCTGTTTCTCCTTTGCATTTTACTTCGGAATGAACATAAACGCCTTTGCTTTTAAGTTCGCATGTCACAGCTACTTTACTCAATAGAAGTGTATGACAAAGTGGAATTAAATCAGAACATCTTTTGGCGGCTTGTATGCCAGCTATTTCAGCTACCGTAAGCACATCGCCTTTTTTATTGTTGTTCTCCTTTATTTGCTCTAATGTTTCTTCGTTGAGTTGAATAAAACCACAGGCTTTGGCACTTCGTTTCTGAATGGCTTTATCGCCCACATCTACCATGTTGGCTTTTCCTTTTTTATCTATGTGTGATAGTTTATTTTTCATGTTTATTAAATAGTATCAAGATATAAGTATTAAGATAAAAGATAAATTAACGCAGAGGCGCAAAGACACAGAGGTTTTATATTTTTATTTCGCACCATATGTTTAGTTCTAATTTTGTTAATAGTGTCAAGTGTTTCATTTTTTTAACCACCTATTTGATTAAAGCGACCACTTTTATTTTTTGTTCCCGATTTAGGTTTGTTGGTTATGGCTTGATTAAATGCTTCATTATTTCCCAGCGTTTTGGTATTGTAGCCAGCCTCATTAAATAAGCAAGGCTTAAAGGTGCCATCGGCGGTCAGGCGTATTCGGTTGCAGGTATCGCATTTGCCACCTTCACCACCCTCAACCTTCGAAAAGGAACCATCTTCAAGATTCATCTGATGAATGTAACGGATGGATAAATTATTAGCCTTACAAAAAGCAGCTACTTCCTTGGCATCGGGTTCATCGCCCGAATTACGAACCACACAATTTATCTTTACTGGATTTAATCCTGCTGCCTGAGCAGCGCTAATGCCTGCAAATACTTTGTTGATATCGCCACCTCGTGTTATGTGTTTAAATTTCTTGGCATCCATAGTGTCGAGGCTGATATTAACGCGCTGTAAGCCGGCATCCTTTAGATCTGTTGCCATCGCCTCAAGTAAAATACCATTGGTGGTCATGGCCAAATCATCAACGCCTTCGATATTTGCAATCATTTGAACCAGGTTAACGATGCCTTTTCGCACTAAGGGTTCACCTCCTGTTAAGCGAATCTTTGTAACACCTTGTTCAACACTCAGTCGCACCAAATCTTCTATTTCTTCAAAGCTCAGAATATCTTCGTGCGCTATCATATCAATGCCTTCCTCGGGCATGCAATAGCGGCAACGAAGGTTACAACGATCGGTGACCGAGATACGTAAATAATTTATATGTCGCTTAAAAGGGTCTAACATACACGCTTTCTCCTTTTTTTAATGAGTTTATATTGATGGGTATCTCAAGCAAGGCATTGGCTTCAGTTATCGCTTGCATGTGGGCAGAACCGTGATATTCGATTGTTTTAACCTGTCCTTCTTCATTAATGATGACAGGCAATAGCTCGTAACGATCGCTTTTCTTACGCGAATAGTCACATGCCATCTGTGATTTAATGCGTAAGGCTTGATGTGTACTCCCTGCAAAAGCTTTTAATATCCACTGGCCGCATTCTTCAAATTGTATAAGTGTGGAAACAGGGTTGCCCGGAAGGCCCAGTATTACTTTATTCTCTTTGCTAGCAAAAAGGGTATGTTTGCCTGGTTTAGCATGCAGTTTTGAGAAATGAATATCAAAACCTAGTTCTTCAACAATGGCGGGAATATAATCGTAATCGCCAACCGACACGCCGCCCGTAATAAGCAATAAATCATTGGCAGTGATGGCTTCGCTTATGTTTGTTTTTAGTAAGTCATAGTCATCAACACTAACACCATAATTATTAGCTACTATGCCCAACTCGTTTAAACGTGATGTTAGTTGATGGCCATTGCTATTGTATATTTGCCCCTCTTGCAAAGCGTTACCAGGTTCAACCAATTCGCTGCCTGAAGAGATGATGCCGACCTTTGCCTGTTGGTAAACATTTACTTCACTTATGCCCGAGGAAGCCAGTAATGCTATTTGAGGTGATTTGATGATGCTACCAGCCTTCAGTAATACATCACCTGGCTTTAGGTCGTTGCCCTTGGGGCTGATGTTTGATTTTGTTTTATCCTTCGTGAAGCGAATTGTATTTTCATCTATGCTTTCGCTGTGTTCCACCATGATAACTGTATCTGCGCCTTTGGGCACAGGTGCGCCAGTCATGATACGCAAACATTCTCCCTTATTAAGTGTGATATTTGAGCTTTCGCCTGCAGCAATGGTGCCAAGTACTTTTAGTGGTTCAGATAAATCCTCTAAGCGGCATGCAAAACCATCCATGGCCGAACGGTTAAAGGGCGGGATAAACACCGTAGCTATGACCTCAGAACTTAAATTACGCCCTATGGCCAGATGGGGAGGTAGTTTTTCTGTACTTAGAGCTGTAACAACACTTTCAACAATGGCTTTGGCCTCATCGATGCTAATTATTTTATTTGCCAACTGTTCTTTTCCCATCTGATTGTACTTGGAGGGTTAATAATTCTATTTTGCTGCGATTGCTGTGTGCTAAAGGGAAAATCCCAGGCGCAAGTTTTGTCGCTATTGCTATGATCTTCCACATAAAAGGCCAGGCCGGGTTTAATAAATCGACCAATGGCGGATGATTCACAAATAACAGGCTGATCAGCTTTGATATTTTCTTTCAACCATTGAAGTAAATCAGGTAAAAAGGCATCATTATTTAATTGGGCATAATAGGCAAGGGCAGCACCGGCTTTCAGCATGCGTGCACTATCTTTCGATGAATTACGATTGGTTTCCAAGCCAATCATCCATTGTTTGTTTTTACCTGCAAGCTGTTCAATGTCTTCGTTAATTGCATGTGCATGCGATGCAATTTTAAGAGCGATGACATCATGCTGTTTGGCAAGCTCGCGTATACACAGTTCGCTTAGCCATGTTTTACCAACATTTCGACCATTTCCGGCAATGAGCAGATAATTATTTAATACCATGTTTATAAACTAAAAAATGCCTGACTCTTACGTATACGCAGAGATCAGGCATTTAATTAATGCTTTTATCCTAATCTCTCCTTTCCAAATTATTCCGATGTAACGGAATCGGGAGGCTAAACTGTTTCCGGTTTAACCCATCGGCTAGCAAACCATTTTAAAGGTTTAAGAGCTCGGAGATTTATATTTAACAACTTATTGCTAAGTTATGTTTTTAAGCTTGATTAGCCCAAATATTTTTTTAAAAAAACACAAGTTGCATGCCGACTAAGTTTTACTAATAATTTTGATGCTCAAAATTAAGTGCAATTATGTCGGGGTTAACCCGCATTGACGACGCAATTCAGAAAAAAAGATGATTAGCGGGTTAGCAACCACCAGCAACTCTTTTCTTTTTCTTACGCTTTTTAATTACTGGCTTAGCTGCAGCTGGAGCACTTTCAGTGGCCGCATTTAAATTACCACCACCTAAAGCCGCACTAGCTCCTTGTCGGAAATCGTAACGTGCAAACTCATCATCAGGGCTCGTTGATTTGGGCTTCTGCGGATTCATGATGGTTTCGGCATAATAGTTTAATCCACCCTGAAGCACATAGTTGTTGATGTATCCAAGCTGACGCGTTATCATCCATGCCTCATTGGCCGATGTTGCTCCATTTGAATAGAATACATTCATCGTTACATCCTGATTCAGATAGTCTTCGTTTTCCGTCGATAGAATATCTGCTAAAGGAATATTGATGGCTCCAGGTAAATGGAATTTGTCGTAACTATCCTTGTCGCGCACATCAATTAGTTGCAATGAAGGATCCTTCTGAACCAACATGTGAGCAACTTCATCTGGCGAAACAAATTGCATGCCTTCCTTCACCTCCTCAAGCATCTGCTCAGCATTCAACTTATAAGGTCGGGTAGTATTTTCGGGTACGGCAGCAATGATTATTCCCAGGGGGATTATGGCCATTGCTAATTTTAATCGCATGTTCATGATTATCGCTTTTAGCTGCTAGCGATTAGCTAGTAGTTTGTTGTTAATGTAATTGTCAATCAATCTAAAACTCTATTTAGTATTCTTCTCTTGGGAATTTCTTCTCGGCCCATTCAGCGACAAAGAACATACCAAGTGCAATAAGGATTAATATTAAACCAAAGGTGCCACGCGACATGTTTAAAAATTCATTGATGGTTGGGGTTCCCATGTTTTCGGCATAAAATAACTCTTCAACCAAAGGAAATGCTTCGGTGAAAAGCAATACACCAATTACTAAACCTCCAATAAAGCTCAAAGCATCAAGTTTGCCAATTGATAAGGCACAAAATGCTGTTCCAGGGCAGAATCCACCCAATATAAATCCAACACCCATAACGGCACCACCAACCATGGCCGAATATAAAAAGGTAGGATTAATGTATATAAGGCTTAAATCGATCCATCCAAATAGGCTGAAAAATAATAAACCTAACATGGCCACAACGGCGGCCGTAAAAAATACTTTAAGCACAGTAGAATCGTAACCGTAAAACTGGCCTGCAAGTTTGCGCGATGATGAAAAGCCACTGCTTTCAAGTACAAAGCCAAATCCAATACCTATGATGAAAGCCATCACAAGATTAGTGTTTGCTGATATTATTTCGTATACAACTAAAGGTCCCATATCTGTTTCTTAATTAAATCCATAATTTACGTGCAATATAAGCTAAGGCGAAAGCCGTTCCGAAGATGAAGGCCATGGTAATAAATCCGCCAAGCGAAAGTACAGCCATGCCACTCAATGCAGAACCACTTGTACAGCCACGACCCAATTGCGAGCCAAAGCCAAATAAGATGCCGCCAATGGCAGCAAAAATCAATCTAACCTTACTGGTGATTTTGGGACTATGCTCCACTTTTAATTTTAAGCGACCCGCAAAGGCACCTGAGATGAAACCACCCACAAGCACACCCAACATTTCCCATACTAACCAATCTTTTAATGGTCCTCCGGGATGCGATTCCTTATAGTTGCTATAAAAATCAGTTGTTTCAACATGTGTTGGTGCAACTATTTCAACACTCGCAACTACGGCACTCTTTACGGCTCCACTGGCACCCAAACCTCTACCCGAGAAGTAAAAGGCAGTGAGTAATACTAAGCCGAGTAAGGTACCACCCAAATATGGGTTGAGGTATTTTTTACTACGATCTTCGTTCATATTTCTATATTTTAATCTTTATTTTCTATTTAAATCGTCCTGGTCATAAAGTCCCCGAATTAACGGACTTCGGACTGCAAGCCCCGAACTGTCTGCTTCGAGCTCAGGACTCTGTTAATATAACCAACGGCTCATTTGACCTGCATAGGCCATAATAAAACGGAATAATAATCCACCAAATAATACCAAGGCAGGTGCTAACATGTAAGGAATTTTAATTTTGCGCATTTCCATTACTTCCAGTCCGGCCGGAATAACTAAACCTAAGCCTACAACAAAAATCCAGAATGGAGCAGTAAACTCTCCGCCCAAAAACATAGCTGCCGCATCTATTTGTACCTGCGTACTTGCATTGAATCCCATGAACATATGTACGATCAAGAATAATTCGATGGCAATCAGTACCAGGTCGATGCGAGCAAAGGCATGTCGTTCAGCTTTTGATTTGGATAAGATGATAATGGCTGCTGCGCCTGTTGACATACCAGAGATTAAAAACAATGGCCCAAGTATGGAAGTGTTCCATAGTGGACGTGCATTAAAGGCTGACAACAATATGCCTGTATATATACCTAGAATAACCGAAAGAATCATGATGGTCCAGGCAATGGCTGTTTTGTAATTTTCCAACCATCTTAGAGCATCTTTGATAATATTGAATTTCCAGTCCCATTTAGGGAAAAGGCTTTTTATATTGAAGGCTGCCCAAATTGCAGATAATGGCATGATGGCCATTAAAGTCCATGCGCCCCAACTCATAGGTGATTCAATCTTAAAAGCGGTATAGAGTCTCCAAAAGTAGAGCTTGTGTTTTAAGTCAAGCATCAGGAATAACAGTCCTAATCCAATTAAGATAGGAGTGATAATCGGTGCTAACTTTACGGCAGTTGGATATTCCTCGCTCTTACCTTTGATGTAGAAGTAAGATGCAAAAAATAAAATACCAGCGGCTAAACCACCCAAGAAAAGGTAGGCAGGTATGTGCCATTCCCATATTTGTAATTGTGGATCGATATGTGGATTCATTCGACCACTTACGATTAATTCTTCTCTCATTTTTTTATCTTGAATGGTTTATATCAAAAAGTATAATTGAGGTTTTGTACCTGCTTCAGGAATCAAAGTTTTGTATTTACGCTTCTTAATCACTTTGCTAACATCTGAATTTGGATCGTCTAAATCACCAAAATACATACATTTAGTTGGGCAAACGGCGACACAAGCTGGTGATTGTCCTTTTTTAGTGCGATGCTCGCAGAAAGTACACTTGTCAACATAGCCTTTGGGGTGTGTATATCTTGCATCGTAAGGGCACGAGGCTATACAAGCTCCACATCCAATGCATTTATTTTTAGTTACCATCACAATTCCACCATCGCTGTAATGACTAGCTCCTGTTGGGCAGCAACGTACGCATGGCGAATTTTCGCAGTGGTTACACCTTTCTGATCGATGTTCCAACTCTAGTTGTGGATAGGTACCATCTGTTACTTCCACGATCCAGTCGCGGCAGTAACCAATGGGTACATCATTTTCCGTTTGACAAGCTACAACACAGTCGCTGCAGCCTACACATTTCTTTGTATCAACGGCCATTGCATATCTCATAGTTGTCTATTTTAAGCTTTTGAATATTTAAATGTTACAAAATTACCTCTCATGCCTGTTCCTCCCATAATCGGATCCATCATCACATTGGTGATTAATTCAGTATCGCTGGCACCTTTACCAAAGGCTCTGCTCAATTGTTTTTTGGAGTGACCAAAACCATGTACCATGTATACAGAGTCCCATCTGATGCGTTCAGTAATCCTTACTTTAATTGGGAAGCTGGAGGTTACATTGTCTTGATTTTGCAAGTATATTTCTTGTCCATTTTTCAGATCCCACTCTTTGGCAACTTTTGGGTTGACCCATACCGTGTTTTCATCCATTAAATCCGTTAAGTTCGGATTATTAGCCGTACGTGAGAAGGTATGCATTGGAGCTCTACCATATATCAGACGATAATAACCTTGAGGTGGTTCAGGGTGTTGAGTGAATTTTGGCATCGGATCAAAGCCGTATTCTTCAAGAGAAGTAGAGTAGAGTTCAATCTTACCTGTATTGGTGTTAAATTCTATTTCCTCTCCATCTGTATAATATAGATCATCATACGGGCGATCCATTTTTTTAACACCTATGCGTTGCATTTCTTCCAAGGAAGTGCCTACTTTTTTAAGTTGATAATCCAGTTCTTCCTCAATGGAATCAAATGGAAAATAGTCACCTTTACCCAAGCGTTCAGCTAGATTCTTAGCCATCCACCAAGCTGGTTTGGTGTTGTATTTTGGTTTCATGGCCGGCATGCGCAGGGCAATCGTCGGTTCGCGATGTTGTGTAACGCGCAACGAGTCGTATCTTTCTAAATAGGTACACTCAGGCAGAATAACATCAGCAAAACCTGTTATCTCCATTGGCATTGTATCAACTACTACCATCAAATCTAAGGCATTAATAGCCTCCAAGGTATTAGGCCGATTGGGTAAGGTCTCGATGAGGTTGGTGCCATTTACAATCCATGCTTTAATACTACAATCCATGGTAGCACTTGGAACCGTTGCATCACATACACCATTTGCCAAAGCTAAATCTGCCAATTCGTATTTGCCACCCATGGCATCGCGCCAGGTACGTCGTGGCTTTGGGTATGGAGGATGAGGTACGCCCGGCACTTTCGCTTTGTCTGGTATATAAAAACCACCACGTCGGCCCCATGAGCCTAATAATGCATTCAACATAGCCACCGCGCGCAGGCGCTGAGTATCATCACCATACCAGGTTACATGTCGGCCGGGGTGAATAATAACCGCTGGAGAGGCATTACCCATTTCACGCGCCGTTTCACGTATTACCTGAGGCTTAATAGTTGTGATACCATAGGCCCATTCAGGTGTCATGTGTTTCACATGTTCTTTTAGTTGCTCAAAACCAAAGGTATATTGTTCTACATATTTCTTATCATAGCGCTCTTCATAAATTAGGACGTGCATCCACGCCAATAACAGAGCCAAATCGGTACTTGGTTTTATAGGTAGCCAGAATTTTGATTTGCCCGCAGCGGTTGAGAAGCGTGGATCAACCGTAATAATAGTTGCTCCCTTGTCAATTGCGTCAGACATCTCCTGCACATGGCCGTTATGCATGTTCTCACCAATGTGAGAGCCAATAAGCACCATGCAGCGTGTGTCACGTATATCGGTAGGTTCCGGAGAGCTTAGTCCATCGCCAAAGGTAGCAATGAAGCCAACCTCACGTGGGCCGCGACATTGCGCATAGGAAGGAGCAGTTATGTTTTGCGATCCCAAGGCTTTTAGCAGGTTACCAAAATAATTACCTCCTGAGCCATGAGTAAATAAAGCAATGCATTCCGGACCGTGTTCTTCAATTACTTTTTCGAGCTTAACACTGATGTAATCAAATGCTTCATCCCAACTAACTTCCTTAAAAGTTTGTGAGCCATCGGCAGCATTAACCCTGATCATCGGATTTTTCAATCGATCTTCGTCATAGTACATGCCTACACCACCGGTTCCGCGCGGACAAAAGCGGCCATTGCTATTAGGATCATCTTCATGACCTATTATTTTCTGGATTTTACCATCGTCATTCTTGTAAGTCCAGCCAGCACATTTCCAGAAACAAACCTCGCAATAGGTTGGCGTTCGCTCAAGGTCATGTGGCATTTTCCAAGGGCCTTTACTATTTTCGGGAACCACTTTATTATTCTTGGCCATCAATAATTGTGAGCCCACAATTGCACCTGTTGTACCAAGTGCCGAAATCTTAATAAATTCACGTCTGCTATTCCTCATCAATGTAAAGATTTATGAGTTCTACGTACAAAATAAGGAAAATATACAGATAATTAGATGTGTGAATCTATTGATATTTAGACTTAATATTAATAAGGCATTTGTTTTTGCTATAATCGTTTGTAATATAGTGTGTTTTGAATATTCTATTCCGATTCGTAGCTTTATGAGCTAACAAAAATCATGTAATGAAAATTAGTGGTGTCGTATTAGCTGGCGGTAAAAGTTCTCGAATGGGAGCCGATAAGGGGATGCTTGATTACAAGGGAAAAAAACTTGTTAGTTACGCTATTGAATTATTAGAAGCTTATTGTGATGAGATAATTATTAGTACTAATTCGCCCCTATATGGTCAGTTTGGATTTAAGGTTATTGCAGATTCGTTTTTGTCTAAAGGACCATTGTCTGGTATTTACGAAGGATTAAAATTTGCGACCAATGATAAGGTATTAGTTTTGTCATGTGATATGCCCAATTTAAACAAGGAAGCTATTGAAGTCTTGATTGCTGAAATTGATGAAAAGCATGATTGTTTTATTCCATCCGTAAATTCAAAATTTCAACCTTTATTTGCTGTTTATAATCGACGCTTGTTATCTGCAATGGAGCAACACTTATTAGCTGATAAGCTCAAGATGATGACTTTTATAGAAGGTGTTTCTTCCAAGATTGTTTCTTTCGATAGTTTGCTTGAGAGCTATCCATTACTATTTCAAAACTGTAACAGACCAGAGGATTTATCCTTATCATAAATTGTAGCACTTCTAAAGTGCTATTACCGCTTTTTTGGCCTTTCATTTTTTATCATAAGATAGCCAGTAAATGACGTTTATGTTGATGGATGATTCATTTTATTTGATGAATGCATTTAATTCATTTATAAATTGGCTGAGAGTAAGGGTTAAAAAGAGTTAATTTTTATTTTTTATGTATAAGTTTGTAAGTATTAAGGACGAGAGCGTATTTGTGGTAATTATTTCATGACAATAATAATCATGTCATGGTATCGCATATTTAAATATTTTTGGGGATGAAAGTTATAATACTTTGGATCGGTTTAGTTCTTGCGGGAGCTAATTTTATACATTTATCTGCTCAGCCAATTGCAACAATTGTTAGTGCTGATGAAACTTTTTGCGAGAGTGGGAATCCAGTTTTACAAATTAGGTTTGAAAATGGGGAAGCTCCATATGGTGTTGTATATGAAATAGTAAATCTTGAAACTGGAGGAAAAAGTATTCAGAAGGAACTTAATCAAGATATATTTGAGAATGATTTGGAAAATGGTATTTGGTCTACGAGTACGATAAATGTAGGAAGTACTTCTGAAATTAACCTAATTGAGGTTTTTGATAACTCAATTCCTGCTGCAGATTGGAAATATTTTCTTAATGATAATGGCTATGGCTCAACAGATGTGCATGGGCAAATGAATATAATTATTAATGATAAACCACAGCCTGAAGCTGGTCCCAATGAAGATAAAATCTGTGAGTTTTCTTATCAGCTTAAAGGATCTTTACAAGATCCGACTAATAACATGTTATGGGAAATTACGAGTGGGGGAGCCGGTGAGTTTGATTTCCCAGATACACCAAATGCAACTTTCACACCTGATGCACCAGGTATATATACGCTTACTTTAAATGAAGAATTTGGAGCTTGTAAAGGAGCAGATGCTGGAACGGATGAGGTTCAATTAAACATTAAAGGCCATGCCATATCTGTTATAAGTGGTAATGTTGAAATTTGCTCAAATGATGGTTTGGATTATGATTTGTTAGCAAATGTAAATTTTCAAGGAGATGGTGATTTCACTTACGACATTAGTGATGGAGTAAATACTATAAAAAATCGTACTGGTGATGTAGGCGATAATGCTTTACCTGCGATAGATGCGATGCAAGCCGCTGAGTGGCGTGTGATTAAAGTGGCTGATGCCAATGGATGTGAATCACTTACGGAGAGTATGACTGGTGTAGCTACTATTGTAGATAGAAAGCCAAACGCTTCAATTATTAAAACAAAAGATTTTAATTGTTCTAATTCTTTAAGATTAGAAGCAGTGCTGGATAAGGGGGAGGGAGGACGTTGGTTAAGTAACTCGTTAGTAACTTTTACTCCAGATGATCAGCCTATAACTATGGCTACAGCTCCAAGTTATGAAACACATAAATTAATTTGGGAAGAAACTAATTTGGGCTGTAGTGAGCAAGCAAGTGTTGATATCACGTTTGTTGACCCACCAAAGTTAACGCTCCTTAAAGCTGATACCGCTATATGTAATGGAAGTACAGCTATGCTTAGAGTTTCAACAGTAAGTGCTCATTACGATTTGGATTTAAGTTATTCAGATGGAACTAATTCTTCAATAATTGAAATCAAAACTCCTTACTCAGAAATTCCTTTAACACCTTCAGGTAATGGATTAGCAGCTTATCAGTTGATTAGTATCACAGATGCTGCTAAATGCTCAACCGATTTAAGCGATGTGTTTAATGTTACTGTCAACAATCTGCCGACTCCAAATGCGGGAGTATACGATCCAGAATGCGGCTCATCTATTTTGTTAAATGCTGTATTAGGTGAGAACGAAAGTGGAACATGGTCTTCGATTTATGGCGTATTTACTGATGTTAATGACCCTAAGGCTACTTTTAGTGTTGATGAATCCAATCAATTGGTAACGCAGATGTTTGATGTAAACTGGTCGATTGTGAATGATCTTAATAACAATTGTACGGCACATATTACCACTCAAGTTATTCTAGACAAAAAACCAGCTAATGTATCGGCAGGAAAAGATACAACCATTTATAACGATGATAAATATAAGTATGCTGCGACAGGGCTAGAAGATGGAATGACCGGCTTATGGACATCTAATACTGATGTCTTCTTTAGTGATGTCAATGGAGAGAACGGAACTGCTTCTGAATTGAAAATGGGAGAGAATGAATTAACATGGGCGGTATCGAATGGAGTTTGTGAAGCTGAACCTACTACAATTGTGGTTACTGCAAAAGGCTTAACTAACCCAACAGGATTTTCTCCAAATGGTGATACTATTAATGATACCTTTATGATTGGAGGAGCTAATAAAGTCGAAAATAACAAGCTGTTGGTTTTTACAGTGGAGGGTAAGTTGGTTTACGAGAAGGAAGAATTTGGACATGATGGTGATATAGGATGGAACGGTGTTGGAATGGACGGATCAAAACTTAAAAATGGTACTTATTATTATGTTTTCACAGGTGATGGTATTTCACCCGTGAAAGATTTTCTTGTGATTAAAGGGAATCAATAAACACTTAAATAGATGAATAAATTTGTAAGTATAGTGTTGTTTGTTCTTGTTGGTGGAGTATCTGCTGTGGCTCAGAAAGATTTGGTGATGAGTCAGTACATGCATAATCGCTACTCGGTAAACTCTGCTTTTGCCGGTAACAGAGAAGCACTTTCTTTAAATGGAACTTTTCGTAAAAAATGGATGGGCATTAATGGCTCGCCATCTGCTCAATATTTTAGTGTGCATTCGCCCTTAAGAAACGAAAAAATAGCACTCGGGTTAGATGTGTATAATCAACAGTACGGTGTTACACGTCAAACGGGCTTTTCTTTGTCATATACCTATCGACTAAAATTAGATAATGATCAGATATTAAGTTTTGGTTTGAGCGGAGGAATGTCATTTAATGCTTCGAACTGGACAGATATTACAACTCTGGACGAATTTGTGGAAGATCCGGAATTTCAAAATAATGAGAATGTTTCGTCGCCATTGGTGGGATTTGGAGCGGCATGGTATGGAAAAAACTTTTTTGCCGGTGTATCGGCACCAAACTTATTTAAGTATGACATAAGTGAGGGAGGTAGCTCTGAGTTTGCGCCTGGAGATGTAAATTATATTGTAACTGGTGGTTATTTGTTTGAGCTAAGTAAACAATTCGATTTGCAACCAACAGTTCTCACACGTTTTAATCCGGCAGAGACAACACATGTTGATTTGAATGCTACCCTTATTTACAGTGAGATGATTTGGTTGGGCGTATCGTATCGAACAACTAGTGATGTAGTTGCCTTGTTGGGTTACCAGGTAACACCTCAATTACGCTTCTCCTATAGTTTTGATTATTCATTGGGGGAGATCAGTGCCTATAATAATGGTACTCATGAAATCGGTATTCAATTTGATTTTGGATATAAGATCAAAACACCTAATCCTAAATTCTTTTAAAAATAGCTTCGCATGCGAATAATATATAGTCTTATATTTTTTCTGATAACTGCTTTAACATACAGCTCATTTGCGCAAGATGTTGAAGTTAAAAAGTTATCAGTGAATTCGAGAAGTGGAAATGAGATGGCACCTTTCTTTATGGATTCCACGCTTTATTTTAGTTCCAATAGGAGCAATTCTTTATTTTTAAAATACTACAACGAGGATAAGGAAAACCTTTATCATATCTATCAAGCTGTGTTACGAGCAGATTCAAGCTGGACAGAGCCTCAGCAGTACATGAAGGATTATTTTTCTCCATTTAATACAGGTTCCATCGTATTGTCAAAAGATGGTGATCAAATGTATATTGGCCAGAATACATACGATACCTATAAGCGTAGCCAAAAAAGCAAGAATGGTAATGGCATGGGCGTGTATGTGTCAACAGATGGTAATAGAGGATGGTCCAGAAAAAGCAGCATGCCTTTTAATTCCCGTCGAGATTACAATACTGGTCATCCGAGTATATCAGACGATGGTCGTTTTTTGTTTTTTACTTCTGATAATGCTGAAGGACAAGGTAAAACTGATATCTATTATTCTGAAAAGATTAATGATGAATGGGGGCCAGCCATTAATATAGGTGATCAAATTAATACCGCCGAAACAGAGGTATTTCCTTTTTACCATTCAAGCGGCAAATTGTTTTTTGCTTCTGATGGACATGGAGGAGAAGGTGGTTTAGACCTTTTTTATTCGATACAAACGGCAGATGGTTGGAGTAAGCCTGTTTCTTTTGATAAAGACATCAATACCGAGGCCAATGAGTTTAGTTGTTATATAGGCGATGATGAGCAATGGGGTTTCTTTGCTTCTGACCGCGAAGGAAGAGATAATATTTTCCGTTTTGATAGAGGATTTCCTGTATTTGAAGCTTGTGAATTACAAGAAGAGGAAACGTATTGTTATAAGTTCTTTGATGAAGTAATGGAGGATGAATCTGGGCCTTATATCTACCGTTGGACATTCGGTAATTCTGAAAGTTTGGATGGTGATACCGTTCGTTACTGTTTTGATCGTCCAGGTGAGTACGAAGTAAAATTGAGCCTAATAGACACTTTGGTTAATCAAGAAGTTTTTGCATTGAGCGAGTATACTTTAGATGTTTTAAGGCCCGAACAATTGTATATTACTTGTCCGGATGATTTGGTAGTTAATGATTTAGTTACCCTTAGTGTGGCAAACTCTAATTTGGGCGATTTTGAAGCAAAAGAGTTTTATTGGGAATTAGATGACGGAAGATTGCAAAAAGGTGAAACTATTCAGCATATTTTTCGAACAAAGGGTAAGTACATTATTAAATGTGGAGCAGTATCGAGTGTGCATCCTCAACTAAAAATGTGTTCATCAATTGAAATTATTGTAACTGAGTAACTATGAATAAAGCATATCAATTATTAGTGTTTCTGTTTTTTGCGGTACTTGTAGCACAAGCTCAGCCAGTACCGGGAGCCGATGAGAATATTCCTAACTTAGTTACATTTGGTGGTGATTCAGAGACCTATTGGGGTGATGATAACTTCTGCCAGATTATTTTCTTTTCTGTGCCTGAGACGCATTCGGCACCAATTTACATTCGTGTTTACGATCCGGATATTGGAGGAGGCAATGATGAGCAGCAAGGAGAATGGGATACACGTATGCGTTTTGGCATTTATGGTGGAAAAGGAAGTTGTTCTAATCAGGATGCACGAGATGGAAACCTGGATGGAGAATACGATAGTGGTTCTTTACTTGATTCCAAATCATTTGATGATGATCCCGAATATGATTTAAAATGGTATACTTTTGGCCCATTTAATCCAACGGAAGGTGAGTATTTGCCTGAGGATGGCGGTTATATTTTTAAGATAGTAGTTGAGGGCCTTTCAGGAGGAGATGGTAATCTATACCGTTTGTTTCTAAGTTCTCAGGAAAATGCCAATCACGAAGTGGAGGGGGCTTTTGCTTATTACTTTAAGTATAAATTTCGTTTACACGACGATGTCAATCAGATTTCACACATTTATCCTTATATAAACGATTCATCTACTGTGTACATCAAGCAATCCAATTTTGATTGGGATAACGATGGTGTAATAATGGTTCGTTCCATTGATCGTAAAGGGAGTTTAATGAAAACTTCGGGTGACGATCATTGGTCACATAGTAACTTTAAGATCCGCGAACGTGAATATTATTCGTCATTAGATATTCGAATGGTAAAGAATAAGAGTGCTCGAATAAAAAATAACAATGTTGTTATTCGTTTAGAAAATCAGGATGGTGAAGGTTTAAAGTTGTATAGTGTTCCAATTGGCGGAATACCTAAATACATACCAAAGGCTACTCACGTAAAAGACTAATTAAATAGAAATGGGTTACTATAAAACCATAAGGTGTTCGCTTGTTTTGTTTTTGATAGTCATTTGCTGTTTTTTTTCAGCGGATATCAATGCGCAATCATTCGATTTTAAAAACTACAATAGCGAAATTGGTTTGCCTCAGAACTATATTTATGGTGTGGAGCAAGGTAATAATGGCTACATCTGGATGGCAACAGGCGAAGGCTTAGTTCGCTATGATGGATTCGATTTTAAGGTATTTACTACATCTGATTCCCTGGCTCATGATTTTATCAACACCATGCATGTTGCAAAAAATGGGAATTTATGGTTAGGTCATAAAAATGGTGATTTAACGTATTATAAAGACGGCATTTTTACAAAGTATGTTATAGATGAAACATCTCAGTTAATAACAGATATTTCAGAAGATGACCAAGGGGGAATATGGGCTGTTGAGCAAACAAAGGGTCTTATACATATTTCAAATTCGGGTGAGGTGAGCACCTACTTTGGCAGAAAAAAATATGGAAATCGACGTTACTATTCAATTCAGGCTTTAACCCCGTGGAAATTTCTGGTGGGTACTGATGATGGTCTGGTTCAGTTTCATTTTACTGACTCTAATTATAGCTCGGTTCTAATTACTGATGTTGAAGGTATCCCTCAGGAGAAGATTAACGTTATTGTGCCTTGCAAAGGTGGTGTGAATGAGTATTGGATTGGTACCAATGGAGACGGTTTTTATAAGTATAAGTATGGTTCATCCGAATCGGAGCAAATAACGGATAACAAACTGTGTTTAAAATTTAATATTGAACGAGAAACTGTTAATGATATTTTCGAAGATCAAGATGGTCACTTGTTGATTGCAACCAAGAGAAATGGTGTTATTAAATTGTTTTACGACAGTGAGCGCGATATCTTTCATGAGTCAATGAACTTTTCTACCATCAATGGATTAAATGTTGATTACGTTACAGGTATCTTAAGTGATAGAGAAGGAAACTATTGGTTTGGGACCTATGGTGGTGGTGTTGCATCACTCATCAATCAGTATTTTATCTTTTACGATCTTGAAGAAATTGGATTTAAAAGTCAGAAAGTTTATTCAGTTTTAGAGTCTGGTAATGAACTTTGGTTGGGATTGGATAATGGTTTAATCAAACATGATCCTTTGTGTTTTACCGATTTTGAGTTTTACGATCCAGCTTTGGGCATTCCTCGCGATAAGATTGTAAAGTTATATGAGGATGAAAATGAAGTTTTATGGGTAGCATCTGCAAATAATGGACTTTATTATCGCCCCAAAGGAGAGCTTCGTTTTAAACCATTTGTTTATACTAAATCCGCTTCAGGTAAAAAGATTAATGACATAATTGGCTTTGAAGAAAAATTATACTTGGGTACAAGTGAGGGTTTATATGTAATAAATACAAGAGATAGATCTCAGATTTTTTACGACATGGCCAATGGTTTGTCGCACAACACGATCAATTTTGTTTATCGTGATATGGATGGTGTGATATGGGTTGGTACCAAGGATAATGGAATTTGTAGTGTCGTTGAAAATAAAATAGAACGTCATAAAATCCTGAAAGCTGCAGTTAATGTGGTTGATATGACGGAAGATAAGGATGGGAATAAGTGGTTGGCTACCAAAAATAAGGGTATTCTCATGTACTCAGCCGATAGCTTAAGAAGTATTACCATCGAGTCAGGATTGAAAAAGAACTATTGCTATAGTATCGATTGTGATAGTAAAAATAGATTATGGGTTTGCCATCATGTTGGTTTGAGTAGTGTTGATTTGAATACCGGTCAGATTCGTACTTTCGATTACGAAAACAATATGGACGGTGAGTTTAACCAAGTGATAAAGGCAGAAAATGGCACGCTTTGGTTTGCTTCAAGTGATGGGGTGGTTAATTATAACCCACTAGGTGATATTGTCAATCAAGTTGCGCCATTACTAAACTTAACTTCACTTAAAATAGATGATGAAAGTTATCCAGCTAATAAGCCAATTAAGCTTAAATTCCCCTATGGTAAAAATTACTATAATTTAAAGCTTGAATTTCGCGCCATAAGTTTTGTTAATCCTGAAGGAGTTAAGTATGATTTTAAAATTGATGATATCGGTGCATCAAAAGAGGATCAAAAGGAATGGTCGAAGCTTGGTAAAATAAACTTTAAGGAGATAGATTACTTACGTAACGGAGATCACAGAATTCGTTTAAGGGCTTATAATGCCGATGGTGTTAGTACTATAACACCAGCTACTATTGATGTGTTAATTAGTAAACCATTTTGGGAAACTATTTGGTTTATTATTCCATCAGCAGCGTTTATTGTGTTTTTAATATTTCTGTTTATAAAATATCGCGAACGTAAGTTACAGCACCAAAAGCAAATTTTACAGCGGGAGGTGGCCTCACAAACTGTTGTGTTGCGTGAGCAAAAGGATGAGATAGAACGTAAAAACAGAGATATAACGGATAGTATTAACTATGCCAAGAAGATTCAGTCATCCATTCTTCCACCATTATCGGAACTGAATGAGGTGTTGCCCGATTCCTTTGTTTACTTTTTACCGCGCGATATTGTTAGTGGTGATTTCTATTGGTTTAATAGGTCTAAGGATTATATGGTAATTTGTTGTGCTGATTGCACTGGGCACGGTGTTCCTGGAGCGTTTATGTCGATGATAGGTACCACAATATTAAACGATATCTTCAGGTTACCTGAGATAAATTCACCTGCCGCAATGCTCGAAAGGCTGGATAAAGAAATAAAAGTCTTGCTGCAAAAGAACGAAGATTCAGAGAGCAAGGATGGTATGGATATTTCGGTAATTGAAATTCATCTGCCAACTAACAAAGTGAGACTTGCTTCGGCCAAACGTCCGGTATATCTGATTATAAATGATGAAATGACCTTGTATAAAGGTAACAGACGAAGTATTGGTGACGACATGGATGATGGCTTAGGTGATTTTGTAAATATTGAATATAACTGCTCTAAGGGTGATCAAATTTATATGTTCTCCGATGGATATCCAGATCAATTTGGAGGGCCATTAGGCAAAAAGTTCATGAAAGTGGGAGTTCAGAATCTGATAGAAGAGATTTATGAGAAGCCTGCAGATGAACAGTACAAAATGGTGAAAGAGAATTTTGAAAATTGGATGGGAGAATTGGAGCAAATTGATGATGTACTATTCATGGGTGTAAAGTTGTAAATACCATAATATGATACTGATTAAGAGCCGCATTTATTGCGGCTCTTTTTTTTTGTAAAAAAAGTTCCAAAAAATGTGTTACGATTTCGACTTTTGGGTATTAATAGATAAAGTTGCTATTAATCCTAACACAAAATGAAACGAGCATATAAATTTTAATCTTGGAGATATTGTCAAAGTAGAGGCGTTTATCTAGCGATTAAATTTTTATGAGAGTTCCATCTGGTAAAATTAAAATTATAAACAGATGAAATTACACGATGAAATCTTGAGAAAGTTGGTTGAAAAGGGAACATCAGCATGGACTGATATTCAACTAAATATATCTAATAAAACCAAAGTGCTACACCATATAAATCAACGACTTTCAAATTTCGCTACACCTCATGAGGAGAATGATGTGAAGATTAAAATTATTAGAGAAAGCTGTCGTTCAATTAAATCGAAATATCCTAACTACTCAAAGGATGTGGATGTAATAATCAATCGATTTGAGCATAACCTGAAGTTTGATAATATGGCTGTTTTGCCTTTCAAACAACTAGATGCGTTAACGTATCGAATTTTTTTAAAGCAAAACTTATATGCTTTTACTGGATAAGAAAATATTCTGTTAATATTGCTTGTAAAAGAGAGAAATCAAACGTGATTTCTCTCTTTTTCTTTTTAGGATAGTTATTTAAGGATTAAGAGGAGATTCCTCTTTCATCGTTAAGTTCAATAAAATACTCAAATAGGGCTGTGGTTAATGTCCTGCAATTTAAACCTTTAGTCGTTGAATAAAATGTCTTTAAAATAACCACAGCCCTTTTCTAAACCCATGAGAAACTATTCACTTTCGCCAATAGTTAAATACGCTTTCGCATTCAAATATATAGACACTTAAATCTGTAAAAAGGGTGATAAGGATTCGTGTTAATTTTGCTTTTTCTACTATTTAATACTTAATTGATGCGAAGTCAGCGTGTTATGATATGATTTCTTTTTATTTAACTTTGCTAAAAAATAATGACTAATGAGCAAGGATCGGAAACCACACGTTGGCTTATTTGGCCGGCGTAATAATGGTAAAAGTTCTATAGTAAACAGATTGGCTAATCAAGAAGTAGCCATTGTGTCTGATTATGCGGGTACCACAACAGATCCTGTTAAAAAGTCCTTTGAAATATCTGGCTTTGGGCCAGTTGTACTTATTGATACCGCAGGCGTTGATGATGAAGGAGAATTAGGTAAAAAGCGTGTGGTAAAAACGATGCAAGCAATTAAGTTGGTTGATTTGGCCATTTTAGTTGTTGTAAACAATGAGTGGGCCAATGAAGAAAAGCAGCTTGTTGAAGCATTTCAGAAACAGGATACGCCGTACATAATTGTGCATAATAAATCGGATTTAAATAAACCGACGGATACATGGATTGAACGTGTTAATATTAAAGGATGTAGTGGCACCATAGTTTTTAATACTATAGATAATAAACCTGATGAATTAATTACTTTGATCAAGAAATCGATTCCTGAATCTGCCTACTCTACTCCATCTTTACTGGGAGATTTGGTTCGATATGGCGATATCGTTTTATTAATCACACCAATTGATATTGAGGCACCTGAAGGTCGATTGATTCTGCCTCAGGTACAGGCTATTCGTGATGCACTTGATAACGATGCAATATGCATTGTGCTTAAGGAACGTGAAGTGGATGCATTTTTGAAGAAATCAGCCATTAAGCCTGCATTAGCCATTACCGATAGTCAAATTTTCCTCAAAGCTGATGCATCTATTCCCAAGGACATTCCCCTAACAAGTTTTAGTATTCTATTGGCTCATTTTAAAGGTGACTTTGACAATTACCTAAAAGGAACGCCCAAAATTGATGATTTAGATAACGGTGATAGGGTATTATTGTTAGAATCATGTTCTCATCATGTGGCTTGCGACGATATTGGAAGAGTAAAAATTCCGAGGTGGATTTCGACCTATACTGGAAAAAACCTGCAATATGATGTTGTTGCCGGACTGGATAAGGTAGAGCGTCCTATTGGTGATTATTCATTAATCATTCAGTGTGGTGCATGTATGATTACGCGTAAGCAATTACATAACAGATTGGGCGAAGCAAAAGATTCAAATGTGCCAATTACTAATTATGGTATGACAATTGCTTATGTGCAAGGAATATATCAACGGGCAGTCGCTCCTTTTGTGCAAAATCAAAAAGAGATAGGTACTGATTACCTATAAAGAAATAGGTACATAATTATAAAATAGCTTGCAATTTATAACATCTGACACATTAACTTGTTTATTAATATATTTGTGTCGTAATCAAAAGTGGGGATATGATTTTTAAAGCTGAACAGAATACAGCCATAGTGTGCGGAGAACACCGTGTGACTTATAGTGATTTAAATGGTAAGATTGTAGCATACAAAAAGATGCTTGAAGGAATTGACGCCAAAAGAGTTGCTATTTATTCAGAAAATCAGGTCGGATGGATATATGCCTTCTATGCTGGTTGGTACACGGATGCTACCCTTGTTCCAATCGATTTTATGTCGTCAATTGATGAAGTTGCTTATATACTAGGTGATTGTACTCCTGAAGTTATTTTTGTATCAAGAGATAAAAAGGAGGATTTAGAGAAGGCCATTGAAAAAGCCGGAGTTGAAATAAAAGTACTCGTTATTGAAGATTGTGAAGAATTAGAGAACAGTCCGATTAATGAGATGCCAGATTTGGATACAAGTAATGAAAGAACGGCTGTGATTATTTATACCTCTGGAACTACGGGAAGTCCCAAGGGGGTTATGCTTTCTTTTGAGAATTTAATTACGAATATCAATGCCGTTACCAATTATATTCCTATTTATTCTGAAAAGGATATGGTGATGATGCTCCTTCCTTTGCATCACATGTTTCCATTAATGGGAACAATGATGGCGCCTTTGTTTGTTGGTGCTACCATTGCTATGTCGCCATCAATGGCTTCTGAAGATATACTTAAAACGCTTCAGGATAATAAGGTTAGCATTATAATTGGTGTTCCGCGTTTATACGCTGCCATACGAAAAGGTATCATGGCCAAAATAGAGAAAAGTTTTGTGGCAAGAACTTTATTTGCGTTGGCTAAGAAAGTTGATTCGCCTAAGTTTTCACGAAAAATATTTAAAGCTGTTCATCAGAAATTTGGTGGCGCAGTTGAGTTTATGGTGGCTGGAGGAGCTGCGCTGGATCCTGAAGTTGGCAGTGATTATAAGACCTTAGGTTTTGAGGTGCTCGAAGGTTATGGAATGACAGAAGCGGCACCAATGATTACATTTACCAGACCTGGTAGAGTTCGAATTGGTAGTCCGGGTGAAATATTACCAGGTGCTGAAGTTAAGATTGTGAACGATGAAATTACGGTTCGTGGTGCAAATATAATGCAAGGCTACTTTAATCGTCCAGAAGAAACAGCTGAAGTAATTAAGGATGGATGGTTGTATACCGGGGATTTAGGAAGGCTTTCTGATGATGGTTATTTATTTATCACAGGGCGAAAGAAAGAAATTATAGTATTGTCAACAGGTAAGAATATAAACCCTGCCGAGATAGAAGCAAAAATTGAAAATACAGCTGCCTGCATTTCGGATATTGGTGTTTTTGCCGAAGGCGATCAATTACGCGCTATTCTTGTACCAAATATGGCAGAATTAGCGGGACTAAATGAACAACAAATTGAAGAGAAAATACGATGGGATGTAATCGATTCCTATAACCAGTCGGTTTCTCCATACAAGAAAATAATGTCGTTTACAGTGTTTAATGGAGAGTTGCCACGAACACGCTTAGGTAAGCTACAACGCTTTTTGTTGACCGATTTGCTGAAGAAAGAAGAAGATGCTATTGAAGAGGTTAATGAGGTAGAACTAAAAGAATTTCAAGTTATTAGTGATTTTATAGCTAATGAAAAGAATTGTCAGGTTCGACCTAATGATCATCTGGAAATGAATCTGGGAATGGATTCGCTGGATAAGGTTGGACTACAGGTTTTTATTCAATCTACATTTGGTGTTGAAATGGAGGTTAATGATATTATGGCTTATCCTTCGGTTCTTAAACTGAGCGAATATATAGCCAGTAAGCGCACACGATTATCCATTGAGAAAATTAATTGGTCGAAGATTCTGAAGGAAAAAGTAAATCTGCCTTTGCCGCGAACATGGTTTACGGGTACTTTATTTGTAAAAATATCAAAGGTGTTTTTTAGTATTTATTTCCGCTTTAGAGGTAATGGAGTAGCCAATATTCCAGATGAACCGTGTATTATTGCGCCTAATCATCAAAGTTATTTTGATGGTTTGTTTGTTGCTTCCTTCCTTAAGAATAAGATGATTCGCAATACTTATTTCTATGCTAAAGAAAAACATGTAAGTTCGCGTTGGATGAAGTTTTTTGCCAATCGTCACCATATTATTGTAATGGATTTGAATAAGGATCTGAAGGAATCCATTCAGAAGATGGGAGAGGCTTTAAAGAAGAAGAAAAACCTGATTATTTTCCCAGAGGGGACACGGTCTTTGGATGGTAAATTAGGTGAATTTAAGAAGACTTTTGCAATCCTGAGTAGAGAATTGGGTGTGCCTATCGTTCCTGTTTCTATCAAAGGTGCTGTAGATGCTTTACCTAAGGGTTCAATTTTTCCGAGACCTTGGCGAAAAGTAAGTGTTGAGTTTTTAAAGCCAGTTTACCCTAAGGATATTACCTATGATGCACTGAGCAATGTTGTGCATGCACAAATCGCGACAAATCAAGAAGTCGTATAAACTAATAATATAAAGCTAGGGTATCTTACTCTAGCTTTTTTTATAGTATTGGTAAAGTAAAGTAGAAAGTTGAACCCTTATCTTTTTCCGTAGTGACCCAAATTTCACCACTCATCAGCTCGATCAGTTTCTGACATATTGAGAGACCAAGGCCAGTTCCACTTTGTTTAATTTGATCGTTGTATTCAACTTGACGAAAGCGATCAAAGATTTTGTTCATGAAATCATCTGGAATACCTATTCCAGTATCTTTAACGTAGAACTGAACAAATCCATCTTTGATGCTATAACCAACAGTAACTTTCCCATTGAGTGTAAATTTAAGTGCATTATTTATGAGGTTGGTTAATACCTGCTTTAGCTTTGATTCGTCACTCTTTAGTACTAATTGATCTGTATTTTCAGGAATATCAAGAACAAGGGTATTGTGGTTTTCTTTAACAATTTGTTGGAAAAAGGAGGCAATATCGTTGATTGCTTTGTTGACGAGAAATTCACGGTGTTCAACTTTTATCTGACCTGTTTCAATTCTTGAGATTTCCAATACATCATTGATAATGTTAAGTAATTGCATGCCACTTTCAATGATAACATTGATGTATTCGTTTCGGCTTTTTACATCGCAATTCTCATCTTTAAGCAGTTCTGAGAAACCCAGTATGCCATTCATTGGGGTTCTAATTTCATGGCTCATATTTGCTAAAAATGCCGATTTTAACCGATCACTTTCCTCAGCCTTTTCCTTGGCCTGTCTAAGTTCAATGTTAGTTTTCTTAAGATCTTTTTCGGCTTTCTTTCTTTCCCTTAAATCGCGTATAATTGATAAGTAATAATTGGCATGAGGACGTTTTGAATTCATTTCTATGGGAATGAGTTCTTTATTCTTACCAACAATATCTCGTTCAATAATTATTGATTGACCTTTGTTTAATAAATCAAAGCGCAAGGGTCGTTCCTTGATTACTTTAGGATCAAAGATCTTGCTAATATGTTGGCCAACTATTTCATCCCTATCAAAACCGGTCATTTTTAAAAAACCATGATTGGCATCAATTATTTCTCCATTCAGATTTCCAAGTAAAATACCATCTCCAGCATTTTCAACTACTTCCCTGAATTTCGCTTCGCTTTCTTTAAGGGCTGTTTCGGCTGTTTTCTGTTCGGTAATGTCACGTATGGCAGCTATTCTAACATTACGACCTTGATAATTGTAATTTTGACCTCTTATTTCAGCATTAAATAAGCTTCCATCTTTGCGTACCCCAACTGCTTCGTAACTGTCGGTTACTTCATTTTTTATATTATGAAGTACAATATCCTTGGTTTCATCTGTGAAAATGGATAAGGCGTGCATGCCTATGATTTCAGTAATGCTATAACCAAAAAGATTACACCCTGCCTGATTGGCTTCTATGCAGATCCCATTCTCAGTAATGAAAATACCTTCATGCGCTGCTTCTGATAATGCCTTATAGCGCGATTCACTGTCTATTAATTTTCGATTGTTCTTTTCACTTCTAGAAAGCGACAGTTCTTCCTCGAGCTGTTTAACGCGTTGAGCTAATTCTTGATATGTTGGTTTATGGCCCATTAAGAAGTATAATCAATAGTGTTTGAAATGGAATATTTCAAGATATAAAAAAGTATTGATCTTATTGTTCTAAGGTGCGATAAAAGTATGCTTAAGCAAGTAGAAAATCTATTTCGTCACTTAATGTACCAAGTTTTTCATTGGTTGGTATCCAATTTCCTTTTTCAATGAGGTATTTTTTCAGTAGTAAAAAATAGGTTAATGGGAATTCGTCTTTCTGCCACTGTTGCTCATAATTGAGTAAGCCAATTTTCTTAATAAAGATATCTAGTTTGTTGATGATGGCGTAAAAGAAATCTTGCATGTCATATTTCATGTCAATTATCAAATTGGCTGATGATTCATCGAATATGTCGTCATACTTAACGATTTTAACGAGAATGTGCATACCATCTTCTGTTGATAATATCCATTTTAAAGCACCCACTTCTTCGTACCAGTCTATCCAACTAATATTATCTTCGCCCCATATATGCGAAGGTTCAAATATTAATGAAGACATGCCTTTTAATAAATCGAATAAGGGATTGCTCGAGTTGTTAACAGTGAAAGGAACCTTTTGCTCGCCAAAAGAAATATTTCCAGTAGCCTTACCTCCGGCAACAAGTTCATATGTAAAGTCGAATAAACTTTTCATATCAGATTGTTCTTTAAAGGAAGCCATAATATTATCCGGGGCATCAATTGAATTTGATTTCACTATTAATAATTTTGGGTCAGGTGTATTATGTTTTCAGGTTAAATATAGGAAAGTTGTTTGAAATCCTACTATGAAAGCAGTAGTTTTTAGTGAATTAATCTATTTTTAAGTCCTTCAAACTATAGCCTTGTCGCACAAGTGCCTCCGGTTTCATTAGCTCAACAAGTTGATCCTGCTTAATTAGTTTTAAGGCTTCATTAGCTTCAAAAATAGTAGTCTTATGTTGTTTCATGTAATTTGAAATCTGAGTTGATTTATGATAACCAAGGTTGGGAATGAGCGCTGTTGCAATTGATGGGGAGAAATACGTATGCGTGTTATTGTTGACAATTTTCAACTCGCGCATAACATTATTTAATATGCTTTTATTAGCATTTATTAGAAGCTGAATTGACTCAAGCAGTGCTTGTCCGATAACTGGTATGTAGGCATTCAATTCAAGACAGCCTTGGCCACAAAGATTTGAGATTAAGATATCGTTAGCATAAACTTTATGTACGCTACTAATTACGAATTCAGGTATAACCGGATTAACTTTGCCAGGCATAATTGAACTGCCAACTTGTCTTTGTGGTAAAATTAGTACACGGTTAGTGAATAAATCAGCGCCTAAAAGTCGCAAATCATTAAGCATTTTTTCCAGGTTAACGGCATGCGCTTTCAGTGTTGCATGAACCTCAACATAGCTATCTAGATTAGATGTTGTATCACTTAAGTTTTCGCTGCGAGTAATTGGCTGACCTGTTAAATGTTGAAGTTCAGTAACCACTTGCATTATAAAGAAACGTGGAATACTTAAACCAGTTCCGATGGCACCACCTCCCAAATTTACTTCTTTAATTCGTTCCGAGCATTTTGATACTCGCCACCAATCGCGCGATAAAGCATTGTTGTAGGTGCTAAAAAGTTTATCATATGTTGAAGGAACAGCAGCCTGCATTTGTGTGTAACCCTGCCTTAATACATTTCTATATTTTCCTTCGATTTGTTCAACTTCATTACGTAAGGCATTAATGTCATTTTCCAGCTGATCGAGCAGATTCATTGATGCCACTTTCAGAGCACTCGGTACAACATCGTTAGTGGATTGAAAAATATTAGCATGCTCAAAAGGATCAACCAATTGGTAGTTGCCTGGTTTATCACCAAGCTTAAGTAGTGCCAGGTTGCTAATTATTTCGTTCACATTCATGTTGATTGAAGTACCAGCACCACCTTGTATGGCTGGTACAATCATCTGTTCGAAGTGTTTCCCTTCTGATATTTCAGAGGCAGCAATGCTCAGTGCTTCAATAAGCTCATCACTGAAGAATTGAATTGGAAGCTTCGCAGATTCTAATTTTTGCTCTGCAGCAAGCTTAAATTTTGCATAGGTGTTATAGCAAGCCAGTTTAACTTGTCCCATAGCCTTGTACCATTCCAATTGAAATGCAGTACTATTAGGGAAGTTTTCTTTAGCTCGCAGTGAATGGATACCATACAAGGCATCGTCAGGTAATTCTAGTTCTCCTATAAAATCTTGTTCAATCCTCATAAGATGCCTTTTTAAGCAAGTGGCCGCGCGTATGATTTTACATCATCACCTTCAATATTATCTTGACCAAGTATGATAAGACGTTCAATAACATTTCGGAATTCTCGAATGTTACCAGTCCAGTTTATTGCTTTAAGTTCGGCAATGGCGTCATCTGTAAAGGTTTTTTGAGGCATGCCTTGCTCTGCACAGATTATTTCATTAAAGTGTTTGGTTAATAATGGAATATCCTCTTTGCGATCGTTTAATGCAGGGACATGAATTAAGATGACACTTAAGCGATGGTATAAATCTTCCCTGAACTTACTGTCAGCGATTTCATCTTTCAAACTTTTATTGGTCGCTGCTAATACACGAACATTCACCTTTATGTCTTTATCGCTTCCTACGCGACTAATAATATTTTCTTGAAGCGCTCTGAGTACTTTGGCTTGAGCAGTTAAGCTCATATCACCAATTTCATCTAAAAAGATAGTACCTCCGTTGGCTTGTTCAAACTTGCCCTTGCGCTGCTTATGTGCCGATGTAAAGGCTCCTTTTTCATGGCCAAATAACTCACTCTCGATCAATTCGGATGGAATGGCTGCGCAATTAACTTCGATGAAAGGATTGCCAGCTCGATTGCTTTTTTCGTGTAACCAACGAGCCACTAATTCCTTACCAGTGCCGTTTCCTCCGGTTATAAGCACACGTGCATCGGTAGGTGCAACCTTGTCAATCATCTCTTTTACCTTGGCAATTGGTTCCGACTCGCCAATCATATCGTAGGTCTTGCTTACCTTACGTTTTAATACCTTTGTTTCAGCAACTAAATCCTTTTTCTCAATGGCATTGCGTATGGTTACTAATAGACGATTAAGATCAAGTGGTTTCTCAATAAAATCGTAAGCCCCTTTTTTGATAGCTTCAACAGCAGTGTCGATATTGCCATGGCCGGAGATCATGATAATGGGAGCATCGTTATTGTGACTGACCAATTTATCAAGCACTTCCATGCCATCCATATTAGGCATTTTTATGTCGCACAAAACTACATCGTATTTATTGGCATTGTACATTTCTAAGGCGTCCTCACCATTCTCAGCCAATTCAACTTCGTGTTTCTCGTATTCGAGAATATCTTTAAGCGTATTTCTTATGCTTCGTTGGTCATCAATGACTAATATTTTTGCCATGCTTGAATTTTATAACTGGTTGCGTAATGTTTGATAAATCGTTCCTTCTTTTAGTGCAAATGAGCACTGCCAGAAGTTTTTAATATTGAATTCACGAACGATGAAGTTAATGAAAATACTTGCCAATACAATCATTTCGACACGGTGTAGATCCATGCGTTCCATTTGTTCGCGCTGCTCATGAGTCGACTTCAAAAAGATGTTGTGCAATTCATGAACATACTCCAAAGGAACATGGTAAGTTAAAACCTTTTTCATATCAAGGTGTGGATGATGAATGGCCGCTATCATTCCGGAAATAGTATCAAACGATCCGGAAGAGCCTATCAAAGTATCGCAAGGGTATTTCTTGAATGCATCGTATAAAAGCTGAAGTTCTTCTTTTATGTAATTTTCTACATCTTCAATTTCTATTTCAGTGATTGGATCAGATGGTTGAAAACGATCTAATAGACGTGCAATACCCAAATCAAAGCTGTGTTTCCAAATAACACCATCTTTATTGGCAATGATAAACTCGTTTGAACCACCACCTATATCTAATATCATGATTCTTTCGTCTCCGATGGGGATAACTTGTTTTACACCATCAAAAATGAGTTGAGCTTCCTTTTGCCCGTCAACCACATTAATATCTAACCCGCACTCTTCTTTGGCCTTTTTTACAAAATCACCACCATTTTTGGCACTACGTATGGCAGCTGTTGCAATGCAAATGGTTTTTGAGATCTGGTAAGGCTGCATGGTGGCTTGATGTGTTTTTAAGGCATCAATCCCTCGTTCCATGGCTTCTGGTAAAATAGTACGATCGTTTATTCCACCCTTTCCTAATTTAGCTGGGTATTTACTCTCGTGAAGTATATTGTAAGTATCTGAACCATTTTGCTCAACAATTAGAAGGTTAATGGTATTGGTACCTAAATCAATTATTGCAATTCGCATGTTTCTCCTCTTTGTGGCTAAATTACGAAAATGAAGTTTAAAAAAGCCGGGCGAGCCGGCTTTCAATATATTTTTATTTCGAAGAATATCTAAACCATTTCCACAGTTCCTTGTACGATATCTTTTTACCATACATTAATATACCTACTCGATAAATGCGACCAGCAAACCAGGTTGTGAAAATAAATGAAGCAGTTAATATCACCATCGAAAGTATAACTTCCCACAAAGGTGGTTCAAACGGGATGCGCGCCATCATTACAACAGGAGATGTAAATGGAATCATTGAAAACCAAAAGGCCAAATCACTGCCCGGGTTTTTGAAAACACCCATAACAACATACATGGATAGTATGAGTGGCATAATGATAGGTAGAACAAACTGTTGTGAATCGGTTTCACTATCTACCGCAGCACCAATTGCCGCAAATAAACTGGCATATAATAAATACCCTCCAATAAATAAATACATGAAGGCAAATAAACTATAAACTAGAGTTGATAGGTCAATTTTTTCGAACACTTTAGTAAGTGAATCAGCAAACTCAGTTGTTTGCGCTTGATCCATTTCCGTATTCATGCCTTGCACCATTTCAACCTGGCTATTTTGTGGCATTGCCCCATCTAAAAAAACTGAAGATAGAACGCTTGCAACACCAAATGAAAGGATAACCCATATAAGAAATTGCGTTAGCGCCACCATGGCAATTCCAATAATCTTACCCATCATCAGTTGAAACGGTTTTACAGATGAAATAATCACTTCAACAATTCGATTGGTTTTTTCTTCCATTACCCCACGCATAACCTGCGTGCCGTACATGAGGACAAACATATATACCATTAAAGCGAATATGATACCGAAAACCATAGTGATTTCAGTGGAGCTTTCTTTTTCAGAACCATCATCACCAAGTTTAATTGTTTTAATGTCTATATCTACATTGTGAACATCTTCAATAATAGCATCTAAGCCATCAATCTGATAACTTTCTAATTTCTCTTTCTCCAAAAAATCTTCAAGATTTCGTGAGATATGCCTTTTTACATCCATCGTGATTTGCGCATCAGAATAGATGTTAATGGCGTCAGGTGTTTTAAGTAGATCGTCGTGTATAACGATGTAAGCATCGTATCCTTGTTCTTTGTATTCAGTGCTTAAAGTTTCTTTATTAGATGATTTTAACCAGAGAAATTTAATGTATTCGGTATCTTCAATCTGTTGGTCGTATTTGTTAGTTTGGTCAACAACAGCAATATTCATTTCTTCTGTATTGTCCATCGAAGCGAACCATGTTGGTAATATTATCATTAATGAAAACAATAATGGACCAACTATACTCATGATTACAAAGCTCTTTTTTTTGACCCTTGTAATGTATTCTCTTTTTATGATGAGTGATATTTTATTCATAATTAGCGATTTTCGGATTTAGACTGGTTACTTTGCTCAACTACTTTAATGAATATGTCATTCATCGTAGGAAGTACTTCTTGCAGACCATGTATTTCAACATGATTTAATAATTGACCAATCATATTATTTACCGATCCGTCAGAAGACATTTTTACGAAGGCGGTGTTTTGATGATGGTTAGGCGAAATACTTTCTATTATATACTTGTCGTCAAGGTGTTGCTCGATAAGGTTTTGTTCGCCCGAATAATCAACCTTAATTAAATTGTCCTTGTATTGCTGGCGTATGTCATGAACTTCGCCACTAAGAATTGCTTGCGATTGATTGATAAGTGTAATGTGGTCGCATAATTCCTCAACCGATCCCATGTTATGTGTACTAAAAAGAATGGTAGCGCCTTGCTCTTTCAGACTTAAGATTTCCTGCTTTAGTATATTAGCATTGATAGGATCAAAACCACTGAAAGGTTCATCAAATATCAATAATTTAGGTTCGTGTAATACTGTTACAACGAACTGTATTTTCTGTTGCATACCTTTCGAAAGCTCTTCAACTTTTTTATCCCACCAAGCTTGAATCTCAAACTTTTCGAACCAAAATTTTAATTTTTTAATGGCATCATTTCGCGATAGACCTTTAAGTCGTGCAAGGTAAACAGCTTGTTCACCAACTTTCATTTTTTTGTATAAACCTCTTTCTTCAGGAAGGTATCCGATGCGATGTACATCGTCGGCTTGAAGTTTACGTCCATTGAGTAAGACTTCACCAGAATCGGGGCCAGTAATTTGATTGATTATTCGTATAAGAGTGGTTTTACCAGCTCCATTAGGCCCTAAAAGTCCGTAGATGCTTCCTTCAGGAACCTGCAAACTGACGTTGTTAAGAGCCAAATGATTGGCATATTGCTTAACAACCTGCCTTGCTTCTAAAAATATCATAGGTTTGGTATTTAATGTGTTTTATTTCGAAGTGTGAAGATAGGCTTTTTGGTGCTACAATAAAAAAGCACAATCAAAGAAGAATTGATTGTGCTAAATATTATATTTTGAGCTTGTAGTTTAAAACCAGCCTGCTCCCAATTCGGCTCTAAATGGCCATGGTATAGATGCTATAATAATTAGGAGACCAATGAGGTTACTCCAGAATAGTCGCTTATGACTATGGAAGTTGCTAAATGCTTTCGATTTGCTATGGCCAATTGTAATAATTATAATTGCAATGAGCATTAAGAGAGGATGTTCCATTGTGAAAAAGCGAAGTAAAGTGTTTTTCATCATTATTGGATCAAACATTACTTTTGAACTGATAACAAATAGAACAAATCCAATAATCAATTGAATGTGGAGAATTATCATCGAGACAGAGGATAATTTTCTGTGGGCATTCGAAAATTTGCGTTCTCGTTGCCACCCTATAAAGCTTTGTATAATAACCGCAAGAATTAAAATTAGTGCGATATATCTGAAACCGCTATGTGCGTGAAGTAAACCTGTGTACATATATTTTATGTTTTGAAATTAAACAGCACTAATGCCGAAAAGTTTTAAGAAGAATTTGAATATTTGAAATAAAAGCATTTACTTTGAATTGCAAAGTACTATGAAATGAAAGAAAAAGAAGCGTCAATTCAAGACATTAAGGCCATCCGAAAGATGATGGAGGATTCATCTAAGTTTTTATCATTAAGTGGTTTGTCAGGGGTTGCGGCTGGAGTTGTTGCAATCATTGGCGCTGCTTTGGCCTATTGGTTTGTGCTCGATGGCGGAACCAATACCTACGATGAATATATGAATGGCTTGAAAAATGCGGATACCAATCAGATTCGATTTGGTTTAATGTTGTTAGCTGCTGTTGTATTTGTTTTGGCCGTTTCATTAGCTTGGTTGTTTAGCTGGCGAAAATCGCGTAAATCGTCGCTTCCTTTTTGGACTGCAAGTACGCGTAAAGTAGCTTGGAATCTTTGCTTTGTATTGTTTATTGGTGGTGTTTTTAGTTTGATATTGATTTACCACGAAAATATTCGTTTGGTGGCATCGGTGATGCTAATATTTTATGGCTTGGCTTTATTAATGGCCTCGCGCTATACCTTGCGCGATATTCAATACTTGGGTTATACCGAGATTGGCCTTGGTTTGTTAGCAGGTGTGTTTTTAAACTATGGCTTAGTATTTTGGACCTTGGGCTTTGGTGTATTTCACATTGTTTACGGGGTAAGCATGTACCTTAAATACGATCGATGAAACGAGCCATGTGTAAAGTACTCATACAGGAAATGGTTATTTTTCAGGCGAGTTCCATATGGCAATAGAATGAACGTATAATCATATGAAAAGCATTATAGAAGGATTAAATAAGCAGTTTGAAAATCGGGTAAGGTTGGGCATTATGTCGGCTTTAATGGTGAATGATGTGCTCGATTTTAATGCCTTAAAAGAGCTGCTGGGAGTTACAGATGGGAACCTTGCTAGTCATTTGAAAGCGCTTGAAAAAAATGAATTGATTATTGTGAGTAAACAGTTTATTGGGAAAAAACCTAATACAACTTACAGCGCTAGTGAGCTTGGTAAATTATCGTTTAGGAAACATTTGTCGGCATTAGAAAAATTATTGAACGCTGAGTAGCTATTTTTTTTACATATATACTTTGTATTTCAAAGTACTTTTAATTTATTAGATATGACTAAACTTAATATTATGCTTGATGATGAAAAATGGTATCAGACCATAACATTTAAAATGTTACTAATTGGTTTATTGGTATTGATTTTACTTATTCCGTTGGGAATGGTTAAATCTGTTATTCGTGAACGGGAAGTGACGGATGAGCAGGTTGAATTAGAAATAATGGAGCAGTGGGGCGGCCCACAAGTTGTTTCGGGGCCAACCATGCACGTTCCTGTTTTTTACAATGTAAAAGATAAGGACAATGAGGTAAGTCAGATTAAAAAGTGGTTACACATCATGCCAGAGGATTTGGATGTGAACGGTAATATTGAAACAGAATTGCGTAAACGAGGCATTTACGAAACGCCTGTTTATAATGCTAATCTGAATATTTCCGGGAAATTTAGTAATCTGCATAAGATGGTTCACGATGCTGATGAAATTGATTGGCAAGGTGCCTATGTTACAATGGCGGTTGCAGATAATAGAGGTATTAAAGGAAAAGTTAGTTTCTCGTGGAATGGTGAGATGAGTGAGCCTGAGGCAGGATTAATTACACGCGATTTAAGTACTTCAGGCATGTCATTAGCATGCCCTATTGATGTTGAAAGTTTAAATGACGACCGCCCCTTTTCAATTATTTTAAATTTGAGTGGAGCCAAAACCTTATCGTTTAATCCACTTGGAAAAAAGAGCAGTATAACGCTTCAATCAGATTGGAAAGATCCTAGTTTTAATGGCTCATTTTTGCCAACTACACACGATGTGAACGTCGATGGATTCACTGCAAACTGGACCATTACACATTTAAACCGAAATTTCCCGCAGTATTGGGTAGGAAGTCGTCATAAGGTTTACGAACATCAGTTAGGTGTAGAATTATATGTGCCTGTCAATCATTATCAAAAATCACTTAGATCAGCTAAATATGGAATTCTTATCATCTGCCTTACTTTATTGGTGTTTCTCTTTATTGAATTGGTTAAAAAGAAGACGATCCAAATTTTGCAATACTTGTTGGTGGGTTTGGCTTTGGTATTGTTTTTTTCTATCCTCACAGCCTTGAGTGAGCACATTGGTTTTACCTGGGCCTACGTGGTGGCGTCGACAAGTATCATTTTAATGGTAACTCTCTATTCGTATGGTATACTTGGTGATCGCCAACAATCATTCTGGATATTTTTACTACTAGTAGTACTGTATACTTTCTTATTTGTACTTCTGCAATTAAACGATTTTGCCTTCTTAGCAGGTAATGTAGGTTTGTTTGTTGCACTCGGTTTTATAATGAAAGCTTCTTCGAAAATAAAAAACGCCAATGTTTCGGATGAAAAACAGGCGCTTGATTCCTAATAGTTAACCTTGGAGGAAGTTACAATGCTTCCTCCTATTTTTACTCTCGGCTAATTAACCAATACGATTTTATTCTTTTTACAAATGCTTCAGGTTCTTCTGTAAATATTTTCCCCAAGAGTGGCCATACGTCATCATGTATTTGTGACTTTTCGTTATTGATGCTTTTAATCATCTTGTCTTTTTCTTCCTGAATTAATATGGTGTCAGGACATTCTTGGATTATGGCCACTGTTTCTGCCAGGTTATGATCATCGCCCAGTAAATCAGAAACTGTTTTTAAGGAAGAAGAATAATGTACAAAATAGTCGGGCCAAACTTCTTGCATCAAAAGCATTTGATTTAAAAGATACTTTACTTTTTTACGTAGTTGATGAGTTGAATGATCGTCAAGGTTAAGCTGAGATTCCTCCATCTTTCCTAGGCATTGTTGATACACCTTTGTAACACCTTCTTGTATTGTATGTGGCCCCAAGTTATTTAATGGATAATTTTCGATAGCTTTTTTCGAATCACTTGCTTTATCGCTGATGTGTTGAAACACATTGTTGTCAACTATCTTTTGCAAGGCCAACTCTTTTTGTGTATTAAGATGGTCGATAAATTTAATAAAGCTGCCTTCATTAACCTTTATTTCTTCTGCTTCGAAACATTCCGCCAAGTAGGATATGATAACATGTAAGTCTCGTATTTTGGATAAGAGCCTAGCTAATTCTCTACACTTAACATTTTCAATGTGATATAACTCCTCACCAATGTCATAGCGGATTAAGCGCAAAACGCCGCGTACACGTTTTAAGGTTTTTCGAATTTCGTGGACACTTATATCAATGTTATCAGTAATCTTTATCTGTTCTTCGATGTGCGAATATTGTTCATTCAATACGCGAGATATACCGTCTCTTAACTCTTCCTGATTGTCAATAGCGAATCTGTACATAGTAATTCTCTTTAGATACTTCAAACTACTAAGAATATTGACCAAAATCAAGATGTATTTTTCTTCTGCTTATAATTTTATAAATTATGCAATATTTTAATAGTGACTAGAAAGACGAAAGTATGGGGTGGCGAATTTTAATAATAATGTTATTTGGGCTTACATCGTTTGCTGTGAGCTCTTTGGCGCAGGTAGAAAAGGAGACTGGTCGCAATAGTTTATTTGAAGGAGAAGAAAAACTTCAAATAAAATTAAGTGCTGATTTTACATCTTTATTAAAAAATAAGGAAGATGAGAATTATATTCCTGCCTTAATTTCTATTCGTTTTTCAAAAAAAGATGCATTTGAACGCGAATTGAGGCTTAAGCCACGTGGTTATTACCGTAAAATGAATTGTGGTTTTCCTCCATTGATGTTGAATTTCAAGCCTGATACCTTGATTGTAGATGATGGTAAATATGTAAAGGTTAAGTTGGTGTCGCACTGTTACGATTCTGATACCTATAGGGATTATGTGTTAAAAGAATACCTGATTTATAAGTTGTATGCTTTGATAAGTCCTTATAGCTTAAGGGTTAGGATGGCTGATATAGAATATCGTGATACTGGAAAACGAGAACGCAATGTGGATCAATTGGGATTTCTTATTGAGCCAATGGATGTATTCTGTGAGCGCACTGATGTAATAGAGATTGAAGGGAAGTATTTTAATGATGCTGAAATTAATGAATTGGAAGCCGATCGGGTTGCTATTTTTATGTACATGATTGGAAATACGGATTGGCGGATTAAAAGTGGACACAATATAAAGTTTCTGAAGATTAAGAATCATAGAAAAGAGGAGGTTGTGCCTGTGCCTTACGATTTTGACCATGCAGGTTTGATTAATACAAGTTATGCCTTGCCATCGGAATGGTCCGAAGCAGAGCGAGTAACTGAACGTGATTTTACCGGAAGATGTCGGACATTTGATACCAACTACGATGTACTAATAGAAGATTTTTTAAAAGTTAAAGAGCAGATGTTAAAAACGATTAATGAGTTTGAATATCTTGAGCTGAAGCAAAGAAAGCGTGTCTTTAAATTTGTTGAGGATTTTTATGAGGAATTGGAAAAGCCAGAGCGTTTTAAGCGAAATTTGCACAACTCATGTATGGATCGCTATTGAACAAAGATGGGAGTAGATGCTTCTAATTAGAGTTGAATTTTAAATACAGGAATGAATCAAAAAGTGATTAGTGTACTAGGTTGCGGGTGGTTAGGTTTTCCTTTGGCAAAAGCTTTGAATAAGGGTGGCTGGTATGTTAAGGGATCAACCACAAGTCCTGAAAAGCAAAGCTTATTAGAAGCCAACAACATTAAACCTTACGTATTACAGTTGGGTGAAGCTATTGGGAAGAATGAGTTTGCTGATTTTCTTGATTCGGAGTACTTAATCGTTAATGTGCCGCCTAGCAAAGGTCTTGCTCAGACTGATTCATATGCTGCACTTATTAATGCCTTATCTTTTTCAGGAGTAAAAAAGCTAGTGCTGGTTAGTTCAACATCTGTGTATGAAAATACGAATTCAGTTGTTAAAGAGGAAGATACTGATTCTATGGATGGTGATGCCAATCGTATGTTAGTCATTGAGCGTCTTTTTCAGAGCCTTAGAAATATTGATGTAACAGTTGTGCGCTTTGCTGGATTAATTGGGCCAGAGCGGCATCCTGGTGGATTCTTTGGCAAAGGTCGAATTGTTAAAGGAGCGAAGGTGCCCATTAACCTCATTCATCTTGATGACTGTATAGGAATTATTAAAACTGTCATTGATAAGGAAATATGGGGAAATGTTTTTAACGGCTGTGCATCTACGCATCCTAAAAAAGAAGATTTCTATAGCAAAGCGACTTCGATTAAGGGTAATCCTGCACCAGTATTTGATGCTTCTAATCTCACCATACCTTACAAAATTGTAAGTAATGATAAAGTGAAAAGCATATTGGATTATGAGTTTGTTTACGACGATTTAATGAAGATGCTGGATGTTGATAATTTCGCATAGCATTTCTATTTGAGTAAAATCAGCTTTTCAATTTAAGCTCTCATTTGTTTATTAAAATTGCTTCACTTAGTTTTGTGCAGCTTTTTGTATTTGTGCAAAAAGCGTTTGAGTTTATTAAGAAGAAGGGAGAGACAGGCTCTATGAACTTCTGGCAACCACCAAAACGGCAGGTGCCAAAACCTGATTCCGAAAGGAAGATGATGAATTTAAACCAATTATATGATTTTACTTCAACAATGTTTTCGAATGCCCTTGTGGCTTCTATAATGATTACCTCCGTTTATTGCATTTGAATATGCATCATTAAAATTTATTATTCGTTTCGGCATAGTCCGGTATATTTTATACACCATGAAGAAAGTTGTAGCCAAATTTGGCGGTTCAAACCTTAAGAAGAAAGAAGATATTCAAAAATTAGTTGGCGTTATAAAAGCTTATAATCGTCCAATGGTCATTGTTGTTTCAGCATTTTATGGCATTACAAATCATTTAATTACTTCGCTTGCAGAAGTAAAAAAAGATGAATCTTATATAAATACTTTAACGCGTTTTTTACGTGAATTAAAAGAAGAAGCCATTCTTGAAAATTTTGAGGAAAAGCATTGGCAAGAGAAAACCATGCGATTGGTTGAGGAGCGTATCGGAGAATTAAGTAGATATTTAACTGGTGTTCATTATATTGGTGATGTGCCTGAGTTTGTTGAAGATGTTGTGTTGAGTTACGGCGAGCGTTTGAGTTCTTTGGTTTTGACATCAATTCTACAAGCTAACGGAATAGAAGCAGAAGAGGCTTTGCCCGAAGAAATGCCTTTGGTAACTGATGGTGAGTTTGGTAATGCAACGGTTGATTATAAGGTTGCATCGGAGCATGTGCAGAAACGTTTGGGAGAAGATAAGGTTTATGTGGTGCCAGGGTTTTATGGTGTATCGCCAAAGGGTAAAGTTACTTTATTAGGAAGAGGAGGTAGCGATTATTCAGCCGCTGCTTTGGCGCGCTGCCTCGAGGCTGAATCTTTAGATGTGTGGAAAGATGTGGATGGCTTTATGAGTGCCGATCCAAAACTGGTTAACGCGCCACGTCGCTTGAAGTCTTTAAGTTATGCCGAAGCCGCTGAGTTATCTTATTTTGGTGCAGGCATACTGCATCCGCGTACTGTTGAGCCGCTTAAGCGATTAAATATTCCAATAAATATTGGAAATATTGATGCCTTTAGTGGGGTGATTGAGCCTCGTACTGTGGTGTGCGGAACCGAAGAGGTGACCGATGCCATTATTAAGAGTGTTACCTATAGTAATGATTTTTGTATCCTTAAGTTACGAGGTGCAGGTGTTGGATTAAAGCGCGGGGTTTTAGCCAAAGTAACGGTAGCTCTGGATAAGGCAGGAATAAATATTAAGTCAGTTATTACATCGCAAATTGTAATTAACCTGATGCTTTCAGTTAGTGATATTAAAAAAGCTTATCGTATTGTAGAAGAGTTGGAGTTATCTGCTATAACTGAGTTGGTCGTGGAAGAGCAGATTTCTACCATTGCTGTTGTTGGGCAGGGCTTACTTGACAAGCCGGGTATATCAGGTCGTTTATTCATGGCTTTGGCTCGTCAGGATGTGAATGTTAAGATGATTGTATCTGGAGCATCTGCGGTAGCAAGTTATTTTATTGTTGATGCATCTGATCAGGATAAGGCCATAGGTGCAATTCATGACGAATTTTTTGGATAAAATAGAAATGGCCTAATCACGTTTGATTCGGCCATTTCACTTTCTATGTAGTAAAACAACGCAACATCTAATAGTTGTATGAGCTTTGTCCATGCTCATGGATATCCAATCCTTCACGTTCTTCTTGTTCTGATACGCGAAGTCCCATTGTGGCTTTAAGGGTTTTGAATAAAATTAGTCCAAGACCGAATGCCCATGCACCAATGGCCGCTACACCAATAGCTTGAGTGCCAAGTAAGGCAAAGCCTCCTCCATAGAAGACACCACCTTCGGTAGCAAAGAAGCCTACCATTAGTGTACCTACAGCACCAACAACGCCGTGTACTGAAATGGCACCAACTGGATCATCTATTTTTAGTTTTTGATCGATAAATTCGATTGAGAAAACAACAACCAAACCAGCAATTGCTCCAATGGCAACAGCTCCTGCAGGAGAGACGATATCACAGCCTGCAGTAATCCCTACTAACCCTGCTAAGGCACCATTTAAGGTCATTGATAAATCAGGTTTGCCGTAGCGAATCCATGTTACAAACATGGTTGTTACAGCGCCCGCTGCGGCTGCAAGATTTGTAGTGATTACAATTAATGCTACTGAATAGGCATTGTCGCCACTTATGGCTAATTGCGATCCAGGGTTAAATCCAAACCATCCTAACCAAAGAATAAATACGCCTAATGCACCCAATACCATGTTGTGTCCAGGGATGGCATTGGTTTTACCGTTGTATTTACCAATTCGGGGACCAATGGTCCAAGCGCCAGCAAGGGCAGCCCAGCCACCAACAGAGTGAACTACGGTTGATCCTGCGAAATCGTGGAAACCAAGATCGCTTAACCAGCCACCACCCCATACCCAGTGACCCGAGATTGGATAAATAACAACAGTGATGAAAATTGAGAAAACTAAATAGGTACTAAACTTGGTTCTTTCAGCCATGGCTCCTGAAACAATTGTAGCCGCAGTAGCTGCAAATACGGTTTGAAAGAATAAATTGTGTAAGTCAGTACCGTCGTTGTAAAAGAAATCAAATGCACCGAAGAAAGCACCTTCTCCTCCGTACATCATACTATATCCAATTATCCAGAACAATAATGAACCAATTGAAAAGTCCATGAAGTTCTTCATAATAATGTTACCTACATTTTTGGCTCGTGTAAAACCTGCTTCTACCATGGCGAATCCAGCCTGCATAAAAAAGACTAATATACCTGCCAGTAAGACCCATAAAATATCTAAAGCGCTATTTGCGTCCATAATTTCTTGTTTTAAATTTCTTTTCAGTCTGAATTAATTACTTCTCGTAAAGTGTTTCGGGTCCCGATTCACCAGTCCTGATCCTATAGGTGTCGGCCATGTCAGAAACGAATATGCGGCCGTCACCTATTTCTCCGGTTTTGGCAGATGTAATTATGGTTTGAATAGTCTTATCCATATTTTCATCACGAACAATGATCGATAATATGCGACGTTCGATAATGCTTGTGTCGTAGAGGGTTCCTCTATATAAATGACCTTCTCGGGCCACACCAGTTCCTCTTACATCCCAGTATGAGAAAAATGTAATGTCCTGTTCTTCCAAGGCTTTTTTTACCGCTTCAAAACGTGATAAGCGGATAATGGCTTCGATTTTTTTCATAACGTTGTTTTGTTTAATGTTAAATTTTAAAGTAAAGAGCACCCATGGTGGCGATAAAGGTGTAGTTGTAGATTTATGTTTGTAATCCAGGATGCTCTTTTACTTCAAGATTTGGATTGATGATATTTTTATAATGATATTCCAACGACAATGTGGTATTGCTCGCTATTAGGATTAACGATAACTTGTCCAAACATTGGGATAGAAAATGTGTCTGATATTTTAATTTCTTTTTCTGTTCCAACCCCCATATTAACAACTTGGTAATCTCCTTTTTCTCCTGTAGATACATGCCATCCGTCACCACCTCCAATAAAGGCGTTGAATGAGCCAAAAGCATAACCTGCTTCAAAATACATTACGCCATCCTGTTCGCCGGCTCCAGCTCTGGAGTCGTTAAGGGCATAATTGGCAGCGAAACTAAAAGCGCCTGTTTCGTAACCCAGGTTTAATTCAATTGCATGACTTGATATTTCATCATCGAGTTCAAACCAGCTGCTACCTGGGTAATAATAATCTGTTATGCCCAGACTTAATCCGAAATCAAAGCCATATGAGGCATAAATGTCTGCTTCCTGGAAGGCATCGGCACCTGCTGATGAGTTTGAAAAAGCATATGAGCCCCAAGCTCCAGCTGAAAATCCGCCGCTAGAAAACTCAATTGTTGGTTGGATTCCTGGTGAGTTACCAAAATCAACACCTCTAAAAACATAACGCGATACTAAATCAGCGGAAACATCAAAACTACTTTTTTTCTCCTCCTGAGCGTTTGACAGAAAGGACACGCCTAATCCCAAAATCAATAAAATCTTTTTCATGCGAGTGTGGTTAATTTGTTAATGTTTGCTTTTGCTCCTTGTTGATTGGGGGTGTCAACTTTTAAAAAGTGCTTTTTTATTTCGACCCTCTCTTTTTTTGAGGGGGTGCTGTGCAAATATATCGTATTTTATTTTAGACCCCCAAATATTTAAGGGGTAAATATTGAAAAAATATAAAAATATAACTTTTAACCCCTTTCAGAATAGGGTGTATTTTGTGTAATTGTGCTTTTATTTAAATAGAGGGGTGAAATTATGGGGGTACTGATTATTTATTGTGGAGAATTATCATTGATAGGCTTTGCAGATGATTTCATTTTATTTCTAAAATGAATTTTTTGAGGTATTTTCTTTGTATAGTCTTGGTTCGTAAATGATACGAGAACTTCCATTCGTGTAATAAAACATGCTAAATGTCATAAAATGACATGACGAAAGTGTTAATAAATTGGAATTTGCTATTGTTATTATTACTTTTGCTTACGATTATTCAATAATAAGTCCGATTAACTTTCTAAATGTAAGAGGAGATGTAATTTAGGACTGTGGTAGATTAGGATACCTTATTAGGTATATGTAGTAGAGTAACTCTCCATAATGATGATAGTATGATGCAGAAAAGATTTCCCTTACCTCAGGGTTTGTATGACCCAGCGAATGAACACGACAATTGTGGAATTGGTTTTGTGGCTAATATTAAAGGTCAGAAAACGAATGATATTGTAATGCGTGGTCTTGAGGTATTAAGTAATATGACCCACCGTGGAGCGGAGAGCTCGGATAATAAATCAGGAGATGGTGCAGGTATTTTAATGCAGGTTCCGCATGAGTTTTTTCAAACATGTGGATTTAATTTACCAGAAAGTGGTAAGTACGGAACGGGTTTGGTGTTTTTACCAAGAGATGAAAAAGAGGCTCACAAATGCCTTGAAGTACTGGATAAGTACGTGTTAAGTGAAGGATTGGAGTTGATTGGTTATCGCGATGTTCCTGTTGATAGCGATGTGATTGGAGAAATTGCCCGCCAGACAGAACCATGTATTCGTCAGATTTTTGTGAAAGGCAATTATGAGCAGGATGCATTGGAGCGTAGATTATATTTAGCGCGTAAGCAAGCCGAAAATACAATTCGTCAATCAGACCTTGTTGAAAAGGAGGCTTTTTATTTGCCAAGCTTCTCTTCAAAGATATTTATATATAAAGGTATGCTTACTCCTGATCAATTAGGAGAATATTATCTTGATTTAAAGGATGCACGTGTTAAGAGTGCTATTTCATTGGTGCACTCACGATTTAGTACCAATACTTTCCCAACGTGGGATTTGGCACAGCCTTTCCGTATTATGGCGCACAATGGTGAGATTAATACCATTAAAGGTAATCGTCTTTGGATGGAAGCTCGCGAGAGTCTTTTGGAGTCAGATTTATTTGGCGATGATTTGAAGAAACTTTTCCCTGTTGTTGAGCCAAACATGAGCGACTCAGCATCGCTTGATAATGTGCTGGAATTCTTATTCTTGACAGGTCGCTCATTGCCACACGCATTGAGTATGATGATTCCGGAATCGTGGAATAGTAAGAATCCAATCCCGAAAAGTCTAAAGGCCTATTACGAGTATCACTCTACAATAATGGAGCCATGGGATGGTCCAGCTTCAATTGTGTTTTCTGATGGTCGCTATATTGGTGGTACTTTAGATAGGAATGGTTTACGTCCATCGCGTTATGTCATTACCAAAGATGATATGATCGTAATGGGATCGGAAGTGGGAGTTCAAACGTTCCCTGCCGAAGAGATCAAAGAGAAAGGCCGTTTAAAGCCTGGAAAGCTTTTGTTAGTTGATACTCAGTTAGGTATTATTATACCTGATGAAGAAATAAAGTCGCAACTCTCAAAGCGTCACCCTTATTCTAATTGGTTAAAAGAGAACCGTATTAGGATGCGCGAAATAGAAGTGCAACACCGTGTGCCTTCTGATTTGGGTGATAAATACAGTTCTTATCTAAAGGCATTTGGATACAATAAGGAAGATTTCGATCAGATTATAAAACCTATGGCTGTAACTGGTGGTGAGCCAATTGGCTCCATGGGTAACGATACGCCAATTGCAGTTTTGTCGGATAAGCCACAGCGTTTGTTTTCTTATTTCCGACAATTATTTGCTCAGGTTACCAACCCGCCAATTGATCCAATTCGCGAGGGATTGGTAATGGCATTGACCAATTACATTGGTTCCGTTTCGAAAAATCTGTTGAGCGAAGAGCCATCGCAATGTCGATCGATTAAGTTCGAAAGTCCAATCATGACCAATACGGACCTTGGAAAAATAAAGGATTTCAAGCGTGAAGAATTTACGCATGTGTCTATTCCTATGGTATATCGTGTGAGCGAGGGAAGTCAAGGGTTACAAAAGGCGATTGATTCCATTTGTGCTGCAGCTGAGAAAGCGGTTGATGATGGTAATAACTATATCATATTAAGCGATAGAGATATTGATGCTGATTTCGCATCAGTCCCTTCTTTGTTAGCAGTTTCTGCTACACACCACCATTTAATAAAAGCCAGAAAACGTACGCAGGTTGGTTTAATTGTTGAAACTGGTGAAGCGCGTGAAGTGATGCATTTCGCACTATTGCTAGGTTATGGTGCTAGTGTAATTAATCCTTACGTTTGTTTCGCAGCCATTGACGAGATGGTGAAAAATGGAAGTGTTGATCTCGAATACGGAGTTGCGCGCGAAAATTATATTAAGGCGGTTGATAAAGGACTACTTAAGATTTTCTCTAAAATGGGAATTAGTACACTTCGAAGTTATCATGGAGCTCAGATTTTTGAGGCCATTGGTATTTCAAGTGAAGTAATTAATAAGTGTTTCGTGGGTACACCAACTAAAATCGGCGGTGTAAGTTTCGACGAGATAGCTAAAGAAATACAATTGGATCATGCAAAAGCGTATCAACCTACGTTTAACAAGAATCCATTTGATACAAAAGGAAGTTTTGCTTACCGCAAATATGGTGAGAAGCATGGTTGGAACCCTGAAACGGTTGGTTTGTTGCAATGGGCAACTGCCGAAAACGATTATGCGAAATATAAAGAATATAGTAGTCGGGTAGATCAGGATAATCGAACACCTTTATTTATAAGAGGTTTGATGAAGTTGAAGAAGGGTAAGTCCATCGATATAAGTGAGGTGGAACCGGCTTCGGCAATCATGAAACGTTTTGTAACTGGTGCTATGTCATATGGTTCCATTTCCAAAGAAGCTCACGAAGCCATGGCAAAAGCTATGAATGCCGTTGGCGGACGAAGCAATACCGGTGAAGGAGGTGAAGATGCTCAGCGTTTTAATAGTGATGCACGTAGCTCCATTAAGCAGATTGCCAGTGGACGATTTGGTGTAACCAACAATTACCTGGTTAATGCTGATGAGTTACAAATTAAAATTGCTCAGGGTGCTAAACCTGGTGAAGGTGGACAGTTGCCTGGATTTAAGGTGGATAAAATTATCGCAAAGTTGCGTAATTCAACACCAGGAATTACCTTAATATCACCGCCGCCACATCACGATATTTATTCCATTGAAGATTTATCTCAGTTGATATATGATTTGAAGAATACTAATCCAAGTGCACGTATTAGTGTGAAATTGGTTTCTGAGAATGGTGTTGGTACAGTAGCGGCAGGTGTTGCCAAAGCTAAAGCCGATCTAATTGTGATAAGTGGAACTGAAGGAGGAACGGGAGCGAGCCCAAGCAGTTCCATCAAACATGCTGGTTTGCCTGTTGAAATTGGTTTGGCCGAAACGCAACAGACCTTGGTGATGAATAATCTCCGTGGTCGTGTGAAATTGCAGACTGATGGACAGTTGAAGACCGGTTTTGATGTGGTTAAAATGGCCATGTTAGGAGCTGAGGAATTTGGTTTTGCCACTTCAGCATTGGTTACCTTGGGTTGTATTATGATGCGTAAGTGTCATTTAAATACCTGTCCGGCAGGTATCGCCACTCAGGATGAAAAACTACGTAAGCGCTTCATCGGTAGATATAAGTATGTTGTCAACTTCTTTAATTTTATTGCTGAAGAGGTACGTGAGTACTTAGCCGAAATGGGTTATAAATCATTGGATGAAATCATTGGTCGTAGCGATTTATTGGAGCAAAATAAAGAAGTAGGAAACTGGAAGTCAAAAGGAGTTGACTTAAGTAAATTGCTTTATTTTCCTGAAGAAGGAAAGAAATATCCTATTCACCATACATCAGTTCAGGATCATGATATTGAGGAGGTATTGGATCGTAGCTTGATTAAAGAAGCACAGCCAGCCTTGGTAAATGGATCTAAGGTGTGGTTAGCGCGAGACATTCGAAATGTGGATCGTACGGTTGGTGCCATGCTTTCAGGTGAAGTATCAAAAGCTTACGGTGAAGAAGGTCTGGGTAAAAATACAATCAATTGCACCTTCAAAGGTTCTGCGGGGCAGAGTTTCGGAGCTTTTCTTACTAAAGGGGTGAGTTTCCGTCTCGAAGGTGATGCTAATGATTACCTCGGTAAAGGTCTTTCGGGCGGTAAAATTATTGTTGTGCCGCCTCATGGTTCGAGCTTCAAACCAGAAGAAAATATCATTATTGGTAATACGGTGTTGTATGGTGCCACTACTGGATTTATCTATGTACGTGGAGTTGCTGGAGAAAGATTTGCAGTTCGTAATTCAGGTGCACATGCCGTTGTTGAAGGCGTGGGCGATCACTGTTGCGAATACATGACTGGCGGTAGAGTTGTTGTGCTTGGTAAAACAGGTAGAAACTTTGCGGCAGGTATGAGTGGTGGTATTGCCTATGTGCTCGATGAGGATAACAACCTTGACTATTATTGTAATAAGGGTTTGGTAGACCTTACTCCTGTGGAAGATGGAGCCGATGTAAAAGAACTACAGTTTATGCTAAACAAGCATTTGTTGCATACCAATAGTTCTAAAGCACAAGAGATATTGGTTAACTGGAATCAGTATTTACCGAAGTTTGTGAAGGTGATACCGTTTGAATACAAGAAGGTGTTGCAAGAGCAAAAAATTAAGGAATTGGAGCAAAAACTACGTGATACTGAAGACGCTCCGTTTATTAGAGAATAGAAAAATAGAATATTAAAAAAAGAAAACCGGGAAATGAGAATGAGTGAAGGTTCAAAGGAGCCATTCCCGGTTTCTTTTAAAAAAGATAATTATGGCTGATCCAAAAGGTTTTATGCATATTGCACGTAAAGAAGGTGGTAACCGACCTATAAGTGAGCGGGTGGATGATTATGGTGAAGTTGAACAAACGCTCAATCAAGAGGATCGTACCCTTCAGGCGTCGCGTTGTATGGATTGTGGCATTCCGTTTTGCCATTGGGCTTGTCCGGTTGGGAGTAAGATTCCTGAATGGCAAGATGCAGTTTATAAGGGAGAATGGAAGTTAGCTAGTGATATATTGCATTCAACAAATAGTTTTCCAGAGTTTACTGGTCGTATTTGTCCAAGCCCATGCGAGAAATCGTGTGTTTTGGCAATTCATGAAGAAGCCGTTACCATTCGCGAAAACGAGGCCTCGATTGTAGAAAAAGCATTTGATTCGGGTTATGTTACTCCGCGTATACCACAGAAACGCTCTGGTAAGAAAGTTGCAGTGGTTGGCTCAGGTCCGGCAGGGCTTTCTGCAGCTGATCTATTGAATCAGGCTGGTCATGAAGTAACTGTGTTCGAAAAGGACGATGCCATTGGTGGTTTATTGCGATATGGAATCCCTGATTTCAAGCTGAATAAAAAAGTGATTGATCGTCGACTTGCTATTTTTGAGCAGGAAGGAATCACTTTTAAAATAAATACGGCCATTGGTGAGGATGTTAAAGGCGATGAATTATTGAAGGATTTTGATGCTGTTGTTTTAACCATCGGTGCTATGAAACCGCGTGATTTACCTGTTGAAGGAAGAGATTTGCAAGGTGTGCATTTTGCAATGGACTTTTTAAAGCAACAGAATAAGGTAAATAGAGGTGAGCAGTTTACAAATGGTGAAAGATTAATAGCTAAGGGTAAAAATGTTTTAGTTATTGGTGGTGGTGATACTGGTAGCGACTGTGTTGGTACCTCCATACGCCAGAAAGCGAAGTCGGTAACCCAAATTGAAATATTACCAAAACCTCCAGCAAAGAGAGCGGAAGGAAATCCTTGGCCTTATTGGCCAAACGTGCTAAAAACGTCCACTTCGCATCAGGAAGGTTGTGAGCGAAAGTGGAGTTTGAATACTAAACGTTTCATAGGAGAAAATGGTGTTTTGAAACAAGTTGAGTTGGTTGAAGTGGAATGGAATAAGGGGGACAATGGTCAATGGCAAATGTCTGAAAAGCCCGAGACAGCTCACATTGTAGATGCTGAAATTGTAATGTTATCCATGGGTTTTGTAAGCCCTGTGCACGAAGGTTTGGTAAGCGAACTTGGTTTAGATCTTGATCAAAGGGGAAATATTAAAGTTGATGAGAAATACCAGACCAGTCAAGCAAAGGTATTTGCAGCAGGTGATGCTTCAAATGGCGCTAGCTTGGTAGTAACGGCCATTGCAAAAGGGCGCGAAGCAGCTGAAAGAATTCATGAGTATTTAGCCGAATAGAATATTATATACAACCGTTCACTGAGCGTAGTCGAAGTGATAACATATTGAAGTTAGTTCAAATATTTTTTCATCTCGACTACGCTCGATGAGCGAGTTTGTTTTTTTGATAGTTTCGTTTTGTTTTATTCTTCATCAAGAAGGCTCGTTTTGAATGTTGGAACAATTCGTTGTTTACTTGCTTGCTCATATACGTGAGCGATTTGGATTAACCTACTTTCGGTCCAGGCTTTGCCAAAAAAGGAAACGCCTATTGGTAAACCCAAAATGTTGCCAGCAGGAACGGTAACGCTAGGATAACCTGATACAGCCGCTAGTGTTGAACTACCTCCTTTAAAATTGTCACCATTTACATAGTCTATTGTCCAGGCTGGGCCATTGGTTGGAGCCATCAAGGCATCTAGTTGATGCGTTTCTATCAGCTTGTCAATTCCTTTGTCTTGTGCTAATTCTTTACAAAGCTTTTTGGCTTCCAGATATTTTTTGTCGTTCAAATCACTTGTTTCATTGGCCATTTCAAGAATCTCCTGGCTAAACCAAGGCATAGCAGCTTTGTGGTTTTCTTTATTAAATGTAATCAATTCACTCAGGCTATTGATCGGTATTTCAGGGTGTGATTTTAAGTAATTATTGATTCCGTCTTTAAACTCGTATAGCAAAACTGTCCATTCGTATTGACCTATTTCATTAGCTTCTTCATGATTGTCTATGTCAACTATAATAGCCCCTGCTTCCTCCAATTTCGAAATTGTTTCATCCATTATTTTAGCCACCCTTTTGTCAAAGGCTGAATATTGTTTCATGTAACCTATTCGGGCACTGTTTATGGTATTTCTATCAAAGTTGAGGTAAATATTTAATTCATCTGGCTGGGCTTGGGATGCTTTGTCGTGTTCATCCTTTGCGGTTAATGCTTGTAACAATAGGGCAGCGTCAAGTACACTTTTTCCCATTGGTCCGGCAGTATCCTGACTGTGTGATATGGGGATAATGCCCGATCGAGACCATAATCCAACTGTAGGTTTAATGCCCACCACACCATTAATGCCAGAAGGACAAACTATCGATCCATCCGTTTCTGTTCCTATGGCTAAGGGTGCTAAATTGGCAGATATGGCAACTGCCGATCCAGCAGATGAACCGCATGGTGTTCGGTCTAATACGTATGGGTTTCGAGTTTGCCCTCCTCGACTACTCCAGCCGCTACTTGAATTCGTTGAACGAAAGTTAGCCCACTCGCTTAGGTTGGTTTTGCCAAGTAGCACCATGCCCGCAGCTCTGAGTTGTTCAACAATGAAGGCATCAGTTTTAGCCTTGTGCGATGATAAAGCTACTGAGCCAGCCGATGTTATTTGTTTATCGCCAGTATCTATGTTTTCCTTTATCAAAACAGGGATTCCGTGCAATGGACCTCGTGTTTTTCCTTCTGCTCGTTCTTTATCTAATTCTTGAGCAATTAAAATAGCATCTGGGTTTATTTCAATTACTGATCTTAAGTTGATGCCTGCATGGTCGATGTTCTTAATACGCTGAATGTATAATTGGGTAATTTTTTCACTGCTATAGGTGCCATTTTTTATCAGTTTTTGTAATTCAGGTACATTCATTTCTTCAAGAACAAATGACTGAGCTGTCTTGCTATTTCCTTCGTCTTTAGTCTCGTTGCTGCTACATGAATGAAGCCCAATGGCAGCTCCACCTAATATTGTGTTGAGTATAAAATGTCGGCGTTTCATCTTTTATCCTTTTGGTGTATCAATGTTCGTAAACTAATAAAGATAGTTTATTTAAAGCGCAAGGTCTACATTAACAAGTATAATTAATTGCTCGAAATAGTTCATTACTGTAAACTTTTGTGTTTTTATATCGTACCAAATACGTGTGATGATGTTTTCTATTGTCATATTAATGGAAAGTACAGATGGTATTGTGCTTTAAGAGCATTTTACTGTCAAACTTATCATTGTGTAAGCATTGGGGAATGTTTGCCAAATGAATTGAAAGATTCGATGGATAAGTAAAAAGGAGAGAAATGAACAACCTGATAAAAAATTTAATTGTCCTATTATTAATAGTTTTTGTGGCTTGTAGCAAAAACGAGGAGGGAGATGTCTATAGTTCCTTAGGAACTGAAGTGGATAAGGCACGTTTAGAAGCTGCTGGACATTCATTATTTACTAATATTGGTGAACTTTCAGATACGAAATTTGCAAAGCTTAGTGCTGGTTTGATGGACATGATGGCTGATAATTCCAATAGCTCTAACAAAAGAGTGGTGCATTCAATTGCTGAGCTTGGAATGTCAATGGCCAATGAAGAATCTATTTGTGATCACTTCGAGGCAATCGAAGGAATTTCAAGGAATGGAGAAGAGAGTTTGAGTTCTTTATGGCAAGATGGAAAAGGCACTTGGGAGTGGGATTCTGAAATCAATGATTTTATAAGGGTTAGTGAGACTGACGAGGAAATCATTTATAAGTTGCCATCTTCAAAGGAATCGATAAGCAATGATCTGATCTTAAGAATCTACGATTTTGAAGTTTACGATGGCGATTTTCCTGGAAAGGGAGAAGAACTTGAAGATGGAACCATTGTAACTGAAATGATAAGCAGTCTATTTTTTGAGATGAAGTTGCAGGATGAGTTGGTGGCCACGAGCAATATTAATGTTGATATTTCTAATTCCGGGGATATTGAGAATGTGGTTATGACTTTCAATCCTTTACCTTTTTCATTTCAGATGGAAGCTGTCAATGCTAACGATCATTCAAAGTGGCGTTATTCCTTTTTGAATGATTCAGAAGTTGTTTTTGAGCATTTATTATATGCTGAGATAGCAGGAACTAGTGAGTATATGATGATTCGAAAGGGGCAATCATCCATCCAGATAAAAGATATTAAAATGGTAGCTAGTGTTGAAGGTAATGGTTTTGTTACCGAATTAGCTTTAATCGAAAAGCTTGGGTTGACTGGAGAGATCTGGGCTAAAAGTATGGCTGATGCTGTTAATAAGCATGTTGATATGAAGGTGCGTTATGTTTCCGATAATGCTATTATTGCAAAGGCAATTGCTTTTCCTTCCAATACTAATATGGATGATAATGACTGGTTCGTAAATTTCTTGTTGCAATTTAACGATGGGAGCGAAATTAGCGCGGAAGACTTTTTTGAGGATGATTTATCCAAGTTTGAAATTGAATTTGAAGATTTTCTATGTGATGTAGAAGATCGACTAAAGTAGACTCTTGATGCTGTAGTTATAATATAACTCAAATGCAAAAGAGACAGATCGAAATATTGATTTGTCTCTTTTGTATTTGTAAGCAGGCTTACATATTACGGCGGTATTGCCCACCAACTTCATACAAGGCCTTGGTTATCTGTCCCAATGAACAGTATTTTACCGTTTCCATTAATTCTGCAAAAACGTTTTCGTTGTTTATGGCTACAGCCTTTAGCTTTTCGAGCGCTATTAAGCTTTGATCTTTATTTCTAAGGTGAAATTTATCCAATTCTGAAATCTGATTTTCCTTTTCAGTATTACTGCTTCTGATAACCTCTTTTGGTAGAATGGTTTCCGATCCTGATTTGGATAGGAAAGTATTAACGCCAACCAAAGGAAGTTTTCCATTGTTCTTCATCTGCTCATAATGCAGCGATTCCTCTTGAATTTTACTTCGTTGATAATTGGTCTCCATGGCACCTAATACTCCACCTCGTTCATTCAGTCTGTCGAATTCAGATAAGACCGCTTCTTCTACAATTTCAGTAAGTTCTTCAATTATGAACGATCCTTGTAAAGGGTTCTGATTCTTATTTAATCCTAATTCTTGATTAATAATCAATTGGATGGCAAGTGCCCGTCGTACAGACTCTTCCGTTGGAGTTGTAATGGCCTCGTCGTAGGCATTGGTGTGTAGTGAATTACAATTATCATAGATGGCATAAAGCGCTTGTAAAGTAGTGCGTATATCGTTAAACTCTATTTCCTGAGCATGAAGTGAGCGCCCCGATGTTTGAATGTGGTATTTTAATTTTTGAGAACGAGAGTTTCCGCCATATTTGTATTTAATGGCTTTTGCCCAGATGATACGAGCTACCCTGCCAATAACCGAGAACTCAGGATCAATACCATTTGAAAAGAAAAACGATAAGTTAGGAGCAAAGTCATCTATGTTCATTCCTCGTGAAAGGTAATATTCTACGTAAGTAAAACCATTTGCTAGTGTTAGTGCAAGCTGGGTAATTGGATTGGCACCTGCCTCAGCAATGTGATAGCCTGAAATAGATACAGAGTAAAAGTTCTGCACATTATTTTGAGTGAAATATTCTTGTACATCACCCATCAACTTCAACGAAAAGTCAACTGAAAATATGCAAGTGTTTTGCGCCTGATCTTCTTTTAATATGTCAGCTTGTACTGTTCCTCTAACAGCTTTTAGGGTCTCAGTTATAATTTCTTCATAACGATCCTTTTGAATTACTCTGTCACCGCTGACTCCTAATAGTTTTAGGCCAAGTCCATCATTTCCATCTGGAAGAGAAGAGTGATAGCTGGGTTTAAGTTTTTTATCTATTGTCTCTTTAAGAGAATTGACTAATTCTTTTTCACATTGTTGGTCGATGGCGGCGTTGAGGAAAAATGCCATAAGAATGGGAGCCGGGCCATTAATGGTCATGCTTACTGATGTGAGTTGGTGACATAGATCAAAACCAGAATACAACTTTTTTATATCATCCAAGGTGGCTGTTGATACACCCGAGTTGCCTATCTTTCCATATATGTCAGGTCTTGAATGTGGGTTTTCACCATACAATGTTACCGAATCAAAGGCAGTTGATAGTCGCTTTGCTTTTTGCCCTTTGGATAAATAATGAAAGCGTTTATTAGTGCGTTCGGGACTACCTTCGCCAGCAAACATTCGTGTTGGGTCTTCATTTTCTCGCTTGAAGGGAAATACACCAGCTGCATAAGGAAAGAAACCTGGGAAGTTTTCTTTCAATTGCCATCTTAGTATGTCTTCCCAGTTGTTGTATTTTGGGACTGCTATTTTTGGAATTTTGGTTTGTGAAAGAGAACTGTGTTTGGTTATTATGTCAATGGTTTTTCCACGTGAGGTGTATTGAAAAACATCATTCTGATAATTTTGCTTTAAGAATGTCCAATTATCTAGAATGTCCTTATTTTCTTGATTTAATTTATCGAGAAGTGATTTTTCCAATTCATCAATCGAAGAGATGTCCTTATTAGATTCTTGTAGTAATTCTTTGCTTTGTTTTAAGGCATACAGTTGGCCTGCTATTTTTGATTGAGTTTCGGATTCTGAATTATAATTACGCACTGTTTCACTTATCTCTGCCAAGTAACGTTTGCGATTGCCGGGAATGATAGATTTTATTTTTTCTCCTGCGTTTACGTTTTCGTTGGTATTGAGTTTCAGATCTGGGTAGTCGCTAGTTAACCTCTTCTGTAAAGCATCATAGAATTTATCCAAGCCAATATCAAAAAAATGTGAAGCATTACTCAGGTATACTGGCATATCTTCTGTCGATTTATCCCAGTCTTGACGATTTCGCCATACTTGTTTTTTAACATCCCGAAGGGCATCGATGGCACCGTTTTTATCTGATTTATTAAGTACAACCATGTCGGCAAAGTCGAGCATGTCAATTTTTTCGAGTTGCGATGGAGCACCATATTCAGGTGTCATAACATATAATGCGAGGTCGCTAAAATCAACGATCTGAGTATCGGATTGTCCGATGCCTGATGTTTCAAGGATAATTAAATCAGCTTCAGCCTGTTTAAATAATGCAATGGTTTCGCCGATGTGTGCCGATAGTGATAGGTTGGCTCCGCGAGTTGCCATTGAGCGCATAAATATATTTTCGTGATTGATACTATTCATACGGATGCGATCACCAAGAAGAGCACCACCCGATTTACGTCTGCTTGGATCAACGGATATGATTGCAATTTTGAGCGTAGGTGAGCTCGTGTTTATTCTTCGTATTAACTCATCTATTAATGAAGATTTTCCGGCTCCACCAGTTCCAGATATACCAATGACAGGAGTGGTTTTTCTTCCCATCTTAGGTTTTAGTTTACGAATCTCACTTGCATCTGACCAATCGTTTTCTAATGCTGAAATACAATGTGCCAGGTAGCTGGTGTTGTTGAAAGTGATTTGTTTATTTTTGGATTGATGTATGGGAATAAAATCAGATGCTTCGAGAACATGATTTATCATTCCTTGCAGACTAAGATGACGACCATCATCAGGTGTAAATATTCGACAAATGCCGTAATTGTGTAATTCCTCAATTTCTTTAGGTAGAATAACGCCACCACCACCACCAAAAATCTTTACGTGCTCCGATTGCTTTTCTTTGAGCAAATCAAACATGTATTTAAAAAACTCCAAATGTCCCCCTTGATAGGATGTGATTGCAATGGCTTGAACATCTTCCTGAATAGCACAGTCTACAATTTCTTGGACTGATCGGTTATGGCCAAGATGTATGATTTCGGCACCACTTGCCTGCAATATTCGACGCATGATGTTAATGGATGCATCGTGTCCGTCAAAAAGGGAAGTTGCGGTAACTATCCGGATCTTGTTTTTTGTTTTATATGGTTTTACGTCTGTCATTTTTTAAGATTATAAATCCATGTTAGTCGCAATTAATTCGGCTAAGTCCATGTTGACTAATTTTTCTTCTTTATTGGCATATTTAATTCCGTCGCTAAGCATTGTCATGCAGAAAGGACAAGCGGTGGCAACAATGTCGGCTCCCGAAGCGAGCACATCTTCGGTGCGTTCCATGTAAACTTCCTTATCGCCTTTTTCAGCTTCTTTAAACATCTGGGCGCCACCTGCGCCGCAGCACAACGAAAAGCTTTTGGCACGTTTCATTTCAGTATAATCAATATCAATGGCATCTATCACTTTGCGAGGAGCATCGTATATTCCATTGCCTCGTCCCAAATAACAAGGATCGTGAAATGTAATACGTTTGTTTTTGAATACTTCTTTTTTGATTTGTATGGTACCTGTATCAAGAAGTGATTGTAAAAAAGTAGAATAATGAATGACTTCAAATTGGCCGCCTAGTTCGGGATACTCATTTTTCAGGATGTTGAAACAATGGGGGCAAGTGCATAGTATTTTTTTAACGTCATAGGTTTTGAGTGTTTCAATAACTTGCATGGCCTGCATCTGAAAAAGCATCTCGTTGCCAGCACGCTTGGCAGGATCGCCGGTACAGGTTTCTTCTTTACCAAGAACGGCATAGCTTACTTTTGTTTCATTCAATATTTTTGCAAATGAGCGACTTACTTTTTGATAACGCTTATCGAAAGCACCCGCGCAACCAACCCAATATAGATATTCTGGTTGTTGGCCCTTACTTATTTCGTCTGCCATTACTGGCACGTCTATTTGAGGCATATAATTGTGTTTGATTTTTTAATTAAAAAATGGAGTTAGTACTGTGTCCAATCCAGTCTATCTTCAGGTGAAAATTTCCATGGCGCACCATTGTTCTCTATATTGGCAAACATCACATTAAGTTCTTCGGGCGCTTGGCCTTCCTCCAATACCAGATAGCGCCGCATGTCCATAATTAAATTAGGGTGGCTAATGTTTAAAGGACACTCCTGAGCACAAGCATTGCAAGTGGTGCATGCCCATAGTTCTTCGTGACTGATGTAATCGCCAATTAAAGCTTTGTGGTCGTCATATTTGGGAGCTTTGTTTAAAAATGGTCCTTTTTCCAACATGCGATTGCGAACATCCACAAATATTTTTCGTGGCGAAAGCAATTTGCCAGTAATGTTAGCCGGGCACACCTCAGTGCATCTTCCGCACTGTGTACATGTAAGCGAATCCAGATAATTGTTCTGTGTTATATCTTCAATGTCTTTCACACCAAAACGAGATGGAGCGGAGTCACTAGGTTCCTGAAATGCATCACCACTCAACATTAGTTTTACCTCCTTGCTTACTTCAGGCATGGCCGGTAAAAAAGTGAGAGGATTAAGGTTGCTAAAAAACACATTTGGGATTGACATGAAAACATGAAAGTGCTTGGAGTATGGTAGGTAATTAGCAAAGGCAAAGATTAAAACAATGTGTAACCACCAGAAAAAATGAAACAGAATTGAAGTATTGTTGTGATGATTAATCCAAGCAGCTAAAGAACTTGAAATCGGATAAGTACCAGCTAGTGCCTCTTTATGCAGAAGGATATCAAAGGTATTCATGCCAATTAGCGATACCATCAATAAGATTATAAAACTTAAGGCAATGTTGGCATCCAGTTTATTTTTAGGTTTTAATTCCACCCCGGAGAAACGCCGTATTTTAAGAAATAGGCGTCGCAAGAGAAAGATGAAAACACCCAAAAGTACAATCAATGAAAAGATGTCTCCACTTGCGGTTATGATATCATACCCAATACCTGAAAAAGCTAGTGATCGATTTAAGCCGAATAATCCATCAATTACCATTTCAATACTACCAATGGTAATCACCAGGAATCCCCAGAAGACCAAAGCGTGAAGAAAACCAATGATTGGTTTACGTAAAATTTTGGTTTGACCAAAAGCAACTCTTGCAGTTAGGCTTAATCTTTCTTTGAGCTTGCCATCGTACTTTAGAGGTTTGCATAGTTTAAAGAAAGCCCTTAGACGCATGAAAGTGAACCCTAGTAAAATAAGGGTGATTAAGAATGTGCACGCAAAAATAATCTGTTCCATAGATGCCAGTTTCTTACTTATTGATTGTCTGATAGGTGCTGTTTAAATGCCTCATTTAGTTCAGGTACAATTTTTAATGCGTCACCAACAATGCCATAATCGGCCACGTCAAAAATTGGAGCTTCAGGATCGGCATTAATGGCTACCAAGCATTTCGATCCACTCACGCCAGCAACATGTTGTATTGCGCCAGAGATACCAACAGCAAAATAGATGTTGGGCGATATGATTTTACCTGTTTGCCCAACGTGCTCATCTGCTGGTCGCCATCCATCATCGGCTACTGGTCTGCTGCAAGCTAATGCGCCGTCGAGAGTTGTGGCCAATTCTTCAAGTAATTTAAAGTTTTCAGCTGATTTTAATCCTCTGCCACCGCTAACCACTATGTCGGCATCAAGTAGGTTAATTCGTTCAGTATTTACCTTTTTATCAAGAATTGTCAATCGTGATTCTGGCTCGTCAATTTCTGGCTCAAAGTTTTCAATTTTCAACTCTGTCTTGTTTTCATTCAGACCATAGCTATTGAGTATGGGTGAAAGGATTATGCGCTCAGTGTTAACTTCAATATTTGCTAATGCTTTACCGGTAAAAGCTCTTTTTTCAATATGGAAGGGCTCGTAAGAGCTTGGTAGTCCTAGTACTTGCGGAACAAACCCGGCCTGCAACCTTACTGAAAGTCTAGGTGCTATAGCTTTACCCTGATTGTTGTCGGGAAATAAAATATACTGTGCATTTGTTTTTAGTACAGCTTGTTCAATGATGCGCGTATAGACCCGATTAACACGCATGTTGAAGTTTGGGTTGTCTGCTTTTAGTATTTGGCTCATTCCATAATTGCCAAGTTCGCTTAGTGCAGAATCATCGATTTCGCCAATGACGATGCCAATAACTTCTTGATTGGTTGCTTCAGCCATAGCATGAGCATAGGAGCTAAGTTCAAGACTTTGTTTTTTAATTGTACCAGCTACGTTTCTTATATATACTAGGATTGCCATGTTTTAAGTTTAAGTGTGACTATATTAGTTTAGCTTCTTTGCTTAGCTTTTCTACAAGTTCATCGCTCGATTCTAGCATTTGAACGGCTTCTTTTTCTTTTGGAGAATGGTAGTTGACAAACTTGATTAGTGATTTGCTTGAGCTAGCTTTTATTAATTCAAGAGGTTTACTTCTTGCAGTCATTATGCCGCGCATATTCGGAATCTTTGGAACGGAAGCAAAGCCTTTCTGTACAATCAGCACTGCGGTGCCGTTCACGCTTAGTTCTTCTTTCCCATTTGCGACATCGCGCTGGAAAATTGGCTGATCCTTATTAAAGCGAACGGATGATACCGAGGAGACTGAAACAAAATCGAGCAACTCGGCTAGCATGCCGCCTACCGATGCTTCGTTATAGTCGCCCGACTCAATGCCACATATAATAAATCCAAATTCTTCATTCTTAATGTAGGCTGCCAGTTGACTTGCTGTTTGATAGGCATCAAGTGGTTCGATGTCGATACGAACTGCTTTGTCAGCACCTATGGCAAGGCATTTACGCAGGGTTGGTTCTGTTTGAAATGTACCTATAGTTATGACTACGACTTCAGTTACGGGATTTGTGTTATCTTCTTTTAGCTCAATAGCACGTGTTAGTGCTAATTCATCCCATGGGTTAATTACCCATTGTATTCCTGAATCATCAAAACGACTTGAGTCATCGGTAAATTTAATTTTAGACGTTGTGTCAGGTACGCTGCTTATACAAACAAGTAAACGCATATTTAAAGTTTTAAAGATTAGAAATTAGATATCGCCATTAGCTATGGCGCGTGAGATTACGATTTTCTGAATCTCAGATGTTCCCTCATATATTTGAGTGAGTTTTGCGTCACGCATAAGGCGTTCCACGTGATATTCTTTCACATAGCCATATCCTCCGTGTATTTGAACGGCTTCGGTTGTTACTTGCATGGCCATGTCGGCAGTGTATTGTTTAGCCATGGCACTGGCAATGCCGTAGGCTTGTCCTTGATCTTTTAGCCAAGCAGCCTTGAGACAAAGGAATCGTGCTGCTTCAATTTGGGTAGCCATGTCTGATAATTTAAAAGCTATGGCTTGGTGATTGATAATTTCTGTGCCGAAAGTTTTACGTTCTTTGGCATATTTAACAGCTAATTCATACGCCCCTGATGCAATACCTAAGGCTTGAGATGCTATACCAATGCGTCCCCCTTCCAAGGTTTTCATGGCGAATTTAAAACCGAATCCATCTTCTCCAATCCTGTTTTCTTTAGGTACTTTAACATCGGTAAACTGAACTGAATGCGTATCGGAGCTTCGCATGCCCATTTTGTTTTCGTGTGGCCCAAGCGATATGCCTTCTGAGTGACGATCAACAATTATTGCATTTATGCCTCTGTGACCTTTTTCTCTATCTGTTTGTGCTATTACAATATAGGTTGATGCTGAATTGCCATTGGTTATCCAGTTTTTAACGCCATTTACAAGGTAATGATCACCCATGTCAATGGCTGTTGTTTGTTGTGATGTGGCGTCTGATCCAGCTCCTGGTTCAGAAAGTAAAAAGGCACCAGTTACTTCGCCTCTCGCCAATGGTTTTAGAAATTTCTGTTTTTGCTCTTCTGAGCCATATTTCTCAATGCCATAACATACGAGGGAGTTGTTGACCGAAATGATAACCCCAATTGATGAGTCAACTTTTGATAATTCCTCCATGGCTAAAACATAGGATATTGTGTCCATGCCGCTGCCATCGTATTCAGGTGCTACAAGCATACCTAAAAAACCTAATTCAGAAAGGTTGCGGATATGTTCTGTTGGGTAAATGGCTTTCTCATCTCGTTCAATAACATCTTTTATGAGCTCGCGTTGGGCATAATCGCGTGCTGCTTGCTGAATCATGAGTTGTTCTTCTGTAAATTGAAAATTCATATTGGGAGATTTAAGTGTGTCTTTATCCTGTTGTTTTTTTGAGTACCATACAAACCACTGTTTTATCATTACCACCCATATTAACCGTCAGTCCGTATGGTTTGTGCTCTGGGATAGAGATTTGAGCTCTGCCAGCCTGATGAGTTAACTGTTCCCAGATAGTAACGGCCTGATGAACACCTGTGGCGCCAGTTGGATGTCCCCATCCAATTAATCCACCAGTAGTATTAAAGGGTATACTGCCTTCTCGGGAAGTATGACCGTCTGCTACAAACTGAGCACCTTTACCTTTAGCAGCAAATCCAATGGCTTCGGTGGCAAGTACGCCTGCAATTGTGAAGCAATCGTGTGTTTCAACGGTGGCAAGCTCATCTTTGGTGATTTGTGCCATTTCTAGAACTTTGCTAACGGCATTTTTGGTCGTACTTAGTTCACATTCGTCAATGGGTGGCTCCATAATGTTTTCTTCAACCTGACTAAAGCCAACTAATTCAACTGCTTCGGATAATGGTAAGCCAACTCTCTTCAATCCTTTTTCGGATACAATAGCAATTGAAGATGCGCCATCGGATACTTTTGAGCAATCGGCATAGTTAAGGTTGTCAACAAAAAGTTCGGCATTTGGCGCCTCCATGCCTGTGTCGAATAGGTGTTCAGAATCGTTGTGGTGTTCTTGAGCTGTTTCGCACAGGCGAGCATTTTGAATGCAGTTAGCATACCAAGTAGCCATTCCTTTTCTCGCGTAATCGTCACCGTAGGTTTTAGAATAACTTCCTGCCCGATCACTAAATTCGCCAGGGAAGAAATAAGCATGACCATTTTTGCGATTCTTGTAATAGCCAGCCAGTGCTAAATGATCTGCTCCGTACATCGCTTTAACCGTATTTTGAACTTCTACACCTATGGCTAAAACAACATCGGCTGTGCCCGCTAATATTGACTTGATGCCAGAAATCATAGCTAGTCCTCCTGAGGCACACGCCCCTTCAACACGCATGGCTGGTTTGTATTGTAATTTTTTGTCAATGGAAGGAATAAATGCTCCCAAGTGAGCTTGATTGTTAAACCGTGAGGCCATAAAATTACCAACAACACTTTCATCCACATTGCCTGCGCCACCAATTTTCTTTAGAGTTGCCCGTCCTGCTTCTTGCATATAGTATTCTATTCCTGGACGCTCCTTTTTAGGATGAAACTCTTTACGACCTGTTCCAAGTGCTATTGTATTGTATCCAGCAACTAAAAATATTCTTCTTTGCATAATGTTGGTTTAGATATAGTTGTTAACTGGGCCGTAGAGGTGAAAAAAGCCATTCTTCATAACTGTATTTACATGTTCGGTAGAACTGCATACACCGTCTGCTTGTAATTGAATTCCGAGATCTTTCATGGCTCGCATGTAATTGCAAGCCATTTTTGCACCAATACTGTTTTCTTTTATAAGCTCACTAAAGAAGTTGTCAAGGTGTTTCGCTGCACGTTTTGATTGACTCAGTTGTTTCCATGAATAAGCTTCTGTTTTTACAGCTAGAAAATGCTTGACTTCTTCCATTAAATCACCAGTGCTTATATAGGATTTAGATTCTAAGTCATAAATTCCTACAATATCGCCTTCGCTGTATTGAAAGAATCCGTCTTTTTGTGTGCCATCTGGATTTTGTCCCCCTTTGATACCAAGGCTTAGTAACTTATTTAATAATGGGCTAATTAGTTCATCCTCTAAATAGTGATTCATTACCTTCATGATATAGGTGCAAACTTCGATGCCTACATAATCGATAAGTTGAAATATTCCCATTGGGCGAATTAACAATTCGTGGCTTATGGTATTGATGCTTAAAATTGTTTTGTTGTGGCCCATATCGGGTTTAAGGTTGTTGTATTGTTTTTCGGCATATAGAATGTCACGCATTAGAAAGCCATTTCCAATAAATCCGGCAAGATCGTTAGATGGGACTAGTACTTTTTGCATGTGATTGGCAAAACCATAAACTAATTTGGTTAAATCAGGGTTGCCATTCTCTGTTTCGATGACCTCAATTAATTTTTGAACTGCAGGTGGGTTATAAAAATGACAACCGATAATATTGCCATTTAACTCAGCTTTGTCATTTAATACAGAGATGGGGATTGAGCTTGTGTTGCTTAAAAAGAATGGTTTGTTTGGGTTGTTATCGTTTATTTGTTTGAAAAGCTTAGTTTTTACATCTTCATTTTCAATGATGGCTTCAAATATCAGAGTTGAACGGTATGTTGGTTCGATGTTGATAGAGGGTTTAATAAGAGATAAAGCTTCAAACACAAAAGTGTCAATGATATCTTTATTATCAATAAGATGAGGTCGGTTGTTATAGGCTTTGCGTAACCAAATAATGTTCTTCTCAGCCCATCTTGTTACTTGATCCTTAATGTAATGGTTCAATTTGTCAAGCTGTTCGAAGCTCTGATCAATGGCATTAACAACGAATGTTTGGCCAACATAGTCGGGATGATGCATCAACTTGGCTGAGTGGAGAACATTTAATAGTAAAATGCCACTGCCCATCTTTCCTGCTGCTCCGAGTACGCTTATGTTTTTATATCGTTCTAGGTGATGATTCATGATGTATAATGTTTATGTGTACTTACCAATTGGGTTTTCTTTTTTCAAGAAAGGCTTGCATGCCTTCTTGTGCTTCTGAATTAAAAAGTTTGCTGAATGCTTCTCTTTCTTGCTGAGAGCCTGTTTCAAGGTTAGAGTCTTGACTTTGGTTCATTAAAGCCTTAAGCGTCTTGGTAGCTTGTGGCCCTTTGTTGGCAATAAGTTCCGCAACTTTTATGGCTTCATTCATTAAATCATCGGCTGAAAATATTTGCTGAACCAAGCCCATTCGTTGTGCTTCGTAGGCGTCAAACATATGCGCTGTATGGAGATAGAATCGAGCATTGTTTAAACCAATGGCTCGACTAAGGCGCTGCGTTCCTCCAAATCCTGGTATGAGGCCAAGGTTAACTTCGGGAGCACTGAACTTAGCTTTGTCGCTGGCGAGCAGAAAATCGCAAGCCAAGGCTACTTCTAAACCGCCGCCTAGCGCAAAGCCGTTGATGGCGCCAATAAATGGTATTGGCATGCTTTCTATGCGTAGAAGTGTATCTTGTCCAATTTTCGAAAAAATACGAGCCTCAACTTCCGTTTTTCCATGCATCTCTGCAATGTCGGCTCCTGCAATAAACGCTTTTCCTTCTCCAGTTAGTATTACTGCTTTCAAATTGTCAGAGGAGTCGATTTTGTCGAGCAAAAGATTGAATTCGGAAAATACTTCGCTGTTGAGCGCATTAAGTGAATCCGGGCGATGAAATGTAATGATAGCTATTGTATTGTTCTCAAAATAAGTGATGTGTTGCATATCTTTTGTGTGTGGTGTTGCAATAAATGTATTAAAAATAATTAAAGATACCAAAATCTTTAATTTCGAGTTTTACCATTTTATGACGTATTACTATCATATATTAGTAATGTTACCTTGTTCTTGTTGTGTTGTTGGTATAAGATATTAAACATCAAAAGAAAAAGAATGTGTGAATTTGTAAATAAGTTAATTAAATTAGTTATTAAAGTCAACTTTATGCAGAGTGTTAAGTGTAGTTAGCTTTTAATTTGAAAGGGAAATGCTTTCTGGCCTTAGGTTTTGATGTTTTTAACTCTGGTAAAAGAAATGTTATACAGGGTAAATTAATTGATTATTATCATTTTGCTTATTATCTTGAAAAAAACACTTTTAACATGATCTGGAATAACTTAAAAATTAGAACTAAGCTTTTATTCAGCTTTGGAGTTTTATTGGTGCTGCTTACTATAGTTGGCTTTTTGTCATTTAATGGAATAAGAAATATCATTTCAGATGCAGAGCAGGTTATTGCCGGTAATAAGTTAAAGGGTGACTTGGAGACCAGATACACGCAACATTTAATATGGGCTAAACAAGTAAGTGAATTCCTGTCTAGCTCAGAGGCCTTAGAGTTGGCGGTTCAAACAGATCATCATAAATGTGATTTTGGGAAATGGTATTATGGAGATGGCCGAAAGCAAGCTGAGGAATTAGTACCGGATCTTAAAGAGGTATTTCCTCTTTTTGAGGAGCCGCATATGTTATTGCACCAATCGGCAATTGAAATTGAAGATTTGCATGAGCATGTTGATGTAAGTTTATCTATCGCCTTAAATAAATCTAAATCTGATCATTTGCTGTGGATGTTGCAAGTTGAAGAAGCAATATTGAGTAAAAAAAGTCAAATAGGTGTTCAGATGGATCATACGAAGTGTGGTTTGGGTAGTTGGCTTGACCTGCCAAACACGCAAGAACTTTTGCAGAAAGATGAGGTGCTAAGTGAAAAATTTAACGACATTCTTCGGCCTCACGAACGTTTGCACCAATCTGCCAGATCGCTTAATCGGATGGTTGCTGCTGGCGATTATGTTGGAGCTCAAAATTATTATATGAACAATACCGCCGGAGCTGCTGATCAGGTTTTGGGTATTTTGAATGAATTAATTGAAAGAAATCAGGAGCAACTTAAAGGAACGCAAGCAGCTAACGGTGTGTTTTTTGGGCAAACCCTTGTGCAATTGGATACAATTGGTAAGTTGTTTAATCATTCCATTGATATTTCTGAAGCCAGTATATTATCGGAAAGTAAAATGGTTAGCAAGGCAAGAAGTACGAGTGTTTTGACCATAGTTATTTTACTATTGTCGTTAGTTGCTGGAGTCGGATTGGCTATGTTCTTATCTGGTTTTTTAGTGAGACAGTTGAGAAAAGGGGTTGTGTTTGCGCAAACTATTGCCAAAGGTGATTTGAGTCAGAAATTAGACATTAATCAAGAGGACGAAATTGGAGAATTAGCCAGTGCTTTAAATCTTATGGTGGATGAGGTTTCAAATTTATTGCAAGAAATTAAACGCAGTTCAAATGCTTTGGCTGGTGCGAGTACACAAATGAATACTACATCTCAGGATATTTCAACGGGAGCTAATGAACAAGCTTCATCTACTGAAGAAGTTTCAGCTTCAATGGAAGAGATGACTGCTTCAATTGCGCAAAACAAGCAATATAGCGAGCAGGCCGAGCAGGTTACTTTAATTATGGCAGATAGCATTAAGGAAGGTAATGTTGCTTCAACGGAAAGTGAGCGTTTGATGAAGTTAATTGTAGAGAAGGTTGATATGGTGACTGGTATTGCTCAACAGACAAATATTTTAGCTTTAAATGCTGCTGTTGAGGCCGCCAGAGCTGGAGAGCAAGGGCGAGGTTTTGCTGTAGTAGCAACTGAAGTTCGAAAGTTGGCTGAACGAAGTAAAGTGGTAGCTGATGAAATTGCGAGTCTGATTAGTGAGGGAGTATCAGGTGCTGAGAAGGCTGGAGGTAAGCTAAAGGAAGCTATCGGTCAAATTGATAAGACTGTACAGATGGTACAGGAAATTAGTTCTTCAAGTAAAGAACAGACGATTGGAGCACAGCAAATAAACCATGCTATAGAGCAACTTAATCAGGTTACGCAATCGAATGCTGCTGCCTCAGAAGAATTGGCTTCGAGTTCGACAGAGATGAAGCAAGGTGCAGATCAATTAAATGACATGGTGGGTCGATTTAAATTAAATTAGGTCTGAATTTACCCCGATATGTTATTATCTACCTATCGGGTTATGTAAGTAATGGTTCGGGTATCTTTCTGGTCACCTTGACTAGTGCTTTCTAAATTGCTTTTTGTTCACCAAAACTATAGTCGGAATTTAAAGAGGACTTCGGGTATCTGTGTGAATTTGTATATCTAATATCGTAAACATGACTTTTAACATAGCATATAGCTGCTGAAAATTAGGTAAAATATTGCGAAAAGGGGTGTTTAATCACAAAAATTCCATTTATGTTTGTAACCGAAGTTGTTCATTTAAATATTGGAATAAAACGTTCAGAGGTCGTCGTAAGTATTTATCACGTTTAATATTATTTGTTGTATGGAAACACGAGTAGCAATTAATGTATTAAGGGATAGATTGAAAAAGTTGGAGATTTTTCGTCATTTATCCGAAAGTGAAACCGCTTTATTGTTAGAAAACCTGCATTATAAAGAGCTCCGAAAAGGAAATATACTTTATCGTGAAGGTTGTTACTTAAATAAAGTAATTCTTTTGTTCGATGGGGTGGTCAAGCAAAAAAAGTGCGGGTCAAAAGGCAAGGAATTAATTATTCGTTTTGCCAAGGGAGGTGAGATTCTTGGGTTCAGATCGTTTTTAACGGAAGAATTAGCCTGTGCAACCGCCGAAGTTATGGAAGATGTTAAAGTGGCCTATATCGAAGGGTCGTGCTTGACTCAATTGATGAAATCGAATTCAAACTTCTCAATGATAATGATGAAACATGTGTGTGGTGAGCTTAGTGCAACGCAAACATTCATCTTAAACGTGGCGCAGAAAACAGTACGTGAACGTGTAGCTGAAGGCTTGGTTCAACTTAAAGAAGTGTTTGATGTGGATGATGATTGTAATCTTAAAATTCCATTATCCCGACGTGATTTGGCAAATGTGGTAGGAACGGTACCTGAGTCCGTAATTCGGATGTTAGCTGATTTTAAGAAGGAAAACCTGATAGAGGTAAATGGTCGTCGCATTAGATTAATGAATATTCAAAAGCTGACACGAATTGGTAGTGTTGCTATGTGATTAGTCCGCTAGTCCGAAGGTATTAGTGAGTAGTGGTTTTCATCACCGATCATTATGTATGTACTTATTAACAAAAAGAGCTGGCGAAATTGCCAACTCTTTTGATTTATTATTTTAATTCCCCATTAGGCTCAAAATCTGTTTCTTTCTTCACAGATAACATGTAAATAACGCCTGCACGAGCAATTAAAAAAACGACAATGGCAAAGAGTGGGTTCAGTATGGCCATCTTTAATCCTCCTGCTAATAGGCTTGGTGTTAGTTCTCCGCTGGCTGATACATTATCAAAAGCTACAATTAATCCGAAAGTTCTTCCTAAAAAGCCCCAAGCCAAGGTAAACCAACTTATGGATTTAATAAGTGCGATTATTTTTCCATTGCTATTTGATTTCAAACAGCCTCGTACAATCAATGCAATAATGATCACTAACAATATCATTATTGGATAGGTGAAAAACGGTCCTCCGTCGTTAAGTTTGTCAATCATGATTTTTGCTTTTAAATGAATACTGAAGCAAATGTAGCGCATCAATCAATACCAAAATTTCTTATTCGACCACCTACCATTCTTCATCCCTTTATCATCAGTTTTCATCTGTAAGTTGGAAATTAATCCTCAAATTGCAAAATCAGGACTTAAAATGGTCATTGGTCGATATTGTATCACAGGAGCCATAAAAAATTGTAATATTGTAGTAATGACTTTTCGTTTGCCTAAAATAGTTCAAACCGTAAGCTTACACCTACTATTCTGGACAGGTGTATGGTTCTTCTTTTTCTATTTTTTTAGCTACAACTCTAACGACAATACTTATATTATCTGGTTTTCAAGTTGCCTTTTACCTTTAACCATGGGGGTGACTTATTTTATGGAACGCATCCTTATTCCTCGTTTTTTATTAAAGCGAGACTATCAAAAGTTTGCACTCTATACCTTCTATACCTTTGTGGTGTCTTCTTATTTAATAGTATTGGCTCTGTATGGCTGTTTGATTTTTCTATTGAAATTTAATGTGGCCATTATGCCACCAATGAGTAAAAACTTTTTGTTCATTCTCATCTTGGTTTACCTTGTGGTTGGCGTTATTTCTTTTATTAGTATACTTAATAATACATTAAAAACCGATGCCAAAAACAAGGAGTTGGAAAATAAGATACTGGCCACTCAGCTTCAATTAAAAGAACAAGAATTGCACTATCTCAAACGTCAGATTCATCCTCACTTCCTCTTCAATACCTTGAATACTATTTATGGCTTTGCACTTCAAAAATCGAAGCACACACCGGAGATAATTCTCAAACTATCTAACTTACTTGATTATATTCTGTATCAGATAAACCAACCAAAGGTGGCTTTAAAAGAGGAGGTGTTGCACATTAAGGAATACATCGAATTGGAGAAAATCCGGTTTAAAGATAGTTTGCTTATTCGTTTTGATGCTCCTAGCATTGATTCCTCAATTCAAGTGTCGCCCATGTTACTCATTCCTTTTGTAGAAAACGCCTTTAAGCATGGTGAGTTAGTGGATGGCTTTCTACGTATTGATGCCAGTATAAGAGTGGATAATTATCAAATGGAATTTAAAATTAGCAATAGTATGCGTTCACCTGTTGAGGATGAAGCAAAAGAAGGCATTGGTTTGAGTAATATTAATAAGCGGCTTGACCTGAATTACCTTAATAATTACCAATTAAAAGCAACTAGAGAAAAGGATAGCTATACTGCCCATTTAATCATCGATTTAAAACCCTTTGCCGATGTCTAAAGTCATAAACTGTATAATTGTTGATGATGAAGCCACTGCTCGCGAAGTGATTGAAACACATCTGAAAAAAATCGATCAGATTAATATTGTGGCCTCTTGCAAAAACGCACTGGAAGCATTTAAATGGATCAGTTCTCAATCGATTGATCTTGTTTTTTTGGATATTAATATGCCGGAGATCTCAGGATTGGACTTTGCTAAAACCATTAACCCCAACATCAAAATCATTTTTACCACAGCTTATCGCGACTATGCGGTTGAAGGTTTTGATTTGAAAGCCGTTGACTACCTACTTAAACCCATCGCTTTTAATCGCCTTTTGCAATCGGTTCAGAAATACCTGGAAGAAACACCCAACTTAAGTAATGTCCCAGAAAAGATTGAAGCTGAAGCCAGCGACTTCATTTTTGTACGGTCGGATCGTAAGATGATAAAGATCGTTTTTAAGGACATTAAATACGTTGAGAGTCTGAGTGATTACATCAAGATACATTTAGATTATCAGGAGGTAGTTACGCGCGAAACTATTTCAAATATTGAAGCCAAGTTGCCGGCTAAGTCCTTTATTAGAACACATCGCTCGTATCTGGTATCGTTAGCCCACATCAGCTCTTTTACTCACGAATACATTGAGATGGAAGATGCTACCGTTCCAATAAGCAGGGGATATAAAAATGAAGTGATTAGCCGATTAGAGAGTTTGTAATAGTATAAGTGCATTGCGGCTTCTACTCTTGTGTTTCGGCTTGAACCTGTTTTGTACTAATGGCGAGCTTATGTTTTAAAAGTATGTTAATCAACAGTTGAACCCACTTCGGGGTTCTATTTGTACCTGTTTGTTTACCATGGGTTGCACCCATGGTTATTGTTGTTAAATCCCAGAGGGATTAAAGTTGCTCTTTAAGTTTTTCTAATAATTAATCACTAATCTTTTATCATTAACCATTATAATCTACACTCCCTCTTGTACTCCAAAGGTACTCTCCAAAGCTTTCTTGTCACTTCCGCATGAAATAACTATGATGTATTGGTCGAGCTCTATTTTTTGATCGTCGCTTGGGTTTTTGTCAACCTTATTGTCGATGACCAAACCAATTAAAATGACGTTAAGATCTTTCTTCATCTCTACAAAGGCATCGAAATATTTTTTGCCTAGATAGGGGTTGTTTTGGGTGACTTTAAATTGCTGAATATCCTGATCGTCGTGAGCAATGCTAGTTGCAATCAAATCTTCCGTATATTCTGCCACATGTGGCTCAAACAGGTAACTAGCCACCATTCGTGAAGCTACTTCGCTGCGAGACACTACATGTGTTATGCCAGTGCTAATCAATGTTTCTTTCAGATCGGGGTTGCTGCAATTGACAATGATGTTGAGATTTGGAAATGCCTTTTTAAGATTAAGAACAAATACCAGTGTTTCGGTATCTTCGGTGAAGTTGATAAATACAGCTTTACTCTTTAGGATGTTTGCTTTTTCGTAAGCTTGCATGTTGTTATAATCGGCAAACATTCCGAAACATTGTTCGTGAGGGTATAAATCCTTGAGGAGTTCAAGGTCGTTTTTTGAGTTTGTTACGAAGGCAATTTTATGTCCAGCTGGAAAAACCTGATCAGCAACTTTTCGTCCAAATTCACTCCATCCAATAATTAGGTAATGGTCTTCGAAATCTGTTCCGAAGAACCCTGTTTTCTTCTTTTCCATATAAATGTTTATTCTACTGCTTATTTCACCAATGAAGTAGCCGATTACACCCAGACTACCAAGTATTACAAATAATCCTACTACTTTACCCCAGGGTGTAACAGGGTAAAAGTCACCATAGCCTACGGTCGTCAAGGTAACAATGGCATACCAAAGGGCATCGGTTAGCGATTTGATATTGGCATTGGCATCGCCTCTTTCAAGCACCGATATAACGTAGATGAGGCAGAGGTATATGACAAAACCAACAGCTAAACCAAGTTTTTTCTTCATAGCAAATTGTGTTATGAGTGAACGTTATTGTTAGTCTCGCAACTTAGCTCTTCCACATCGCTATCCCATTTTAGTGCATGAGGCAGTTTTTCGCATGCCGCTTTGAAGAGCTGTGCTTTTTCTTTGTTGCAACTGCTTAACTCGATGTAGCACCAACCGCTTTCAGTAAATGTGTGTAATGCCAAATGCGATTCGGCTAAAAGCCAAAAAGCCGTGTAGCCATTCAGCGGAAAATGATGATCTGAAAAGTTTAATACTTTAAAATCGGCATTTTTTAATTGTTCACCAAATAAGGTTTTCAACTGTGAGGATTCAGTTAATTCTATCCAACCTTTAAGGTTAAAAACTTGTGGTGGCAGATTTACTGGATTTATGTTGTTCATTGCGTTGTTTCTGTTAAGCTTCGTTGGTTTTAATACAAATCCCAATTGCCCTTTAAATAATACTTATATAAAACCGGGTCGTGAATTCGGTTAACTCTAACTGAATCACTAGCTCCCGGAAAGAAATCCTTACCAAACGACGTAATTAGTTGCATGGCTTCGTGATTAATCCATTGGGTCGAAATTCCGTCATAAGTTAAGGATTGTAATTGCTTTTTCAAATCAATTTCACGTTCTGTTTTAATTCCCAAAGACCAACCCCATTCGCCCAGTGTTAATACTTGGTTATGTAAGGGTATGGTTTTGAATCCAGCATCCCTCATGGTTTTTTGTATGCAATTATAAGCTTTTGTTGCAAAGTAAGGGCTGCCAGCCTGCGTAACAATCATACCTTCCGGCCGCAAATGTTTATGGCATATGCTGTAGAATTCGCTCGAATATAAGCGGCCTAGTTCAACAGATCGAGGATCGGGCAAATCTATGATGATGACATCGTAAAAATCTTGATTGTCTGAAATGTACTGATAGCCATCTGTATTAATAATCTCCAACTTTGGATGATGCATGGAGTTTTTATTCATATCAAGCAGAACAGGATGTTCTTTACCTAAGTTAGTCATGGCTGGATCTAAATCCACCAATTTAATTGACTGAACACTCGGGTATTTTAATATCTCACGAACAGCGCAACCATCGCCACCACCTAAAACTAGAATATTGACTGGGTGAGGGTGAAGTGACATGGCCGGATGAACCAATGGCTCGTGATACATAACTTCATCCATGGAGCATAGTTGCTGATTGCCATTTAAGTACAGCCAATGGTTATCTTCCCATTGGGTGATAACGATGCGTTGATAACGTGTTTGTTCTGCGTAAATTACTTTGTCCTTGTATTTTTTCTGTTCGCCATATTGTATGATTGGGTCAGCCAAGTATACACCAGCAACAATTATGAGTGATATAGCGACCATCGATATGCTTAAAGCCTTTCGGTAACTAGGCTTAATCATCTTGCGAAGAAAAAAGAAAACTGCAAGTGCAACCGTAAAATTAACAACTCCTAATAGAAAGGGCGTGTAAGTCAATCCCATTATGGGTAGTCCGATAAAAGCAAAGAAGATACCTCCGAGCAAGCTGCCGTAGTAATCTTTTTCAAGCACATTTGAGATGTTAATGCGTAGATCTTCGTATTCATCGTTGATGCGCATCACTAATGGAATTTCCATTCCAATTAATGTTCCAATTAGCATACAGAAAAAATAGATAAGTATGCCAATGGAATTGGTGTAGGCCGATGCCGTATATACAATCAGAGGAGAAAAAGCAACTACTAGCGATAAGGCAAACTCAAGAATGAGAAACTTTTCGGTTAAGCGTGTTTTAAAAACTTTACTGATACGACTACCAATACCCATTGTGAAGAGCATGGTTGAAACAATCATGGCCCATTGAAAAATGGAATCGCCTAAAAAATAGGTGGCCAAGGTTGAAAGAAGATATTCGGCAACAATGCCACTAAAGCCAGTTGCAAAGATGGCAGCTTTTAAAATGGCCGAATATTTATTTTGGATCTTAAACATTATTGAGCTTATTCAATGTCATCAAATGATATGACAAAAAATTAACCCTAGATTGCTCCAGGGTTAATTTAAGTCTATATTCTTGTAATCTATAATCTAGAGATCTCCTTTTACAGGCACCATGTAATCATTATGGAGCCGCCTATGTAAGCAAAGGCCTCAATAATAGAAGCACCAATGTTTGGGTGTTCCTGATTGATAATTTCGTCAGTTAAACGCTGACCCGGTAAAAGAATCTTATCGGTTAAGAAGCGCATGACAGGTAATAAGATGATACCTAGCACTAATTCAAAGCCTGCTTCTCCAAAAGTAAGTCCCCAACCTTCGAAATCACCTGTAATGGCATGGCGAATTAGGTTAGCAATGGCGATTAGTGCACCCGCAAAACCTACTCCAACAGCTACATTGTCTTTCTCGATGTGCTCATGTACATCGTAAGGCGTGATAAGTTGATAAGCAGCAGCAGTAATAAATAAGGCTACTTGACCAGCTAACCAAAAAACAACAGCCGAACTTATGCCTTGTGTAAGGTTGCCACTTTCGCCAGTAACTGCGCCAAAAATTATTAAACCCGATGCAATAGAGATGGCACCTTCAATAACACCCGTCCCAGCATTGCGATCTTCGATGATTTCCTTTTTAACGGAGAACTTACGAAGAATTATTTTATCGTTGAGCCAAATAGAAAGGTTTAGTAAAATGATACCTAGTCCACCATAAATGGCAATGTCAATAATGTCGTTTACTAAACCTTGTGTTGGCCCAACAATGGCGCTACCAACCGCCAATAACAAACCAATGAAATAACCAACATGGGCAAATGAAAATGCCAGGTTGTCTTTCTCAACTAATTCTTCTTTAATGTTAAAATCGCGATTAACTAATTGGTAAACTAACTTACCCACGAAAAAGATAATAAAGCCAACAGCTATGTAAGCAACGGCATCATATAGTATTGTTGAAATATCTGAAAATGTCATGTTTATCAAGTTTTGGGTGATTATTTGCCAAATCCGCCACTGCGACTGCGAGATGATGAACTGCTGTAACGACTCGAACTACGGCTTTTCTTCGAATAACTCGAACTTGAAGAGTAGGAACGAGAACTGCTCCTTGTGGCCGATCGTTTTACATCACTTCTTACACTTTGTTTGAAGCTTGATGGTTTGTTGCCCCATGTGCTACTCTTACCTGCGCCAGATGAAGTGTAGGTGTTGGTGCCATATACATTACGACCTGATGGACCATAATAAGGACGTGATCCGTAATAGCCACCGCCATAATAATCGTTGTAATACGAACGACGCGCTGGATAGGTCATCATGTTAAACATGGAAGACATAAAGGCATATTTTCCATAGAACGACCAGAATGAAGAACCATTGCGTTCTTCCCACTGTCCGTATTTTGGATTGCCCACATAGTGGTTATATCCTGCAGGACTAGCCGTTTTGCTTAGTACACCATCTTTACGAGTTACTATTTCCATGCCCATGTTATCCACATTAGCATCGAAAAACACATCTGGTACTTCTTCCCAGTCTGTGGTTTTAGAAACTACGGTATCAGCTTTTTCAACAATGATGTTGTATTGATGATAGTATTTACTACTTCTCGAATCCATATCTAATAAGATGATGGAATAGTTCTGCTCGCTATTGAGCGAAGTAATGAGTTTATCAACAGGCGTTTTTTGCCATTTTTGTGTCGTCGAAGAAGAGCGACTGCTGCTACTTCCTGTGCAGTTATTACACGATCTTAATACAAAAAAACCGATAATAACGGCGATTATAATTTTTGCAATTCCGTTACTCATAATTATTTGGGTTTGGGTACCACTATATTATTCTTATTTATTGTCTTCGCCAGGTAATATGTTTGAGATTTCAAATTCTTTTAAGCTAAGTCCAATCGAAGCTTCAAATTCTTTTTCATCCCATTGTTCAATGCACAAAAGCTGCTTACCGTCTTCATCTTCAAAATCCCACGAGCGAAACTCTTCCCACTCACCACCTTTGGTGATGTTATGAAAATAGCCCGGTGATTCCTTTTCAAGGAAATAAACAACGCCTTTGTACGTAATTTTTTTAGGTGGTTGCTGGCGAGAGATTAAGATGTCGGTTAAATCGTCTTGTAATGCTCTTACTTTAACCTTTTGCATAAAAGAAATTGACAACTCATCGTCATCTTCTATTCCAAGGAATCGAGTCTCGCTGCCATTGTTAATCTGAAATTCGCGGGTGAAATAATTATCTCCCCAATCGTATTCCATTATAGCCTCAACTATCCAAGTTGATAAGTCGTATTCAAATACAAAACCAACATCAAGGTCTTGAACCCTGATGTTGGTGCTATCGTAATGTGCTTCTTTCTTTTTAAAAATATCGAATAATCCCATAGTTTGAATGCTTGACGCTACTTATTCACTTTTGTCCTTAAGCTTAGCTTTTAGTTCTTCCAATGAATTTGAAGCTTTCACATTTTTTTCAGAAAGTACATCATCAATTTCATCGTCTAAACTGCGGTTTTCATTACTAATTTCACCGTAAGCTTCCGATAAAGCTTCTTGTTGAGCAACTTTCTCTTTCATTTTCTCAAGCATCGATACTGTTCCAGAACTATCAATTCCGCTTAATTGCTTGTTGATTTTTTGTGTAGCACTGCTCACACGAGCACGAGCCTTAAGCGTACGAAGTTCATTCTCATAACTTGAGATGGTGCTCTTCAGTTTTTTAACATTTTTGTCGAGTCCAGCTATGTTATTGTCAAAACGAGTAACTTCATCCTGAGCACGAGTTGCAGCTTCAACAGCTTCTTCCTTTTTTGTTAGAGCTTCAGTAGCTAAACGATCTGCTTCTGCCACGTCCAATTCACCTTTCTCGGCTTTCTGGAGTAGTAAAACGGCTTTCTGTTCGTAATTTTTAGCCAAAGATTTATTCTGACTAAGGTCTTTTTTGCTGCGAATTGCCATTGCTTTAACTTCGGCTAAGGCCTGAAGGCTTTTGTCTAGATCAACTTTAAGATCGCGAATACCTTGCTCGGTCATTTTGATCGGATCTTCTAATTTGTCAATTATGGCGTGAGTTTCGGCTTTACCAACTCGAAATATTCTATTGAAAATTCCCATTGTTTGTTTCTTTTATAATTTTGAAAATTCGATTAATTTATCAGAGTACTCTGATAATAAAAGCTTAAGCGAATTCAAACTTCCTTCTAATTCGTTTAAGTCAAGGTTTTCTAGTTGCAATGTGTCGCGGAAAATGACACGCTTGGCATCTTCATCCAACACAAAAGCCCCATGCACAATTTGGCGGTTCATTATAAGTAAGGACTTGTATAAGTCTTCAGAACCCTTATTTACTTCAAAAAGTAAACCTTCTATTATTAAGATGGAATCTTCGCAATCGATAATTAGGTTTGAAATACCGTCTTCGGCTTTTTCAATAACAAATAATTCTTCCTTAGTGTCTTCTGACACAATCTCATATTCAAGGTCAAGCAAAAAGTCTTTCACCTTGTTAAAATCTTCACTCATGTTTGTTTGATTTATGATTGGTAATGGGACTTATCAAATATATGAAAAGATTGCATGTAATAAAAGGGAGAAAGGGGTGTACAGTGAAAAATAATTGATTTGTGAAAGTAATAATGAAAAGCCAAAATTATTGAGATCGATGTATTCTATTCAATGTGCTAAATGTCAAGTCGCTTTTATGAATGAAATGTTATATTTACGTTTAAGTATTAATAAATCCATTTGACGATGTTTAAATATCTTTTAAGTTTCCTTGTTGTTATCATTATTATCTCATGTCAAAGCGAAGAGCAACAACTTGAGAAAGCCGAATCTGTTATCTCCACTGAGGCCATGATAAGCTATGTCAAGGAGCTTGGTAGTGATGAATACATGGGGCGTAAACCTTTTGGAGAGGCTGAAAACTTAACAATTGCCTATTTGGAAAAGTGCTTTCAAGATATTGGTTTGGAACCAGCCAATGGGAATAGTTACTTTCAGAAAGTCCCGCTCATAAAGGTAACTCGTGATGTGAATTCAAGTTTAGATATTTCTGTTGATGGCAAAGGTGTATTATCTTTCAGCAACTCCAATGATTTCGTGGCTTTCTCACAACGAATTGAGAAAGACTTGGAGCTTAAGGAATCGGATTTGGTATTTGCTGGTTATGGTATTGTTGCTGCTGAGTATAACTGGAATGATTACGAGGGCCTGGATGTGAAGGGAAAGACGGTAGTTGTATTGGTTAATGATCCGGGTTTGGATTCGGGTCGCGATAACTTTTTTACGGGTGACGCTATGACCTATTACGGTCGATGGAAATATAAATATGAGGAAGCAGCACGACAAGGAGCTGAAGGTATTCTCATTGTTCATGATGATAAGGGAGCAGGTTATAACTGGTCGGTAGTTGATAATTCGGCGGCGGTTGCTAAGGTCTACCCTGTGGTTGAGAACAATTATTTGGATAGATGTAAAATAGAGGGATGGATTCAAGCATCAGTAGCCAATCAATTATTCGAGGCCGTAGATATGGATATGGCAGATGTAATTACACAGGCAAAAACAGAAGGCTTTAAAGGTTTCGAATTAAAGGCGAAAGTCGACTTGTCAATCACAAATTCGTGGAAGAAAGATGATTCGCATAACGTACTTGGTGTAATACCAGGTACCGATTTGGCAGACGAATACTTATTTTATTCCGCCCATTGGGATCATTTGGGGATAGGTAATGTAATGAATGGCGATTCGATATATAATGGTGCTGTTGATAATGGAACTTCACTTGCCTGGATGATGGAGATTGCCAAAGCATTTAAAGCTATGCCTGTGTCATCTCGTCGTTCTATCGTGTTTTTTGCACCAACGGCTGAAGAGTCGGGCCTAAATGGTTCGGGGTATTATGCCGATAATCCGATTTTCCCTATAAATAAAACCGTTGCTAACATTAATAATGATCTCATGCTTCCTTTTGGACGATGCAAAGACGTGATGATTACGGGTTATGGAAAGTCTGATTTGGATGATATTATTAGTGAAGAAGCAGAGAAAAAAGGACGCTATGTTTTACCTGATCCTAACGCACATACCGGCATGTATTACCGATCGGATCATTTTAGTTTTGCAAGGGTTGGTATTCCTGCTGCTTTTGCCCGTGGTAATAACGATCATTGGGAAAAAGGGAAAGAATATATGGCTGAAAGAGAGCAGTTCTGGATCGACAATTGCTATCATAAACCCGATGATGAATACGAAGATTGGTGGGATCTCTCAGGTGTGGAGGAAGACGCTAAGTTGCTGTTTAGAGTTGGTTGGAGAATTGCCAATAGCGATGTTTATCCACAATGGAAAGAAGGTGCTGAATTCAAAGCCATCAGAGATAAACAGTTTGAATAAGTGTCAGCTTTTCGATTGGGGCTGTGACCTTTCAAAGGTAATTAGTTTATCACTCTGTTTGATTTTAACTGTTTGGCAATGGCTAAGGTGTACAAACTGATATGGTTTGTTTAGGTCGAATTTTGCCCCATTCTTAATTTCGAAGAAACCATCACATTCCAATTGGCCATCGGGGCTAAAACGTATTATATGGTATTCCCCATTAACTGATTTTAGAGCAAACCACGAGCCGGCACCTTCACCACTTAACCATTGTGAGTTGGTCGGGATGTTGTTAGGCTTAGTGGGTTCAATGAGTGTTTGTTTTAATAGAGTCTTATCTTTAATTGGTACCGGGCAAAATGCCTGGGTTTTTAAAAGTTTTGGCAATACCTTTTTATCGTGAAGCGCATTGACATTGTTCAAAGGGGTTGGAGTTAAATAGACAGCGTACTTTAATTTGAGCCTTAAGGAGGAATTCGGTTTGCCAGCTAATATGGCGGATTGTACAAAGCGTGAACAATTACTTCCCCCATATTTAAAAGGGCCATAAGGAATGGGCCCTTTGGCTTGCATCTGTTTTACTTTTTTTAGGCCACTTTCAAAAGAGATGGAACAATACGATGCATGTATAGCTCCTTCGCCATGGCATTCGGCATTGTGTTGCAATTCCGTTAGTATCTCCTCAAAATTACGAATGCTTTTACCATCAACCGACGGTATTGCACGTGTACTCATTTTTAGTTTATGATCCGTAAGCTCACCTCTTACTCTACCATGTTGGAAGGGTGTATGATAGCGTCCAAAATCAAAGTAATGGCATGTTTTTGTTTCGCCATTTATTAATACAAGTGCTGCATGCCCCACTTTATAATAATGATTCTTGCTCAGGCCAATGGCATTGCAAAAGTTGTCGTACCAATAGCCTGGTTGCTTGCAGAAGGTTTCGGGCCAGGCAATGGCTATGGCAAAACCTGTATGCTTTTTGTTTTGGGTCATTCTTTACTTCGCTTCCAGGTTCTGTGCTTCGGATAATAGGTTCTCAAAGAATAAATCAATGTCAGACTTAGCTAATTCACCATTTGCCGTGATTAAACGAATAGTGAGTTGTTTGTTGAGGTAACTGTAGTTCACTATTGATTTTCCGCTTTTGCGCAGATTTTCACGTAGCTCAAGATTAAATTTATTTAAATCGCCACCTTTTTTAGGTAGATATCTAAAGCAAACTGAGAAGGACTGGCGCTCCGACATCAATTCGAGTTGCGGGTGATTTGCCACTATGCTTTCAGCGTAGGTAGCCATATTAATAAGGTTATCAATTCGCTGTTTGTACCCTTTTAAGCCAAAGTATTTCCAGGCAAACCAAAGTTTAACAGCATCCACTTTACGGCCACACTGTATGGACTTTTTTCCCAGGTCTTCAATTTGATCAATGTCGTGATAGATATAGTCGGTATTGATATCCGTAATGTTATGCTGAAGTGTGCCTCGTTTTTTAACAAGTAAAGCTGAGCAAATAAGCGGAATGTTCATTAGTTTGTGAGGGTTCCAAGCAAAGGAATCTGTCCGTTCAATATCCTTCATTAAATGACGATGGGTTTCACTTAGAATTAGTGATCCGCCGAAGGAGCCATCGGCATGAAGCCATAACTTGTGCTTTTCACAAATGTCAGCCAGTTGAGGAATTGGATCGTAGGCACCCAGCAAAGTGGTTGCACAAGTTGCTACTACAAAAAAGGGTTTTTTGCCACGATCAATGCATTCGTTAATTTCTTTTTGTAATTCGTCAGGTATCATTTTGCCCTTGGCATCAGACTTTACCTTAACTACATTCTTGGCGCCTATGCCTAAAATATTGGCAGCTGTTTCAAAGGAATAATGAGCCTGTTCGTTAACAAAGGCTTTCAGTTTGTGCTTTGTATCGTAGCCATCAACCCGACATTCAGGGATTATTCTGTTACGAGCCGAAAACATTGCTATCAGGTTAGCATTACTGCCACCACTCACAAAAATACCGTCCCCATTTTTATATCCAGCATAGCTATTCATCAAACGCACCATTTCTGTTTCAATAACTGTAGCTACGGGAGCTACTTCGTAGGTATACATCGATGTATTGGCAAGCGCACTAAATACTTCACCAATAAAAGCTGGGAAGTTGAAGCCTGAATAAAGTTGATTGAGAAATTGTTTATTGCCTGTTTTAACTGAGTAGTCAAGGTACTTATCAATCAGATCTAGGAATTCGTTTTCAGTTACGTTTTGTTCTTCAACTTGCACGCCAATTAAGGTATTTAACTCCGACGGTTTTTTGAATTTTACAATTGAGTCTGAGTTATTGTTGTTTCGAATGTATGTTCTGATTTTTTCAAAACTACTTTCTAATATTCTTAAGTTGTCCATGAGGTTTAGACTTATGAGTGTGTTAGTTTGTTTAGTGTTGCGATATTGTTGTTACGCTTGTAAAAGGGTTTTATTAATTGAAGATAATCAACTAGTGTTTCGTTTTGAGTTTTTGAGAACGCACTTTCTGTTAAAATCAGATTATTAGGCATATTAATATATGCCGACCCCGATGTTGATACCATTTTCTGAAACTCAGGCATGTAGACTGTTACTTCTGATCCACATTTATTTTTTGTGTTACTGCCATAAATATGTAGCGTCACAAATGACTTTTCGCCTGCATTGCCCATCATATGTGTAACGCTGCCTTTTACCGCTAAAACCTGACCGGAGCTAATCTTATCTTTTTTAATGAGTTTTAGTTCATTGTTTTTGGTAGAATACAAACGATGAACGGCTTCGCCAAAAAAACAAACACAGCCCCATTCTGTTTCCCCATGGTTATGGATGGCCGTAAAGTCACCCGGTTTCCACGACATAAGCAGTATTTTGAACTGTTCGTTTTTAAAAATGAGTTCTCGTCCATAACTCATGCAGTCAGGATGGTCAAATGTTGTAAATGGCTCAATATCTTTTTCTACAATCTTGTTTTGTTTAATGATGTTAGTTATGATGGTGTTGTTCAATACACACTCATTATTAATGCTTTCAATAAGGTTTTGTAAAGATTGTGAAATCGGTTTTCCCATATTAGCACTTTTATTTGATATTACTCACTATGTCTTCAACAGTTGATCGCTCTTTATAATTCGGATCAAAATGCCTCCAAATAATTTTTTCATCCTGCCCAATAATAAAGGTTGCAGGTATGGGTAAGCGCTGACTCTCATCTGAATGGGCATTTTTTAAATTAGCCCCAAGTACAGTATTGTAGCTTGCCTTAGTAAATGCGTCCGGACTGAAAGTTACATCGAAAATATCAGAAATTACATATGCTTCGTCGTAAAGTAGCGAAAAAGATGCTTTAGTTTTCTCAGCGCTAATCTTAAGGTATTCTGGTTTTTCAGGCGAAATTGCTATCACGGAAGCTCCTTTGTCATAGATTAGTTGCAAGTTTTCTTGTAGAGTATTTAGGTGGCGATTGCAGACAGGGCACCATTGGCCACGATAGAAGATAACCACAATTGGGCCTTTTTTAAGTTCTTCTTTTAGTTCGTACATATCCCCATTCATGTCTTTTGCTGAAAAGTTCTTAACCGCATCGCCTACTTGTAATCCAACAGCATCTTTGGCTGACCTTTTTTCCTGACCAATTGCATTTATGCTGAATAGTGCTAGTATTGTTATGAGCTGTATTGTCTTCATGATATAGTTCTTTTAAAAATTATCTCTTATCAGAGTTTCTATGTCTTTTCTGTTTGAGGCGCCTTTGTGAATGTATTGTAGATTACCTTCCTTATAAAAGTAAAGGCGAGGGACACCAACAATGTTTAATTTCTTCATCAGACGCTTGCTGGCGTCAGCATTGATTTTAACGATGTTGATTTTACCATGATAATTAGTTTTTAAACTGTCGATCAAAGGGAGCATTTTTTGACAGGGGGCACACCAAGGCGCATAGAAGTCGATTAACACTTGAGGATGAGACTTGATAAGTGTTTCAAACTCATCTGGCGTATATTTGTCGGTAATATCTGGACTAGCATCTTTATCGATTATGATGGGTTTATCCTGAGCTTGCCACTCCATAATTCCAAACTCCAGATTATACACTTTCGAGTATCCATTTTTCACTAGATATTTAGCGGCACGTTCGCTACGATAACCAGTGTTGCAGTATAGGAATATGGCTTCTTCTTTCGGAAGCAAAAGAAGTTTACGTTTAAAGTTGGGTGAGTAGAAGTTTAATTGATTTGAATTTTCTATGTGTCCATTTTTGTATTCACCGATGGTTCTTACATCTATTAAAGTAACTTGCTTGTTGCTCGTATATTGACTAAAGCTTTTGGAGCTGAGTTGTACTAGCTCGACAGGTAGCGTTATTGCCGTTTGATGAAATAGAAATAGTATTATTGAAGCAAATGATATGTGCATGGTTTCAACTTTAATTGGTATTGAGTCGCAATTAAAGCTAAAACCTTACAAGCTTTGTATGTTTTTATGAAATTTTATTCACTTTGTTCATTTCACTCAGAAACTGCTCTTTTCCTATTTTTTTAATTCTTTCCTGATTGATTATTAGGTTTTGGCCATATTTTAGCCAACGATGAGCAAAGGTTTTGAATTTGCTGCAGGGGTATGAGTTGCATTCGTGGCAGAACTCAAGTCCTTTTTTTTCAATGCAGCAATGGTATATGTTTTTGCATTTTCTTTCTTTACAAGCTATTTGGGCTCCTTCGCAAGTATTCTTTTTCCGAACATAATTGGGGCAGCTCCCACAGTATATGCCACAAGGAGGAACAAAACCAACGTATTTGAAATATGGCTCATTCATTTGTGTAGTTTTTTAGGCACTTTTTGCAAGTAACGGAATAATCGACTGAATCAATGTTTTTACTTACGATGGTGAATAATGGTGAATCATCGTTGGGACAGCAAAGCCTATTTTTAATTTGTTTAAGAGCATTGTCGGAGTTAGATTCTACTTTGTCAGATGGGTAGGAGAGGTAAAATGATCCCTCAGAACCACATTTGCATTTAAAGCGATAATTAAAAGATTGGTAGGTAGAATAACAAAGGTAGCCTATGGTTTTATTGCATTTGTCGCAATACATCCAGCTTCCATTATTTTTAAGCATTCTGCCGTTTGTGATATTTTTTACTAAGTCGCTCATAACTGATCGTTAAAAATACAGATGTTGTCCGTATTCTTATAATTGTTTCCTAATAAACTTATTAATTATTTCACCTGCAATACTTCTTTCAGTTGGGTAATTGGGTAAATTATCCCGAGAGAACCATGCTGCATCTACTATTTCCTTGTCGTCTACTTTTATGGCTTGCGTATCGTCACCATCCGCAATAAAACCAATCATCATTGAACCAGAATAAGGCCAAGGTTGGCTGCTGTAATAACGGATATTTGCAATGTCAAGTCCGACTTCTTCTTTTACCTCGCGCTTTACGGTATCTTCTATCGATTCGCCAATATCAACATAACCAGCTACCAGCGAATACATATTGTTTCTAAAATTTTTACCTCTAGCAAGCAAAATTTTATCCTTACTAAAAATGCCAACTATAATGGCTGGTGAAATTTGAGGGTATTGAGTTGTTTTGCATGATGGACATACGATGGCTCTTTCATCAGTTTTTAATTGCGTTGGTGAACCACATGAACCACAAAATTTATGTTGCCTGTACCATGTGCACAGTTGATAAGCAACCATGCTGGTGTAGTCAATCGTTTTGTGAGTTTTTATTGTGTCTGAATTAATTTCATGGTAGCTGAATTTTGTTGTAATATGAGTTGGGCAATCCCAAACTAAGAAGCAATTAAAACCATCTAGCTTAAAAATAAATACCCCATTGGTGCCAATGTTCTCAAAATCACTTTTCCTTGGGAGTTTAAGTGTATTGCTATTTTGTAATAGCAACAACGATTTATCCCTAAAATAAAACACATAGTCTTCATCTCGGATATCCTTCGTAGCTATGTATTCATTATTCAATGTGTGTGGAAATATATCCTGGATCATTAAGTGTTTATTTATCGTCGTTTAACCAAACGGGTGTTGTGTCGGGTGTGTGATTGGCTCCAATAATGTTTTTATAGAGTTCTGGCCTACGCGCTTTTTTGTATCTATGTCCACCAGAAAGCTCAATCTTTTCTTTGTTGATTTTGGCAATGGTGATGGCGTCGTCAAATGATTTAATTTCGGATAATACTTCTCCATATGGGTCGAGAATCATTGAGTTGCCATTTTTCAAATGCTCGCCATCGTAGCCAATGGGGTTAGTAAAAGCATAAAATACACCATTATCGTAGGCGCGTGCCGGGAGCCAACGCATCAGCCATCGTCTTCCTTTGGGGCCATCAAATTCTAAGCGTAATGCAACAGGATCAGTTTCCCGGTTTTGCCAAAGTTTGTCGTCTACATAATCGCGGCCAGGCATCGCCGATGGTGTACATCCGGTAACATGCGGGGCAAATATTAATTCAGCACCAAGTAGGCTTGTGGCTCTTACGTTTTCAACCACATTATTGTCGTAACAAATTAGTATGCCACACTTCCATCCCAATAAATCAAACACGCAATACTCATTGCCTGCCGACATGTGTTTGCTTATGAATGGATGAATTTTTCGAAATTTAGCGACGACTCCTTTTTTATCTACGCAAATGTATGTGTTGTAGATATGCTTGTTTTCTTTTTCTACGAGCCCTGCCAGGATAGGAATATCAAATTCTTTCGAGATGTTTATGAGGGCATTAGTACTGCTTCCATTTGGCACTTCTTCAGCCAACTCGCTTATTTCATCAAAAGTAAGATCCTTTGTGAAAGTGTAGGCAGTAATCGACATTTCATGAAAGCTAATTACATCAGCCCCTTCTTCCTTTGCTTTCTTTGTTAAATTACGAATAACTGAAAGATTGTAGGTTTTATCCCCATCTTTGGGTTGAAATTGAGCAACAGCTAAATTCATTTTGGTTCAGGTTTAAGTTTTATCTCATACGATATCAGTTGATACCTATTGCAAAGATAAATCTTTAATTTGAAACCGTTTGAGTTGAAGAGTTGATGTTTAATTCTACTATTTCGGAACGACTACCTATCTTGACTTGCGGTCCCCAGCCTTGTGCACCACAGGTAACAAAGAAGTGAGTATTCTCAACTTTCTGATGTCCCCACGATAATTCGTAAATATAATCAACAATAAAATTTAGAGGAAACAACTGTCCATTGTGTGTATGGCCAGATAAAGAAATATCGGCTTTGGGATAGGCTTCTAATTTATTTGGGGGTTGATGGTCCAATAATATGGTAGGCAGATCTGATCGAATATCATTTGTAAGTTCATCAAGTTCTCTTCGCTTGGGATTACGTTTGTCGAGTCTGCCAATTACTTGAATGGTATTGTTAATAATAATTGTAGTGTCGCTTAAGAGTTCTATGTTAGAGTTGGCAAAATAGGCCGCATTATTTATTTTGTTGTAATTTTCGTGATTCCCCTCAACTGCAAATACTCCGTATTTTGATTTAATTTGCTTTAGTTGATTTTGAATAAATGCCATTTCTTCATTTGCCCTGCTCGATTCAAATATATCACCTACAAAGAATATGATATCAGCGTTCTGAGCATTTATTTTATCAATAAATTGTTCGATAAAATAATGGTTGGTGATTTCGCTAAAGTGGCTATCGGCAGCGAAAATAATTTTAAAATCTTTTAGCTCACTTGTCTTATTAGCTAGCTCTATTTTGTAGGAGATAATTCTGGTGTTGTTAAAATTAAATATGCCAAATATTTCAATTGCAAGGGTAGTGCCTAAAATGATTAAAGCAATTATCCTTTTATTGGTTTGCAATGTGCTGCGTAGTTTTTTGTTCTTTGAAATAAGTAAGATAGAGTGCTTAATACCATTCCATACTAGAAACAATAAAATAGCATACAGTATAAATGGCGCATAGTAGTATCCAACAAAAACGATTGCTTTGGCAATTGGAATTTCGATGTGTGCAAAAGCACTGTTACTAATAGGAAAGGCACTGCTTATAATAACAAACAGAGTTGTAAAAACATATGTTTGGACATTTGTTTTAAAGACATGTTTTATCTGTGAGTATAAGTAAATGTTAGCGACAACATAAATGGCCGAAAATGTAAATTGGAAGGGGCCGTAATTAAATAAATAAGCGGTCATCGCAATGCTTACAGAGCTTGTAAGTATGAAATAGAACCAAAGCGTTTTATTAGAAATGGTATCGGAAAAGTCAAAGGCATCAGCAAAGAATCTTTCGCTTATTTTTAAAAATAACGAGGACAAAAGTAACTGTAAAGCCATGAAAAGTAAAAATATGGCAGCAATGGAAAGGTATTTGGAATCAAACAAACTGGTGTCAATAACAAGTTGTTTGCCCAAAAGAATTAAAGCATAATAGGTGCCCGCTGCAAAAAGATAAGCTGTCAGTTTAAGAAGTATAGGTTTGTTGGGCAAACAGTTTCGTTCTCTTAAAGAGGTATTGCACATTAAATATACAACAGGTAACACACCAGCCAACCAAGCGATACTGTATATGTGTTTTTTATTATTCAGGTTTATCATTAGAACGATCGATTTTAGTACGATATTACAATTTGTACAATGCTTTGAGTATTTTGTTTAAAATCACAACGAAAATAGAAATAAAATATGATGCTCTAATGGGGTAACTTTAACTAAAAGTATAGACTTGCTGTGGTAATGTAAACATGCAAATAGCATTTGTGTTGCACTTGGCACAATTGTGCAATTATCTGTAACAAGATTACAATTTACCTAAATCAATCGCCTGTATATTTCCAACTTCAAATTTATTGTTTGAAATTGTGAACTCAATGCATAAAATGACATGATGAAGTGGTGGAACAAATTATTGGGTCTCGTAATAATTGTAATGTTGTTATTTCTGACGGCTTGCCAAAAGCAGTTGTCGCAACATTACGTTTGGATGGGAGAAGGGAAGATTGAGAATAATGTTGAGCTGGAGAAGATGTTTGTGAAACTTAAAGATGCGGGTATAACCGGGGTGATGTATCAAACAACACTACAGAAATATCCAAAAGTTGTAAGCTTGGCACACAAGCATGGTTTAGAATTGCATGCTTGGCAAAATATTATGCGCAGATATGATAATACCTTATTAAATGAGCATAAAGATTGGTATACCGTTAGTCGTGATGGAAAATCAACAGCCGAAGATCAACCCTACGTATATTATTATAAATGGCTTTGCCCGAGCAAACAGGAAGTACGAGATTATTTAACGGAGTTAGTTGAAGATTTGGCTAGTGTTCCAAATATAGATGGTGTACATTTGGATTACATTAGGCATTCCGATGTAATTTTACCAACTCAACTTTGGGAGAAATACAATTTGGTGATGGATAAGGAGCATGCCGAATTTGACTTTTGCTATTGCGATAATTGTGTGGAAACTTATAAACTTAAGACAGGTGAAGATGCATCAAGATTGGGAGATTCGGCACCTGACAATGAAAAATGGCGACAGTTTAGATACGACATGGTGAATGAAACCGTTGAGCAGTTGACCAAGGCTGTGCGTGCCAAAGGCATTAAGGTAACGGCTGCTGTTTTTCCAACGCCTGATATTGCTCGTAATCTGGTTCGTCAAGATTGGAGTTCTTGGAATCTGGACGCCTATTATCCGATGAACTATCATAGTTTTTATGAAGAATCGCCAGATTGGATTAGGACTGCATGTGCAGAGGGGACAATGGCTATTGGTAATAATAAGCCTTTGTACAGTGGGATATTCGTTCCATCCTTACAGAACATAAAGGATTTTAAAACAGCCATCCGATCATCTAAGAAGGGCGGAGCCAAAGGTGTATGTTTATTTACGCCTTATAGCTTTAGCGATAAGCATTGGGAAGCGCTGGCATATGAAATAGATAATTGGTAGAGTAGAATATTATATATTAATGGAGAGTGTTGTTTTTGGCAAAGCAACTATAAAGAAGAATTGATATGAGACATTTTCTTTTGATTGTGATAGCTGGTGTTTTATTGGCTGCATGCACAACTAAACAAAAAGTAGAAGAGTTGAATTTAATACCTTACCCAGTGGAGTTGGAGCAGGCGGAAGGTGCATTGCTCTTGAGTTCAGCAGACCTCAATGTGAGTTTACAAAACATTGATCCAGCCTTTGGACAATACCTTAATGGACTAGTTAAGCAAGAATCGGGTATTGAGTTTAAGTTTTCTGAAACAGGAAAAATACGCTTTGAACTAAATCAGGACCTTGATGTTAAAAATGAAGGTTATCTGCTTAGTATTTCAAACCAAGGGGTAACCGCAAAGGCAAAAGATCAGGGAGGTTTGGTGTATGCTGCACAAACATTACGTCAATTGATAAGTGTTGATGAGAACAATGTTGTTAAAATTCCATTCCTTGAAATAACGGATTATCCTCGTTTTAAATGGAGGGGAATGCACTTTGATGTGTCTCGTCACTTCTTTACGGTAAATGAAATTAAACGCTTTCTTGATTACATGGCAATGAATAAGCTCAATACATTTCATTGGCACTTAATGGATGATCAAGGATGGAGACTTGAGATAAAAAAGTATCCTAAGCTTACTGAGATAGGAGCGTGGCGGGAGAAAGTTGGCTTTGAAGCAAATCAGAAAAAAGGGTTGAATACAGCCAACACGGAGCCATATGGTGGTTTCTACACACAAGATCAAGTTAAGGATATTGTTGCCTATGCTGCTCAACGTAATATCACGGTTGTTCCCGAGATAGAATTGCCTGGCCATTCGGCAGCTGCATTGGTAGCCTATCCTGAGTATTATTGCGACAATGCTGGCGATCTTGAGATTTGGGATCAGGCAGGTGTGTCAGCTGGTGTTTATTGTGCTGGTAAAGAGTCAACTTTTCAATTCTTAGAAGATGTTTTAGCTGAAACACTTGAATTGTTTCCAGCAGAGTTTATACACATTGGTGGTGATGAAACACCAAAAGATACTTGGTTAGCTTGCCCCGATTGCCGAAAGCGTATGGAAGCTGAAGGTGCACACGACGAGCATGAGTTGCAGAGTTATTTTGTGAAACGTATTGAAAAATATTTGAATGCTAACGGTCGTCGATTGATTGGTTGGGATGAGATACTAGACGGTGGATTGGCTCCTAATGCTGCTGTTATGTCGTGGCGAGGAGTAGCAGGTGGTATTAAGGCAGCTCAGGCAGGTCATGATGTGGTGATGACTCCGATGTTTCCATATTACTTTAACCATACACAGAATCACAGAGAAGAGTCGCCTGGACATCCGGGTATACGCACACTTCGCGATGTATATACTTTTCCGGTTATTCCTGCAGATATTTCAGAAGGTAACCGTGCTCATATCATAGGTGTTCAAGGAAACATGTGGTCGGAGTACATGCCTAAATTTAAGCATATCGAGTATAATTTATTCCCACGTGTTTATGCTATTGCCGAAGTGGGATGGAGTCCTGCACAACGACCATGGGAAGAGTTTTACGGACGTGTTCAGTCTAAATTAAAGACATTGGAGAAATACAATATTATTCCTGGTGATATAAGTTATCATGTAGGCATCAACGTGGAACCTAACTATGCTGATAAGTCTGCAAAGATTGAGTTTATAGCTGAGCGACCAGATCCAATCTTTTTTGAAACGGATGGATCAACGCCAACTAAGGCAAGTCAAATATATTCGGAATCATTTGTTATCAATAAGAATGTTCATATCAAAGCTTGCCAGTTCAAAGAAAATGGTGAGGTTAATATGATTTCTGAGAAAGAAATAAAGTTTCATAAAGCTTTTGGTAAGCCCTATGAGCTTAAACATGCTTATGCACCACAGTACGATGGTGGGGGTAAGTATGGTTTAACCAATGGCTTTTTAGGTGTAATGGTTGGTGTTGAAGAAAAGCCAGTGGATGTAAACATTGACTTAGGTGAAGTGACTGAAGTTTCAAAAATCACTACACGTTTTAAAAACCAGCCTATGGGTTGGGTATTTGGCCCAAAGGAAGTGCGTTATTTAGTGTCGCTTGATGGTGAGAACTATACTGAGGTGGCTGTTTTTAGTCCGGGTGTTATAGAGAGTGATGTGAATGAGGTGCTGGAGTATCCTAAAGAATTTGAACCAGTACAGGCCAAGTATGTAAAAATTGTAGCTGAAAGTGTAGGCGTTTGTCCTGATTGGCATCCTGCAGCTGGAGGTAAGGCTTGGTTATTCTCTGATGAAATTATTGTTGAATAATACCGATTGCCGATCAAAGCATGATAAAAATGTCATGCTTTGATTGTGTTGGTATTTAGTATAGTATAATTAAAAAACCATTCTTTTTGGTGGGGCTTTTCAAATTGAAGGAAAAAGTTCTTAAGCAATTTGTTATAGCTATTTGGTGTGTTTCTTAAAAGCGTCTTCCTAAATGGAGGGCGCTTTTTAATTTTCTATTCTTTAGTCTTCTTATAGGCTATAACTTCTACATCTTCAGTAAAGATTATTCCTCCAACATTAGCTTTATCCATAAGTTTAGAAACTATATCTGCGAAATCATAAATGCGTTCTTCCTTATCCACCATTTCAATAATGATGGGTAAGTCTTCTGATATGTCAAAAACTTTTGCATTGTGCTCTATGCTGTCACCTCCATATGACAATATCCCTTTGGTGATTGTAACGCCTGCTAGTTGGTATTTCTTTGCTGCAAATAAAATAGCTTCGTAAAGCGGTCGCTGGTATACTCGTCCATCTTGTCCCAGGATTATCTTTAGCTTTTTAGCTTCTCCTTCTAATACCATAATGTGTGAGGTTTTATGATGTCCCATTCAAATTACGATATATTACTAACAATCTCAACATATTGATTTTGCAATGTTGATTTTATTTGCTGTGGTATTGTCTTATTCTTTTAAAAGATGATGATAGACATATTTTATATCGAAAATAAATAAGCGATAGTCATTTTAGTTCAGTATCCATTCATTTGCTTGTTATTTAAATATTATTAATTTTACAGTCATACCCAGAATTTACCTAAAATAATTACAAACTCTTAAATCAAGCTTTATGAAAGTATATCAAGCTGATCAAATCAAAAACCTGGCGCTGCTTGGAAGTAGCGGCTCGGGTAAAACCACCCTCGCAGAAGCAATGCTTTTTGAAGGTGGTGTAATTAGTAGACGTGGAGACATAGAAAACAACAGTACGGTTTCCGATTATAACCGAGTGGAGCATGAATATGGTTACTCGGTTTTTTCATCTGTATTGTTTACCGAGTATCAAAATCGTAAATTTAATTTTATAGATTGCCCGGGTTCCGATGATTTTATTGGAGGTGCTATCACTTCGTTAAATGTAACTGATACGGCATTGATGTTGTTGAATACAACACAAGGCGTAGAGGTTGGAACCGAAAACTTGTTTAGATATACAGAAGAGTATAGTAAGCCGGTTATTTTTGTGATGAATCAACTTGATCACGAGAAAGCCAATTATGAGCAAACATTGGAGAACGCCATTGATGCTTTTGGTAGTAAAGTAGTGGTTGTTCAATATCCGGTAACTGTGGGTGAAGGATTCAATGCAGTTATTGATGTATTGAAAATGAAAATGTACCAGTGGGGTGCCGATGGAGGAGAACCTCAAATTCTGGAAATTCCAGATGATCAAAAAGACAAAGCAAACGAATTACATAATACCTTGGTTGAAGCTGCTGCAGAAAACGATGAGCCATTAATGGAATTGTTTTTTGAAGAAGGTACTTTGAATGAAGACCAAATGCGTCAGGGTATTAAGAAAGGATTAATTGCCCGCGATATGTTCCCCGTATTTTGTGTTTCTGCTAAGAAAGACATGGGAGGCCGTCGTTTGATGGAGTTCTTGGGTAATGTAGTGCCAAATGTGTCAGAAATGCCTGTTCCAAAAACAGCTGATGGAACTGAAGTTAAATGTGATCCGGCCGGACCAACTTCTATTTTCGTATTTAAAACTTCCATCGAACCACATTTAGGTGAAGTATCTTATTTTAAAGTGCAGTCTGGTAAAATAACAGAAGGCATGGATCTGATTAATGCCAATCGTTCGGCTAAAGAACGTATTGCACAATTATATTGTGTAGCTGGTAATAATCGACATAAAATATCAGAATTGGTTGCTGGTGATATTGGAGCAACTGTTAAGTTAAAAGAAACACATACCAATCATACATTAAACGAAAAAGGTACTGAGTATTTGTTTGATGCCATTCATTATCCAAATCCAAAATATAGAACTGCCATTAAAACGGTAAATGATGCAGATGATGAAAAGTTAGGTGAAGTACTTCAGCGTATGCACGAAGAAGATCCAACTTTAAGTGTTGAATATTCAAAAGAATTAAAACAGATAATTGTATTTGGTCAGGGCGAGTTTCATCTTAATACCATGAAATGGCGACTTGAGCACAATGACAAAATTGATATTACCTTCCACGATCCAAAGATTCCTTATCGTGAAACAATTACAAAGGTGGCACGGGCCGATTATCGTCACAAAAAGCAAAGTGGTGGTTCAGGTCAGTTTGGTGAAGTTCACATGATTATTGAGCCTTATTACGAAGGTATGGAGACGCCAGCTACCATGAAGGTTGATGGCCAGGAAATAAAGCTGAACATTAAGAACGAAGAAGTGCATGATCTTCCTTGGGGAGGAAAGTTAGTCTTTAATTCGTGTATTGTTGGTGGAGCTATTGATGCTCGTTTCTTACCAGCTATTCTTAAGGGTATAATGGAAAAAATGGACCAAGGGCCTTTAACTGGTTCTTATGCCCGCGATATTCGAGTGTTTGTTTACGATGGTAAAATGCATGCGGTCGATTCAAATGAGATATCGTTTAAATTGGCGGGACGCCATGCCTTTAGCGAAGCCTTTAAAAATGCCAAGCCAAAAATTCTTGAACCGATTTATAATGTTGAGGTGAAAGTGCCAAGTGATCGTATGGGTGATGTGATGAGTGATCTGCAAGGTCGCCGTGCATTAATCGAGGGTATGGCAAGTGAAAAAGGTTTTGAGGTAATTAAAGCCAAGGTGCCTTTGAAAGAGATGAATAAGTATTCTACTTCATTGAGCAGTATTACAGGCGGTCGTGCTTTTTATAGCATGTCGTTTGCTCAATACGATAAAGTGCCACCAGAAATTCAGGTTGAATTGATGAAGGCCTTTGAAGAAGAAGAAAAGGAAGATTAAGTTAATGTAATTAAATAGTAAGCCAGGTATCGAAAGGTGCCTGGCTTTTTTCGTTCCATTTGTACTTTATGGTTTGGGAGGTTTAATTAATTATTAAATGAACAGCGCCTTCCAGTTTTGTGCGTTCATCTTTGTTATACCCTTCAGCTTCGATCATGTAGAAATATACACCAGGTTCGGCTTTTCTGCCATTAATTCTACCATCCCAACCTTCTGCTGGGTTTGTGCCTTTGTAAACCATTCTTCCCCAGCGGTTGTAAATAAGCATATTGAACTTAGCAACCGAACGATATAGTACTTTGAATTCGTCATTTTGGTTAGGACTACTAAAAGGTGAAAAGGCACCAGGCACCTTTACAACCATTTCTTTAATAGTAAAAGTTTGTGGTGCACTTACAGATTCGCATCCAGAATCTAAATTAACAACTTCTAACAATATTACATTTTCTCCTAAGTCTTTAATAATATGACTTTGAATTTGAGCAGCATAGTCAATTAATACATCGTCATCGGTAAATTTATATTCACTAATATGACCTCTTGATAAAACTTCTTTAGTATCAGGATTTACGTCGGCATATAGTTTGAGATCAATCGCAGCAGAGGCTTCTTTTATTTCATTATCTTCAGGATCATTTGATATAGCAACAAAATCTGCACTCACGGCAATGGCTATATAGTCGTTTGTTGCTTCAACAGCCTCAATGGTAGGTGTAAACTTATTTGATATAGAAATATGATACTCTGTATCCTCAGTTGGTGCGTCTATCTCAATGCTTTGTGTGCCTATGCCTTCGATTGGACCAACAGGAATTGACGACCAATTGTAAACAAATTCATAATCAACAGCTATGCTTGAGTTATCTCCTTTATGGTTAAAATAAACCAGATTTTTAAAATTCGTACTGGCTAATTGACGTAAGTTGTTGCAGTTTGCAAGTTCAATATTAATAGATGCATCTGTAATCATTGGCACAAAAGCCCAGCAATAATAATCACTAATCGTTCCGACTCCATTATCCACTTGTACACGATAACCATATTCGCCAACACTATTAAGTGTATTCCCATTTTCGCCTACCAAAGGTTCAAAGCTATTGCTTGTGTTTGAGTATCGAAACCATTGATAAGTAGCGCCTGTTGGTGCAATTAGGCGTGCCGAATTAATGTCCTCAAAATAGAAAATGGGATCGTTATTACCATCCGGGTACGATGTTAATTCTTCATAAAAGCGGTCTGGGGCACTTATTTGGGCATTTATTCCTGAAGATAATAGGCTTATCAAAACAAGAACTAAAATTTTATGTATTGGTTTCATCAAAATAGACATGTGAGTTGATCGATACAATTTTATTCAAAGCTATAATATTTCTTTAAACGATAAAAACGGGCTTAATATTACTATTTGATAGAACTAAGCTTAAAAATGATTTCAAAACCTTCAGTTTTTCTCAATTGAAGGTTTATTTTTGCATCTTTGATATTTTCATCTCAAGATTAAGAAGTGCAAAGTTATTTAGAAGAATTGAATGAAGCGCAGCGAGAAGCTGTTGTGCAAACGGATGGCCCCTCTTTGGTAATTGCAGGAGCAGGCTCAGGGAAGACACGTGTATTAACTTATCGCATTGCTCATTTGCTCGAGAAGGGTGTAAAGCCCTACAGAATATTGTCGCTGACCTTTACCAATAAAGCTGCCAAGGAGATGAAGGAGCGTATTGGAGCTGTTGTTGGTCAAAATAATGCCAGTATTTTATGGATGGGAACCTTTCACTCCATTTTTGCTCGTATTCTTCGTTTTGAATCGAAACACCTTGGTTATCCATCGTCGTTTACGATATACGATAGCTCTGACTCAAAAAATTTGGTAAAGAGTATTGTTAAAAAAATGAAGTTAAATGATAAAGCCTATAAGCCGGGAGGTGTTTTGTCTCGAATATCATCGGCTAAAAATGATTTGATAACTCCTGTTGCCTATGCACGCGATGCCAATCGTACATCAGCTGATAAGGCCGCTCAGATGCCAATGGTGCATGAAATATACGCACGTTATATGCGCGAGTGTTACAAATCGGGTGTTATGGATTTTGACGATCTATTGTTGAATACGAACATTCTTTTTCGCGATTTTCCTGATGTTTTAAAAAAATACCAAGACCAGTTTGACTATGTAATGGTTGATGAGTATCAGGATACCAATTTTTCGCAGTACTTAATTATTAAAAAGCTTGCTGAGAAACACAATAACATTTGTGTAGTAGGTGATGATGCACAGAGTATATATAGTTTTCGAGGTGCTAAAATTGAAAACATACTTAATTTTAGAAATGATTATCCGGGTTATCAAATATTCAAGCTTGAGCAAAACTATCGCTCATCGCAGAATATAGTTAATGCAGCTAATAGTATCATTGCAAATAATCAAGGTCAGATACAAAAAAATGTATTCTCGGATAATGAAGTAGGAAGTCCTATTAAAGTATTGAAAGCCTATTCAGATGTGGAAGAAGGCTTTTTAATTACCAATGATATTTTTGAACGACGCATGCGCCAGCAGCAAGATTATAAGGATTTTGCAATTCTGTATCGCACCAATGCGCAATCAAGGGTATTTGAGGAGGCATTCCGTAAGAAAAACCTTCCTTATAAAATTTACGGCGGCCTTTCGTTTTATCAGCGAAAAGAGATTAAAGATCTTTTGGCTTATTTTCGACTAACTGTTAATCCAGCTGATCAGGAAGCCTTAAAACGTGTTATAAATTATCCGGCTCGTGGTATTGGTAAAACTACAATGGAAAAATTAGTTTTAGCCGCTGATACGAGTAATCAAACCATATGGCAAGTTATCTGTAATACAAGTGGTGTTCAGACTGGCTTGAATGCAGGTACGCTTAAAAAGTTGCATGCCTTTGCTGCACTTATTTCTCGGTTTGCGGCACAGTTGCCTCAAATGACGGCGTATGAGTTAGCTGCTGAAATCGCTTCCGCGAGTGGTTTAATGCACGATTTGCATGGCGATAAATCCATTGAAGGGCAAGGTCGCATTGATAATATCAACGAACTGCTAAATGGCATAAAAGATTTTAGTGATAGCAAGAAGGAAGAAGGTTTATCGGTTAATCTTGTGAATTTTCTTGAAGAAGTATCGTTATTGACCGATCAGGACAATGAAAATCCTGATGATATTGATAAAATAACCTTGATGACCATTCACTCGGCAAAGGGACTTGAGTTTAAGAATGTTTACATTGTTGGTGTTGAGGAGGGCTTATTTCCTTCGCTTCAATCGGTGGATAGTGAAAAAGCACTTGAAGAAGAGCGACGTTTATTTTATGTTGCGGTTACACGAGCCGAAAATGTGGCAACAATTTCGTTTGCCCGATCCCGCTATAAATATGGCGAACTGATTCATAGCCGACCGAGTCGTTTTATTGGTGAGATTGATCAGAAATACCTTGAGATGAATGCTGAGGATGTTTTCATAAAGAAGAGTAATACGCCTCCTTCAAACTTTAAGAGTAGGAGTAGTCAAGGCTCTATAGGCAGTTCTCAAGCTAGAATTAAGATGAATTATTCGGCCGAAAAAAGTGAACCAAAAGTAAAACTTAATTTTGGAGCAGCTTCTTCGGATAAAATAACAGCTGGCTTAATGGTGGAGCATGAGCGATTTGGAAAAGGCAAAGTGCTTAATGTTGAGGGGAATGATACAAATAGAAAAGCAACTGTTGTATTTGAGAATGCTGGACAAAAACAATTACTACTCAAATTTGCCAAACTTAAAATTTTGACTTAGTTTTGTCACATACAGTTGCCTGTGGGGAATTATGTTTGCAGGGAGCTTACCTCCGAAAAGGATTAATAAAGAATTCCGTTGAACAACCAACCGTTAGGAATATAAAGAATTTAAAGTAGCATAACTTCGTATTGATGGATTACAATTCTAATCGTAAAGATTTGGTCTTACCTGAATATGGTCGCCATATTCAAAAAATGGTAGAGCATGCCGTGAGCATTGAAGACCAGGAAGAGCGCACGCGTTGTGCGAAAACAATTATAGGTATTATGGGGAATATGTTCCCCCATCTTCGCGATGTAAATGACTTCAAACATAAGTTGTGGGATCATTTGGCAATAATGTCTGATTTTAAGATGAACATTGATGCGCCCTACGAGCTCCCTGAGATCGAAACGCTTAATGCTCGCCCTGAGAAAGTGCCATATAAGAATACTAAAATCTCATTCAAGCATTATGGTGAACTAGTGGAGCAGATGATTGCTAAAGCTATTGTTCATGAAAATGAAGAAGAGAAAAAGCACTTGATTTTACTCATTGCTGGTCATATGAAAAAATCTTTGTTTCAATGGAATAAAGATTCGGTAACAGATGAGAAGATTTTCAATGATTTAGTTCGTTTATCGGGTGGTAAACTTAGTGTAGAACCGGGATCTAAGCTTCCTGAATTCAAAGAGGCCGTACAAAATCGTAATAGAAAAAAACGTTCACCTAAGCGCAATAACGATAAAAAATAGGTACTTTTAAGCGTGTTACAAAAATACCCTTTGAATGAACAGTTTTGAAATTGAAGGTGGTCATCGCTTATCTGGCGAAATCACTCCTCAGGGCGCTAAAAATGAAGCCTTACAGGTAATATGTGCCGTACTTTTAACGGAGCAAACCGTACGTATTAATAATATTCCAGACATTGTTGATGTTAATAACCTGATCGATCTGTTAGAACAAATGGGGGTTACGATTAATCGTATTGATCGTAACACGTGTGAGTTTACTGCCAGTCAAGTCAATCTTGATTTTCTTCAAAGTCCAGAATTTAAAAAGCGCGCCTCTTCATTACGTGGTTCTATCATGATAATGGGACCTTTATTGGCTCGTTTTGGGAAAGCTTATTTTCCTAAACCGGGTGGAGATAAGATTGGCCGTAGACGATTAGATACTCATTTCATTGGCTTTCAAAAACTTGGTGCTAAGTTTAATTTCGATGCACAAGATGTATTTTATACTGTAGAAGCATCTGAAATGAAAGGCTGTTACATGTTGCTCGATGAAGCGTCGGTAACAGGAACTGCAAATGTGGTTATGGCAGCGGTTTTAACGCCAGGAACCACTACAATCTACAATGCTGCATGTGAGCCTTATTTACAACAGTTGTGCCGAATGGCTGTAAGTATGGGAGCTAAGATTTCAGGCATTGGATCTAATTTATTGGTGATTGAGGGGGTTAAGCGCTTAAGTGCTTGTGCGCATACAATTTTACCAGATATGATAGAGGTGGGTAGTTTTATTGGAATGGCAGCTATGACCAGTTCTGAAATTACCATCAAGAATTGTGGTGTTGAGCATTTGGGTGTAATACCAATGGCATTTCAACGCATGGGTATTGATTTGCAAATAAAGGGAGATGATATTTATATTCCTTCTCAGGAAACCTATGAAATAGAAACCTTTATCGATGGTTCTATTATGACCATAGCCGATGCGCCATGGCCAGGATTAACACCCGATCTACTAAGTGTTTTCTTAGTTGTTGCAACACAGGCAAAAGGAAGCGTTCTGATTCATCAAAAAATGTTTGAGAGTCGCTTGTTTTTCGTTGATAAGCTCATTGATATGGGTGCACGTATTATATTATGTGATCCGCACAGAGCTACTGTGATTGGTTTAAATAAGGAAACAGCATTGCGTGGAGCAAAATTAACCTCGCCTGATATCAGAGCTGGAGTTGCACTTCTAATTTCTGCATTATCAGCTAAGGGAAAAAGTACGATCCAAAACATTGAACAGATAGATCGAGGGTACCAAAATATCGACCTTCGACTTCAGAAATTAGGTGCTAAAATTACAAGGGTTTAAATAATCTGACTTTTAACCGCTCAGAATTAAACTTTTTTGTGAGTTATTTAACTTTTATTATATAACTTATTGTCTTGTTTAGAATCCTTCTAAGCAAAATAATGCACTTTTTCAAGCGTGTATTTTTACTTAATCAATTAGTGGTAAGGCTGTTGCGTTTTTATCAAACACTAATATAAAAATATAAAGACTATATCCAAGTCCTTATGAATTGTTTTTTTCTGCTTCACAGCATAGCTTTGTGTCATCATTTAATACGCTAATCACTTAATACTGCATGTTCATCTAAAACTAAAGCAAGGCAAGCTTTTTTTTTGAAACTTTACCTCGATTTTAAACGAAATTAAATTCATATGAAGCTAAAATTAATATTAGCTACAATCATTATTGGAGTCGGTTTTTTGTCCTTTATGGATGATAATCAAAGGGCTGAGATAGGTCTTGAGATTGGCAATGAAGCACCCGGTATTCAAGCAGAGCTTATTGATGGAACGCCATTAAAGCTGGAAGACCTTAAAGGAAAGATGGTAATCATCAATTTTTGGGCATCGTACCATGCACCATCGCGCATGAACAACTTCTACTTAAATCAATTGTTTGAAAAGAATACCGGTACTCATTTCCACAACGGGGAGGAGTTAGTTGTTCTTAGTATTTCTTTAGATCGTTTTCGTTCGCCATTGAACCTGGCTATTGAGCAAGATGAAACGGAGAACTTTAAACATATCTGTGATTTCAAAGGAATGGAAGGTGACTTGTCAAAATTGTATAACATTGATGAGCCTATTAATATCTTAATTGATGGTGATGGCCGTATCTTAGCTAAAGATGTTGGTTATTCTAAAATTGAGAAATCCTTAAACTTTCTGTCATCAATTTAAACTCATAAGCCTATGAAACTATTAGTACGCTCTTTATTTATAATGCTATTTGCTTTGACTAGTATTGTGTCAGCTCAGGCGCAGACTAAAGAAGGCAATAGAGTAGGTGAGATTGCTCCTGATATTAAAATGAAAAATCAAGATGGTGAAAACATTTCATTGTCTGATATTAAGGGTAAATTAGTTTTGATTGATTTTTGGGCGAGTTGGTGTGGACCTTGTCGTCATGAAAACCCTCATGTTGTTAAGGCTTTTAATAGCTATAAAGATAAGAGTTTTGAAGGCGGTGAAGGTTTTACAATATTTAGTGTATCGCTTGACAAGAAACAGAAAGCCTGGGAGGATGCCATTAAAGCAGATAAATTGACTTGGCCATATCATGTATGCGATTTTGCGGCTTGGAATACCAGACCGGCAGTTGTATACGGAGTTAGAGGCATTCCAAGTAATTTCCTGATTAATTCAGACGGTGTAATTCTTGCAAAAAATTTGCGTGGCTCTGCTTTGGAAGCAAAATTAAAGGAGTTACTTAAAAAGTAGACTTAACTAGTTTTAAAATATACAAAGGCAGTTTCTTTGAAAAAAGGAGTTGCCTTTTGTCATTATAGCCGAAACCTGACAGGTGAATTATCAAACTCTGCCAATTTGACTAATAAGCTTAAGTTGGCAGAATATTTGTGTAATTTTGCGTCGCACAGAATAATGTGTCTGAACGAAGTGTTAATTGGAATAATAAAAAATACGATATAAATGGTTAAGAAGTCATCGAAAAAGCAAGATGCCAAAGCGCAAAAGGCCAAAGAGGTGGAAAAAGAATTGCTTGAAAATGAAGTAGCTGCTGATGAGCAGGAAGAGGTGAAGGATCAGGAGGAAGTAAAAGATCAGGTTGAGGAAGAAGTAGAAGAAGAAAAGGAACCTGAATTATCGGAAGAGGAAAAGCAAAATATTAAATTGGCTGAGCTCAATGATAAATACCTGCGCCTAAGTGCTGAGTTTGACAATTATCGCCGTCGTACGCTTAAGGAAAAAATGGAGCTGACAAAAACGGCAGGAGAGAGCATGCTCTTAGCCTTGTTGCCAGTGATCGACGATTTTGATAGAGCCCAAGCGCACATGGATGAAGCAAAAGATATCGATGCCTTGAAAGAAGGTATTGCGTTAATCTATAATAAGTTTAGCGAATATCTTACACAGCAAGGGCTTAAAGAGATTGAAGCTAAAGAAAAACCATTTGATACTGATGTTCACGAGGCGGTAACGAAAATACCGGCACCAACTGATGAATTGAAAGGAAAAGTTATTGATTGCATCGAAAAAGGTTATACACTTCACGAGAAAGTTGTTCGTTTCTCGAAGGTTGTAGTTGGTGAGTAAACAGCAAAGACATGTCAAAAAGAGATTTTTACGAAATATTAGAAGTATCAAAAAGTGCTTCTGCAGAAGAGATTAAAAAGGCTTATCGTAAGAAAGCCATTAAGTATCACCCGGATAAAAATCAAGGTGATAAAGCCGCAGAGGAGAAATTCAAAGAGGCAGCAGAGGCATATGAGATTCTATCTAACGCAGAAAAACGTCAGCGTTACGATCAGTTTGGTCATGCTGGTGTAGGCGGAGCTTCAGGTGGTGGCTTTGGTGGCGCTGGAATGTCAATGGATGATATCTTCTCTCATTTCGGAGATATATTTGGCGGCGGAGGTGGTGGCTTTGGCGGTTTTAGTGGATTCGGTGGCTTTGGTGGAGGTTCATCCCGTGGAGGCCGCAGAGTCAATAAAGGCTCCAATCTTCGTGTTAAGGTAAAACTTAACTTAAGCGAAATTGCTAATGGTGCAGAAAAGAAAATTAAGGTAAAGAAATACGTCGAGTGTAGCTCGTGTAGTGGATCAGGAGCTGAGAATAATAGTTCGTATAGTAACTGTTCTACTTGTCATGGTTCAGGCCAGGTTACACGTATCTCAAATACAATATTGGGTCAGATGCAAACCGCATCTACCTGTCCAACTTGTGGAGGTGAGGGCAAAATTATTACCAATAAGTGTGCGCCATGTGCTGGTGAAGGTGTAATACGCGATGAAGAAGTTATTTCATTAAATATACCTGCGGGAGTTGAAGAGGGAATGCAGTTATCGGTTTCTGGTAAGGGCAATGCTGCGCGACGTGGTGGTATCAATGGTGATTTGTTGGTATTGATCGAAGAAGAGAAACATCCGGAGTTAATTCGTGATGGTAATAACCTTATTTATAACTTGAATGTTAGCGTGCCAGATGCTATACTAGGAAAGGCAGTAGAAATTCCAACGGTAGAAGGTCGCGTAAAAGTTAAGATTGATCCTGGAACTCAGCCAGGAAAAGTATTGCGTCTTCGCGGTAAAGGATTACCTGAGGTGAATGGTTATGGACGTGGAGATTTGTTGGTGCATATCCAAGTGTTCATTCCTAAAAACATAAATAAGGATGAACGAAAAGTGGTTGAGAAACTACAAACAGCTGAAAGCTTTGATCCATCAAATGGAGATGGTGAAGGTTTTTTCAGCCGTATGCGTAATATGTTTGAATAATTGAATCAACTATATTTAAAAAGGGGCTGTCTCAAAAGTGAATTTAAAATCTAGACAACTTATAAATTAAAACTTATCCTTTATTTCTACCCCTCCAAACCTCCACTAAAGTGGAGGCTTAAGTCCCCTTCAGGGGATTTAGGGGTAACATATATTGAAGCTAGTTATAAATTATATGTTTCAAAGATTCTTTTTTGACTTTTGAGACAGCCTCTTTTTTTTATGCCTTGTTATATAGGGCAATGCGATTGCCTTCCGAATCAATAAAGACGGCCATGTATCCAATTTCTTCACTAATCAAGCGTTTGGAAGATAAAATCTGACCTCCAGCTTTTTCTACTCTTGATAGCTCAGTATTTAAATCGCCGGCCAGAGAGCTGAAATATATGAGTACACCATCTTTCGATACCTGATATTCTTCGGGATAATACATAAGTCCACCTGGAGAACCGGGTAAATCATCGTTATACGGAAAAAATGACATTTTTACCGGTCCCAAGTCTTGGGGTAAAAGTGTTATATCAAAGACTTCTTCATAAAATCTTGTAGCTCTGTCTAGGTCCTGTACAGGTATTTCAAACCAGGCAACCATGTTTTGTTTTAGATCCATATTTCTTACAATTAGTAAATGCGAATGATAAGAAATATTAGAGAAATAGTCAAGGTCAAATATTGAAACAAATCAAAATAATCTCCGTTAAACCTGTTATTCAAATATAGATGCTCGGGTAAATATGTTTTTATAATCGGAATAAGAAAATACCGTGAGGATATTTAGTTTGAAATATACCTTTTAAATACTCAAGGATGAAAAGAATGTGGTTATATCTGCTAGCGATACCTTTGTTAGCAGGATGTATTGGAGATGAGTTCGACACAGATCGAATTTCGGATGAGATGGATTTTTCATCTGGTATTGCCTTACCGTTGGCAAAGGCACAACTTACAATGGGAGATATTCTCTCGGAAGATACTGATTTTGTAAAGTATTTTAAGGATGAGCAAGGAAATGAACGTATTATGTTATTTCAGGATGCGGATTCATTGGCATATGTTGGTCTGGATGATTTTTTTAAGTTGTCATCACAATCCATTGATATACCAATTCCTTATGCGGTTTTTAATATGCAATCAGAAATAAGTCAATCGGCTAGCATACCTCTATCGTTGCCAAATGCTACGGTTAGTACAATTGATTTGAATTATACACTAAGTGTAAATGGGTCTAATTTGCTTGAACCGATGCGCTTACTTATTAGTTTCCCAACAGCATCTGGCACTCAGGATGTTGAAATAGAAGTTCGAAATGGAAACGCAGTGACAAATGTGATCGAGAATCAGCGTATAAATCTAGTCAATAACGAAGTGCCAGTTGAGTTGAGTATAAGGCCTCTGACAAGCGGCACAACATTCACTGATCAGCTTGGTAATATTACTATTGAAATGAGTGAGTTCGCTATCTCATATGTGAAAGGCTCAATGGCCGAGAGCAGGATAGACATTGATAACGGAATGCATAATCTGGAGATGGATATTTTTGAGACTTTTCCTGATGGAGTGGAGTTTGATAATCCGAGATTTAAAATCCTTACCAATAATTCTACTCCTTTTTCTGGCTTGATTGATACCAAAATAAAAGGAAAGCTTGCGGAGAATGAATACATGGATTTAATTACACCTTTGATTAGTATGCCTGCATGTCCTACTTCTCAAAGTGTGAAGTCTGATACTTTAACCATAGATAAGAATAATTCGAACCTAAAGGACTTTTTGTATGACGTTCCAGAGACTTTTGAATACTCTGGCGAGTTGGTTCTAAATCCAGGAGGAACGCTAACCGAGGAAGTTGAGCTAGATCAAAAGAGCCGCATCTATATGGGCTATGTCATTGAAATACCAATCGAGGTTGTTATTAATTCTAGTTTCGATGTTGATACGATCGATTTAGATGATAACGATTTCTTGCAAGATCTTTCAAGGGCAAAATTGCAGATTAATAGTCAAAATGGCTTTCCTTTTGAAGCAACAGCTTTTATTGAGTTTTATGAAGGTGATGAAATGACCGAGACGATTCAGATTAAAGCTATTAATGCCGCTGGAATTAACGATGAGGGTATCGTTTCGTCAATTACGGAAGGGAAAGAAGAAATAGGCTTGACGAATGAGCAGCTTGAGAAATTGAGAACAGCCGATAAGCTTTTTGTGCGAATGACACTTCAAACAACAAATTATGCCGATAAGCAAGTTGTTGTGTTGTTGAAGGAGAATGAATTAGCAATACAGATTTCATTGAAAGGTGTAATCAATTATTAGTGGAGTAAAGTTTAAGCTTATCAATTAGAATTTACAAAAATGAGATACCTATATATATTATTAATATTTCTTTTGGCATCCATGGAAATGCAAGCCCAGGATAATGCCATGTTGTTTTTGCGAGGGGTGCCGCAATCGATGCAGTTAAACCCTGCTTTTCGACCAGTTAAAGGAAGTTACTTTGCTTTGCCAGCACTGGGTAGTGTTCAGATTAATGGGCAAAATACGGGGTTCTCGTGGTCTGAAATTATTACAAAAGGTCAAGGTTTACAGCAAGATTCTTCAATCATAAACATCGACAATTTGGCCAATTCATTACAGGATAATAACCTTTTGGCCACGGAGGCTTCTGTTCAAATTATTGGATTTGGTTTTGAACTTGGTGAGAGCTATTTATCTTTTGACATTAATCATAAATTAAAAGCTAAAATTCAATACCCTGGATCAATAATGGATTTACGACATGGGAATTGGGATTATGAGAATGATAAACCCATCAACCATAGTTTGTCTGATTTGTATGTGAATGGGATGAACTACACCGAATTTGCAATAGGGTATAATCGACCAATTACTGATAATATCATGATTGGTGCACGCATTAAATACTTGTTTGGTGTAGCTAATGTAGAGTCAGAATACTTTGATGTGGGTGTACAAACTTTTGATGATGGTTCAATGCAAGTGCGTTCAAATGCTTCTTTCCTTACCTCATTGCCAATGAAAATAGAATATGATGATGAGGGCTATGTTTCTTCTTTGAGTTATGATGATGATATAGACAGAGGGGATTTATTTACAAATGAAAACCGGGGTTGGGGAGTTGATCTTGGTATAACCTGGAAGCCGATGACCAACTTAACAATTGGAGCGGCGGTTAACGATCTTGGTTATATTAATTGGAAAACTCGTACTACTCGATTTTATACCGATGGCGTTTTTGAATTTGATGGCGTTGATATTTCCGATGAAATTAGTGGCGAAGAAAATGATGATGAGGAAGACTATTGGGATCAGTTAGCAGATGACTTTAAGGATTCTTTTAAGGTATCCGAAGAAGAGATAAGTTATAAGACTGGATTAATGGGTAGTTTTAATCTAACTGCTAATTATCAGCATCGAAATTGGTTTAACGCTGGTATCGTTTCAAAAAGTTATATTGTAGATGGTAAATGGATACCGGAAACGACTTTGGCTGCAGCTTTAACTCCTGGTAATGCTCTTTCTACGGTATTTACCTATTCGCTGAGGAAAAATGCACCCGCTAATTTTGGCGCTGGTTTAGCTCTTCGAGGTGGTCCTGTTCAATTATATTTTGTGACTGATAACCTGGGATCGCTCATGACACCGGAAACGGCTAAGTATGTAAATGCTCGTCTGGGTATCAACTTGATTTTCGACTAGTAAAACACCTAAAGATATGCTAGGCTGCTGAATTTTTCAGTGGCCTTTTTTTATTCCCGTTGTGGTATGATTATATTTGGCGCAAATTTGATTTACCATGTGGCGATTATTGATAGTATTCTTGTTTGTTTCTTCATTTTATAGTCATGCGCAACGCATTGCTTCACCTAAGCCAAAGTTGGTGGTTTTTATATTGGTGGATGAGTTGAGCACTGATCAGCTAATTGCTTTTCGAGATAAGTTTTCGGACGATGGTTTTAATCGAATAATCTCGGGTGGCTCGTTTTATCGCCATGCATCTTTTCCTGCGGGATCAGTTTATGCAGGAAGTAGCTTGTCAACTTTTTATAGTGGCTCGTATGCTGCAACGCATGGTGTCATTTCCGATAAGTGGTACGATCGGTTGAGATCCATAGAGGTACATGCGGATGGTTTAGAAACTGATTCGGCATATCCATCTGCAAAAAACATGTTGGCATCTACTTTAGTTGATGAGTTAAAGTGGATGTATAATGGCGCTTCAAAGGTGACCTCTATCGGTTTTGATAAAGATTTTTTGATTTGGACAGGCGGACATTCGCCGGATTATCTATATAATGTGAATTTTGCTACTGGGCATTTTCAATTAAATGCTGATACGGCTGTAGTAGCAATGCCAGAATGGGTCGAAGATTTTAATGGTAAGAATTTGCTGGATGTTTATTGTGAACGACAATGGGGGCCAAAATCTGATTTGAATGAATATCATCAGCTAAAGTATTATAGCAAAGAGCTACCCGAGGGGCATAGTTTTTTATATTCCTTGAAAAAAGATAAAAGTGATACGCCATACAATGCGGTATTGCGCTCACCATACGGAAATAAGCTGGTTCGTGATTTTGCTGTTGCACATGTTATAAATGAAGATTTTGGTGCGGATGATGTAACAGATATTTTAACCTTACAGTTTACAGCAAGGTCAGCTATGCGCAAATCAGCATCTGCTTTTGAGGCAGAAACCGAGGATATGCTAATTAGGCTAGATGAAGAAATTGCTGATTTGATACGAATTTTGGATGAAGAAGTGGGAATGGAAAATACATTGATTGTAACTTCTGCAATCGGTGCACCTGTTCGCTCACTCGAAGAAAATCAGCGTGGCCAATTATCCAGCGGTTTGTTTAATGGTAAAAAAGCGGCCTCGCTACTTAATTTGTATTTGATGGCAATTTATGGACAGGGAAAATGGGTAAAGGCCTACCACGATGGTCAGGTGTATTTAAATCATGAACTGTTGGAACAATCGAAAGTACCCGCTCAAAATATTTTGGAGCAATCTGCAAAATTCTTGATGCAGGTGGAAGGTATTGCTTATGCCATGCCAGCTACTGAATTAATGGCTTCAACATCTGATTTAGCCGCAATGCAAAGTTTGAAATTGAATTACCATCCAAAGCGATCGGGTGACATATTAATAAGATTACAACCAGGATGGAACGAATTATTGCCTGATAATTCGACCGTAAATCGCCATTGGACCGATGCTCGTTTGCCTTTGGTTTTTTACGGTTGGAAGGTCGACAGGCAAGATGTTCGCAAGCCGGTATCGATGGCAGATGTAGCTCCAACCATCAGTTCCTTCTTGGAAATTCCTTTTCCGAATGCTTGTGAAGGTGAGCCTTTGGAAGACCTGCTTCCTTAATGATAGAAGGGAACCTAATTGCATTGCGCAATTGCTGAGTCTATAGATGATTGAATATCTTTTATATTGAATGGTTTTCTGAAATATTTGATAATTAATCCACTTTCAATCGCGTGCGTGATTTCATCATTTATTTCAAAACCAGTTAAAATGAAGTATTTTTTATTTGGGAACTGTTCTTTGGCTTTTTTAATAAATTCAATACCGTTCATTCCTGGCATTTTCATGTCACTTACAATAATCAATGTGTCCGGATTCTCTTTAAGAATTTCCAGGCCTTTAGAACCATTTTCGGCGGTATAAACATCATAATGTTGTTTGAAATTAATTTCGAATAGCGTAAGGTTTATGGCTTCGTCATCAACGTATAAAATTTTTGCTTTGTTATTCATTGTCATTTTCCTTTGGTAGTTGAACAATAACTTGTGTTTCAATGTTCGGTTCCGATGTAATTTCCAGAGTACCATTGTGGCTCTGAATGATTGAATAGCATATTGATAAGCCTAGTCCTGTGCCTTTACCTGGAGGCTTTGTGGTGAAGAAAGGATCAGTAACTTTAGTCAGGTGTTCAGCCTTGATGCCGCAACCGTTGTCAGTAATTTTAAGGACGATATTGTTGGGGTTAAGAGAGGTCCATATGGTAATTTTCCCATTGTTATTTATCGCCTGAATGCTATTGTTTAAGATATTAAAAATGGCCTGATGAAGTTTACCAATATTTCCTTTAATATGCGGTGTTTCACTATGGTAAGTCTTTATTACTTCTATTTTGTGTTTGAGTTGATTGTGTAACATCACTAAGCAGTTATCGATGATGGAGTGTATGTCACAGACTTCATTAAAACTGCTGTTGGTACGATTAAATTGGTTGAGCCCCGATACAATATTTGTTACTCTCTCTATTCCGGTATGTATGCTGTTAAGGAATACATCTGTATTGTCTTGCTCATTACTTCCATATTTCTCAAAATAATTGCTAAGGCCAACATGTGCTCCCATAATGTAGTTTAAAGGATTATTGATTTCATGGGCGACGCCAGCAGTTAGCGTACCTAGTGAAGCCATTTTCTCCGACTCAATCAGTTTTGCTTGGGTGTTCTTTAGGTAAATTAATGTGTTTTTTAATTCGTTATTTTGATCGTTAATAAGCTTATTTTTTTGCTCAAGTTCATTGTTAGTTGTCGATAGTGCTTCATAAGCCTGATTAAGCTTATTTGTCCGCTCTTCTACAAGTTCGTTTAAATGTTTTTGGTGTTTGTTTAACTCCAGGTTTTGCTTTTCAAGTTTAGTAATGAGTTTCTTAAAGTAGTTTTTATAAGAGTCAAGAATTATAATAATAACGAATGATAAAATTGCTAGAATCAGAAGGTGTATGATCCAATGCGAAATGCTATTGACGCGTTCGCTCAAATCCACGTTAATTCTTAATGTATCAGAAGTAAATGCGTAGGCTATTCCGATATAAAATGCCACAAAAAGTATTGTAAGTAGTAGGTTGAGGCGATAATTTATTGCTAAGGTTAGAAATAATGGTAGTAATATAAACAACATCGTGTTGTGCGAATGGAATCCAACATGAAAGATTCCTTGTGCCCATAAAAGAAATACGGCTGTTATTACAATTAATGATTTGAGTACTAGCGAAACTTTATGTCGAAAATACCATACTATCCAAAGTGTTGATATTGCTACGATATCAATAAGTAAACGAATGTCAGGATTGTGTTCTTTGGCCAGAATGTTCTGTATGATTGTGATGAGTAGACCCGCACATCCTCCAAATAGAATGGAATAGTCGATGATTCGATGTTTTATATCTTTGATTGCAGTCTTCTTAGCCATTAACATTCATTTGTTTTGTGATCGACTATTTTCAAACTCGGATAGTTAGCACGTGTGATTACCGACTTTACTTAAAGATATTATAATTTTCTTGATTATTGAGTTTGCCGTCAGAATGTGTTGATCAATGCTTCCAATCTTAATGCTTGAAGCTTTGGTGTTGACCGAATTAGTGAGCTTTAACTGACTGGTAGAATTCTTTAAGCAAGGACACATCTTTCTCCAAAGCATTTCCAACCACAATAATGTCGGCACCGGCTTGACAGGCAGAAGCAATTTTTTCTTTGGAATTTAAACCGCCGCCTATCATTAAAGGAATGTCTATTTGGTTTTTTACGTCTTCGATCATCTTTTTCGGAATGGGATTAATAGCACCACTCCCAGCATCCATGTATATTAACTTCATGCCTAGGTATTGCCCAGCCAAAGCCGTCGCTACAGCAATGTCACTTTTATCTGCAGGAATTGGAAGCGTTTGGCTTACATATTGAACCGAAGTTATGCGTCCTCCATCTATTAAAAGATAACCTGTTGAAATAGCTTCTGTATCATTAGCTTTAATCAAAGGGGCAGAAGCTACGTGATGACTTATTAAAAATTCTGGATTTCTGCCTGATAATAAAGAGATATACAAAAGAGCATCGGCATTTGAAGCGTATTGTGATGAAGAGCCTGGGTATAAGATGATGGGTTGATCGATCACTTTTTTAAGATTATTAATAAAATCGAAGGTGTCGGTACTCACTAAGCTGCCACCAACTAGTATGATGTCGGGTGTAACTTTTTGAAGTACTTGACTAAGCTGAGTGAGCGATTTATTTGGTAGTTTATCAGGATCCAATAAAATAGCAAGTTGCTTTTCACCTCTTTTATATTTCGAAATTATTTGATCGTAAACCATTGTTGTTAGCATGTTGAAAGGTGATAAACTAATATGTAATTGTTGTTCACCTCGTAATTAAGCTTTAATTGCTTGTCAATTTGTTTGAACCAGGTATGAGTGTCAAAACTACTTTTCGTTTTTAGTTCGAATGGTAGTATTCTAAAATCATTTTTAAAGATAACACCATATTCATCAAAGTACTTGTAAAGGCTCTCTTTGGCTGACCAAATTAAAGTTAAAAAAGTTCTTCTATCCTTTTCGGTAAAAAATAATTCTTCTTTTTCGTGAACGAATTTATCGGCAAGTTTGTCAATTCTATCCGTACATAATTCAATATCTAGAGCGGTCGTATCGTCTGAAACAGTAACAGCTACATAGCCAAATGTATGTGAAATGCTGATGTGTTTGTCGCTATTACTCAAAAATGGCTTACCATTCGAAGTATAGTCAATGGCAGGATAGTGTTCGAGTATTTCTTGAAGCAATATGCGAGAACAAAGCCATTCCTTCTTTCGTTTTTCAATCCGAAATTTTTCAAATGTTTTCCGGTCTTCAGCACTTAAATGAATAAGTGAATGAAGTTGCTCTAATGATTCTGTGAGATGCCAGACCGCAACCTTGTTGTGCTGGTCATGTTCGATGATGCGTTCTAAAGGCATGCTTAATTATTTTTCCATTCGATGGTTTCAATAAGGTGAATCATGTCTTCCTTTATGAAATCAATTACAGGAGCTAAGCTATCCTTATTTGGGATGGAGTTAAAATACAATGATCCTCTTAAAAAATGATGAACACTGTCGGTGGCAAGAAATTGAACGGGAGAGGCTGCGTCGCCTTGAATGTCGTATAATATGCTTAATACCTGATGTTCTTTGTTTTCGAACAAGAGCTCATTAATGGCATCAGCTTTGATCGTGTGTTTATAGGCCAACCTTCTACTGTCTTCTAACAATTCAACAAAGTTATCGTCAATGCTTTTATAGCTCACGTGTATCTGGCTATTGAATTGAGGAAACGATAAGTTTAGCCAGTAATCCTCGGCATTCTTTGAGGAGTCAATTATAACTTCGGCATATTTGGGGTAGCTAAATGTGTATGGAAAGGCAGATTGAAACGATTGATACTCTTTTTCGGGCATTTCAATTCTGAAGTAAGCTCTTGGTTTCGGAGCCTGGTGTCTGCGGCAACTAGTGCTAACGAATACAACTAAGCATATAGCAAAGCAGAGTTTGTATAGCAAGGATGTGTATATTGTTTTCATCTGTTTATATTTTGCTTTTTAATGGCCACATGTAACTCGCCTCCCGATAGCTATTGGGATTAGTCAAACTTTTGTGTGAGATAAAACTCTCTCATGGCTCGTTTCATCTTTATTTCTTTTTCAACTCGAGCTTCACCTTCTTGATGCGTCGGTTATCGGCCGCCAATATCGTAAACTTGAAATTATTAAACTCTATTGTGTCGTCTTTTTTAGGGATTTCGCCTTTTAGTTCCAGTATTAAACCTGCTAAGGTTTCAGCGTCACCTCGTATTGAGTCAAATAAAGTTTCGTCTGTTTCTGTTACTTTATGAAAATCATTGAGCAAAATTTTCGCTTCAAATACAAAAGAACCATCGGGTAATCTACTGAAAACATCTTCATCCTCATCTAGCTCATCGCTTATGTCACCAACAATTTCTTCTAATATATCTTCTAAGGTTACAATGCCTGATGTGCCCCCGTATTCATCTACAACTATTGCCATGTGGATTTTCTGTGATTGAAATTCCTCTAACAGATCATTGATCATTTTGGTTTCGGGTACATAGTAGGCTTTTCTTATAAGATCTTGCCACTTGTACTCGTTTGTCTCGTTTAAGTGAGCTAACAAATCTTTAACGTAAAGCAATCCTTTAACATTATCAGGTGTTTCTTCAAAAACTGGAAGTCGTGAATAACCCGAATCAATAATGATTTGCAAAACTTTATTGTAATCACTTTTGATTTCAACATCCATCACATCCACTCTGGCAGTCATAATTTCTGATACGTCAATGTTTCCGAATTTAACAATGCCTTCCAGTATATCTTTTTCATCCGAAATATCATTTCCAGTAAGCTCCAGAGCATGCGAAATATCGTCCATCGAAAGGTTCTTTACCTTTCGAGCCATTCGCCTATTTACAAACTGGGTAGACTTGGTTAAGATAAGACTGATGGGTTTTAATAGTTTGGTCAATATCCACAGCGGGTAAGCCATTACACTTGCAAACTTCGAAGGTGATTTAGAGGCGTATACTTTTGGTAATATTTCACCAAAGAACAGGATTATACCTGTAATGAAAACTATCTCAACTAGAAACTTTAAAGTTGTATTGCCATCAATTAGTATTAGCTCACTAGCAATTAGCGAAGTTAGAATTACAATGGCAACGTTAACAAAGTTATTGCTAATTAAAATGGTAGCTAATAAGAGTTCTTTGTTTTTTAAATGTTTTAAAATGAGCTTGCTATTCTTTGATTTCTTTTCTTTTAAGATGTCTAAGTCTTTAGGCTCAAGCGAAAAGAAGGCTACTTCCGACCCTGATATTAGCGCAGACGATAATAAAAGAAATGCATTGATTACAAGGGCAATAAATGTTCCTGTTGAGGGAGTTAAAAATTCAATGCCTTTTGATGATGCTCCTAACACAAGGTTAATACTATCTGCTTCCAATCAGAAAGATTTTATAAATTAAAATGGTAAATCATCCGTTTCATCTTCCTTCAAGAAATCGTCATTCTGAGGAGGTGATGAAATGGCCTGGTTTGATTGATTACTTGCATTTGAAGTCGCATTCTGTTGAGGATTTGGTGAGTCCGCACCAGCTCCTGGATTATCTGATTTACGTCCTAGCAATTGAAGATTATCAGTAAATATTTCAGTTGTATAGCGCTTAATGCCATCTTTATCGTCATATGAGCGAGTTCTTATTTTTCCCTCGATGTAAATTTGAGTGCCTTTTTTAACGTAGTTCTCTACAACTTTTGCCAAGCCTCTCCATGCAACAATGTTATGCCATTCAGTTCTGTCCGGAACCGTTTGTCCATCACGTGAAGTAAAACCTCGTTCAGTGGTTGCAATGCTGAAATTTGCAACTGCAACATCATTATCTAGGTATCTCACTTCAGGGTCTTTCCCTACGTTTCCAACTAATATTACTTTGTTAACCGACATGGCTTTTATTTTTGTTAATTTTTACGATTTAAAAGTACAAAACTTTCAGCTTAAAACAAATGCTCTGAATGCTATCTAATTGGCAGATCTTGCTCATTTAGAAAGTTCACAATTAATTGAGGGAAGGCATAGTCCTTATGCTTGTGAGTGTTAAAGAATGTCATGCCCTTGTTAGGTATTTTATCTAGAATTTTGATGTTTGTTCTGAAAAAACGAGCATGAATAATTTGATGGCTCAAGATATGTTTTATTTCAGCTATCATCTTAAAAGATTCTTGAAAGTCTTTTTTTAGCTGACTAGCGCTAAGTTTTTTACTTGACTCGAATAAAGGCAATTCATATAGTTTTTGCCAAATGTCACTTTTTGTTCTTTGGTTCAGAATGATGCCTTCTTCATTATTGATCAGAAAATAATTAAAGTATCGGTGGCGTTGTTTTACTTTTTTGATTTTGATTGGTAATTCAAGGTGTTGGCCAGTTTGATAAGCGACACATTCTTTATTAAAAACGCAGTCGTTACAGAGTGGAGCTGTGGCTTTACAAACAGTGGCTCCCATTTCCATCATTGCTTGGTTATGGAGGTCAGGCTGTTTGGGATTTAAAAGTTCACTCGCTTTTTGCTCAAATAGTTTTTTCCCTTCTGTTGTGTCAATAGGAGTTGTAATGCCATGCAAGCGTGAAATAAATCGATACACATTACCATCAATAACAGCATAGGGCAGCTTAAATGCAAACGAAGCAATGGCCGCAGCAGTATATGGGCCGATACCTTTTAGGCTAATGATGCTCTTGTAGTCATTTGGGAAAATGCCATTAAAATCTGCCACAATCATTTTTGCGGCAGTATGAAGATTTCTGGCTCTTGAATAATAACCCAATCCTTCCCATAGTTTTAATACTTTGTCTTCATTTGCTTTGGCTAATTCCTGTACGTTCGGGAAGGTATCAATGAATCGATGATAATAAGCAGTGCCTTGAATTACTTGTGTTTGTTGAAGTATAATTTCAGAAATCCAAATCTTATAAGGGTCGTTTGTTTGTCGCCAAGGTAAGGGGCGATGCATAGCCAAATACCAGTCTATTAATTGTTTTCTGAAATCCATTTGTGTAATTTTTTATGCAAAAGTAATGCTTTTGTTTTTTTATCTTGAGATTTCATATATCTTTGCATTCTGAATTTTAGAGAATTAGCTGTAAACAATTGATAATAAATAATTTTAAGAGAAAATGACAAAGGCTGATATCGTTAACGAGATTTCAAAAAATACTGGAATTGAAAAGGTTACAGTTCAGAAGACTGTAGAAGCGTTTATGGACACTATTAAAGGTTCATTGGTAAAAGGTAAGAACGTATATTTGAGAGGGTTTGGTTCATTTGTTGTTAAGCAAAGAGCTGAGAAAACTGCTCGTAATATCTCAAAGAATACAACTATTATTATTCCTGCGCACTTCATCCCTTCTTTCAAGCCTTCTAAGAGCTTCGTTACAAAAGTGAAGAATAACGTAAAATAAGTTTAACAATTAAAACGTTACGCCATGCCAAGTGGAAAAAAGAGAAAAAGACATAAGATGGCTACGCACAAGCGTAAGAAGAGGTTAAGAAAGAACCGTCATAAGAAGAAGAAATAATTCTTTGGTCTGAAAAATTAAGCAAACAGAAAGTGATTCACTTTCTGTTTGTTGTTTGTATATTCGTATACAACGTTCTTTGAAATAAAATTGCGATCATATAGTGAATGCAGAACTGTTTGTAGATGTTACTCCCGATCATCTTTCGATAGCATTATTGGAAGATAAACGATTAGTAGAGCTCCGTACGGAGACAAGTAATGTTAAATTTGCGGTTGGTGATGTGTATTTGGGTAGAGTGAAAAAAATCATGCCCGGACTAAACGCCGCTTTTGTTGATGTAGGATATGAAAAGGATGCCTTTTTACATTATCTAGATCTTGGACCTCAGTTTCGATCCCTACAGAAATTTTTAAACATTGCTTCTAATAAAAAAGGAGTTGTAGCATTGCACAAGCTTAAATCGGAACCCGACATTAATAAAAACGGGACCATTCCGGAAGTTCTCACAGCAGGTCAGAATGTGTTGGTACAGGTTGCTAAAGAGCCCATATCAACTAAAGGACCACGGTTAACATCAGAATTATCCATAGCTGGCAGAAACATGGTTCTTCTTCCGTTCTCTGACAAAGTATCAGTTAGTCAGAAAATATCATCTACCGAGGAGAGGAACAGACTGAAGCGCTTACTTCTAAGTATCAAACCAAAAAGTTTTGGTGTAATTATTAGAACGGTAGCTGAAGGAAAAATGGTAGCCGAGCTCGATAAAGAGCTTAGAACATTAGTGAAGCGATGGGAAGAAAATACCTCGCGTATCAGAGATGTAAAAGCACCAGGACTAGTTATTGGAGAAATTGGACGCACCTCGGCATTAATAAGGGATATTCTCAATCCTTCGTTTAATACCATTTATGTAAACGATGAAGAGGTTTGTCACGAGATTAAGGAATATGTGGGTATGATAGCCCCTGACCGACAAAAGATTGTAAAGCATTATAGAGGTGATGCGCCAATATTTGACCAGTTTCATGTACACCGTCAAATAAAGGCATTGTTTGGTAGAACTGTTTCGTTTAAAAGCGGAGCTTATTTAATTATCGAACATACTGAAGCTCTTCATGTAATTGATGTTAACAGCGGAAACCGTTCAAAATCTGCTTCTAATCAAGAGAATAATGCCCTGGAGGTCAATCTGGCAGCGGCTGATGAAATTGCTCGTCAGCTTCGACTAAGAGACATGGGAGGTATTATTGTCGTCGATTTCATAGATATGCAACTTAACGAAAACCGTCAAAAGGTTTTTGATAAAATGAAACAGGCCATGGCGCCCGATCGTACCAAGCACAATATCTTGCCTTTAAGCAAGTTTGGTTTGATGCAGATTACTCGCCAACGTGTAAGACCTGAATTGCATATTCAAACACAGGAAGGATGTCCTACCTGTAATGGAACCGGAAAAATTGAGCCAGCAATATTCTGGCCAAAAACATTAGAAGATGCTGTGAAGAAAGCAGTGCAAGGGCTGAAAATGAAGAATTTGATCCTGAAGGTTAATCCTTTGGTTTATGCTTACCTTAAAAAAGGATTTCCATCTTTAGCATTAAAGTGGAAATTTAAATATAGCAGAGGACTAAAAGTATTTCCTTCCGACTCACTCGGCTTATTAGAGTTCAAGATTGTAGATAAAGAAGATAATGAGGTTGACCTAACTTAGGTCAACCTTTTTTTTTGTGCTTTTTTTTCGTTGTTGGTTTTGTAAGGCTTAACTTAGCCTTACGACAAATTGATCAATGTCATGCAATATTTTTTCAACTTTGAGTCACCCTCTATTAAATAATAAGTGTCTTTAAGGTGAAGAGAGGCTAAAGAGCATGATTCTTGAGATTTAACGCGAAGTTAAAAAGGTGTTAAATTGTAAGCGATGCGATTGGTTTGAGTCATAAAGTTTATAGTTTTCGTTTTTAACACAACCTTAATCAGGTTTTTTAGAAATATAAATTCTTAGCTTTGTGAATATGTATAGAATTAGATATGTAATATATCTTTAATGTCAATTTGAACAAAATGAAAAAAACGCTAACAACGGTTGTACTATTGTTGTCCATATTAGGATCGCTTTTTGCGCAAATGGAGCAACATATTAATTGGAAGTTTTCTACAAAGAATCTTGACGGAAACAAAGTAGAAATCATTTGCGAAGCTTCTGTGGATGAAGGTTGGCATGTTTATTCATCTGTATTGCCTGAGAATACAGCTATACCAACCACTATAGAGGTGGAAGAAAACGATGCTTATACTATTTTGGAGGGCATAGTTGAAACACCAATTCCAACAAAGCATTACGACGAAACTTATAAGGCGGAACTTCAGTGGTTCGAAGGGAAGGCTACTTTTAAGAAAGTAGTTGAGATTAAGCAAAAGGGAGATGTTGTAATCAAAGGTTACATTGAATCAATGATTTGCAACGATGAAACTTGCATGCCACCTGAAATGGTTGATTTTGAATTAAAAGTAAATATAGGTGAGGCCGATGTTGCTACAGAGCTTGAATCTGCAAAAACTGAAGCTGATGACGAGTCTGATGAGTCCTATTGGGGAATCTTCCTATTGGCCTTTGGAGGTGGATTAGCTGCCTTGCTTACGCCTTGTGTATTTCCTATGATACCAATGACGGTTAGCTTCTTTACGAAGCAAAGTAAGACTAAAGCAGCCGGTATTCGCAATGCTATTACTTATGGTTTGTCCATTATGGTAATCTATGTAATTCTAGGTGTGGCTGTTTCCGCTATTTTTGGCGCAAGTGCACTAAACGAATTATCTACCAATGTTTGGTTTAATATATTCTTTTTCCTTCTCCTGGTGATTTTTGCCGCTTCTTTCTTTGGAGCGTTTGAAATAGTAATGCCAAGTTCATTAATCAACTTTACAACAAAGAATGAAGATAAGGGTGGTTTAATAGGTATCTTTTTCATGGCCTTTACTTTAGCCTTGGTGTCGTTTAGTTGTACTGGACCAATTGTTGGCGCATTACTCGTAAAGGCTGCAACTGGTGGTTATATGGGGCCTATTGTTGGGATGTTAGGATTCTCATCGGCATTAGCATTACCATTTGCTTTGTTTGCTGCTTTCCCAGGTTACCTTAATTCTTTACCAAAATCCGGTGGTTGGTTGAATTCTGTTAAAGTGATCCTAGGTTTCTTAGAATTAGCATTTGCATTCAAATTCTTATCGATTGCTGATATGACTATGGGATGGCATATATTAGAACGCGAAGTGTTTATCGCAATTTGGGTAGCTATTTTTGGAGCAATGGGTTTTTATTTACTCGGAAAAATTCGATTGCCGCATGATTCACCAATGGATCATACACCAGTTTCGCGTTTCTTAATGGCTTTGCTTGTGTTTAGTTTTACAATATATCTTATCCCTGGTTTATGGGGAGCGCCGGTTAATTTAATTAGTGGTTTCCCACCTCCAAAAGATTACGCTGAATCTCCGTTTGGAGTGGGTGATCAAACACCAACAGCAGGATTCGTTAGCTCAGATAATCATGGTGGTATGCCGGATGGAATGCATTATGGACCACAAGGTATTCCTGCCTTCGAAGATTACGAATTAGCATTGGCTTATTCGAAGAAGGTTAATAAGCCACTACTTCTTGATTTTACTGGAAAGGGATGTACTAATTGCCGTAAGATGGAGGACAAAGTATGGTCTAATCCGCAAATCAAAAATATGCTGACCAACGATTATATTTTGGTTTCGTTGTATGTTGATATTCGCGAGAAATTAGACGAACCTTATATTTCGGAGGTGACTGGCAAAAAAATAAGAACAGTAGGGCAAAAATGGGCTGAGTTTCAAATGGAGCGCTACCAACAACAAGGTCAGCCATATTATGTAATCATCGACGAAAACGAAAATACCCTAAACACACCAGTAGCTTATGATCCGGATATTGCCAGATATAAGAGCTGGTTAGATGATGGTATTGAAAAATATAAAACAAAGTAATAACTTTGTAATTGAATTGTAGAAAAGCTCCTGTCGTTATGATGGGAGCTTTTTATTTGGTAAGGATGTGTGTTGGTGTAATATATTGGTACTTTGGTAAAAAATAGAACAACAAGGTTTAATAAGCGGATTAAATAGTCTTAATTTTAGTTGTTATACCAGTAAATTGTAAAATGTGCTGGTATTGGCGTTTAAGTAACTTCTATGAAACGAGCCATGAGTGTAAGTTCTCACACACGAGGATGATTAATCCCGATAGCTATCGGGAGGCGAGTTTCATATGGCAATTGAAAGAAAATATAATCATATGAAAAGAATAGTTACCCTTAGTCTTGTAATATGTTTCGTATTGCTTTCTTCTCATGTTAAGGCGCAGATAGATTTCGGCAGCTTGGAAGAAGAGCAAATTTATCGGAAGGGCAATAAATACAACACATGGTCAGTTACGGCGGGTTTTGGCCCCGTTATCTATTATGTTGATGTAATAGATTATACTGTTTTCCCAAGTCATAATTGGAAGTTTGGTCCTACATTAATGCTGAGTAAGCAGTTCAATCGACCTTGGGGACTCGATGCGCAGTTTTTAATGGCAGACATGTATGGTGAGAAAAATGGTCGATACTTTAGTGGTGATTTACTTGATTTCTCTTTAAACGTTACTTTCTCAATAAATCAGTTTGCCATATTTGGGCCTATCAATGACCGATGGAATATATATGGAAAATTGGGATTTGGCTTGGTGTATTTTCGTAGTCGCCAACAAAGCTTGTACGATCGAAACATTAGTGGCGAAGATGTAGCCAAAGATCAATATTTGCAAGTAAAACATGTATACCCATTTATATCTGGTTATCCTGATCCGCATGGCTGGGAGGCGGATGACTATCTGGCCATTGGTTACAATCGACGAGGAGGTTTGCCAGTTAATGAAACCACTAGAAAAAATGAAATTGTTATTCCCTTTGGGTTTGGCGTGAAGTATCGAATTAATAAAAATTTTGATATCGGTGCCGAAGTGTTGATGCGTAGCATGAATGCCGATAATCTGGATGTAAATCTAAGTGGCGCAGATAATGATAGTTATATGTCTACCTCTTTTAATCTCACTTATAAAATTGGCAAGAAAAATAAGAGACATGCAGCATGGACTTATAAAGATTTTAATTTCCAATACAAACGCCAAAGGCAACATGATCCATTGGCGCATCGATTAGATTCGCTGAAACAGGAAATTGCTTTACTCGCTGCGAGCGATTCTTTGAGTGCCGATACAACTACCATTTATACTGAGACTGTAATGTATCAGGAGGGCATTTCAGAATCGGTTTATTTTGATTTCGATAAATCTGAAATAACACGTCGTTCGCATCGTAGTTTAGCTAAATTAGCTCGTGTTTTACAGCAAAATGATCAAATAAGAATACGAATTGTTGGTTATTGCGATGCAAGAGGATCGGTTGATTATAATCTACGATTAAGTCAACGGCGCTGTAAAGCTGTTTTGGATGTTTTGGTGAATGACTATAAACTTGCCCGTGATCGTTTCCAAACAGATCCCAAAGGTGAAAGTGAGTTGCTCTCAGATACAGAGAAGCTTGAGAATGGTTTACACTTGGTGAATCGACGAGTTGATATGTTTGTAATAATAGAATAGGTATGCAAATAAGTAAAGCTAAATATGCGTTGCTGTTAGGGGTGCTTGTAGTTACTTTTTCTGTTCAGGCGCAATACTCAACTGATAATAGAATTATAGAAGAGCACATGCGTTATTCGAATGACAAGGCCTTTAATACTTGGTCCGTGTCATTGGGATATGGCCCCTTAATCATGTACAACGATTTGGCCTCATATACTATCTTCCCGACCCACTGGAAATTTGGGCCAAACATTATGGTGAGCAAACAATTATTTCCCGCATGGGCTTTTGATCTGCAGTTTTTGTCAGGCAACTACCGAGCGGGTAATTCAACCTACTATAGTGAAGGTGATCTATTGGATTTTTCCATTAATAGCCGAACCTATATTAATCAATTGCTGGCAATGCCTGGGCCTATTAATGACCATTGGAATTTCTATTTTAAACTGGGTCTAGGTATGACAGCCTTTCGTACCAGGGTACATTATTCGCATAATGATGAAGTAGTTCATTTTGGTGATTTTGGTGAGGAAAATGAGGATGATGGTTACATTGTATTGGGTTGGGATAAGCATGATCCTTATAAAAAGATTGACCGTGCCAAGGAACTAATTATTCCAATTGGTTTTGGGGTTCAGTATCGACTTAACCGAAGTTTTGATATTGGGCTTGAATCTACAATGCGTTTGTCTTTGGAAGATAAGTTGGATAATATCTTGGTTGGTTCCGAGAATGATAAATATTGGAGTACAAGCATTAGTATATCCTATAAGATTGGTAAAAAGAACAAGCGACATTCCAAATGGACTTATAGGGGGTATGGATTTAATGTGTTTGGGGCTCCAAAAAAAGATCCGTTAAAGAATGAAGTGAGATTGTTGGAACAGCAGCTTTTGGAATATGCGGAAGGAAGAACGGTTAAAACGGATTCAATTACGATTATTAATCATACTCAAAAAATATATGGATCAGCAAGTATTGTGTCTGTGTTTTTTGAGCACAAGAAAGCAAATAATTTAGATACAGAAAGTAAGATTGAAATGGCTACTTTGGCACTTAATATGTTACAGAATCCAGAATGGAAAGCTGTTATCTATGGTTACGCTGATGATGTAGATCAGGCCGATGAAAATTATTCGATTAGTGAGTTGCGCTGTCAGCGAATATTAGATTTTTATGTAAAAAGTTTGGGTTTAGATAGTAGTCGGTTTGAGTTAAAGCCCAAGGGAGAAGAAGATTTACTGTCTGATGATTTGCTAAGTTCAGGAGCCAGGCGAAGTGTTAATCAAAGAGTAGATGTTGTGGTTATTAAGTAGAAAGAAAGTGAACTTTTATAGGTGGGCGGTGTTCTAATTGAACCCGCCTTTTTTTGTCTCGTTTTCTCAGTTGCGTTACATTTAACTTTGAGCTAAGGTTGGTTTAATGGTTTTGATGTAGATTGGGGATATTTATAATTTTAAATTGTACAGATGACTAAAGAAGATAAGATTTGTTTTTGCGAAGGTTTTAGTGACAAAGATTTTATATTTAATGTGTTTTCGGATAAAGGATTTGTTGATAATGCCAATGGCTTTTTAAATACGAACAGCAGTTCTGTTTCAGGAGGAGAGAATGTTAATAAGGAGCGTACTACCCAATTTGATTGTGACGAATGTGCTGTTGATTAATTATGAAAGCAAGTGATTCCCATAAAAATAATATCACCATTTATTATGATGGGTGGTGTAGGTTGTGCACCGGGTTTGTGGGGCGCTTGGCAAGATTGGATAAGTTCGGAAGAATTCAATTTGTTCCGCTTCAAAGTCTTGATGTTGGAGTCAAAACACAAGAAGCAGTTGTGATTAAGCCACAACTCAATATGGATGAAGTTATTCTGCTGAAAAATGAGAACGTTTTTACTGGCGCTAATGCAGTGATTGAGGTTTTAAAAACATTAGGGGGAGTTGCTAATGTTATTGGAATAACTTTAAGCTATCTTCCTTCTTCTTTTAATAATTGGCTATATCGGTTGATTGCACGCTATCGCTATCGTATTTTTGGGCGGGTGCATTGCGCCTTACCTAAGATCTAGCTGCCCCTCTTGTTCTTCTTTGTATTTCTTTGATAAAGTAGCCAATAATTTGCTGAAAATTTTAATGGCATCCTCGGTCTCTTTTGTAACAGTTTGTTGTTTTAATTTCATTAAGAAAGAGCTGTAGATAGCAGTTAGGCAAACTTCGATGGCATTCGAAAGCTTTTCTCCTGTCTTTTTATTGAATTCCTCAATGGTGCCTGCTACCGAGTTGTATAAGTGCTGGTACGCAACTTCGTTTGGCGCCTTCATTAAGCGAAGGTGTAATTGATAAACATCGTTGACAGTATTGATGTTAATCTGCAAATGTCCACTTGTTTGCTTGTTTTCAAGTGTCATCATTTCGCATAGATTGGCCCACCAGTCTCTTATTTCAAGAATTACATCTTCACTTTGCTGATAGCTGCGGATAATATTTTTGTCGATGTTCTCCATTTTAAGTTCATTGGCACGAATAAGATCTTCGATTTGCCACATGTATAAAATGTATTCAGCTATGTTTTCCTTTTTCTTTTGGCGTGCAACTATCATGTTTTTTTATCTTTAGAAATTATCCCAATCACCTTCTTGGAGGCGTTCAATGTCTCGTCTGTCTTTTTTGGTAGGTCTGCCAAGGCCTTTGTTTCTTCCTGAGCTACTTGCTAACTTGGCTAGTTCCAGTGTTTCAAGTTGATCTGGTGCGGTAATGTCTTTTATAAAGTCAGGAGTTAATTTAGCGCCCATTCGTTTTTCTGCTACATCAAGTACCTCGTATGTTCTTATAATAGGAGGAACGCGAATACTAATCTTATCGCCAATTTTAATGGTTCGCGATGATTTGATCGATTGATTATCCATGGTAACGCGTCCTTTCTTGCATGCTTCCGAAGCAATGCTTCTGGTTTTAAACAAGCGAACAGCCCATAGAAACTTATCAATTCGTACTCCCTTTTCCATTATTTATTATTGAATTGATTCATAGCCATGCTGGCTCCAATGGTGCCAAATGCCTTTATAATATCAATTGAGGTTTGCTTACGAGCTTCTAGCGTTGGTTTCTCTTCTGCAGTCCACTTTCCTAATACAAAATCAACTTGTTGTCCTTTCGAGAAATCACTACCAATGCCAAAACGTAATCGGCTGTAATTACCAGTATTTAATGTTTCCTGGATGCTTTTTAAGCCATTGTGCCCAGCATCACCACCCTTGGTTTTAAGGCGCAAAGTTCCGAAAGGTAATGCCAGATCATCAACAATAACCAGTAGATTACTGATTTTTATTTTCTCTTTCTGAAGCCAATAGTTAATCGCCCTTCCGCTAAGGTTGACGTAGGTGTTTGGTTTTAAAAGAATAAATTGTCGTGATTTAAATTTGTAAGTGCAAACAGCACCGTAGCGCTGATCCTTAAATTCAAGCTTGCTTTGTTCAGCTAGCTCATCCAGTACATCAAAACCAACGTTATGCCTGGTTTTGGCATATTCTTCCCCAATATTACCTAGTCCAACAATCAAATACTTCATTGTAGTCTCCTCGTTTTCCTCTGATCTTTTTCTAAATAAAGAAAGTAGTTTTTGTAACATAAGGTTCAATTGATTACCAAATTTATAAAAATACTTCTTCCTAACTTGAACAAGCCAAAACCAAACAGGTTTATGGCTTGTTCACGTTAGTCGGCAAAATTTATGAATGCATACATTTAATTTGAATGTCTAAGTCATTCCCTTCTCATTATTAATAATGCATTACTGCTGATGCGTTAAAATTAGTCACCAAATAATTTTAGTTGTTCTTTGACATCTTGATTGATTTGATATTCTGTAAGCAGTTCTTGTATTG
>JAFMVD010000029.1 GCA_025499625.1 Carboxylicivirga fragile | reverse complement strand
ATTGATAAAAAAATCAATCTGTGCTTTTGTATCGGCATTAACCATTGTAATTAGCAAAATGATTTATCAATCATTTTGGAATACAATTGGTATAAATTGCTGCTAATATAAACAACTCAATTATAACACCAGACTCTTCAAGCTCGCTATTACAAAGATACGTCCCTGAGCATTTATTGTAGGACAAGTGATTATTGATGACAAAAAAGGGTGACTATTTCTGGTCACCCTCTCTTATTTCGTTCGCTTACATTAACGATGTAACATTTTAATACTTAATCCCTTTTGCGACGACCAACCTTCTTTGTCGGTAAGACTTATATAAAAATGGTAATCGCCATCATCATACAGAGTGTTTCCATCGCCCGAAGGTACGTTTATAAAAACACTTGTTTCATAATACGTTAAGCCCTCAGGTAGAGAATAATCTTCAATTAAAACAAAAGGCATTACAGGATCTTTCTTCGAATCGAATTCGCATTGGCTTATTTCAGTACTATGCGAATGATGATCGAAATTATTATGAATATCGATACTGTATGAACCCAATTCAGTATTGTCAGAAAAACGTAGCTTTAATTCAAATACTTCGCCAAAATAGATGGTACTGCAATTGACTGGAAAAGCACCATCAAAACTAATATCAATAGCAGGCTTTTCGGTATCAATTTCATTATCATCGCTACATGCACTCACAAATAGCAACAGTGCTAATGATAGATTTAATATTTGTATTCTTCTCATCTCTATGATTTAAAATTAAGCTGTTCAAATGTAATAATAATACCTCCTTACAACAGCAATAAAGATTTCTAATGATCGTGGTCTCCCCCATCATTGGTTTCTTCTTCAATATCAACATGCGCCTCTACTGAACTTTGGTTACCTTCCTTATCTGTTACAAGCAAATGAAAATGATATTCGCCAGGTGTGAAAGTAGCTGGTATTTCAACATGCTCGTGAAATTCAGCATTTTTTAAACCATTATAACCATCAATAAACTCAACTTCAAGCTCATCGTCACCATCTTCAGCATGTAGCTCCACTACAATTTTTTCGATGGTTCCGTCTGCAATAATTTCCGCATCAATATGCAAATCATCACCAACATGAGCTTCATGGCTATCGTCCAAACCAAGCTCATGTAATGTAATAACCGGACTATCCGTACTATCGTCTTCGCAAGCAGTGAATAAAGTTGAAAGACCTAAAATAATAACTGTTAAAAAAACTTTTGTATTCATTTTATAATTTATTTAATTGTTTACTATTTGATTTTACCTGAAATGGGAAGAGAAATATTCACAATGAAATTCCTTCCCGCCTCCGGCACATTAATTAATCTGTAAAAACTGGTATGATTAAAATATTTCGTATTCATTAAGTTTTGAACCTGCATCGAAATATTTACTTTCCGTTTGCCCACTTCCACATTGCCACCGAGCCCAATATTTATTAGCTGAAAACCATCGGTAGCCACCTCAGGCGGAACAATATTTGTTTGAGAAGCAGTCACTCTGTAATCCAGAGAAAAATAAGCTTTAGTAATAAACTTAAATTTCATTTTCTGGTACTTCACATTAAATATGGCAGAGGCTGGTGGTGAAAATGGAAGTGTATATCCCTTTTTCTCTCCGGATAGTTGCTCGGAGTACACATACTCTCCAATAATGCCAAGTCGAAGGTGTTTTAGTAGTTCAACATGACCGTGAATCTCACCACCAAATCGAAACACTTCACTTTCGGTGTAATAAAATACTTGATTACCATTGCCGTATAATCTATCATGCTCCGAGCTTGGGTTCAAATAAATATAATTAGAGAAATAATTAACGAAAGGAGTAACTCCAAGCGCATAACTATTCGCATGATATTCGAGTCCAAGATCTAACTGATAGGATATTTCGGGGGATAAGTTCACATCACCTACCTCGTAACTAAAACGGTGATAGTTAACTCCATTTGCTGCCAGCTCCTTAGCTATTGGCATCCTAAAACTCTTACCTACATTTGTTTTAAATTGCCACTGTTCAGCGTTATAATTATAACCCAGCGACCAGGTAAAATTTGAGAACTTACGATTGATATGCTCCGCTCGTTGCAAATTTTCCATTTTAGTATCGTCATCTTCATCTATTGGAGATGGATACCAATCAAAATAGTCATCTGTTTTAAGATTTCCGTAATCGAAGCGAACACCATACTGCAAGCCACTCTTATCAGAGATAGTATACCGACCAAAAACAAATGCTCCTAAAGCTAATTGCCTGAAAGCAGGTATAATAAATCCACGTCCGTCAATATCGTTGTTTTGATACTCACCATTAGCACCAATAATCAACTTCGATCTTTTATTAAAACGATGTGATAGTTTTACATTACCCGAATAAACATACTTATCAAAGGCGCGTTCAAGATCTGAATCGAAATCCAGGGTATCGGGAAAAACAGGCGGCATATGCCCATGTTGAACGTATTGACTCCTCTCCTGCCGGAAGTTGCGCTGAACACCCAGGTCAAACTCAAGTTTTGTGCTTTCCCACTGATAATGGCTAGTATTAATAAGCTTAAAATGATTTACCTTTTGATAGGGATAATTAATGTCGCGGTTCGATTTATCATGTAATTCAGTATCAACATTACGAGGCTCTATACCATGTGCATTGGCAAAGAATCCGCTTTTGCTATTAACTGAGCTCACATGAAATTTACTTTGAAACTTGTTTTGTATCACACCAAAAGATAAATGCATGTTTTTTTCATAACCAGCCGTATTACGCAAATAATTATTGTGCAAATCGGCCTTATACGAATAGATATCAATACTATTTGTAGGCACCTTATAATCGCCATAATCAATATAGGTAGCTCTAATACCCGCAAAAAACCAGTTTTTTCTACCTTGTAGCGATAGGGAAGCTCCCAAGAGCTCGTTATTGCTTTTGCCAGTTAAGTCAAGCGCACCTTCAAGGGTATAATTAGCTGGTATTTTACGGTTGTTCATATCAATTACACCTCCTATGGCATCGGAGCCATACATTAGGGATGCCGGCCCTTTAATGACCTCCACATTATCAACTGAGTATTGGTCAATTTCGAGTCCATGATCAGATCCCCATTGTTGAGCCTCGTGTTTAATATTATTCTCAACCACCACAACCCGATTAAAACCGAGTCCACGAATAACCGGTTTGGCTTGTCCCGAACCTATATCAATGGTTGTTACACCAGGCAATCGTTCAAGTGAGTTCATCAGGCTTCCGCCAAGATTTTGTTTAAGATATTCCTCATTAACCACCTCTACGTTCAAGGATGTTTCATTCTTTCTCTGCTCGGCATAATTATCGGTAATGACAATCTCCTGCAAACTCATGGGAGCAATTTCCAAATGGGCTGTATAGGTATTATTGCCATCGATTAATAAGGTATCAACCAAACTAGTGTAACCAATAAACGAAATCTCAATTACATAGGTATCACCAGGTAAATCAGAAAAACTGAATACGCCCTTCTCATCGCTTATTGTAACTATATCGGGGGCATGCAACACCACCAAGGCACCTGTTAAAGTTTCGTTGTTTTTGCCAACTACCACTCCATTAAGCGCACAACTCTTTTGCCCATGCGACAAATTATAAAAAATGCCAATGAACAAAACGAGCATTGTAACTTTACTCATTTCAAACTATTGAAAATCAATATTATAATTGAAAATAAAGAACCATTACTAACAGAAACCATCGTACATCTCCCCTGAAAAAACAGGATAGTACAATAAAACAACGAGGCCAGCCTAGAGGAATTCATTAGATTAAATGAATAATTAGGTAATGCTTCTGTCAGCAATAGAATTTAAGAAACACCATTGACAACATGGTTAATGCCAATGATTAGGTTAAAGCAGGGGGAGCTCTCGGTGTTTTTACAGAAAGAAGCTGTAAAAATGGAAGACGGATATTTAGTCCTATTACTATTTTTTCATCTACCATTTTGTTGCTTTGATAGATGAAAGCTTTTGCTATTAAATTGAGTGGAAAATGATAATCGCAAATTGGACAGGCTTCCTCTTGGGCAGAAGCAGGTACAATTTCATCACTATTGGCACTTTCATCTTTATCAAAGGTACTATGGCAGCAAGTATGGCAATCATGCAAATCTTGCGCATGATGCAGAACCACATGCACAGGCTGAAATACAATGGGAAATACAAATATCCCAAATAAAACAATTGCTATGTATTTTTTTAAATCAGCCATATTTATTAAACACTACATACAGTTTGGGCAGCGTCCTTTAATCATTACTTCGGTTTCATTGTTTAAGTAACCATTGGGCATCTGATAATGTTTAACAGGAATCTCTTCCATACATTTTACCATCTCACAGGCATCACAATAAAAATGTGCATTTAATATATCATGCACTTTCATACCTGCAAATATACCCTAAATGCAACACTGTTGCAAATAAAAGTTGTGATATATATGACACAAACCTAGCGCTATGTGAAGCACCTAATATCTTTATTGCGAATTTGCAATTCTCACACCTTCATGCATTCACTGAGCATTTGTCGAAGGGGAAGTGATTAATTATTAAAAACCCAATTCGTCTACCTTTCGACGGGCTCAAGGAGCGTCTCGATGAGCAAGTTTAGTTTTTTACCACCATCCTATTATAGCAATTACGAATTTGTAATTCATTGCTAGCGCGAATTTGCAATCCGTGCTTTAATAGGAAGGTACTGATTATAAATCAGCGCCAGCCTTTGAAAATTAATTTATCAATGACAAAGCCTTGTAATTCTGATAATCCAGAACGACAAGGCTTATATTTTCATACAGACCGGAGGCCTTGTTGAAGGCGACGTAGCCAGAGGCGTACGCCGAACGATTTACATTATTTAGTGGCTACGATTAGCGGAGTTAACAAAACATGGTAAACATTCCAGCACATTGATGCTATGTTTACTCAACTATTCCATTATTATATCCATCCTCGCCACTCGCCCATCAGAACCGGCGACATAAGCACCTAATTGCCCCGGAATGCAACGTAAGGTATAATATTTCTCATTACCTCCCCGCTCCCATGTCTGGCCATTGTCCAAGGTATAATCAAAACCAGCACGACCTAAAGCAATAGCCATATTCAAATCAGGAACATCCACATACTGGACACATGAATGAAAACCATTGGGCATAGTCTCAGACAGGTTCCAGCTTAATCCGCCATCGTTAGTATAAACTGCAACACTATCATTACGCTCAGGGTATTTATAATTGCCTCCTACGGCTATTCCATGCATGGCATCTCTAAAATCTATTGAATAAATACCATCGGCACTTTCATTGCAAATAATAGGTGTAGGTACCACATCCCATTTTTGGCCATTATCTTTGGTCAAATAAACTCTTGAGGCTTTAACACCAGTCGCAAACCATGCTTCGCCCGTTGATAAATACTCAATGCATGTATTGGAAGCTGCAAAATTACCTTCCGCTTCAATGGATGGCGGCAAATCCCTTACTCTATTCCATGTACTGCCTGCATCCTGTGTATGCATCAGCATAAATTGTCCATCAACCTGATCGGATATGGCCAGCCCACAACTATCTGAACTAAATACTAAGGAATTAAAGAAAAGGCCTTCTGCCTGAATGGTATCCATTCCAAGCCAAGTATCTCCTCCATCAATCGTTCTATAAATCACAGCCGGATTATTTATTCCAATTACGAAAGCCCTGAGTGAATCAAAGGCATGTAAACTACGGAAATCATTATTCAACTCAGCGATGATACTGCAATCCTTCCAGTTTAAACCTCCATCAATGGTACGAAATACCGTTCCTTCCGAGCCCGATATCCATACAGTATTTTCATCAATCACACTCATGCCACGAATGGATGCGTTTGTAAGAGTTGGGATTTTACTTATAGAAAGTGTCAATTGTTTATTATGCTGACAGGCGCAAATAACACTCATCAAGAACACAAACACAAGGGCTGGTTTCATAGTTATACACTTTTTTCAGCACAATAATACCAATAAAAACAGCATTACAAATGGTAATATGGGCATATAATTCTTTAAACCTTATTATAAATACAATCAAAGAAAAGATATCTTTATACTTTAACCTGCACATGCAATACGTTTATAAAATTTAACTAAAACCTAATTACCATGATTAAACCATTATTAAGCATTTTCGTTTCTTTTATTCTACTTACTATTTCAGGGTGCTCATCAGAAGAAAAAGATCCCATTAAAGAAGAATCTCCAATTGCAAACAACTCAATAGAATTTGAAGGAGATTCAAAACAAATTACCTGGGGAGAATTTTCTTATGAAGGCGTTTGGAATAATCCCGAAAGCCCACATTTGAATGGCCAACATATTTTTTATTTGGCACTTTACCCAAGTGACATAACATATAACGTTTCTAATGACACCTATAGCGGACAAGGATGGTACATTGAAATGGAACCTCTTTTGTCAGACAATAAAGATATAGTAGGAAATTACGAAGGTGATGGTAGTGTTTGGGTATACTATAATACCAATGTTACATTCCCAATAAACGGTGATAATGAAGCCGATATTATAGATACTCCTGTGTATGAAGAGGGACAGCTATCAATCACAAAAACGGGTAATGAATATGAGATCAAATTTCAGGGTAAGGACAGAGAAGATGTTTATGGCGATGCTCAAATATTCAAATTTCACTATAAGGGTGAACTGATCGAGAATTAAGTTAACAGAGTTATATAAAAGCCCCATCCAATAATTTGAATGAGGCGAACAATTTATTATACCCAAATGCACATCACATATTTATCTCACTAAGAATACAATCAAAGGTTTCATCACGTAACGAACAGTGTAGGTGCGCATTAATTAAACCATTTCGTTTCTTTACAGGCATGGCCTTCCAACGATTTAAACCATTAACCAAACCCTCTGAACGTAACTGACAGAATGGACAGTTAATGGACTCTTCGCCTTTGGGGCAACTAAACAATAAACCAATATAATCCATTTCACCTATATTAAAGATTCTCAAACGCGTTCATCTTGCTCTTTAAATTCAAAGCACTTAAAGTGAACGACAGCATTCACTACGCTCAATTTCCCACGATGGAAATTGCTCTTGACTTGTTCTCTTAACATTGTTTTCATTGCAAAAACTACCTATAAACAAACAATAATCAATCTTAGGCATGTGCTTACATCCGAATCGATGAAGCATATTTACTCCTGAGATGGAAGGTTTAAATTCCAAATAAAAAGTATTCATTCTTTCTATTATGATACTATTATAACCTTCTTAATACCTTGCAGATTTTCTACTACAAAACCTTTTGTGCTCAAACTAATCAGTCGTTCACGATTAAAATCATTTAAGGCTCGACTGACCGATTCTTTAGATGTCCCAACCCAACTGGCCATATCATCGCGTGATATTTTAAATGGAAAACTCTCACCCTCCGAAAGTTTGAATACATCCATTAACTTCACTATTAAATTCGCCATACGCGAACGTACTGAGTTTTGCGAAATCTCAACAATTGAATCACAGGTTGATTTAATTTCGTCGCAGGTTAAACGAAGTAAAGAGGCTGCTAAATCGTTTTTTGTTTTCAGATAATCAGATAAGCTAGAACCGCTCATTTGACACAATACACTATTAACCATACATTCGCAAGCCGCGTACTCAGGTTCTTGTGTCAATTGCGAATGGTAACCTATTATATCACCTTCCTTGGCCACTCTGATAATTTGTTGTTGTCCCTTTGCCCCTACTCTATAAATTTTTAAATAACCTTTCTGCACATAATAAGCCGTATCAGAAAAGGCATCCTGTTTATACACCGTTTCTCCTGTCGAGAAAATTGCACAGTTATCAAATACAGATCTTTCCGGTCTGTATTGAGTATTATCAACACTTACCATAAATTAATGTCTTAGAGTTTGTTTAAAATAAAGACACCTTTATTTGATTAAAGGGTGACTTCTGAGCTAACTTTTTTTCAATTACTACTAAGGTTTATTATCAAAACATCAACGCAGCAATATCTATTTACTTTTTTTAATGCACTTTACAATGGTAAATACCATCACCCTACACTCTCAAACATCTTAAAACAAATCATTAATATGATGTGGGTGTGCGGTTGAAGCTGTCAGGGCTGGAGAACAAGGCAAGGGATTTGCCGTTGTTGTTGCTTGCAAAGTACGTAAGTTAGCCGAAAGAAGTCAGGATGCAGCAAATGAATAATACGACGCAACTAAATGCCTCGAGTAGTGAAGAAATAGCCAATAATTCGGATATATTAAACCAACAAGCCATTCAATTAAATACTATGATTGATTATTTCAAACTTGAATCGCAAAGTGATGATGGAAATAGCAATGCTAATTAATGGCTAAAAATAAAAACACCCTTGTTACAAAATGTAACAAGAGTGTTCTAAAAAAAGACTCAGTTTTGGTATTTTAAATTACATATCTTTCGGGTTCCACCAGTTTCCTGAAATCAACAGCATATTAAGCAAGCATAAGGTATCACCATAATAAGTATCTCTTAATTGTGAGACTTCATCCCAGCCTGCATTCAAAAAATCTTGATACTTAACATCAACCATAGAAGCACTAACTAAAGGCGCAGTAAAAGCACCACTCTTATAACTTACCATTGGTGATCCGTTTAAGTAATAACCTGCTTTTATCTCACTTGGCTGACCATCAGTACTGTCGATAATGAAATCCATTAATTTCTTCATGGCCTGTTGAGCATCATTTGTTCCAAAATGTGCGTAATCGGTAGTTATGCGCCAAGGGTAACGGCATGCATTCCAATTATACTCATCCGTTTCTTTAAATTCATCCAAATAGTTTTCAGGAGCAGGTTTAGGAGTTTGATCCACAATAAAATCTGGCATTAAACCAGTATTAGGCGAATAATTCGTTGTTAAGCTAGCGATTAAAGCATAAACGGTTGACGATGCATCCAACCAAAAACCATCATTGGTAGCATGGGCGAAATTACGAAAGTGTGCCGTCATCCAATCTGATGATCGCGTTGACCATTGGTTTGAATCCCAATCGCCCATCATTACACGTTTACTATTGGTAGACATATCGGCAATTTTCAAGCCCTTCTTAATACCATCTTGTGATTGTGCTAAATAGTCAATCCCACTTTCCGAGCCCCATTGTTTATCCGCTAGTAACAGTGAATACATAACATCCATATCACCATCTGTAGCACTTCCTTGGTCTTCTGAACTACTTTCCGATTCATGAATCACCCACGACATACAGTATGAATTACCTGTGCTTCGATGCTTATCATACATGTTATAAAAACCATCGTAGTATTTTTTAGCATCCTTATCATGACCGGCCATTAAAGCAAAAATAATCATGCCATAACCATGTGCTTCAGAAGTAGTTATTTCACTACCATCGCCTCCTGTTCCCTTCATTGAAACATAATAGCCACCACCTGGTGTTTTTCCATTGGAAGTCTTGACATATTTTCCCTTCCAATAGTTGTAATATGAAATAACATCGGCGTTTAACTCATCTTGTGTTTTGTGATTTGGTTTGATGCAGTTTGCAAAATCAATATTTGATGGAAAGCCATGTTTTGCCTCAACAAAAACAGGCTCCTCAGGTTCTACAACTTTCTTCTCAGGTCGTACTAGTTCATCAGAACCACAGGACAAGAGAAATGGCAACAGAAGTAAGAAAGCTAGCTTGTATTGGATTAGGTTCATAAGAGGATTTAGTTTTTAATATTTTAATCAGAGCACTCCATGTGGAGATACTCTGATAAAATATTCAGGGTTTAGATAATATTATTGTTGGTGAGCTAATGCAGGCATTAACCAGCCACCATGTTGTAACCATTGTTCGGACCAACGCCAACGTTGCGCCGGATCATCGTTATAAGGCATAGGCATAAATCCCAAATCAGATTCATCTTCAAAACCTGCCGTGATTCCATTACATACACCACCTCTATAATTATACGAAATGCCTTCCTCTTTGTAAATCGGATTATTTCGACCAGCCCCTTCCAACATGCACATATTGTATGGGTTAAGACCTAGAATCCAATTAATCTGGTTAGCTGCATATGCTTTCGCTTCACCTTTAAGTTCATCACTTAATAATGCTTGCACTTTTAATAAAGCAGTTGCTAAAGATGCCAGACGCGCATTTTCACCTTGCCACCAGTAGCCACTTTCGTTTTGATGTGGTAAGAAAAAGGCAGAACGCGGCTCGTCTTCGTTAACAGCTTTTACATATTGACGCGCATAACCAAAAGGATTATTCACCTCATTGGTAATATTTAATTCGAACTGAACCATTTTATTAATTGCAGTCATCGTTGCTTGCTTATTATCAGCATCAGTCTCAATACCGTAATATTCGTTTAAAGCAATTATTGGCAATCCAGCTTCGGCACCATGGAAAAAAGGACGTAGACCTTCATCATCGGCACGAAGCCAATTTGACATACGCTCATCATCCATCAAACGATTGGTTAAGTTGCTTGCACGTTGGCGTGCATGGGTTAAATACTTCTTATCCTCAGTAGCTGAAAATAACTCAACAGCGGCTAACAGCGCACAATAATCATCAATGATGTTTTCTTTGCCATCATCAACATATTTTAAATTGTTGGCTATTAAATGATCGAATCCTTTAATGGCCGCATTCAAATATGTTTCACTATCAAATTCGCCAGCAATATTTAATTGGCTTATGCGAGCTAATGCGGCTATAGATACACCACCACCTTCGCGAAAAGCAGCTTGGTATTGATCTGTTTTCTTTCCGTCCTGCCCCGTATAAGCGGCAATTTCACGTTGATCAGGATCTTTTGTCCAGTTGGCAAATACAGTTGAATAAAAATAGCCTTCCTTATCTTGCACACGAATTAAATAATCGGCACCAAAAGCAGCTTCTTCAAAGAGACTCTTCTCAATACTTGAATTTGGCATTTGTTTAGCCGTTTCAAGTATGTTCCACACCATCATTGGTAATTGTTGTGGTGTTAAATAATTAGAAAAGCTTAAATGACTTAGGTACTTACCCTTTTCGCCAGAAGCATCGTACCAACCACCACTTACGTCAACTACATCATCACGATCGCCAAAAAAAGTCATTTCTTTATCCTTGGCATCATATGGATCTTTACAACGTTGCGATTTAAATCCTTCCAACAAAAGAGGCATTAACTCATCAGCTAATGGTAACTCATTAATTGTAAACGCATCAGACTCTATTAATCCACCATTTAAACTAACTTGAATTTTATAACTGCCTGCCTTTGATAAATTTGAAAAATCAGCAGAAAACGCCTTACCAATATGCCAATTATCTATTTGACCGTTTGATTCTTTAAACTCCCCTTTATAAACCTCTTCATTGTTGTGGTTAAAAATAGCAAAGCCATCGGGTTTAATATTTTCTTGACCAAGGTATACAAAGCGCTTAACCGCGTCAACACGATACCCAACATGGTTAAGCAACACTGTTCCAGAAATTTCTTTCTTCGTATCACACGAAACAAACATCATTAAAGCTGAAATAAAAACAACAAAACTTCTCATACACAAATGATTGTAATTCATTTTATAATCTAACAAAAGCGTATTAACTCACACTCGAAGGCAAATACACCAAGCGTAATCTGAATTAACACAAAATGATAATTATTGGTAAGTTTCTTTAGCTTACCTCATTGACAGGCTATTTATTTATAGCATCGTAGTACAAAGCTGCAGCTCCAAGCACAGCGATATCTGGCTCTTCACTAACCTCTATACAAAGTTTCTCCACAGTCTTTTCATATTGAAACTTACGAACCACCTTCCACATTGCTTCTTCAAAGAAAGGAAAGAATTTACCTATGCTTCCGCCAATTACAATGCATTCAGGATCGTAAGTATACAGAATGGTTTTAATGGCTTGTCCAAAATCAAATCCAAACTGTTCTAGTATTGCCAAAGCTATTTTATCGTTCTTTTGGGCACGCGTAAATAGCACTTCCGGCTTTAGTCCGTATTTTACATCAAAATAATCTGTTGTACAATAGTATTCGTAGTTATGATCGCGATAAGGTATACAGCCAAACTCACCAGCACCACAGTTGGTTCCAGAATATAAGCGATTCTCAGTTATTACACCACATCCTAAACCAACACCAACGATTACGCCAACCAGGTTAGAATATTTTTTTGCCTTACCAAAATACTTCTCACCTATGGTAAAACAGTTGGCATCATTATTTACAAAAACGTTAACCTTATAACGATCTTGTAATAAATCACCTAAGTGAACTTCACGCCATGCAGGAATATGCTCAACATTGTATACTATTCCTTTGGAAACATCAACCAGACTTGGAACACCAATTCCAATCCCTCCAACTTCACTATTAAAAACCTGATCGATAGCATCCAATACTTCTTTCAAAATATTTTCTTCTGAATCATGATTATTAATCTCACGTTCGATAGCTGCCTCGACCACATTATTTTTAACACGACCAACACGCAACAACTTACCTCCTAGATAAACGCCTATTGCACATTGATTTTGAAGGGTCATATCTTGAATCATAACTATTCTTTTTTCTATGTTAAGTCCGTTTGAGCATCAATATACAACGCTCCGGCCCCTAAAATAGCAATATCTTCTATATCTGAAGGAACAATCTTTAAGTTTTCCAATGCAAAGCCAAAAGCATGTGTTGAAATCTCATCCCACATGGCATCTTTATACAAATGAAATGACTTTGAAACAGAACCACCAATAACAATTGCTTCCGGGTCAACGGTTAATAAAATTACCTTTATCGCTTTTCCAAGATGTTTACCATACTCTTTGAAAGCCTGAATGGCTGAGGCATCACCGCTATTAGCTTTCTTAGCTAGCTCTCCTCCATCGGCATTGTAATTGTTATTAAAGAACTGTCCGCTACAGTAAAACTCATAATCATGCTCCATATATGGAATCATTCCGAACTCACCAGCACCACAATTCTGATCGGCTAATAAATGTCCTTTTTTAATTATTCCTCCACCAAGACCAGTTCCTGTGATTAAGCCAACAAAATCCTTGAACTGTTTTCCTTCGCCAAAGAATCGCTCACCAACCGCAAAACAATTGGCATCATTATTAATGTATACAGGAATCTTAAAGTGATCTTCCAAAATAGCCTTTAAAGGAATCTTCTTCCACGAAGGGATGTTCTGAACATCGTAAACCACACCATCGCTCGACTTAACAAGACTCGGAACACCAACACCAATACCTTCTACAGAAGGGTTCATAACATCTTCAATGGTTTTAATTAAAGCATTTGTTACCTCTTCTGCCACATCGGTTTTTGGAACTGCACAAGCCGACTTTTCAACTACTTTTGCGTCCTGAATTAAACCAGCACGCATATTGGTGCCTCCCAAATCAACACCAATAATATTTTTGAATTTTTCCATAAACTCTTTTCCTTAAATACTAAACTGCATTAACAATATGGTAAACTCTCCCAAATTTGACCATACTTTTTAAAGAGTACAAAAACAGGTGCTAACCAAAGGTTAGGTTAAAGGTTAGCTCCTGCTCTGTAATACTCTAAGGTTTATCTCTCTTACTAACTAAAACGCTAAATGATGTTTATAGTCCTTGGACTATTTTTTATTCCAGGCACGTACACGCAATACTGGTTTACTATCTTTCGGTAATAAATCATTGCAAATTCTAGCCTTTAATACTTTCGACTCACCTGGTAATAAACTAACATAGTTATTATCCCAAAACACAGGAACGATTGTTTGATTTGTTTTTGGATCTAAAACTGCTGTTTCGATGAAGAAAGCAATTTCATCTCCTTTATTTTCTAATTGGCAAGTAAATACCGTTTTATCTTCTTGAACTGTAGTACTCCAGCTCTCACTAATTTCAACTTTACCTAATGAATTAAGTCCTTTTAAATTTGCAAATTCTTTTTGCGGCGTACCCACCCATGAAGTTGCAGGGAAATCCATTACATCCGATTTGGTTGATAACCAGTAAAAATTATCAGCTAATTCTTTTTTATTGGCATCATTTACCTTCAACGATAAGAAGTATGTTTCACTTAAATCCTTTATCACTGGTAAGTCAAGTACTTTAATTGACGTATTTGCTTTCGAGTCCACACTAAGTGATTTTCCAAATACCTCTTTCGAATTAATATCCAGAATCTTGATATCAACCGTCAATCCCATATGATCACTAAGGAAATCATTCGTTAAGTAAACAGCATTATCCTTGTAATTATAGGCAGGATTTAAAGGCTGACATGCTTTACGTGTTCCATAAAATGCCCCATTAGGAACCAAATAATAATCATACAATTGCCAAAACATTTCTGGCCATGCTGAATTAAGCATCCACTGAATAACACCCGTTGCTTCATTATGTCGGTTCACCTGAAACGATTCAAACATTGGACGAATAGCCTCATAGTTAGAAACCTGAGATCTAAAAGTAAAATCTTCAACTGAATTACTTTGTCCGTAACGATTATTAAATGCTAATGTATAACGATTTAAAGTACCAAACTCATGTCGTCCACAATGGAAATTCCACATGTCATTAACCGGCCATAAATCGCTTTCAGGGATCATTCTTTTTAAACTCTCCATAGGAGGCACCTGTGGACCAGGACCTGTTTCGGTATTGAAACCATAAGCACCACCTGCCTGTGTATCAACGTACCAATAACTTGGTGGCACATACGAATAAGGCCCTAACATTTTCACACCTGTATGACCAGTTATTTCACTAATATTAAAGAAATCAGTACCATAATCCTGTCCTTTACAACTAGCTAACATTGGGCGCGTACCATCTACATCGCCAATGTACTTATTCAATTTTGACTCTAGTTCAGGAACTGGTAATTTATCACTACCGAATACCCATAAAAATACACTAGGGTGATTACGTAAATACATCACCTGATCGCGATATGATTGAGCATGCATTTCGATTTCATCCTCTCCGGTAATCGACATAAAATGAGTTTCTGGTCTGCCACAATAAGCTTCCCATTCCCAATGACAACTCCAGCCAATCATTAATAGAAGTCCATTCTCATCTGCAGCATCGTACAAAGTTTTGTTTCTACCCCAAAAACCTTCGAGACGAATACAATTCATATTCATGTGCTTCACGTATTCTACCTGAGCTCTTACCTTCTCATCACTATCAGCCAATAATACATCGTCTACCCAGCCAGCACCTTTAATAACTATTTCCTGACCGTTAATTTTATAACCTTTATGACCATTCTTTGTCAGATACTCTTCGAATTCTCTAATTCCAAAACGTGAATTAATATGATGAGAATACTTACCATTAACCTTACACGTAATTTCAATGTTGTACATTGTTGGTTCGCCCATGTTGTTAGGCCACCATAATTTAGGATTTTGAACATTTAGCTCAGAAAATTCATCAGAGGTAAAAACCGCGTCAAAAGATTCATTTGGCATTACTTTTATATTCTTCTTAAGAACACCAACTCCCTCTACATTAGCAATCAATTCAACATCCTGCTCCTTATCACTATGATTATTTAACTGGTGTGTAATTTGTAAATCCGCCGCACTCAAATCATCCTTAAGTACAGATGATACCATAGGGGCATCCATTGAAACAACACCACTCTTCATTAAAGTAACACCACGCCATAAGCCCATGTTCTCATCAGGGGCAGCAGGGTTCCAATCAACAAATCCAATTGTTAAATCACCACGTTTAGGAGGTATCACTTCCACCGCAATGACATTATTACCCTTTTGCAACTTCTTGGTTACATCAAAGGTCCAACGACCAAAAGCCCCTTCAATCTTTGAAGAATCCGCAATAAGTTTACCATTAAGCCAAATATTAGCTTTATAATTTAAACCTTCGAAACGAAGTTGATAGTGTTCACCATTTTTAACATCCGCTACAGTAAAATTCTTACGGTACCACCAAGGCACCTGAAATATAGACTTATCTACATTTTCAAAATTCTTACCAAAATACAAGTCACTGTATTGGCCATTTTGACGAAGAATAGACATAACAGTTGCAGGAATATTTCCTTTCACCCAATCCTGGGTTTCATATTCTGTCAAACTAATTGATTCGCCACTTTGATCAACCTTAGCTGAAGAACTTATCTCCCACCCTTCATTTAATTTAATCGTAGTTTCTACTTTTTTGGATTGTTGACACGACATAGCACATAATGTAACACACAATGCAATAACAACAGCTTTTAACTTGAATAGTTTCATTGTATAACAATTTAGATGTGGTAAAAATGCACATTATTTTTATTTTGTGCAAGCGTTTGCATTGGTTTATGCAATAAATATTGCACAAGCCTTCAAAAACTTGATAAACAAACTAAAAACTATCAATAAAAAGATAAAAACAGAGGAACTAAGCCATTTTAAAAGTAGAGTTTCGCATCAACAATTGAATTGGCTTAAGAATGATACGATCTTCTATATGCCCGGTTTTAATGGTCTCGATAAGGTTAATAGCCGCAGCTTTACCCATTTCTGATCCAGGCATATCAACAGCCGAAATAGAAGGTATCATCAATTCATTACAACGCTCATTGCCCAATGAAATAATGGCTAAGTCACCTGGGATAGTAACACCATAACTTCTGGCTATCGAGGCAATCATTAAACCTGACGAGGCACTTGCCACAACAATACCATCAGGTCGCTCATCTAAGGACATCCATAACTTCATGGCCTCCCTCGTGTCTTTCTCATTCAGATCACAAGCTAACAGGAACTGTGGCAACAATGGTAAAATATTTTTATTTAAGGCCTCCTTAAAACCCTCAGCTCTATCTTCAAAAACTTTGCACGACAAATTTCCCGCCAAATGAGCAATGCGCTTACAACCATTGCCGATTAAATGCTGTGTTGCTTTAAAGGAAGCTTCATAATTATCAACCACAATCTTAGGACCCGGCACCGAAAAATTAACACGATCGAACATAACAATTGGAACACTCTTTCGAACCAAGGCATTAAAGTGATCGGTGCTTTTTGTTTCCATGGTTAAACTAACAATGAGGCCATCAACTCTTGCAGAATTCATCACTTTCATCACTTCAACCTCTTGCTCATAACTCTCGTTAGTTTGGCTAATAATAACATTATAGCCAGCCGCCTTGGCCTCTTCCTGAATACCACTCAAGGCATGTGCAAAAAATTGGCTATTGATATTAGGGATGACAACTCCAATTAGGTTGGTTTTATTTTTAGATAAACTAGAGGCAACCAAATTAATTTCATAACCTAATTCTTCAGCAACTTTTCGAACCTTCTGCTTTGTTGCTTCACTAATTTTAGTACTGTTATTAAGTGCGCGCGAAACTGTAGATGCAGCTATATTCAGTTCTTTAGCAATATCATTAATCGTTATCTCCCCGCTCTTACTTGTGCCTTTAGCCATTGTTATATTTTTATCTGTTTGCAAAGAAACAAAATTCTTTATTCCCAAATCCCTTTTAAGACTAACTTTTAATAAAAGAAGTGCTTACCAAACAATTGGTAAACACTTCTTCAACTCTTACACTAGAAATCGTACAATTTCCAGAACTATCAAAAATTTAACTAACTATTTATTCTGCTTGTTTGAAAATCCAAGCCCAACCATAATCCATGGCACCGCCATTATTTGGCCCATGATCTTGCCATATGAATAATTGATCATCATCTACGCTCTGAACAATATACTTACCCGTAGCGGCAACATTCAAATCAATATTTGATTCGGCATCTTCATCTGGATTACGTACTTCATGATTCGGCACAAAACCATCAGTTAACTGCAACTCACCTGACTTACTATTAAACGTATAAGTACCAACTTCAATTTCAGCTCCCGTTCCGTCATAACGGATATAATTATAATCCAAATCAAATTTAATAGTATGGTCATACTCCGGAATTGATTCCAGAGTACTATACGGACTCCACCAAGCCTCTTCCCAGTTATAATCTGCTGTCATATAACATGCACCAAGCGACTGACCATCATTATCAAAAGTCCAAGTTCGTCCACCTTCACCTTTTTCACCAGCTAATTTAAACAAAGGATCATCCAAAGGAACCAAATCACGAGCTTTAAACTTCCATGCCCAAGCATAATCATGTGCTCCACCATTATTAGGACCGTGATCTTGCCATAATAGCAACTCATAATCATTTAATACCTGAATTTTATACAAACCAGTTGCAGTTACATTAGGATCAAGATTTTCATCATCGTAATTAGGAATATTTACACCATTAAGCTGCAAAGTCATAGCATCAAGATTTAAACTAAAACTACCGCTTTCAGCAGGTACCCCTTTAGTTTCAAATCGAGTCATATTAAAACCACCAACTAAATCAAATTTGATTTCATTAAGTAAACCTGGCAAATCAGCACCTGCATCACCAGCATAAGGATTCCACCAAAACTCAGACCAATCATAATCAGCAGTCATATAAGAAACATCTCCTCCTGGTTCATCTTGAGCCCAAACCCAATATTTACCATTATCTTCCTTTTCACCACATAAAGCCACATATTCAGGAATTCCAAATACCATATCCGGATTACTTTCTGGTACATTTACAGATCCAGCCCCTTCAGCCTGACCTTTTCCGTTCATAGCTGTAATGGTAAATGCATAATCACCCTCTAGTGGATAAAAGCACTGCACACTTTTGCCTTGCAGCATAGTACCGTCTTCGAAATACCAATTGGCATTAAAAACAGTATTATCATTAATTGTTAATATAGGTTGATTAGGATCCGTGGCATCAACACTAAAATCTACGCCTGGCAGCGTGCTTGGCTGCTCTCTTAAATCCACTTCAGGAGAACAAGAAAATGCCAAAATAGCTACAAACAATAAGGCTATATAACTTATCTTTTTCATTTGTTTATTTTTTATTTTAATATCAGATAAACCAACTCAACCATTGTTGCAGTTGAGTTGATAATTATCCTTTTTAAAAACTCAATATCAACTAGTATGGATTTGGCTCTAAATTTGGATTTAGACTAATCTCAATCTGAGGAATTGGTAAATACCTTTTATTATCAGAATACCCAGGCATTAAATTTCCTCTGCCAGTACGCACCAAATCCCAATAACGGTGGCTTTCCATTGCAAACTCAACACGACGCTCATGGTAAACTGCTTCCAATCCATCAGAATATGGAGTAGGTCCAAGGTCAACACTCTCACGTCCACGAACCGCATTTACACCAAATTGCCAGTCTCCACCAGAAATATGAGCATTTGCTTCTGCATTCCATAACAAAACGTCAGCATAACGAATAGCTCTCCAGTTATTAGATGCATCAGACATACCCAAACGCTCACTTGGTGGAATATAATACTTTTTAGAATGATATACCTTTTGTGAATAGCCAATACTATTAACATGCTGAGTACAAATAATCTCTTCATCATCGGTACCTTCCCACAGTACATCACCATCATCTATTAAAGTAGCCGAACGACGAGAATCACCTTCCTCAAATTCATCAAATAAATTTTGCGTTGGTAAGTTAAATCCCCAGCCCCAGCCGCTTTTTATTTCACCTTTGGCATTATAGATCTGACGACTTCCTTGATAGATAGATGTTACATTACCTTCATTATCATCTCCCCAACCAGTATTACTTGCAACACCTAAATGCATAATTTCAAAAATAGATTCTGAACCATGCTCGCCAGCAGTTGTGAAAATCTTTTCAAAATCAGGCTCCAAGAAGTACCAATCATAAGTATCGATAAAACTCTGTGAAAGCGTGGCTGCATCCTGCCATTTTTCCTGAAAAATATACATTTTAATCAGCATAGCTTCAGCGGCACCTTTAGTTATACGCCCCACTTCTTCAGCCGTTAAATCAGGTTTTGTAGGTAAATCTTTTGCGGCATCTCTCAAGTCAGCCTCGATTTGAGCATAAACTTCAGCAACAGAATTACGTGGATTTTGAAACTCTGAAGGTTGTAACACCGAAGTAACAATAGGCACACCACCGAAAACTTTTACCAAATGAAAGTGATACCAAGCTCTAAGAAACTTTGCTTCTGCAATGTAACGCTTCTGAACTCCGGCTGAAATATTAGGATTATCCTGAATACCAGCAATTAACTTGTTGGCACGATTAATACCTACATATGGCTCTTGCCAACGACCAACAAGAATACTATTTTCAGAATTGGCACGAAATTCTTTTAAATCCTGACATTCAGCCCAGTCACCCGGTCCTTCTCCACCTTTTTCGGCATCATCCGAAATAATGTCCCCAATCATCCACTCGTGAATTTGTGAATAATTATAACGCGACATAGGATCATATGCACCAACCAAAACATCAAAAGCGGCTTGATCATCTGTAAAAAATGACACATCAGATATACTTGGCGCTGGAGTATCCAGTAAATCCTCTGAACAAGACCCCAACATTACCAAGAATGCCATGGTCAGTGTTAATATATTAAATTTCTTCATTTCTTTTAATTTTAACTTTTGTTCTAAAAATTTTATCCAATTAGAAACTTAGGTTGATACCAAATGTAATGGTACGTGGCGTAGGATAAGTAGCTCTATCTAAACCTATTTCAGTTCCATAACCACCAACTTCAGGATCATAACCAGTATATTCAGTAAAAGTGTGCAAATTCTGTCCACTTACATATACTCGTAAACTTTCTAATTTAATCTTTTCAACAACAGAAGAAGGTAAAGTATAACCAATCTGAACATTCTGAATTCTTAAAAAGGAAGCATCTTCCACGTAACGACTAGAAATACGTGTATTATGCGAATCACTCGCATTCAAACGTGGATGACGCGGATTATTAGTACTTCCCTCACCCGTCCAACGATTCAACATTTCCTTAGACGTATTCCAGTATGCCATTGAATTCAACTGATAATAATCAGGTCCATTATATACATCAATACCTTGTACTCCATTCAGCAAGAAACTAAAATCAATGCCTTTTACAGACAAACTACCATTAATTGCATAGGTAAAATCTGCAATAGGGCTTCCTATGAAGTCATAATCAGCCTCTCCGTCTCCATCTGCATCACGATAACGAATATCTCCAGGAGCAACGTTTGAAGGTGCACCGCCAGCATTTGCATAATAAGCATCAATTTCAGCCTGATTTTGGAATAAACCTTCAGCAACTAAACCATAAAAATTGGAGATAGGTCGACCAACAACAGTACGGTTTACAAAACCAGCACTCCTGAAATCACCATTAGAAATAACATTACCCTCTGTACCAAGACTAATAACTTCGTTATTAATAGTTGTTATATTACCTCCTATCGAATATTCAACAATTCCAACTTTATCCTGCCAGTTAAGAGCTAATTCAATACCAGTATTTTTCATTGCACCAGTATTTTGCCAAGGTGGTAACTCAACACCAGTTTGACCAGGAACTGGAGGATCCAATATCATATCTCGAGTGTCTTTGATGTAATATTCGAAACTACCAGACAATTTACCTCTTAATAATCCAAAATCTAAACCAATATTAGTTGTCTCAACAGTCTCCCACTTAATTTCATCATTTCCAACACCCTGAAATGCAGTACCATTAACTACAGACTTAGGGTATCCTAACACATAATTCAAACCTGTGCTTGCTAAAGTCGATTGAACATAATTAAATATAGCGCCTTGATTTCCAATCTGCCCCCAACCAGCACGCAATTTTAAATTACTAACAAACTCAACGCCATCCATGAAATCTTCTTCGATAATACGCCACCCTGCAGAAAATGATGGAAAATAGCCCCATTTTTCTTTGGATCCGAATTTGGATGAACCATCAGCCCTAAAGTTAGCAGTTAATAAATAACGCCCTTTATACGCATAATTAACACGTCCTAAGTAAGAAATCTGACGACTTTCAAAAAGAGCTCCATACGAAACAGCCTCATTTTTATTACGTGAATTATCAATAATACGGTAATCTTCTTCATCAGTTGGGAAGTCGGTAACAGACAATCCATCCCATTCAAAGGTTTGATCGTAATAGTCCGTACCAACAGTTGCTGCAAAATCATGATCAGCACCAAACTTCGTATTATAGTTTAAAGTATTAGTCCATGACAATGAAGTTTCTCTATCGTGCCCCTTAGATAAACTATTGATTTCATTTTGGTCGGTAATCGACACAAAATAAATTGGATTATAAGAGTTATCCTCATTAAATGCCATATTCGCTCCTAAGTTGGTTTTAAAAACCAAACCTTTCATTAGAGCAATATCAGCATATAAATTACCTAACACTCTAAACGACTCTCTATTATTAAAAGTATTGTCAATAGCAGCTACAGGGTTATTAACCTGATTACCTGAAACACCATACGTTCCATCTTCATTAAAAATTGGAGTTGTTGGTTCCATATTTAATGGTGTAATCAAAAGGTTATTCCACTCATCACCTTCAAGAATAGTAGATTGATTAGAAGTTGTAACAGTCACATTTTCACCAACAGTTAACCACTCTTTTACCCTATGCTCTGAATTAATACGCACCGATAGACGATCATAATCGGATTTATTAATAACACCTTCTTGATTGAAATATGAACCACTAATGAAATAAGTGCTTTTTTCAGTACCTCCAGAAAATGAAAGGTCATAACTTTGAATAGGTGCATTTTCATTTGTAATAGCTCCTAACCAATCAGTTCCTTCACCTAAAGAAGCAGGGTTCGAGAAATTAGGCTCCATTCCTGCCGCTAAACGTGCTTCGTTATTTAACATTGCCCATTCGCTAGCATTTGTTAACTCAGGTGTATGTCCAAAATTCTGAATACCATAGTAACCAGAGAACATAACTTTACCTTGTCCTGCTTGTCCTTTTTTAGTTGTTACAATAATAACACCATTTGCACCACGCGAACCATAAATTGCAGAAGCAGAAGCATCTTTCAATACTTGCAAAGACTCAATATCTTTAGCATTAATATGCGCGATATCATCCAACATCATACCATCTACTACATAAAGAGGAGATGTATTATTTAATGATCCTAGACCACGAATTGTAATATTAGGTGATTCTCCTGGCGTACCTGATCCTTGCGTAACAGTCACACCAGCCATCTGTCCTTGTAAGGCCTGATCAACTGAAGCAACATCACGTTTAACTAATTCCTCAGGTTTCACTGTAGAAATAGCTCCAGTTACATCAGACTTCTTCTGAATACCATAACCAACTACAACAACCTCGTCCAGGTCTGTCATATCAGCCTGTAGTATAACATCAAAATTTGATTTTCCATCCACAAGAATCTCTTGTGTGGTAAAACCAATAAAACTTACTACTAAGGTCGCATCATCACTAACTTGCAATGAAAACTTTCCGTCAAAGTCAGTTACTGTACCATTAGTTGTTCCTTTTTCAAAAACATTTACACCCGGTAAAGTTTCTCCCTCAGAAGAGGTAACTGTACCTGTTATTGTTTTTGTCTCTTGCGCAAACACATGTCCGTGCAAGCCAAAAATGCAGAAAACTGCAAGAATCATGAGGCGTTTACCAAGCCATCCCTTTTCTAATAAGGAATTCAACTTGCTTGAACTCTGATCTTTTTTCATTTGTATTAATTTAGGTTAAACGAATTATTAGATCCTATATCGCTACAAATATGAAATTAAAATTCTTATTGTGCAAACGCTTGCACAATTATTTTCATTCATTGCATTTACAATTATTAATACTTAAACCCAATTCACCACCTCCCCAAACAACATCTCAAACATTATAAATCACTTTATACATGACACTTACAAAAACAAAGCTAAACACTACACTTGTAAATTTTTGTTAAAAAATTAAATACCAATTTTAATTACAACGAATACTAAACAGTAAGCAAACATATAACAACGCATACTTTTGCATACAATTTTTATACTCATGCAAACTGAAATCAAATGACCATTATATAGCTAGTGTCGAGAAGGAGAATATTCTTCAGTGAAAAAGAATTTTGTAAAAACATTACCAAATGCGAAGTCAAATTATTGAAACTTGTTTTATGTATAATAATTTCAATTTAATCTATCAAAAACACAACTTCATCACAATTAGGTAACTCTCAATAATCATTATGCTTTCTTTTTTGTTATTTTGTTTCAAACTTTCCAGACAGGTTGTTTTCCCCTTGCCCCGTTCTTACTTCTTTCCTAATTGAACGGGGCATTTTTTTAACATTTTCGAATTAGTTTAATTAAAGGCAACAAAACTCGAACAATATATACTAGCATACTGTTATGGCTTGAATAAAATTGTTTATTTTGTACTTATATAAATGTGTACCCTATTTAAATATGATGAAGAAAACTCAACTACTCGCCTTTATAGCTAGTAGCACAGTGCTATTAATGCTATTTACTAATTGTTCGCAGAAGAATAAGAACGCGCAACTACCACCACAGAGAATAACTGTAGTAGAAGTACAGAATCAAGACATTCCAATATATTTTGAGTTCGTTGGGATGGTCCATGGCTTTAAGGATATTCCCATTCGCGCAAGAGTTGATGGCTATTTAGAAGGCATCCATTTTGATGAGGGACTACCAGTTAAAAAAGGACAACTCCTATACACAATAGACTCTCAACCCTACGAAGCAGAAGTAGCTAGCAAACGTAGTCAGTTAGCTGAGGCAAAAACAGCTTTTGTTAAAGCGCAAAGTGATCTTAATAGATATGAGCCACTTGCTAAAACAAATGCAGTGAGTCAGTCGGATTACGACGCTTCTGTTGCACAATTCGAAGCGGCACAGGCTGCTGTTGAGGCTGCAGAGGCTGTATTACGCTTATCGCAAATTCAGTTAAGTTATACCAGGATTAAATCTCCAATCAACGGACTTATTGGAAAAACCTTAGCAAAAGAAGGTGAGTACGTTGGGAAATCTCCGAATCCCGTGATTCTAAACACCGTTTCTCGTATTGACAATATTCATGTTGAATTCTTCATTCCTGAGAATCAATATTTAGTTGTAGCACGATATGGCCTAAATAAGAATGAAGGCGAAAAAATAGTTGATGAAAATGAGGAAGATTATTTGGAATTAGTTCTAGCCGATGGGTCTATTCATCCGCACAAAGGAAAAATTAATTTTTTAGACAGGGGTGTTGACAGTAAAACTGGTGCAATATTGATTCAAGCGGCGTTCCCAAATCCAAATTCAATTGTGCGCCCAGGACAATATGCCAAGGTAAAAATTGAAATAGATAATAATGGAGGATATTTGGCAGTACCTCAGCGTTGTGTAAGTGAATTACAAGGACAACATTCTGTATTTGTAGTAAATGATTCGAACAAAGTAGAATCACGCCAAATAATTGTTGGAGATAGACTGGCCGATTATTGGGCCGTAAAAGAAGGCCTTCAAGTGGGTGAAAAAATCGTTATTGATGCTCTACAAAAAGTAAGAAATGGTGTTATTATCGAACCAGAATTGATTGAATTTAAAAGTCAACAACCAGCACTGTAAAGCAACAATTATGTCAGAAAATAAAGGAAACTTTTTTGTTCACAGACCAATTGTAGCAATGGTAATTGCCATTGTTATTATAATTGTTGGTGTTGTGTCTTTAATAGGGCTGCCAATTGAGCAGTACCCAAACCTAACGCCGCCAATTGTGCAAGTTAGGGGAACTTATACTGGAGCCAACTCGCTAAATGTGGAAGAATCGATGGCCACACCGCTGGAACAGCAGATCAATGGTGTTGACAACATGATTTACATGAAATCGACCAATGCCAACGATGGTAGTATGGTAATTGACATTTCGTTTGAAGTTGGAACGGATCCTGATATGAACACTGTATTGGCTCAAAACAGAGTTTCTGCAGCAACCGCTAAATTACCTGAGTCGGTTAAAAAATATGGTGTAACAACCGAGAAATCCCTGCCGAATATTCTTATGTTGGTCACACTTACCTCGGATGGAAGATATGATCAGGATTTCCTTGGTAATTATGCCTTAATCAACCTAAAAGATCAATTAGCCCGTATCAAAGGTATTGGCCGTGTTAACGTTCTTGGTGCATCAGATTATTCTATGCGTATATGGGTAAAACCCGATAGATTAGCAGGCCTGGGCTTAACAGTTCCGGAAATACTTAATGCGATTAATCAACAAAATGTGATTGTACCTGGAGGAAAATTTGGTGCTGAACCCGCCCCTCCCGGAACGGAATTTACCTATACGGTGAGAATGCCCGAACGGTTTAACTCACCTGAGGAATTTGGTAATATAGTAGTTCGAACTCAATCAGACGGATCACAGGTAAAATTAAAAGATGTTGCAACCATTAAACTTGGGGTTGAAACCTATAGTGCTTTTACACGATTAAATGGCGAAACCTGTTCTATCATTGCACTATACCAAGCACCAGGCTCCAATGCTGTAGAATTGGCAAACCAGGTTAAGGATGAAATGGCCAGAATGTCCGCTTCATTTCCTGAAAGCGTGAAATACGATGTTTCGTTAGATTCAACGGCTCCAATTACAGCGGGTATAAATGACATTATCGAGACCTTAATCATTGCCCTTATTCTGGTAATTCTTGTGGTATTCATATTTATTCAGGATTGGCGAGCTACACTAATACCAACCATAGCTATCCCAGTTTCATTAATTGGCGCATTTATGTTCTTCCCTGGTTTGGGATTTACCATAAATGTACTTTCCTTATTAGGCTTAGTTCTGGCCATCGGTATTGTGGTAGATGATGCCATTGTTGTGGTAGAAGCGGTTCAGGTTAATATAGCCAATGGAATGACATCAAAGGAAGCCACATTGGATGCCATGCGTAAGGTTACCGCACCTGTTATAGCAACAACACTCGTTCTTATTGCAGTATTTATTCCTGTTGCTGGAATGGCAGGCATTACAGGACGACTCTATCAACAGTTTGCCATTACAATTGTAGTTTCTGTTATCGTTTCATCTGTTAACGCACTTACCTTAAGTCCGGCATTATCAGCACTTCTTTTAAAGGAGCCAAAACCATACAAAGGACTTCTTGGTAAATTCTTTGGTGCTTTTAACAAGTGGATGGGTAAGTCTACCGACAGTTACATGAGTTACACTAACGTGATTACTCGTAAACTTAAAAGAGGAGTGATATTTTTAGTATTACTAACAGTTGGTGCTGGTTTATTTGGCAAGTTGGTACCAGGAGGTTTTATTCCTGAAGAAGACATGGGTTATTTCTTTGTGAATATGCAGTTACCAGATGCAGCTTCGTTACAACGTTCGGATGCAGTTGCCAAAGAGATCGAAGAAATACTAATGCAATTCCCTGAAATAAAATACGTTTCGAACGCAACTGGTTTTAGTTTACTTTCGGGTGCCATGTCGTCTAATTCTGGCTTTATGTTTGCTAGTTTAGTAAATTGGGATGAGAGAGATCTAACTGCTGAAGAACTTGTTGAACAGGTTAATCGACAACTCTTCATGAAAATAAAAGGAGCTCAAGCCTTTGCTTTTGGCCCTCCAGCGATTCCTGGTTTAGGTAACGGTTCTGGATTTAGTATTATGCTTCAGGATAAGGGAGGTAATGAACCTGCTTATTTAGCAGCGAACGCTGCTAAATTTATGCAAGCTGCCAATGCTAGACCCGAAATTGGACGAGCATTCACCACATTTCAGGCCAACGTTCCTCAGCGATATATGAATATTGATAAGGAGAAAGCTTTAAAAATGGGCGTTAACCTTAACGATCTTTACACCACCGTTGGAGCATTTATGGGTGGTGCTTACGTAAATGACTTTACGCGCTTTGGCCGCTTATACAAAACGTATATTCAAGCAGAGCCTCAATATAGAATGTCGGAAGCAGACATTAACAATTTCTTCATTCGAAATGATGAAGGCAATATGGTTCCTTTGGCTACATTAGCTACAATTGTTCCAATATCGGGTGCTGAATACACCAACCGCTTTAACCTGTTTCGTTCAGTTGAAATCACAGGTGGCCCAGCCCCTGGTTATACGTCAACACAGGCAATGGATGCACTTGAAGAGGTTGCTGCTGAAGTAATGCCTGCTGACATGGGCTATGCGTGGAATGCTATGTCATTTCAAGAAAAGAAGGCTTCCGGTTCTTTGGGTGTTATATTAACCTTCTCTTTGCTTTTTGTGTTCTTGATTTTATCAGCTCAATACGAAAGTTGGTCCTTACCTTTTAGTATTTTATTGGGAACACCATTTGCTATTTTTGGTGCTTTGCTTGCACTGTGGGTAGGACGTCTTTTTAGTCCAACTTTTGAGAATAATATTTTTGCTCAAGTCTCCTTTGTGATGTTAATTGGCATGGCCGCTAAAAATGCCATCTTAATTGTTGAATTTGCGAAAGAAGAATTTGATAAAGGTCTAACCCTATTCGATGCTGCAATTAGCGCTGCTAAATCGAGATTCAGACCAATTTTGATGACAGCTTTCTCATTTATACTAGGGGTATTTCCACTGGTAATTGCTACCGGATCGGGTGCTGAATCAAGAAAGGTAATGGGAATGGCATTAATGGGTGGTATGACGTTGGCCACTATACTCGGAGTATTTCTTTACCCTATGTTTTTCGTATTAATAGGGAAATTAGGTAAATACGAGGAAAAAAGAGCATTGACTGAAGAAAAGAAAGAATCATGATGAGAAACATATATAAAACACTCCTACTTTTTGCTGTGATAATTGTAAGCATGGCAAGTTGTAAGATGGGTAAAAACTATTCCCGACCAGAAGTGGAAGCACCTGAATCGTTCCGCTTCTCAGAGGGTGACACTACTTTTAATGATGCTATTAAATGGTGGACGGTATTTGACGATCCAATTTTAGATACTTTAATTAGTACGGCTCTCAAAAACAATTACGATGTACTAGCTACTGCTGAGAAAGTTGAAGCTGCCATGTATCAATTAAATATCCAAAAAGCTGAAATGCTACCTAAGTTTGGCGTAACAGGTCAGGCACAACGTGGTAATTTCAACTTCGTTCAATCAGAATCAATAAGTAATAACTTTGTTATTGGTGCTCAAGCTAGTTGGGAATTGGATTTCTGGGGTAAATTCAGACGACTGAATGAAGCGTCAAGAGCACAATATTTAGCTACAGAATATGGTTTATCATCGCTTAAACTTTCGTTGGTAACAGCTGTGGCAACAAGCTATTTTCAAATATTGGAATATAAGGAAAAACAATTTATCTCGGAATCGACATATGCTATAAGAGATAGCTCATTAAACCTAATACAACAACGTTTTGATGCTGGTATTATTCCGGAAATTGATTTAAACCATGCCCAAATTCAAAGAGCAATAGCGGCAACATCCATCCCATTGTATAAACGCTTGGCTGCGCATTCTGAAAGTACGCTAAGCATCTTACTTGGTGAAAATCCTCGTGAATTACTAACCAATGTTGAATTGCAGGACATATCTTACGTACCTGAGATCCCCGTTGGAATACCTGCTGATTTATTAGAAAGAAGACCCGATGTACTATTGGCAGAACAAGAGTTAGTTGCACAAAATGCCATGATAGGTGTTGCACAAGCTAATCGTTTTCCTTCTTTTAGTCTTACAGGTATGTTTGGTGGAGCTAGTGATGATTTGTCCACATTAACAAGCGGTGGCGCTGCATGGAATGTGGGCGGTAGTCTTCTTGGGCCATTGTTTCATTGGAATCAAAATGCCAACCGTGTAAAAGCGGAAAGAAGTAAAAAGGAAGCAGCTATTTATAACTATCAAAATGTAGCTTTAAAAGCCTTCAAAGAAGTGGCTGATTTACTCATTGAAATTGCAACCTTAAAGGAGGAAGAAGCGGCAATACAGGAGCACGTTACAGCCTCATTAAGCGCAACCTTTTTATCATCCGAAAGATATGACAAAGGAATTGCCAGCTACATTGAGTACCTCGAAAGTCAACGTCAGGCATTTGATGCTCAAATTGGTCTTGCTGAAAACAGGCAGAAATTATTATCCGCCTACATTAAGCTTTATCAAGCCCTAGGCGGTGGATGGGAATAGACTGCATAACTTAAATAAAACGATTGGCAGATTAGCCGATCACAATAAAACAAAATCCGATCTCCTTCGCACATTGCTTAGGAGATCGGATTATTTTTTTCATAAAGCTTAAGCACCTATATCTCACCTAGCTTTTTAAGAAATCCTCTAACAGCCTCTACTGATTCTAGTTTGTATGCTGCGGCAGTACGATTCATTCCAACCTTTATAGTTATTGTTTCCTTTGGTAATTCCTTAAACATGTACTCATCTGTCCAATCATCGCCAATGGCTGTTAAGAAATCATATTTCTCATTCTGAATAAATTGATTGGCTGCAATGCCTTTATTGATACCACCATTTTTCACTTCAATAACCTTGCTTCCTTCCATTATTTCTAAATGGAGGCTTCCAACCAAACCAAGTAATTCATCGGTCAATTCTTTGGCTCGTATTTCACTTTGTTCTGGTTCAGCCTTGCGATAATGCCATACCAGAGAATAATTTTTCTCTTCAATAAAAGAACCTGGGGTACGATCCACAAAGCGCTCTAAAACTGGACGTATCATTGGCATCCAATCATTATTTACTTGAGTCAATGTTTGCCAATCCTCACCTAGTTTACGTAACCAAACACCATGTTCGCAAATTAAGTTTATTGGAATATCGGCGAACCATTTCTCCAATGTTTCTTTGTCGCGCCCACTAATGATTGTTACGGTATTCTTTTCATCAGCAATTAAAGCCTCTAGTATATCGAACAACTCCTCATTAGGATAAGCTTCCTGCGGATCTTTGTGGAAAGAAGTTAGTGTACCATCATAATCAAGGAATATAGCACGTTTCTTTGCCTTAGTATACTTGGTGTCAATTTCCTTATAAACTGTTTTAGATATCTTTTTTGCCAAATAAGCTTTCTGAATAAGCTTAACTTTCTCCAAATCGTTTACAAAATCACTGGCCCACTTAAAAATTGAATAACGCTTAATTCGATTCTGTAGATGTTTCATGCGCTCTTGTTGTTCCTGCTTCGGCATGGTTAAGGCACGATGCAGGGCTTCCGCAATCTCATCTTCGTTAATCGGATTAATAGTAATGGCCTCCCCCATCTCTTTACTCACTCCAGCCATCTCACTTAGCACAACAACTCCGGTTTGAGTATTTCTTGATGCGACATATTCCTTAGCAACCAAATTCATTCCATCGCGAAGTGGCGTAATAAGAGCAACATCACATGAATTATATAGTTCCACTAAATTCTCAAAAGGAAGAGCCCGATAAAAATACCATACCGGCGTATAATTTACGCTACCGTATTCACCATTTATCTTACCAACCAACTCGTCAACTTCGCGCTTAAGTATCTGATACTCCTCAACATGCCCACGACTTGGCACAGCTAACATTATTAGTGTTACACTACCTCTGAATTCAGGATGTTTATCAAGAAATTTACCAAACGATTTTAAACGTTGCGGAATACCCTTAGAGTAATCCAAACGATCAATGGATAAAACTAACCTTCGGTCAGGAGACATTAGAAAATACTTTTCCAATTCCTTGTGTAGCTCGGAGCGTTCATGCACCGTTTTTTGCATTACAGCTGTTGAAGCATTGCTAAACTTATCGTAATCAATACCCATTGGATAAGCATCAACTTTAACGATTCGTTCATCAACATGTATTTGATTCAGGGCTATTTCGTGACCAAACAAACGACGAACACAACTTAAGAAATGGCGTTCGTAATCGTAAATATGGAAACCTAATAAATCCGCTCCCAACATACCATTTATTAGTTCCATGCGCCAGGGAAGAATACGAAATACTTCGTACGATGGGAAAGGTATGTGCAAAAAGAAACCAACCGTTACGCCCGGTTTCTTTGATTTAATCATTTCAGGAACTAATAGCAGTTGATAATCATGAACCCAAACCGTATCTCCATCATCACAAACATCTAAAACCCTATCGGCAAAACGCTGATTAACACGCTTAAATGTCTCCCAATTCTCTGGAGCATAATCAACATATTGCGTAAAATAATGAAACAAAGGCCATATTGTTTTATTACTAAAGCCTTCATAATATTCTAAAATATCAGAATCACTCAATGGAACAGTCGCGCAACCTTTTTCTTCCAATAAATCATCAATCTCACTTGCTTCTTCGTATGTTAAGTCATCGGAATTATGGCCCGACCAACCAATCCATTTCCCACCATATTCAGTATACACTGATTTCATGCCTGTGGCCAATCCACCAACACTCTCAATCAACTGAAATCCATCCTCTTGCTTAACTATACTATACGGTAATCTATTGGCAACAATGTGAAGTCTCGACATATATTATATTTAGGTTTAAAAGATTTAACTATTTATTCATCAAGTATTGTATGAAAAAATAGCAATTTAAAGAAAAATACCTTTTTTTCGCGCTGTTTAAGCAAATATACACCTTTATTGGTTATATGATTGTGAGAAGAAAAGAAGATTGAAGTTTATTAGAAAGTTTACGCGTATGAATAACCTAAATTATGGCATCATTGGTAACTGCCGAAGTGCAGCTTTAGTATCTGAATCAGGAGCAGTTGAATGGCTTTGTTTACCTCATTTTGCTTCGCCATCTACATTTGCAAAAATATTAGATGAGAACAGAGGTGGATATTTTAGTATAAAACCTACCGAAGATTATACTAGTAAACAGTTTTATTTACCACATACCAATATTTTGGTTACTCGTTTTACATGCGCTTCGGGTGAATTTGAGTTGCATGACTTTATGCCAAGATATCGTAATGAGAATGGCAAGTATTACACGCCACCAGACATTGTTCGCTACATTAAACACGTATCGGGTAAAGTTGATGTAGTTGTTAACTTCACTCCTCAGCTCGAATATGCCGAACATCCAACTGTTGTAAATGATGAGAAGGAATACATCAAAGCGTATACCACTGCTGGAGAATACGATTCGGTTTATTTATATTCTTCTCTCGATAAGCAAAAAATAGTTAATACCGAAAGTATTTCTATTGAGCAGAATGAATTCTTACTATTGAGCTACAATCAGAAATTACTGCATCAATCAACTTCTCGATCGTACTTAAAATTAGAGCGAACAAAAACCTATTGGCTAAACTGGTCAGATAGAACAACAACGTATAAAAAATACACCGAAGAAATTCTTCGAAGTGCACTTACGCTTAAATTATTAAACTATCAGAAATCAGGTGCTATTTTAGCTGCACTTACCACATCATTACCTGAAACAATTGGAGAAGTGCGTAACTGGGATTATCGCTTCTGCTGGATACGTGATGCATCGATGGTAGTTAAGATAATGACGCAGTTGGGGCATCATAAAATTGTAGAACGTTACTTAGATTTCGTCATCAATTTGATGCCTGACAAAGGTGAAAAGATGCAAATCATGTACGGCATACATGGCGAAAAAAACCTCCATGAAATAGAGTTAACTCACCTTGATGGTTACGAAGGTAGTAAACCAGTACGCGTTGGTAATGCAGCCTATATTCAAAAGCAAAACGACATTTATGGCATCTTAATGGATGTTATCTTACAATATTTCAAGCTCTACAGCACCACCTTAGAACGAAGCGAAGACCTTTGGACAATTGTACGTAACATTGTAAAGATTGTAGAAGAAAACTGGCAAGAACCTGATAAGGGAATCTGGGAAATTCGATCAGAAGGCAAACACTTCACCTTTAGTAAGGTGCTATGTTGGGTGGCAATTGACAGAGCTCAAAAAATTGCTAAACTACTTCGTCGAGACACTTACGATAAGGCATGGAATGAATTGAAGCTTGATATTGAGTTAGACATTTATACTAATGCATGGTCAGATGAACAACACGCATTTACACAAGCGTATGGCTCCAACGATTTAGATGCTGCTGTTTTATTAATGGAGAATTACGGTTTCATTAAAGCCGACGACCAGCGATATAAGAAGACTGTTTTAGCGATTCAAAAAGAATTGGAACACGAAGGTTTGATGTTCCGATATAAAAATAAAGATGATTTTGGGGAACCTAAATCAGCCTTTACAATCTGTTCATTCTGGTTAATCAATAGCTTGTATAAAATTGGATTAAAAGATGAAGCAACACGTAAATTTGAGCAATTGCTCGCTTCTTCCAATCATCTGGGCTTATTTAGCGAAGATTTAGATTTTAAATCACGTCGCTTATTGGGCAACTTCCCTCAGGCCTACTCCCACTTGGCAATTATAGAGACAGCTATAACGCTTTCGGGTAATGAAATAACAAAAGAGGAGAAAATACTAAGTACAATACATTAAATTAAAAAGCCCCGCAGTGCGGGGCTTTTTACTTATATTCTATTGATACTTACTCAGCACTTGCTGGTACAACACCGCGCATCCCCATAATGTCTCTATCAAACATATATAGGTTGTGATCACCTAATAAGCGAAGTTTATCATTGATACCTGAAACCGAAGCTTCTTCTTCAATTTGCTCGTTAACGAACCATTGCAACCAAGTTTGAGTCGTGTAATCTTTTTCCTTCACACAAACACCAACCATATCGTTAATTAAACTTGAAACGTATTGTTCGTGCTCTAATGTCTTGGCAAAAACCTCTTTCATGTCTTTATATTCCGATGGTGGCTGTGCAATGGCCGGTATAACAGAATTACCACCACGCTCATTCACATAACGAATAAACTTCAACATGTGTAAACGCTCTTCCTCGGATTGTGCGTAAAACCACTGAGCTGTTCCTTCGAAACCATTCGTTTCGGCCCAAACAGCCATAGCCAGATATAGATTAGAAGAATAAGCTTCTTTCTCTATTTGATTCACCAATGCTTTTTCAACATTTTTATTCAGCATAACAGTCTATTTTATTCTTATTAAAATTCAAAGATATAGAATTAATAACCATCGAAACGGCGAGTAGTTTGATGCTTTCACTATTTATAATGATTCCACACAAAGTGATCAAATTATTTGGAAACTTGATTAAAATCATCATTTTTGCAATTGAGATATTTTAGTCTTTTAATCTTATTTAGAACAAAAGGCTTATTAAATTTTTATATATCAGAGCAATTAAGCTCAATAGAAACCCTTATTTCCATTATGATTGAAAAAGTATTAGTAGCCAACCGCGGAGAAATAGCGGTGCGAGTAATGCGATCGTGCAGAGAAATGGGCATCAATTCAGTTGCCATATATTCCGAAGCTGATCGTAGCGCGATGCATGTAAGGTATGCCGACGAAGCCTATTGCGTTGGACCGGCAACATCATCGGAAAGCTATTTAAATATAGATAAAATACTGGAAGTGGCACTGAAATCAAAAGCAGATGCCATACACCCAGGTTACGGATTCTTATCCGAAAATGCTGAATTTGCTGAGAAAGTGAATAAGGCGGGAATCAAATTCATAGGTCCTTCCATTTATGCCATTAATACAATGGGCGATAAACTAACTGCTCGCCAACTGATGATAGATAATGGTGTGCCCGTAGTACCTGGAACAAAGGAAAACATTGCGACTGATAAACTTAAATCAGTTGCGAAGAAAATAGGATATCCTGTAATGCTCAAAGCGAGTGCCGGTGGTGGTGGTAAAGGAATGAGACTTGTTCGCGATGAAAAAGACTTGGTTTCATCATACGAAATGGCCAAATCCGAGGCTAGGTCTTCGTTTGGTAACGACGCCGTTTACATTGAGAAATACATAGAAGGTCCGCATCACATCGAGTTTCAGATAATGGCTGATGAACATGGTAACTATGTGCACCTTTTCGAAAGAGAATGCTCAGTTCAGCGTCGCCACCAAAAGGTGGTGGAAGAAACTCCTTCTCCCCTAATGACACCCGAGTTAAGAGAAAAGATGGGACAATGTGCCATAGATGCAGCTAAATCGGTTGACTATGTTGGTGCTGGAACGGTTGAGTTTTTAGTCGATAATGATCTTAACTACTATTTCCTGGAAATGAATACCCGACTTCAGGTTGAACATCCCATTACCGAGCGTGTGACAGGAGTTGACTTAGTGAAGGCTCAAATTAATGTCGCCAACGGATTACCACTGGCGTTCAAACAGGAAGATTTGAGGCAAAATGGACATTCCATCGAATGTAGAATATATGCCGAGGATCATAAAAACAACTTCATGCCTTGCCCAGGTGTGGTTAAGAATATTTCAGAACCATTGGGACTAGGAATTCGAACAGATGGCTATGTATATGAAGGTTATGAAATTCCGTTTCATTACGATCCAATGATATCAAAACTAATCTCGTGGGCACCAACCAGACACGAAGCCATCGAAAGAATGAAACGCGCCTTATACGAATACAAGATAACGGGAGTAAAAACATCCATCCCATTTGTTTCTCAAATAATGAAGGCAGATGATTTTGTAAACGGAAAGTATGATACTCACTTCATTGAAAAGAACATGGACTTTCTAATGATGGATGATGATTGTTCCGATTACTGTGAAGACATCGCTCTTTTGGTTGCCTACCTCGATTATACTGAAAAGATGGACGCTGCAGCAACAAAATCTAATGTTGCAACGCCAAATCAGTCAGCATGGAAAGAGTACGCAAGAAGAAAAAACATCGTTAGACTTTAAAACACCCTCATATGTCATTAGAATTAAAAATAGATACCAGGGTTGCAAAGATAAATGTGATCGAAAAGAATGGTTCGAAATACAAGGTTGAGATCGATAATCGCATATACGATTTAGACATTGAAAAAGTAGAAATAGATGCTTATTCAATCATTATGGATGGTAAATCGATCAACATGGAAATGATTGAAGGAGATACACCAAATGAATACAAGGTGAACACAATCAATAACTACTACGAAATTGAGGTGATTGATGCAGCCGCTCGTTATCGTTCCAAATCAAAAAGCAAGCTTGATGCAGGTGGTAATATCATTTCAACACCAATGCCGGGTAAGATTGTAAAGATACCTGTAAACGAAGGTGATACTGTTGAAAAAGGACAGACTGTAATTGTGGTATCTGCCATGAAAATGGAAAGTGAATACAAAAGTGCAGCAGATGGTATCGTTAAAAAAGTAATGGTTAACGAAGGAGATGCCGTTGAAGGTCATCAACCATTAATTGAAATTGAAGCACAGTAACTTACAAACTAAAGACAATGCAGAATTTACAAGATAAATATAACAAATTTGAAGAACGCAACCAGCAAGCAGAAGCAGGTGGTGGCGAGGCTCGTATTGCTAAGCAACACAAAGGAGGTAAACTAACAGCTCGAGAAAGAATTAATTGCTTCCTCGATGAAGGAACCTTCGTTGAAATGGATAAATTGGTAAAACACAAGTGTACCAATTTTGGCATGGAGAAAACTCAATTTCCTGGCGATGGTGCAATTACAGGTTATGGTAAAGTGGATGGGCGTTTGGTATATGTTTTCGCACAAGATTTCACTGTGTTTGGTGGCTCATTAAGTAGAACCAATGCCGATAAAATTATTAAGGTGTCAAAATTGGCGCTGAAGATGGGAGCACCCTTGATTGGCTTGAATGATTCAGGAGGAGCTAGAATACAAGAAGGTGTGCAAAGCCTTGCAGGATATGGCGATATCTTCCACCTAAACGTAAAGTCTTCAGGTGTAATTCCACAAATCTCAGCGATAATGGGACCATGCGCTGGTGGAGCTGTCTATTCCCCAGCACTAACCGATTTTATTTTTATGGTTAAGAATACGAGTTACATGTTTGTAACCGGACCAGAAGTTATTAAAACGGTGACACACGAAGAGGTAAGCAAAGAAGAATTGGGTGGTGCAATGACACACAACTCAAAAAGTGGCGTGGCACATTTCATGGGCGATGATGATGAACACACTTTGATGATGATTCGTGAGCTACTGAGCTTTTTACCTTCTAATAATATGGAAGATGCACCAGTGCTTGCAACAACCGATGACATTAAACGTGAGAGTCAGGATCTACAAGATTTAATCCCGGCCGATCCGAATAAACCATACGATATGCACGATATCATTGGTAAGGTTGTTGACAACGAGCACTTCTTGGAAGTTATGCCACATTATGCCCAAAACATCATTACTGGTTTTGGTCGAATGGCAGGACGAACAGTTGGTATAGTTGGTAATCAACCCAATTATCTAGCTGGCGTTTTAGATATTGATTCATCGACCAAAGGAGCACGTTTTGTTCGTTTTTGCGATGCCTTTAATATTCCGGTTGTAAGTTTTGTAGACGTACCCGGATTTTTACCAGGAACGGTTCAAGAATACGGTGGAATCATCAAACATGGAGCTAAACTGCTTTATGCTTATGCCGAAGCAACAGTGCCTAAAATTACAGTTATTACACGTAAAGCCTACGGTGGTGCCTACGATGTTATGGCATCTAAACATTTGGCGGCAGATATAAACTTAGCCTATCCAACAGCCGAAATTGCAGTTATGGGACCTGAAGGAGCGGTAAATATTATTTTCCGAGGTGATGTGGATGAAGAATCGAAAACGAAACGTGTTGACGATTATCGCGAAAATTTTGCTAATCCTTATCGCGCTGCAGAACTTGGTTATATCGATGAAATTATACTACCAAAGGATACGAGGTATAAATTAATTCAAGCATTGGAGATGACTCAAAACAAGAGCGAATCAAATCCACCTAAAAAACACGGAAATATTCCTCTTTAAAGAACAATTGAACTAAAAAAACGCAAAGTTGCATCAGCTACTTTGCGTTTTTTCATGACATATATTACTTAAAAATTAATCCTTTTGTATTGAATTTAACAGGTTGCCATTGCCCTTCAATAAACTCATGTAGATGCGTAATACTATTATCAAGAAGTAAACCGGCAACATCTTCATAACCGGCAATTAGAAACTTGGCCATATGTGCATCACTATTCATTGTAATTGGTATATCATTCTCTCTTATAAATTGAAAAAACGCTCGCCCAGGAAATATTAGATTCGAATGATTATATACCTTCGTATTAATTTCAACGATCACCCCTTGCTCCTTAGCAAGCAACAAAGTCTCTTTAACTTCATTTGCAAACCAACTTTCTTTTGGATCAGCTAGATCATACATTTGATTATGCACTTTAATCTTATCCATATGCCCAAGTATATCTGGAGCATGATTTTGTAGCATCTCTTTTTGGGCAGAAAAATATTTTAATGCTAAATTTTTAAAGTCGGAATGAAATATTTCCTCATAACCTTTTTTAATCTGGCTATCAGACCCATCCATATCCCAAGGCGTACCATCCTCAAATTGATCAATATAATGTACTGATCCAATGACGTAATCCAAATCTATATTTTTTATATCAGAATGTGTCGGTGACATCATGTTTGGAATAAAATCCACTTCCAAAGATTTGTAAACAGCAATCTTGCCTTTATACTTATTTTTTAATGTTTCAATTTCTGAGATATAGGCTACTAATTTATCCTTTGGCATATTCCAATCAGTAGGACATGGTACAGGTGCGTGTGAAGAAATGCCAATGGCAGACATATTAAAATCGATAGCTTTGGTTATGTAATCTTCTATTTTACCGTGCCCATCGCAATAATCTGAATGACCGTGATAATTGGTCCAACTCATAAAATTTATTCAATTAGTAAATACTTCGGTCTCTCTCTTATAATTTAAAAGCAAAAATTAAAAATATTCTTCGATTTATAAACAAAAAGCAGATTAAATTTTCAATAAACTATCAACGAAACACATGTCTAAATTGAATCTATTGTTTAAATTTGCAGGTCGAAAAAATTAGGGTCATGGGATTTACAGAAGAAATTAAGAGAAGACGTACGTTTGCCATTATTAGTCACCCGGATGCGGGTAAAACAACACTTACTGAGAAGCTACTTCTTTTTGGTGGGGCTATTCATGTTGCAGGAGCTGTTAAATCGAATAAAATTAAAAAAACAGCCACGTCCGATTTCATGGAAATTGAGAAACAAAGAGGTATTTCTGTGGCCACATCGGTAATGGGTTTTGAGTACGATGGCTATAAAGTTAATATTCTTGACACACCAGGTCACCAGGATTTTGCCGAAGATACTTTCCGAACGCTTACTGCGGTTGATAGCGTAATCATTGTTGTGGATGCAGCTAAAGGTGTAGAAGCGCAAACCAGAAAACTAATGGAAGTGTGCCGTATGCGTAATACGCCCGTAATTGTTTTCATTAATAAGATGGATCGCCCAAGTAAAGACCCCTTTGAATTACTTGACGAAGTTGAAGAAGAATTAAAAATAAAAGTTCAGCCATTAAGCTGGCCAATTGGTAATGGTACCGAGTTTAAAGGCGTATATAACCTTTTTGAAAAAAACCTTTACCTTTTTGATCCGGGCAAACAAGTATTAGAAGAAGGTGTTTCCATCGAAGACTTTAATGATCCAGTTCTTAATAGTATTATCGGTGATGATTCGGCCGAAAGTGCACGAGAAGAACTTGAACTAGTACAAGGTGTTTATCCCGATTTCGAAATGGATCCGTATCGTGAGGCTAGTGTTGCACCCGTTTTCTTTGGTAGTGCTTTAAATAATTTTGGCGTTCGCGAACTTCTGCATTGTTTTCTTCAAATAGCCCCTACTCCACAGCCTTCGAAAGCAGAAGAGCGTATGGTAGATGCTGGAGAAGAAAAGTTCACTGGCTTTGTATTTAAGATTCATGCCAACATGGATCCTAATCACCGAAACCGTTTAGCCTTCTTGAAAATTTGTTCTGGTAAATTTCAACGTAATACCAACTACCTGCATGTACGTAATGGTAAAAACATGAAATTCTCCAGTCCTACCGCCTTTATGGCCGATAAAAAGTCCATTATTGATGAAGCCTATCCAGGTGATATAGTTGGTATACCTGATACAGGTAATTTTAAAATAGGCGACACCGTTACTCAAGGAGAAAAATTGCACTACAAAGGTCTTCCAAGTTTTTCGCCAGAATTATTTAGATACATCGAGAACGATGACCCGATGAAATCGAAGCAGCTAGCCAAGGGCATTGATCAGTTAATGGATGAAGGAGTTGCCCAGCTATTTGTGAGCCAATTCAATGGACGAAAAGTAATAGGTACGGTAGGTGCACTTCAGTTCGAAGTAATTCAATACCGCTTACTACACGAATATGGAGCTTCATGTAGGTATGAGCCAATCAACTTGCATAAAGCTTGCTGGATTAGAAGTGAAGACGAAAAAGAATTAGCTGACTTCAAAAAACGTAAAGTTCAATACATGGCCAAAGATAAATCGGGTCGTGATGTGTTTATGGCAGATTCAGCATATATGTTACAAATGGCGCAAAGCAATTTTAAAAACATCGAATTCCACTTTACCTCAGAATTTTAATTTGCTATTTATTTCTTGTATCTTATGTGTTATATTTGAATTAGAACAAATAATCACACATGAAGCAAGCAAAGAATAATTCAAAATTTGATCTTTACATAGCTAAAGGGATTATTTTAGAAAAAAACATTGTTGTTGAAAAAAAGGATCTGGCCACCACACTTGGTACTGGTCGTGTACCCTATTTATCCACAGCGGCAATGATTGTTTTCATGGAGCAATGCTGTGTTGAGCTCATTGAACCCAATTTGATAAATGGTGTAGATTCATTAAGTGTTGAAATGAACGTTAAACACTTTCATCCTGTTGCTGAAGGTGAAAGCATTAAATGTAAAGCACACTTAAAATTTATTGACGAGCGGAAACTCTTTTTTGATGTGGCGGTGCTTAATTCTACTGGAAAGTCCATTGGCATTGGTGCTCATGAGCGCTATTTAATTGATCACGATGAATTTTTAAAGAAGAACAGCAGGTAGCAATCGCTAATAGGGAATAAGCTTTTTGTGTTTTTTCTGACGGAGGTATTGATTTATAATCACACGCGTATCTCTGTTATCATTGTATAATTTAATGTGATCCTTAAACTCTTTAGGAGACTCAATAACGGTATCTTCATAGATATAACCCCAACCTAAATAGCGTCCATTTTCAATTATCACAATTCCGATTTCATCGTTGCTTCTACCCTTATCCATAATAACCACATTATTATACCCATAAGATAATTTGGTCAACAATTGATTTACCCGAAGATTATACGCTTCATCAAGTTCCTCACCAACACAGGCACCCCGGCATGTTTTAAGTTGATATTGAAAACAACCATTATTACCGTCGTATAAACCACACAATTGTTGACAGAGTTCGTACTCCTCAATCCATTTAAAGAGTTGGTCACGACCTTCCTTCAAGCTTTCAAAGGTAGTGGCCGGAATTTCAACCCCGCTATTGGGCTTTAGAATCAAGCGTAAGTACCCCTTCCTATCGCGGTAGTGATATAAACCAACTTGATTTCGCGAACGACGTTGGGCGCGATTATAACGAGGTTTCTCCTCTTTTATCTCTTGGGATTCTTTCAATAAAGCAATCAGTTCACTACCAGTAAGCTCACAACTTATGGAAGCAGCCTTTTGTTTCATCTCAAGCCCTTTCTTGGTCTTTGGATTTCCTAAGTGGGTAATAATTCGATTTCTGATCTTCTTACTTTTCCCAATATATACCAAGTCACCATTTTCATCATGAATATAGTAGACTCCTGTTTCGTTTGGTAGTTCCTTAATAATTGCGATACTAAGCTGCGGGTGTAAACCATCAGCCGAAAACTCGGTGTACGGGTCTTCAGGATTTATTAAGCCATTGTTCTTACTTAATAATAGTTCAAAAAGTTCCACTGTAGCAAGTGCGTCACCAGCAGCACGATGTCGGGCTCCATTCGCAATGCCCAAAGCATCGCACAGTTTGCCCAAACTATAAGAAGCATGACCTGGTAACAATTTTCGCGACAGCTTAACTGTACAAACGGTAGGCATTGAAAAGTCAAAACCCAGACTTTTAAACTCCGCTTTTATAAAATTATAATCGAAACCTGCATTGTGAGCTACAAAAACAGCATCCTTACATATTTCAACAATATCTTTAGCTACCTGATAAAATGGCGGAGCCGACTCAACCATTTCGTTTGTGATACCCGTTAACGAACTAATAAAGGGTGGTATATAACTATCAGGATTAACCAAACTGACAAATTCATCAATAACCTTATTCCCATCGTGTCGATATATGGCAATTTCAGTAATCTTACCATTATTTAAATTACCACCCGTGGTTTCTATATCGACAATTACATACATAGATGAAACAAATTTCGAAATCCAGATATTAAACAAATGTTAAAACACAAATTTAATAATTTAATGGTCAATTGATTCCCTCTTCACAGGATTAAAACCCTTGATAAACCTTGGAATTGATGTGCGAATAAGGTATATTTGTTATACGATCTTTGATAAAGAAACTATCACATCAATTGTTTTGATTGTTAAACTCAACGCTATCAGAATACCGAGTGACGCTATGCTTTCTAAGGGCGGGCCTCACCTTCGGGTTGTCATTTATGGCACGGAGGATTACCGATGATTGTATGCACTCAAATCCTGTTTTACAGGAGTTTAAATTAATCCCAATTGATGTGATACCTTATATAAAAAAGCAACATTGAAATTCAATGTTGCTTTTTTTATATCTAATGGTTTAGTTTTCCTTATAAATCCTTGAGCAATACATTGTCCTCAGATGAATGCAGTACATTGCTAAACACCCCCAGAACGGACTGAATACGGCTTAAGTTATGCGTCTCTTCAAAATGTAAATCCCGGCTTCCTTTATCTTCAACCATCGATATTACACTCATAATACTTAACTTATTGATATCAATGGCAGGTTGATAACAGATTTCTTTGTCATCTTCAGAGTTTACTTCTGAAAATACTTTACATTCAACCAACTCGTACAACACTTCGTTAATTAAACGAATAGGTAATTTCAACTTAATGGACAATTCCATTTTAGAAGGCGGATTCTCTCCTCGTTCAAAACGCTTTACAACATCGGCTGCAACCATTATAATAACCAAACGGCGATACGTATAACTAACACGTCGTGTATCTGCATCAAATTCAAAACTATTTGCATTCTGATAGGCAAATGACAATTCAGCCCCGAAAAGTACAATTAACCAACTGGCTTGCATCCATATTAGAAAAAATGGCAAGGCAGCAAAACTACCATAAATAGCATTGTAACTCGTTACTGAACTCTGAAAGTGAATGTATCCATATTGCAAGAGTTGAAATAAAGATCCTGAGATAATTCCACCAAATAAGGCCGAACGAAACTTGACTCTCGCATTAGGCATTATATATAAAATCAATGTGAATACTATCCATATTAACATGTAAGAAGAAGCCAATACAAAAAATGGATTTCTGACATCTTCAACGCCAATTGATTTTAATTGCTTGGAAACGAACATAACTGTACCACTACTAGAAACTAGCAATAATATGGCGACCAACATCAAGGAAATGTAGTCGCTGAATTTTCGTATAAAACTTCTGGCATGTTTTACCTCCCAAATATCATTGAATGAGCTTTCAATATTTCCAAACACTTTCATTACAGCCCATAAAAGCATAACCAGACCAATACCGGCAATTTCAACGCCAGGGGTGCGTTCGAGATAATTCAATGCAAAATTGCTTACAAACTTATATACCTCCTCTTGACCTTCGAGGCGTGCAGCTAAGAGTTCGTTTAGCTTTGCATCAAACCCGAAACCTTTAGCTATTCCAAAAGCCAATGCGGCAACCGGAACCACTGAGAGCAATGAATAAAAGGTAAGCGCCGAAGCTTTTTGTTGGCACTTGTCGTTAATAAAACCTTTAATGGCAAGAAAAAGAATGCGAATGGCTCGAATTAAAAAAAATTGACGACGCGTGGTATCATCAGCAGTAATACGCCAGATTTCTTCGTTCAAATAGTGAACTAGTCGTGAGAGCCAATGTTTCATGTCTTTGATATTAGAAAAGAAAAAAATAGCAAGCCTATAAGCCGGGTCCTGTATCTGCCAAAAGCAGATGTCTATCATTTGTCTGGGCTTATGGTTACCCATAAGCTCTAGCGACCTACCCCTTACAACTTTTCAAAAGAAAAACAAAGCGAGCAGCTCTGCTCCATAATGGAGTTATAATATACATGGTCTTGCAATCCGTAAGTTGTACAGCTATCATAGTTACCCACAATACTGGTGAGCTCTTACCCCACCTTTTCACCCTTACCCGCATATGTACCTCGACAAGCTCAGCGCACAAACAAGGCGGTTATTTTCTGCTACATTACTAAACCCTCACGAGCTTCTTCCTGTTAAGAAATACGGTGCTCTGCATTGCCCGGACTTTCCTCTTAAACCAAATGATCTAAGCGATAGACCGGCCTGCTATATTTGCAAAAGTACAATTATTATTCAATTTTAAAAGGAGCATACCTATCCAGTTCTACCAAATATGCATCTTTATAGCCTAAACCTTTAATGCGTTCCAACTCAGCGGCAGCTTCCGTTCCCATAACTTCGCTAACGCAATAACGAAATATTTTATCCTTCATTCGATATTCTGTCACATTATCTAAGTCTTTAAAATGACTTAAATACACAGGAAAACGGAAGGCACTTAGTTGCACAGTATACATTCTATTAGGATCAATCTTTTTACTTGATCGCGCAACAGGTCTTCCCTGCCCTAAATCAAACTCAGCCGTATTTACAACAAATGCTTGATCATAACCCAAACCACGAATAGATTGCAGGTTACTTTTGGCTTCATCGTAGCTGCTGTATTGCCCTACACAGAAACGATAAAAACCATCTGCACAAGGATATTCCCTTGCCTTATCAATATTAGTAAAGAAAGACGCAACACCAGGTGGCTTTTTCAGAGCTATAATTTGAATGGCATAATAAGGCTCAATGGCTTTATCCATTCTAATAATCTTTTTACTTGTTCGCAAAGCAGCAATATCTTCAGCTATTCCCGAAACTGCTGTTGTGAACAATATGGTGACGAGTAAAAAGTATTTGAGTTTCATTCTCTATATTTTAATGCCTAAATATAATACAATTAATACTTAATAAATTAATTAAGTCGTTTCCAAACAACCACCTCAATACGACGGTTACTTAAATGTTCTGCTTCGTCGCAATACACGCCACGCTTACATTTATTAAGCAAATAACGTTCTCCATATCCACGCGGAATCATATTTTCATCATTAATACCACGTAGCATCAATTCTTTTTCAGCAACTTCTGCTATGGTTTGCGAGACATCCAGGTTATTATAACGGTTACCTTTAGCTTCGGTGTGACCGTTCAACTTAACAACCACATTAGGGTTTTGCTGTAAGATTGTAGCCAATTGATCCAATACTTTCTGACCTTCATCAGTAATTTTACTACCTCGATAAGAAATAACCATCTTACCGATATCATTCAAGGCTGAATCATCAAAAATTGGTGTAAGGGATAAACCATTATTATTTATGTCTTCAATTTCCATGATATGAACCAACATACGTTTACTATTGAATTCAGCGCCTTTGGAAAGTTCTATTTCGAATTCCTGAGCATCATTTCTGAAGTTATCAGGAATAGTAATATTAACCTTACCATCAGCATCAGATACGCCATTGGCAACAACTTCACCAGTATTGGCATCCTTAATAACCACACTAGCACCTGCAACAGCACCACCATTAAAGGTAGAAGTTAATTTAGCAGCAAAAACAGCGGGGAACATCGATAAGTCAACCGAAGGTGTTTCAACGATAGGTTCACTTACAACTGGTTCTTCAACAGTCGCCGTTTCATCAAATACCGGTATTACATCCAAACCAGCTACAGGAGGAACATCCTTTTTAACCTCTTCCTGAGCATCAGATGGCATCAACATGAAGATCGCATCTGTACTACCCGAACCTATACGGTTAGATGAAAGAAAACCACGTGTAGCATCATTTGGATCAAGTATGAAACCAAAATCATCACTACCTGTATTTATAGGTTGGCGCATATTCCGCACATTGGTAAAATTATTACCATCCCATTCAGCCTCGAATATATCAAGCCCTCCAAAACCAAGGTGACCGTCAGAAGCAAAATATAACTTTCCTTCTTTACTTATATATGGCCATTTCTCAACTCCAAAAGTATTAATTTCCTTACCAAGGTTTTCACCCTTACCAACATCACCATTAGCTTTAATAGGTGCACTATAAATATCCTGACCTCCGAAGCCACCGCGTTGGTTTGAGGTATAATACAACGTTTTATCATCTGGTGATACTGCCGGGTAACCAATATCAAAATCATCGGAGTTATTAGCTAATTCGCGCTCATTCACCCAGTCTTTACCGTTAAACTCAGAGGTAAATATTTTTATACGGCTACCCCCTTTAATGCGTACCACTTTTGTATAATATATTCGTTTAAAATCACTGGTAAAAGCTGTTGCCCCAACATGAAAATCATACTCCAGATTTGATGAAAATGAACTTCCACCCTCTTGCACTTCACCATCAACATATTTGGCTGAAAATAAATTTAAATAAACCTTACCCGTATTATCTACCTTTTTTCCAGCATCTTCTTTAGCTCCCGAATACACAACTTCATCTTTATAAAACTGTATACCAAAAGACTGTCCACCTATAAGTAATGAACTGGCCGGATTTACAAGAACCGATTGATCAAAGGCTCCATTTTCCCTTGCCCACTTACAAGCTTTAATCAGCTCTTTCATGTCTAGTGGATTTGCCTCTGCTTTAATAGCTTTTTCGTACCACTCAATGGCCACATCAAAACCACCCTGTTGTTGCCAACAAGCTGCATAGTTACGTATATCTACTTCGTTTCTAAGCTTATCCTCCAGCCCTAGATACATATCAAAAGCAGTCTGTATATCTTTAAGATTAAAATAACAACGCGCCATATGGAGTTTGGTATCCAAATCATCAGCTCCTTTTTCTACAGCTATTTTGTAGTACTCCAAAGCCTGGAAATAATCCTGATTCTCGTACTGATTCTGAGCCTTCTTAATTTCAGACCTTTGAGCGACTGTAAATTGCCCAATTGTCAACAATAATAAAAGTAGATGTATTTTATAGTTGGGTTTCATAGGTTATAATTTTTAACCAAATTGCTTATACATAATTTAATGTTCAAATAGCTCTAATATAAATTTACTAGAAATATCTGATAGATCGCATACCAGGACGCTTATTAAATGAAAAGTCGAACTGAATACCTATTTCGTGCGATCCGTACTGACCAAACCTACCCATTGGGGATATGGAATAATCGAACGAATAGCGTACTGTAAACTGTCTATTGATTATGAATTCAGATAAGAAAACGGCTTCTGACACACTTCTATATGAAGCCCCTAACCACAATCGTTCCATTAGTAACACATTGGCAGAAACATCGAACGTTAATGGTGCCCCCACCACCGTTCTGATTAAAGCCGTTGGTTTTATCTTAACATCACCTAAATCGAAAATATATCCTCCATACCAATACGAATGAAGGTGTTCTATATTAAGCGTATTTTTATATCCTTCTGAACCTTGATTATAAACCGGATCAAACATCTTTGGAATGGAGAAACCTGCAAAGTAATTCTCGGCATAATAGTATGCTCCAACCCCTACATTAAAAGTGATATTACTTTCCTTACGTTGAAATACCGGATCGCCATATTGATCCGTAATAGCTCTGGTACCATCATAAACATTAGAAGATACCCCCAATTGTAAACCGAATGACAGAAACTTACCACGACGATCCAATTGAATCTTATACGACGCTGCCCCCATAAAATCAAACACATTGGTAAAACCCAAATTATCATTGGCCAATATCACACCAACACCAAGGTTAGTATCCTCTATCGGCCCGTGAACATTTAATGCCTGATTCATAGGAGCACCTTCCACTCCAATCCATTGACTACGGTGTATAAGCAATCCACTCATAATATCACGCGTACCATTATACGCAGGATTCAATAAACCCTGATTAGCTATATAGTGATTGTACGCTGCCTGATGTTGCGCCTTTGATGGCAGAACAAAAAGCAATAAAAACAATATAGGGATAAGATATTTCATGTGATTAAATCTTTTTAAAAGAGTCAGATTAAACGATCCTGAAGACAACACACCTTTAGCATCGCACTCAAACTCTCGTTTGGCAATAAGATCTATTTGTCTATTTAAATTAAATCGTTTCATCAGTATAATATATGTTCGTATTATCGTCTTAATTCAATAAATCCACTGTATTCTTTTGATTCCTTATTACCATCATTGTTGACTTCCACTGAGAACACATAATAATAAGTACCATTTGGTAAATTATCACCCAGAGAGACCATGGCTCCAGCATTTGATTTTCCATCCCACCAATCATCATCCTTACCATAAAAGTCACCTTTTGATCTATAAACCAAGGTTCCCCACCTGTTAAACACTTCTAGTTTTGAAACTGCAACATCAAAACTTCCTGATATAACATAGAAGTCATTGATTCCATCATCATTTGGTGAAAAGGCATTTGGTAGTAGTAGATCTTTCCCGTCTTCCACATTAACATTTCCAACAAAAATAAATACGGTTGCAATATCAGATCTGTTTGGGTGCAATGGATCAATATTTGTAACCCTATAGCGAACAGAGTCTCTACCATAGAAACCTGGTAACTTTTTGTATTCTAATTTACCTTCGGAATTAATGGTTGCAGAACCAATAACCTCATGTTGTTGCGGATCACCATTTTCATCAATAAACTCAAATGCTGTAATGAGCTCGAATTCAAGATTTCTATATTTATCAACTTCATTTTCTGCATCCTCAAACACATCCACCCCATTCAGGTAAAGATCATTTTGGGCAACATCAAACTCTACCAATAATTCACCACCTTGCAAGCCAACTACATCATCGATTGCTTCTAAAGGTATTGCATAGAGCAGAACACGACCATCCATTAAAACAGAACATCCTTGTGGCTGTGTTGTAGCTTGTATCACATAATAACCAGCCTCATCTTGTACTCCAAAATCAAGTTCAAGACCATCTCCTACAATTGTTGAAACAATTTCGTAAAGATCTCCACCTAATTCACGTAATAGTGTGTAAGAGGTTCCAATCACGGAACTTTCAAGTTTAATTTTATCAATATTAACTGAGCCCTGACAAAGCGTTTCACAAGGACTTACACTAACATCACCAAATTCGTCCTCTATCTCTAACCACACATCAAATATTTGTGGTAGGGGATTTTCAGTAATAGTTATTGGATCACTATCAACCTCGCAACCTGTGGTAAACGAAATAGCTTTAACAAAGTATGTTTCTGTTCCTCTTATAGGTACTGGGAACTCAACTGGCCCTCCAATACCATTTACATAATTCACTAAATCACCAGCATTATTTATTAATTGATAACCCACATTCAAAACGGAATTATCAACCGTTAGTACTACACCATCTCCATCAGCACAATAATCAGTACTTGATAAACTAAGAATAGGTTTTACAGGATCAGATGTTACTATAACTTCAGCTCCACTATTAATTTGCATAACACATGAAGTAAAGGCTACATCGTAGGAGCCAAATATGGTATAAGTTCCTGCTTGAACTTCTCCCAATATTAATTGCGAACCTGGCTGACCACCTTGAACAGCAGGAAGAACAACTGTAATACCGTCGGCTTCACGAACCTCATAGTACACACCATACTCCTGGTCTTGTAATACCAGATCAACTCCAGTGCTATTGGCACAATATGTATAAGCTGGCATTGTAAGATCCTGATTAATGACTTCAGTTACACTTTGCACATCAATTGAACCGTCCATACTTGATGTACAGCCAAATGGAGAAGCTGCATAAACAGTGTAAGTACCTGTGGTTGAAACAGCGTCAAATACAAGCGGCATTCCATCTCCAACTTTCGTATCTACAACCACATTTCCAGATCCATCATCAAAAACTAAATTATAAATATAATCGATTTCTGATCCTTCAATACCCAGAACAGTACCTGTTCCTGTATTACAATATGAACCTGATCCAGTCATTAAGTAAGACTTAGGTAGAGGATTATATGAAATCGTTAAACGATTCAACATTTCATTATTACATCCGGTCGGATCACCAGCGAAATCTCTATATCCAATCACCTTATATTCACCTTCAGCAAAGGTTGGTGTAAAGGCAATAGGATCAGTAGAGTGAGGCTGAGTTAATGTCTCAACAAATACATCTGTTCCAGTACCGTCGATGCGGTAAAGTACGTAATCCACATTGGCATCAGGGTTATGAACCTGTATGGTTAAACCTCCATCACCAACACAAATTGGTCCTGATGGTGTAAAGTCAATAGTACGCTTACCTACAACACCAGCAATATTAACCAATATTGGATTGTGATTTGCATCGTCAATTATCCTATTACAAGTTGTATTGAAGCCTTCAATGCGATAAGATCCATTATCATCAAATATTGGGTTGAAGGAGATATTACCTCCATCACCTATTATTTCATAACCAGGCACTTCAGAGTCAGTATCATTATCAATCAATACATATCTGATTCCAGCTTGTGAACTATTAATTGTTACAATTGTACCGTTATCGCAATCTGTTCCATCAACAACTGTCAATAATCTATCCTCAGGCAACAAGGTCATTGTTACATCAATAGCACCATTCATTGGATGAGGTCCACAATTAGTACTCGCATTATTCTTTGTAGCCTGCACAGTATATTGACCAGCGGCAGTTGCAGACCAAATAATCTGTCCACCACCTACTGTACCAAAGTCTCCTGTAGCTATTCCATCCAATAAGAGTTCATAAGTAACATCAGCCTCTGGATTATTGATATAAAGTGTGGCAGAACCACCACCCTCACAGAAACCAGTTTCACCTAATAGTTCAAGAACCTGTGGTAAAGGATCTTCAACTAGATCTAATGTATTGGCCATATCCTCCTCACAAGTCAAACCTTCAATATTTGCTCTTACATTATATGTTCCAGCAGTATAAGCTCCAGTAAACACTAATTGTCCACCATCTACTGTAGCAAGTATATCTTCAGCATAAACACCATCTTTATATAAGGTGTAACGAACACCAGCTTCTTTATTATCAAGTAATAATTCAAGGCCAGCTCCTCCTGTACAATAGAATGGATTATCGTTTTCGGCTAATAAATTAAATGCAGTTGGTAAAGCAACTTCCGTAACAGTTACCAATCCACTCATAGGATAATAACATCCACTTGTTGTTTTAACATTTACAGCATAATCACCAGCTGCATCATACGGACCAAAGGTATTGGCCGCGCCATCACCTGTCCAATCAGAACCAATAATTTCAGCTCCATTATAGGTAACAACATAATTAGTGCCAGCCTCAGAACCTTCTAATATCACTTCAATACCTGCGCCACCAATACAGAAACGACCGTCCGCAGGGTTACCAACAACTGTTTGTGTTGTACCACTCCAATCAGATTGTATTTCGAAAGTACCAGACATATCTTGAATACAACCATCTCTATCACCAACAACTACATACACACCAGTAGTTAACTGGAAACCAAAATTAAGCGCGGCTCCAGTTCCTGGGATAGGTGTTCCCACCTGAGCACCATCAACAGTTAGAGTATATATTACATCAGCTTCTGATCCAGAGAGGGTAATTTCGTAACCAGCACCAGCATTACAACCAGTGACAACTCCAACTGGATCAATTGTGAATGAATTATCAGGCAAGGCAGTTTCTATAACCACAACTTGATTATTCATATCAATACGATCACCAGGAACTGCTGGCCAATAGGCTTCTACTTTAAACGTTGCCGTTCCGGCATAAGTAAAGTCAACACCGTTAACTCCATGCGTCCAACGTACCTCGTCAGAAGGATCAGTTACCGTAACTGTACCCATCAATTGACTATCATCTGTTCGAATTAAATCGTAACTAACACCGTTCATTACCGGCGCAACAAGATATATCGATACCGCAGAAGCATCGCCCTCACAGTAAACTTGAGTTAAAGGCTCTACATCAGTAGGCGCTAAACCTTCAAAAACACGAATGGTTAATTCTGCAAAGTCAGTACAACCAGTACTTGTTGTTGCAATAACCCGCACTACAGTATTATCATCACTAATATCAGCAGGTGTCCACCTATAAGAATCAGAGCCATCATGAGTAGCATCGGGAACTCCATTAATTAAAAAATCATAATTAACCACATCAGTTCCAGTAGCTGTAAAGGTAATTTCTGTACCTGCCACCACACTTGTAGAAGGTGCAGCTGTTAGAACAACTCCAGATAATGGATTCACCGTAATATCTAAAGGTGTTGCATTTGGTGCTGTACATCCACTAGCAAATTCATAATTTACAGTAATTTGCTGAGCACCTGTAGCATTCCATAGCACCTCAATCTCATCTGTTCCTTGTCCACTAACAATAGTTCCACCTGCTGTAATTGTCCATACATAATTGTCATTTCCAGTCTCAGTAGAATATATTTCTGTATTATTATTACATACGATACTATTTCCTGTGATAGTTGGCACAGGCGTATCTTCTACGGTAACATTTATTTCCGTTGGAATACTTGGATCACAATTATTGCTATTAGTATAAGATACACTAATAGTTTGTGCACCAAGCGTATTCCATATCACTTCTATAGTTCCATTATTATCATCCACATCGATAGTACCTCCAGAAACTAACCAGTTGTAATTAGTCATACCAGTCTCTGTTGTATACACTTCACGATATGTATTACATACCGTATTATTACCTGATAAAGTTGGAATAGGTAAAGGATGAACTGTTACATCAATACGACTTGGATCTACAGCAGAACATCCGTCGGAGTTATCATAATTAACCTCCACAGAACCGGCTCCCTGAACATCCCATGTAACTGTTATTTCATTAGTGCCAAGACCAGCTGTTACGGTACCACCTACAACCGTCCATTGGTAGTTACTTTCACCAGCATCAGTTGTATATATATGACCAATCGTATTTAAACAAGCTTCATTAACTCCTGTTAACGACACTGTTGGAATAGGATTGACCGTTACTGGCAACACAAATGGGGTTGCGGCAGGGCAAGATGACAATTCGTAATTAACGGATATTTCGCGTGCTGCTCCTAATGTCCATACTACATCTACTATATGCTCTTGAGCTGTTGGAATTATAGTTCCGCCAGCAATTTGCCAATCATAATTAGAGGCACCACCTTCGGTTGTATAAGTTTCGGTATGCCCTTCACACACATCATCTGAACCTGTAATGGTTGGAGATGGCAGATCAGTAACTGTCACCCTCGTTGAAGTTGGAGTACCAGCACCACATAAATTAGCATCAATATAAGTAACTGTTATATCCTGAGGGCCAACGGCTGTCCAATCAACCGTGATACTTTCTGTTCCTTGGCCAGCAGAAATAGATCCTCCACCCGTAACAGTCCATGCATAAGCTGTCATTCCTGTCTCTGTAGAATAAACCGAGCTTGTTCCGTTACAAACAGTAGCATCTCCAGTTATGGTAGGAGTTGGCAAGGCGTTTACATTAACCGCATAAGGCACTGCAGCAGCCGACGGACAAGTATTACCATCGGTATAAGATACATTTATAGATTGAGCTCCAGCAGTATTCCATGTTACAGAAACCTCATTTGTTAAACCACCAGAATCAACAGTACCACCAACTACAGTCCAAACGTATCCGGTCATTCCAGCTTCAGTAGTATAAATATTACCACTTGAATTAACACAAACATCATTATCTCCAGTTATTGTTGGCACTAATAAGTCGTTAACAAAAATTGCTGAAGTTGTTCGAGAAGCTGCCGAACAGTTTCCAGTTAAAGTTTCGTAATTAACCGAAATCTCTTGATTTCCTATTGATGTCCATTGTACATCAACAATATGAGGATTAGCGGTTGGAATAATTGTACCTCCAACAACTTGCCAATCGTAATTAGTATATCCACCTTCGGTAGAATATCTTTCAGTAGCATTTAAACATACAGGTGAATTACCTGTAATAGTAGGAATAGGAAGCGTATGAACAGTTGTTGCCAAAACAGTAGGATTATTGGCACTACATCCATTTGAGTTATCATAATTAACACTCACAGAACCGTTCCCTATAACATTCCACAATACTGTTATTGTTCCATTGTTATCATTTGTTTGTATAGAACCACCCACTACGTTCCAAACATAATTACTCATGCCTGTTTCTGTTGTATATGTTTCGGTAGCTCCATCACAAACATCGGTCTCTCCTGTTAAACCAACCGTTGGTAAAGAGTTGACCGTTATTGTTTGACTTGTAGGCGCAACAGGCGGACAACCATCTGCAGAATTATATGTAACCGTCAAGGTTTGGATACCTGTTGTATTCCAATCCACATCTACGTAATCATCATTAATACCACCACCTGCATCAAAAGTACCACCAGTAACGGTCCAAACATACGAACCTGCAAAACCAGGATCGGTTGTATATCTTTCAATAGCGTCAACACATGGTGTGAAGTTACCTGTAATTGTAGGTGTTGGTAACGGATCAATAGATATAACAACAGGAGGCGCAGAACTTGCATTACATCCTGCGGCTGTTGTAACTTCTACAAACACCTGATCACCGTCAGCAAAATTATTTCTTGTAAAGGTATTACTTGCACTGCTTTGTTGACTTACCGTATTTAAGAAAAACTCATAATTAGTTGGCACAACCGTAGGTGATGCATTAGTAACCGTTGCGGTTAAAGTAACATCGCTCCCATCACAACTAGGATTAACATCTGGCACTAAAGTAACCACAGGATTATCATTAACTGTGATCGTAATTGTACTAGATGTGCCATCACAACCCGAATTAGCTTCAGTAATAATCACATAAATTTGATCGCCATTCTGAAGAGCCGGATCAGTAAAAGTACTGGACAGTCCGTCCTGCGCTTGCGTATCAACAGCAGAGCGAATACGACGAAACTCATAATTATATGTAGCACCTGCGTCGAAAGGTGTTTTAACAGCATTGGCGTTAAATGTAACTGGCGTACCAGCACAAATTACAGCACCGGGTGAAGAAATACTTAGCGTAGCTGTAACTTCATTCACAACAACAGTAACAGGCGCAGATATTGCACTGCAATCTGTATTAGGTGCAAAATCCGTATCAAAACCCTCAACAGTAATTTGATCACCATCAACTAAATCATTGGCACTCCAGGTAGCAGTCGTACTTCTTGCCTGCACTTCTATGCCATTTTTATAAAATATAAATTCATCCACATTGGCATCACCAGCCGTAAATTCCACTAAGGTTCCAGCACAAAACTCATCACCTGCCTGATCGCTAACTAAAGTAACATTTGGAATAGGATTGACTATTACAATGGCACCTCCAGTCATATCACCAAAATTGGCCACACAACCATTTGCATCAACCAAAGCAGTTACAAGATATGGATAAGCCGTTTGCGCATTTGCAGGAACCGCTGAAGGGCTCACCGAAATGGTGTGCGGACTTGAACTAATTGTTTCATTAAACGTATTTGTACCATCAGTATAGGTCAAATCCCAATCTGATGCACCCGTTAAAACGATGCTTAAATCAGTAGATTCACCATCACAAATACTTGCATCTCCACTTATAACCGAAGTTGGCCTTGAAAGAACAGTAATATCTGCTTGACCCGTTAAAACGGCAGCAGCACATACCGGCACATTTGAATCGCTTAATGATTTTATTGTATAACTTGTATTAACAGCTGGAGTAACAGAAACCACATGTGGACTAGCTACAATACCGTTGATAGGAAAATCGGTTGTACCATCGGTATAAACCAGATCCCAAGGCCCAACACCCGTTAAAGTAAATGTTAAATCTGTACTAGAACCATCACAAATATCAGCAGTACCCGATATATCACCAGTAGGTGCAGTATTAACAACCACATTGGTGACAGCTGTATTCTGACAACCATTTCCATCCGTAACTAATAGAGTGTAAGCTCCAGTCATTCCAGGCGTAACAGCACTTAAGGTAGGACTTTGATCTCCACTTGAATAAGACAAAGGCCCAGACCACGCATAGCTTACCATGCCATTATCTCCACCCGTCAATATAATATCCTCGCCCTCACACTTGGGGCCATCGTTAGTTGCCGTAGCAGTAGGCAGCGGATATACTGTTAATGATACTGTATTATTCATTGTAATGGCACAATTCGGAACAGCTGTTCTTACAACATCTACCGTATAATCACCTGCAGCAGAAACAGTCCAGGTAATAGCAACACCATCCGAACCATTAACACTACCTTGAGTTGGTGCACCATCAACCATCAACTGATAACCATAGCCACTTTCAGAATTTGACAATGTTAATATAGCATCGCTACCCGCACAAATAGCGGGTACATTACTTGATAAATCATAAGGTGTGGCCGTTTTATAAACCAATGTCCAGTCAGTTAAACCACCACCAGCACTTACACCGGCTCCATTTAAAGGAGTCATAACGATATAAATAGTGGCATTATTTAAATACCTTGCATCAACTCTATCCGGATGAAAACGCAAATATGTATCGGTTCCGGTTCCTAAAACATCACCCCAACCAGGATGCAGCATAACACCTTCACCAGCAATATTAGTTACAATTTCCCACTGAATATCTACAGCTGCTGGCGGCAAAGCACTTTTATCAGGAACAATTACGTCATCAGAACCATCAGTAGAACAATACTCTGCCTCTAAAGAAGGAATAGGATTACCAACTTCTCCACCTTTCAAAACAGGAGAAGAGTAACCTAAATACTTATGTATAGCCCTAATGTCATTTTTAATTGACTTTGAACTTTGAGCATTCGCGCTTGAAACCAAAAGCATCAAACCCAAAAACATCAACAACCTAAAGCGTAAAATCATTTTCATAAACCAATGTTTATTTTAATCCCCAACTGCACTTCCAACTTCACCATTATTTTCGTAACAAACTTTCCTTCGCATTTATGGCTCCGGAACACTATTGCCAAAACATTTTTATTTATATCCTAACACCATGTGCATTAGGGAATGATTCAACTAAACAAAAATGTTCTGTTTAACAACAGTTAACGTTTGTACGACACCTTCATCAAGATGTTACATTAAAAGCAGCATTATAGCTGCATTTTTCTTTATTAACTTTTTACTGCAACGCCCAATGATTCCAACAACTTCGGAGAATACTCCAAAGCTATTCGTGCCACCTTTAAAAAATCACTGACATATTGCTGCATTTCTAATACTTTTCTTTTTCGCTGTGCAGTTAGCTCTCTCACCTCTCCCATGCTCTTCAAACACAGATCAGATACCTTATTCAACTCCTTAAGTTGTTTCTTCAAGTCCTCAAAATCAAGCTTTGTCACACCAAAACGCGCCATGACCTCCAGGTAATCATTATCGTTACCTAGCATTATGGAACAAAATGCTGTAACCTGATACAACCACTCATTATAGGTACGTTCTCTCCCACCATCCAACACCAAAGCTTTACGCGCTCTCACATCATTAACGAAAGCAATACGCCCCAATTTCACATACTTCATATATAGCTTATGAACCTGTGCCTGCAGGTTTTGCTTTCGTTTATAATTTCGGACTTTTTCCGATTTAGCTTCATGTTGAGCAATCTGTATCTCACGTAACTCTTTAACAAGTATCTCTCCGGCACTCATTTGCTGCTCATCGTAGCCATATTTAACTACCGCATTACGAATAGCATCGACTTGCTTACCATTTTTAACAATAGTATCTGCCTGATGTATAAATGATGTTATCGTATGTTTTGTGTAATGCATCTAATTTTCTTTTACAGTCCTCTTAATATTCTCAACTCATGTATAATTTATACAATGCTTACAAATATTTACAATTATTTTTTATAATTCCAAATAGTTCGTAACTTATTTTAACAATTTCCAATCTTTTATGTAAAAAGATACTACTTAATTAAATAAACTTTAACCCAAAATATTCACCGATACCGTAGGATCTACTTTATAATCCCACAATTTAATTTTATCATTTATATTTATATTGTTTGAATCCTACAATTATAAATCAGATTTCTTCAAACTAGTTATAGATTTTAACTATTTAATTTTCGACAATTAATTTTTAAAATATAATTTTAACACTATAAATTAGATTTCTACATTCCAATAAAAGATTTACTAAAACTAGATCAGATAAAGGATATCAATAAATAGATTAGTTAATTTTAACTCAGATAAAGAAGTTAATAGTTACGACTACCATTTTTAAAAATAAGATATGTGTATTCTAAATAAGATAGAAATTTATAAGCTATACAATTGGTATAACTTGTAATTTGAATATTTAAGGAAACTCTGAATCCCTCTCATTAAGCCAGATATAAGAATTAACCTGAAGTTTTAGCAATAAAAAACCTGCTAACTCAAGAGAGCTAGCAGGTCATGTTCGTTTCGTATAATATAAGAGTCACTTAACAACTATACCGAGTGACTCGAGTAATTGTGGTTGATCTTCCAAGGCAATTTTAGCAACGGCATAAAACTCTCGCATCCAATCATCCAACTTTGCAAAACTCTCATCCTTGATCTGAGTAGCATTCTGCGACTCACCCTTTTCTTTCAAATAAATAGCCCGCAAGTTCTTTAGTTCATTTAAATCATCACTTAGCAGATTCAAGTCCTCTTCACTTACCTTAAGTCGAGCCAACTTAGTTCGTACTTCTTCACTGGCCATCGCCACATTTATAAACTTACGAATCACCTCAAACCAATTAATGTAGGCATTAGGCATATCTCCACTAACAGCCAACTTATCACACATCAGGGCATCTTTACGATACACAACCTTAGCCTTTTTTCTTAAAACAGAATACTGTTTTGAAAGCCGCCCCCTCAAAACATTAAACGCTTGATAAGCACTGGATTCTTCTTCAGCCTCCTGCAATTTAGAATCGAAAGCCGTTCGAGTATCTAATAAAAGTGCCTTACCCTCGCTAAATTCTTTAGCGGTATATCCATACTCTGCCATTACTTGCGCAATATCAGATTGTTCTTCTGCGTTTTTGAGCGATATCCTATAACGCTCGAGCAGCATCACTTCCAATGAAGATTTTGTTCCCTTCATAGTTAACTCATTTAATTCAACATGTTAAAAGCAGCGTCTCAATTCAAGCTTTTGTTAGTAGAATAAATTTAAGGCAAACATCAACTATAGTAAAGACAAAAATTTATGTTTAAAAACAGCAGAATAATTATTGCTTGTATAAAAATATTTCCCTAATTTAAATATCGCTACATACCTAATACACAAACGATATGCCTACAAAACAAACTTACTAATCTATTAAGCTCTGAACCCCCTGAAGAGGACATAAATCACTTATTTAAGGCGGAGAGCCTAGAAAAATAGAATGGAGTTAATACATCATATTAACCAAACTCATATCATTGTGTCCCTAGGTTTTCACAAAAAAAGCCAGTAGTAAGTCTTACTGCCGGCTCTTTAAAATTATTGATATAATTGATGATTACATAATCACCGTGCCATCGAAAAATGATCACTCTACCTAGACCACCAAGCTAGTTACATATCACTCTTCAAGCATATAATTATTTCTTTTTCACAATATACATACAATACTTCGTCTTTGATTTATGTCCAGACTCCTTATCCTCATAATTATAAATCAATGAAGAATCATTAAGAACATCGAAATCAAGTCCGGTATCTTTTATCGTTTCTTTTAAAATAGCAACTTTCTTTCCTGTATCCTGAATACAAACACAAATAACGGCATTGCTTTTTATGTCCCTTGCAATTTTACTAAGCAATAAAGTCTCTTTTTGCTTATCTCGTTTCTCAAAATGAAACATCGAGTCGAGCAACACAATGTCAAAAGCGGAGTAGTTGTCAAAGGCGTAAATATCACCCACTAATCCCGTTACATTTAAGCCTTCTTTTTGAGCGATTGTATTCATCTGTTCCACACCCACCATTGAGCTATCAATACCTGTTACCTGATATCCTAGCCTAGCTAAAGGAATTACATCTCTACCTTGCCCGCACCCCACATCAAGTAATATCCCCTTGGGCTTATAGCTGCTGAAAAAATCAATCAGTTGCACATATGCCTCTCCAAATAAATTCTCTGTCCGGTAATACTTATCGTAATCAGTCATACACTAGGCTCTATTGGTGAAAAATAATCATTCTATAAAAGAGTAAAACAACACTTTAAACTATCCAAATCAATCGAACAAGGACGGGTCAAAATTTCCAAGCTATACTCCTTATACGGTATCAACACACATCACTCTTCGAGTAAATATTTACACGCATTTACAACGAACCATTCTATCTGATTTGAACTCGTTAACCAACGGTTCACACTTATCGAAATTACAGTTTTGTGATCAAGTTCAGGAACAATATTCCATGAATCAACTTCAGTTTCAACCTTTATAGGGTTGATTTTCCGCATCATCTTATTCAGAAACTCTATCTTCTTTTCTTTAAGAAAATTTTGATTGATGCTTTTTGAATCAGAATGTATTGTAATTGCCTGATCTAGTAATCTATTTCCAGTTAAATATCTCCTTCGAACACTTAACCTATCAATCCACTGTCTTTTTTTGATGGTTACATTAGAATTAAAATCATCAATCGCCATGAACAAGCCACAAAACGTTTCTCCCCATGCACTAGATCTATAAGTACCACCAGTTGAAGAGTCATAAAAAATAAAATAGAGTCCATTCTCAACCATTCTCAAGTCATATATAACGTATCTAGCTGCAATGTAACGTCGTGCCAGATTAGGTATTTTATATTTGACCTCAGAACTCGAATAAAAAGGAACATCCTTTTGCTTAGCAATCTGCTCTAACTTCTTAATTATTTCTTCTTGCGTCATTTATTCAGTCCCAACGAATACAACAGACCCCAAATATTTATATAATCACCATGGTAGCTCCATAGCCATACTCCTTAAAAGAAGCATCCTGATAAGAGTGCTTTTTATATTGGCGATCCAATAACTTTCTGATTTCAGTTTTCAGAGTACCAGTGCCCACACCATGAATAAACACCAACTTACGCCCTCGTTGAATTTCATTCTCTTTCATGATCTGTTTAAACTTATCAGTTTGTATACCCAATATCTCTCCCTTGCTTAATCCAGCAGTTGTATCAATCAACTCATCAATGTGTAAATCCACCTCTAGAATACCTGGTTCATCACGCTTGGCATATTTCTTACGCACCGGCTTAGCCTCTTTCTCCTTAACTATCTTATCAACATCTTTTTGAGTTAACTCATCCAACTTACGCTCAAACTCGCCTTTGATCAAAGGAATCAAAACAGCCTTCTCGTGGTAGTAATCGTTGTCGGCAAAACTATTCTCCTTAAAAAAACGAGCCGCTTTAATTTTGAAGACTTCCGACAGGGGTGCCATGTTCTTATATGATTTATTCTTTTTGAACAAGATCATATCTACTTTCCACTGGCGATCATCCAACTGCAATACAGTCATCTTATCCAAACTGATTTTCGTATTGGGCTCAATCAAACCATTAAATAATAAATCAACTTGAGCATCCTTACGAACATTAGCGATAGTATAATAAGCAAAGTAATTGCTATCGTTGATCAGTTGCACACGTAAATTACCTGATTCCTGGCCAGATTGCTCACCAGAAAGAAATGCCACAAAGAATTTGGGATCACTATCGTCACCAACTTCTTCGTACTCGTAAGTATCTTCAACCACTTCCTCAATTTCCGCTGGTTTATCAGCTGCTTTACTCTCGTCTTTAATCAAAACCACTTCGTTGGCCATAACAGGCACTTCAAAACCATCTTGATCCTCTACAAATACCAACTTACCCTCTACTCGGGTTACCACTCCACCTCCACTTATATTTAAGAACCGTATTGTATCTCCTGCTTTAACTTTCATTATAGTAATTTTGATTTGTGCATATTCATTTATTAAAACAAAGTTAACTAAATTTGTCGCCCTAAAAACTGAAACAATGATAAAGCCTGATATAGCGATAAGTAATTTCACATACGACCTACCCGACGAGCGCATTGCCAAATACCCGCTCAAAAACCGGGATCTTTCGAAATTACTCGTTTATAAACAAGGCAACATTGCACAACATCAGTTTCCAGATATTAAAACAGCCCTTCCACCTAAAAGCATGCTTGTTTTTAATAACACCAAGGTGATTCGTGCTCGCTTAAAGCTCAAGAAAGAAACGGGTGCTGAGATTGAGATATTTTGTTTGGAACCTCTGGCACCTGCCGAAGTACAAATGGCCTTCGACAGTAGAGAAACCACTACCTGGAAATGCATTGTTGGCAATGCTCGTAAATGGAAAGCTGCACCGCTCAAAAAACACATTACCATCAATGGTGACACCATCAAGCTTCAGCTTGATAAGGGAGAACAGTTGGGCGATGCCTATGCCATTACTTTTACTTGGGATAATCAAAACTATGCCTTTGCAGAACTAATTGAAGCCATAGGCCTAACACCCATACCTCCTTATTTGAATCGTGAAACTGAGGCCATTGACAAGGATCGTTATCAAACGGTTTATTCCGATCACAAAGGATCGGTAGCAGCACCAACCGCTGGGCTACACTTTACCGAGGAGATATTAAGTGATTTAAATCAAAAGAATCACACCCTTTTAAACATCACCTTACACGTGGGGGCTGGTACCTTCAAACCGGTAAAATCAGAAACCATTGCTGCTCACGACATGCATACCGAGCATTTTGTAATAGAACGCAATGCTCTAGAGCAATTAATAAATCACAAAGATCCTACCATTGCCGTTGGTACTACATCGGTACGTACACTTGAAAGTCTATATTGGTATGGTGTTCGTTTACTGAACAAACTCGATATCTCTGAAGGCATTCAGCAGTGGGACCCATATAACCTACCAAGTAATACTTCCAAGAAAGATGCTTTGACAGCTCTACTGGCTTTTATGGAGACAAACAAGATACTGCACCTAGCTGGCAAGACAGCCATCATCATTGTTCCGGGTTATGAGTTCAGGATGATTGATGGTTTGGTAACCAACTTCCATCAACCACAAAGCACCTTATTACTACTTATCAGCGCCATTGTTGGTGACAAATGGAAAGACATCTACCAATATGCCATGGATAATGAGTTTCGCTTTTTGAGTTATGGAGATAGCTCGCTGTTACTAATGTGACAATGTTTCAATTTGGAGATTTGACAATATACCAATTAGTTAATTTGAAAATTAGATAATGTATTAGGATTAACTATTATCAAAAATGGTTAGTGAGCCTGTCGAACTAACTCATCATTATATTAACACATCTTCAAATTGAACAATTGATTTAACGTTTTGCAATTTCCTCTTCCAGGATATCTTCAATATCAGAAACACAGCTTCCGCAGATAGTAGCTACATTGGTTTCATCCTGAAGGTCGTCGAAGGATGTTATATTCTTATCACGAATAACTTTTACAATATCCGCCTTAGTTAATTGCATATGGCGGCAAACAAAATCATTATCTTCAAACATAGTTCTTGCTTATTGTTATTTAAAACTTACTTCAAAACATCGGAAATCGGTAATTGTTCCCACTTTCCATCATTAAAATAAGCCAAGTCTTTTCCTCCAAGCTTTTCCACCACTAATACTGCCGTTTCAAATTCAGCGGTAAGCTCATCCGGGTGATGTGCATCAACCGATACCGTTAAGGGAATCCCTATGTCCACACAACGTTTGATAATTTGCTCATTAGGAAAAAAGGTATGGTATTTACCTCGGTAAATGCCTCGTGTATTAACTTCTACTATGGTACCGTACTGAGCTACCACCCTTAAGGTTTCTTCAACTAAATCCAGATACCAGTCCTCATCACCCTTGTAAAAACGCCCCTTATTATTCATCACCACCTTATCCATGTGCGCAATCACATCCGGCTTTTGAAACTTAACCATGTCTTGGATTTGCTTATAAAACTGCCCTACAGCCTTTTTTACATCACCACCAAAACAAGCATTAATGCCCTTTTCATAGTTCTCAGCTGGGCCATCCAAAAACCACAACTCATCAGGGACGGAGGGATTAGCCACTAAATGCACCGATCCTATTATATAATCAAGGTCAGCCATTTGTCGCCAGGCATCATAACTCACACTATTGCCAACAGGAATATAATCAGCTTCCAAAGCAGCGTATATTTTTATTTCATCAGCAAACAATGCCTTGCAGCGCTTCACCTCACTTGCATAAGCTATTACATCATCAAACTGCATGGCCCATTTAGTTTTAAAGGGCACAGGTGCATGACTCGAAAAACCAACAGCACTTAATCCCAACTCAATGGCACGTTTACATACCTCTTCCATCGATGTTTTACCGTCACAAAAATCACTGTGCGTATGAAAACTAAAATAATTCATCAATAACTAGTTTTAATGCCCGACAAAAGTGTTAAGATTTTCTTAAAACAACAATGAGCAATAACACTTTTAAACTAAGTCATAAAAACTAGAGCATTTATTCCTAAGTCTCTTAAATTCCTGCTATTTTTGTTCGAATTCAATGAAAATACATAAAACAATAGCTAAGATTTAAGTTAAAATTGAAATGTTAAAGAGACGTTAAAGTCGGGGTCGATTAACAAATTTTAACGAGCACAGAATAATTCAATCGGGCTATAATGTGTTTATTTGAATGTAAACAGAGCAAACCCAACACATTTGGTGAAGCACAAGAAAAAATAAATAAAATATAAAACTACTAATCATGGATCAAACAGTAGATATTAAAGCTATTAACGAAAGAATTAAAGAAGAAAGTTCTTTTGTAGATTTACTTACTATTGAAATGAATAAGGTAATTGTTGGTCAAAAGCACCTTGTAGAAGGTTTGTTGATCGGCTTATTATCCGATGGGCACATTCTTTTGGAAGGTGTTCCGGGATTGGCAAAAACATTGGCCATTAACACACTGGCAACCATTGTAGACGCTAAATTCTCAAGAATACAGTTTACACCGGATTTGTTACCTGCCGATTTGTTAGGAACCATGATTTATAGTCAGAAGAAAGAAGAATTTGTAGTTAAGCAAGGACCTATCTTCACCAACTTTGTTTTGGCCGATGAGATTAACCGTGCCCCGGCAAAAGTTCAGAGTGCGCTTTTAGAGGCGATGCAGGAACGTCAGGTAACCATTGGTGATACTACCTACAAACTGGAAGAGCCATTCTTGGTAATGGCCACACAAAACCCGATTGAGCAAGAAGGAACATACCCATTGCCTGAAGCACAGGTTGACCGTTTCATGTTAAAGATTGTTTTGGATTATCCTAAGAAAGACGAAGAGCAAATGATTATTCGTCACAACTTAGCTAAAACATTCCCTAAGGCGTCAAGCATCTTAAAACCAGATGACATTATTCGTGCACGTGGTGTGGTGAAAGATGTTTACATGGATGAGAAAATTGAGAAGTACATTGTTGACATTACTTTCGCGACTCGTTTCCCTGAGCAATATGGCATGGAGAAATTCAAGGATATGATTTCGTATGGTGCGTCACCTCGTGCCAGTATCAGTCTATCGATGGCAGCTAAGGCCTATGCTTTCATCAAGCGCCGTGGTTATGTTATCCCTGAAGATGTTCGTGCTGTTTGTCACGATGTATTACGTCACCGTATTGGTCTGTCGTACGAAGCTGAGGCAAACAACATTACTTCGGAACAGATCATTAGCGAGATATTGAACCAGGTTGAAGTACCTTAGACGAGGTAAGCTTATAGCTATTAGCTTATGGCTGATAGCTTAGTTGTAAGTTATTTGTATTTCGATCATTTAATGGGCATAAATTTTATTTAAGATGCCTGGCTAAAAGGAAAAGATCTTGGAAGCAACAGATATAATAAAAAAAGTACGTCAGATTGAGATTAAGACGCGTGGCTTATCCAGCAATATTTTTGCTGGTGAGTACCACTCGGCCTTTAAGGGGCGTGGTATGACCTTTAGTGAGGTACGCGAATACCAATATGGCGACGACATCCGCAATATCGATTGGAACGTGACCGCACGTTTTAATCACCCCTACATTAAAGTTTTTGAAGAAGAACGTGAATTAACCGTGCTTTTGATGATTGATGTATCTGGTTCGCGCGAATTTGGAACATCCTTCAAGTTTAAGAAAAACGTGATTACTGAAATGTCCGCTGTTTTGGCTTTCTCAGCTATTCAGAATAACGATAAGATTGGCGTGGTATTTTTCAGCGATCGTATCGAAAAGTTTATTCCCCCTAAAAAGGGACGTAAACACATACTGCACATCATTCGCGAGTTGATTTCGTATACGCCTGAACACCGTGAAACCAACATTTCGGAAGCCTTAAAATACTTGACCAATGCCATCAAAAAAAGGTGTACAGCCTTTATCATTTCCGATTTTATCGACGATAATTTTGAAGATGCACTGAAGATTGCCAATCAGAAACACGATGTGGTTGCATTGAAGGTGTTTGATAAGCGCGAAACAGAAATACCATCTATTGGTCTGATAAAGTTGAAAGATGCTGAGACGGGACAATACCAGTGGACTGATACCTCAAACAATGCGGTAAGAGAAGCCTACAAAAAATGGTGGCACGATACTGATAAAGCCACCCTTAATCTTTTCAGAAAATGTGGAGTTGATAATGTTTCGGTGCGCACAGACGATGACTACGTGAAAGCACTGATAGCGCTGTTTAAAAAGAGAATATAATGACACAAATACATCTAAGATATCATTGGGCAAAAAAGTATTTACTAAGCTTTGGCTTTCTGCTTTTGACCCTAAGCATGACAGCACAAAACGTATCTGTTTCGGCGAAATTAGATTCTACTGTTACCTATATTGGTGGGCAGATGGATCTGAAAATTCAGATGTCGCAGCCAAACGATATACAATTAGCTTTCCCAACATTTAAGGATACTATTACTAAGAGTGTTGAAATTGTTAGGGTGAATCCGATCGATACTTTAAGCACTGAAAACAATCGTTTTCTTCTGGAGCAAAGGTATCGAATCACCTCTTTCGACAGCGGTTTGCATTACATTCCACCAATTGTTTTTGAGGAAGCCGGTAAGTTATTGGATAAAACCTTGCAAACCGATCACATGTCGCTGATGGTGGTAAATCCTTTCGAAGAAGTGGATCCACAAAAGGGTATCACCGACATTAAACAACCAATTGATACGCCATTCCTCTTATCCGAAATACAAAAATATTTTCCTTTTGTAATTCTATTTATTTTCCTAGTAGTGGGAACCACATTGGCCATCATGAAATACAGGGGGCGCGATATACCAGTGAATATATTCAAAAAGGAGGAACCAAAAATACCGCCCCATGTTATTGCTTTAAATAAGCTGGATGAAATAAAAGGTGAAAAACTTTGGCAACGCAGTCTAACCAAACAGTATTACTCCAAGTTAACGGATGCATTACGTCATTATATTGAAGAACGATTTGAAGTGAGTGCCATGGAGCAAACCAGTGATGAAATTCTTGCCTCGTTCAAAACCATCGATTTTAGTGATGATAAATCTTTTGAAAACCTGAAGCAAATATTACGAACCGCTGATTTGGTAAAGTTTGCTAAGCACGAGCCATTTCCCGATGAAAATGACATGAGCATGATTAACGCTTACTTCTTTATCAATCAAACAAAGATTGAAGAGATTAAATCCTTAGAAGAAGAAAAGCAAAACATGCTGGATAAAGAAGCTGAATCAGCAGATAATGATTTAAGAAATAACAACAATGAGTAATATAACATTTGCGCAACCATTATTTTTCATCCTACTAGCAATTGTACCTCTGTACATTGCCTGGTATGTTTGGAAACAAAAAGGGATGCAAGCCTCTTTACAGATTTCGACCCTTAAAGGTTTTTCGAAAGCACCTGTATCAAAAAAGATCTATTTAAGACATTCTTTGTTCGCATTCCGTGTATTTACCGTAATTCTATTGATAACAGCTTTGGCACGCCCACAGTCGAGCAATAGTTTCAGTGACGAAACAACCGAGGGAATTGACATCATGCTTGCCTTGGATATATCCAGTAGTATGCTCGCCGAAGATTTTAAACCCAACCGATTTGAGGCCGCAAAGCAGGTTGCCGCTGATTTTGTTAAAGGAAGAAACAACGACAAAATAGGATTGGTAATTTATGCAGCAGAGAGTTTCACTCAATGCCCCTTAACAACAGACCATAACGTATTGCACAATCTGTTTCTGGATATCAAGATGGGTTTACTAGAAGATGGAACAGCCATTGGAATGGGCTTAGCCACAGCGGTGCAACGTATTAAAGATAGTGATGCTAAGAGTAAAGTGATAATACTTTTAACCGACGGTGAAAACAACCGAGGCGAGATAGCACCTTTAACAGCTGCCGAAATTGCCAAAACATTTGGCGTAAGAGTATATACCATTGGTGTTGGTACAATAGGTATGGCGCCTTACCCTGTTGAAACCGTATTTGGCAAGCAATACCAGCAAATGGAGGTTAAAATTGACGAGGAACTTCTTCAGGAAATTGCGAATCTGACGGATGGTAAATACTTCAGGGCAACGGATAAAAACAAATTGAACGAAATCTATACCGAAATAGATAAGATGGAGAAAACGAGGATTGAGGTTCGCGAATACACCAAGCGAAAAGAAGAGTACTTCATTTTTGCTTTACTCGCAGGCTTATTCCTTTTGTTAGAAGTATTTTTACGAAATACAGTTTTCCGCAATTTACCTTAACACCTATTGATTAAAGAATTAAACATGGATATTTTCAGATTTGAACAACCCATATACCTCTATTTATTATTGCTTATTCCTGTATTGGCATTCATTCACCTTTACTTTGCTGGCAAGCGTAAAAAAGCCCTGGATGAATTTGGCAATAATGAATTGATAAGTGACTTAATGCCCAATGTATCGTTTAAGCGACCTACCATTAAGTTTTACTTTCTTTTATTGGCACTGATTGTTCTAATCATTGGCATTGCAGGTCCACAATACGGAACTAAGCTTCAAACCGTAAAACGAAAGGGCATTGAGCTAATTATTGCCCTCGACGTTTCAAACAGTATGATGGCGCAAGACATTGAACCCAATAGGCTTGAACGTGCCAAAAGAGCTATTTCTCGCTTGGTTGACAAATTGCATAACGATAGGGTCGGTTTCATTGTATTTGCCGGCGATGCCTTTGTTCAATTACCCATTACCACCGATTATGCTTCGGCTAAAATGTTTCTTAACTCGGTAAGTACCGATGCTGTTGGCAGACAAGGTACAGCTATTGGTTCAGCTATATATAAAGGCATGGACTCATTTACCAAGCAGGAAGATGTAAACAGAGCCATCATTGTGATTACCGATGGTGAAAACCACGATGATGACCCGATAAAAGCAGCTGCCGATGCCTATGAGAAGGGTATTCGTGTTTATACTGTAGGCATGGGTTTACCCAAAGGTGCACCTATCCCTGTTAAAGGTGGTAGAGCTAACGATTTCATGAAAGATAGGAATGGCAATGTGGTTATATCTAAATTGGATGAAGCCAGTCTTCAACAAATAGCGATAACCGGGAATGGTGCCTACATACCAGCTAATAATATCAGAAACGGAATCAATAATTTGGTAGATGAGTTGGGAGAATTGGAAAAATCAGAACTAGAAGCCAAAGTTTATGAGAATTATAAAGACCAATTTCAATGGTTTCTTGGCTTTGCTCTTCTTCTAATTATTATTGAATTCTTGATACTTGAACGTAAAAACCGACGTTTAAAACACATCAATATATTTGAAGTAAAAGACAATAAGATTAATAAATAAATGTAAACCAGATAATGAAGTACATCATATTTAGTCTATTCATCTTAGGAGCATTTATTAATTCGAATGCACAAGAGGAGCGCAAATTCATCCGAAAAGGCAACACGCAATTTAACGATGAAAACTACCTTGAATCTGAAATTGAATACCGCAAAGCACTTGATAAAGAAAATACCTCTTTTGAAGGACAATTTAATCTGGCCGACGCCTTATTCAAACAAGAAAAGATTGATGAGGCTTTGGAACAGTTTCAGACTTTAGCAAAAACGGAGGAGAATACTGAAAACCTGGCAAAAGTTTACCACAATATTGGTAATGCTCATTTTGTGCAGCAAAAGTTTGCTGAAAGTGTAGAAGCCTATAAAAATGCCTTGCGCAATAATCCCGAAGATCATGATACGCGTTATAACCTGATTGCAGCTCAAAAAATGCTACAACAACAGCAAGATCAACAACAGAATCAAGATCAAAACAAGGACCAGAATCAGGATCAGCAACAAAATCAAGACCAACAGCAGAATAAAGGGCAAGATTCGGATGGAGATGGTATCCCTGATGAAAAGGAAAAAGAGAATAATCAAGGTCAGCCAGATCAAAATCAGGATACCGATGGTGATGGTGTTGAAGATTATAAGGATAAGGATTCGGACAATGATGGCCGCCCCGATCAACAAGAAGCTGGTGATGACCCAAATAATCCAAAGGATACCGATGGTGATGGAACACCTGATTATCGTGATTTAGATTCAGATAACGATGGCACACCTGATAGCGAAGAAAAGGAAGATCCTAATCAGCAACCGCCACCACAACAAAATCAGCAGCAGCAGCAACCTGAAGAACAAATGTCGAAAGAAGATGCACAGCGTTTATTAAATGCTATTCAACAAGATGAAGACGAGTTGCAGAAAAAACTTCAGAAAGCAAAGGCAGCAAAACAAACAAAGAGTGAAAAAAACTGGTAGAAACATTACTTTTGTACAAACATTAAATTGAACATGAGACTACTCTTTCTAACATTAATATTTCTTACTAGCGTTTTTGAAACGGTATCGGCACAGGATATCTCCTTTAGGGCAAAGGCTCAACAGGCCGTGGTTGAAGGTGATAAATTTCAGCTGGTATACACCCTTAATAAGGAAGGAAATGATATACGACTGGCTCCACTTCAAGATTTTCAAATCCTGATGGGTCCAAGTACTTCCTATTCGCACAACACTTCAATTATTAATGGCAAGGTATCACGAGAAACGACTTATACTTTTACATTTATTCTTAAAGCGTTGAAAGAAGGTAATTTTACCATTCCTCCGGCAACAATAATGGTGGATGGGGAAAAAGTAACTTCAAACCAACTAAAGATTCAAGTGGTTAAAGCCGATCAGGCTCAAACACAACAAGGAAATAACTCGGGTAATCAAAGTGCTCCGTCAAGTGCTGCTAAAGCTGACGAACTGTTTATAACGGTTACACCATCCAAGCGAACATTATACCAAAATGAGTCGATGGTTTTAACAACTAAGATTTATACTCAAGTACAATTAGATGGTTTGTCGGACATTAAACAGCCTAAACTTTCTGCATTTATTGCACAAGATTTAAAATCGAGTGAGGGCATTAATTGGATCATGGAAAACATTAATGGTCGAACTTATAATGTTGGAACCTACGAGCAAAAATTACTATTCCCTCAGAAAACGGGCAAAATAACAATTGATCCAACTGAGATAGAGTTCTTAGTGCGCCAACGAACAGCTGCGCGATCAAGAAATATATTCGATGATTTCTTTGAATCGGGTTATCGCTCCGTAAAGAAGACGGTAAAATCTAAACCAATTACCTTAACTGTAAAACCGCTTCCTAACGGACGACCACAAGGTTATACCGGAGGTGTTGGACAGTTAAAGATGACAGCTTCAGTTACCAAAAACCAAGTTAAAGTTAACGATGGCATTACTTTAAAAGTAACGGTTAATGGAACAGGAAATCACAAATTTGTAGAGAATCCTGTCATTAAGTTCCCTGCTGACTTTGACGACTTTGACCCCAAAATTGCCAATAACACGAATAATACCGTAGCAGGCATGAAAGGGTCTAAAACCTTTGAATACTTAATGATTCCACGTCATGCTGGTGAATTTACTATACCAAGTATAAAGTTTAGCTACTTCAATCCAAAAACGGGTAAGTATCAAACTCAGGAATCGGGGCCAATTACCATTCAGGTTGAAAAAGGCGAAGGTGACGAAATGGCCAATTCGGGGGTTGTTAGGTCAAATGTATCGCGCGAGAATGTAAAATTCATTGGTAAGGATATTCGCTTTATCAAGGCTACTACAAAACTAAAACCCAAAGGCACTTTCCTTTTTGGAAGTCTGAGCTATTATTTAGCACTTATAGTGCCCCTATTGGTTTTCATCTTCTTATTCATCATCAATCAAAAACGCATTAAAGAGAATGCTAACATCTCGTTACAGAAAACGAAAAAAGCCAACAAAGTTGCTCGTCAGCGATTAAAACGCTCGGCACAACTGCTTAAAACCGGCGAAAAAGAAGCCTTCTACGAAGAAGTACTAAAAGCATTATGGGGTTACATGAGCGATAAGTTAAGTATCCCTCTGGGAGAACTATCAAAGGATAATGCGAGTGACATATTAATAAAGTCAAATGCCTCGAAAGAAGCTGTAAACGATATATTGGAGATACTAGATACGTGTGAATTTGCACGTTATGCTCCTGCTTCGGGAACCGGAGAAATGGATAAGTTATATCAGAAAACCATTTATACAATTAGCCTCTTAGAAAACCAGATAAAGCGTAAATAATGAAACGAACATGTAAAATCAATTATTCATTTTTCATTGAGAATAATTAGATTTTCATGAGAGTTCCATCTGACAAATGAAGATAAATTTTAAACAGATGAAAATATACATAACATACTTGCTATTAATTTTCTCGAGCTTATTGATGCATGCGCAGGATGATCGCTTTGAAAAAGGAAATGCAGACTACAGCAACGGCAACTATCATGAAGCCATTACGAACTACCAAAGCATATTAGAAACAGGTGTTGAAAGTGGCGACCTTTATTTCAACCTAGCAAATGCGTATTACAAAAATGGCCAATTAGCCGATGCCATATTAAATTACGAAAGAGCATTATTACTGAAACCACAAGATAAGGATGTAAAATACAATCTTGAATTGGCCTATAGCCAAACAACAGACAAAATAACGCCCATTGGTGGATTCTTTATTAGCAAATGGCACAAGAGCTTCCAGAATAAGGCAACATCCGATTTTTGGGCTATTATTGGCATCTGTGGCTTATTATTAACTTTAATATGTGCCGCCCTTTTTATTTATTCCAGATCTGTCATTCTGAAGAAAGCTGGATTTTACCTGAGCTTCGCTTTTTTTATTTTAACAATAACAGGAATTGTATTTGCCTACCAACAAAAGCAAAAATTAACAGAGCGTAATCACGCCATCGTATTCTCACCTTCATTAACTGTTAAAAGTTCACCCGATGCCAGCGGTACGGAAATTTTTATTTTACATGAAGGAACCAAAGTGGAAATTATTAATACGCTTGGTACTTGGAAAGAAATAGAATTAGCGGACGGAAACGTTGGTTGGATTGAAGAACATGCGATAACTGTAATATAGTTCGATAGTCTTTAGTCAGTAGACAGTGGATTGTTTAAAAGACAAAAAACCTCCTCATCCGTTGATGAAGGAGGTTTTTTCATAAAACACCCAAACTACCGGTTGAAACTTAATTGCGATAATAATCAATCAAGTATGCAACCTATTTATCTTTATCAATCACTATTTCATCAAACAAGTAACACGCTGCTACCATCAAAGAAATAATGCCTATAATACTCAGTAAAATCATTTCTCTTTGTTTCCTAGAATATATCAATCGCCTTGCCAAAAAACATTACAATCTGAAAATGTGATACTTAATAAAAATTGAACATTTCCACATATCCAAAAATTGGAAAATAGAATTTTTATTGGAAAATTACTAGTGATGCGTTAATTTTTAAAAACAATTTGCAATAAATTATATTTCAACAACATACAAACGTTCTTTGATTTTTTGATTTGATTTGACT
>JAFMVD010000028.1 GCA_025499625.1 Carboxylicivirga fragile | reverse complement strand
TCTCAAAAGTGAATTTAAAATCCAGACAACTTATAGATTAAAACTTAACCTTTATTTCTACCCCTCCAAACCTCCCCTAAAGTGGAGGCTTAAGTGCGATAGCTATCGCACCCCTTCAGGGGAATCGAAGATCGGCAAAGCCAATTAGGGGTAACATATATTTAAGCTAGTTATAAGTTTCAAAGATTCTTTTTTGACTTTTGAAACATCCTCTTTTTAATTTTCATTAACTAAATCTGAGCCTTAAGCCTCTTGCTGCTTGAGCTAAGTTTCGTAACTTGCGCCCAGTTTAATTAAACGGAGAATCTGATAAAAAACGATCATTTAAAAGGTTAAAGGCTCGGGTTTTATTTCACATTACGGGAAAAAGATATGCAATTATTGATTAAAACTTTCCATGGCTTGGAAAGTGTGTTGGCAGATGAGCTAAAAGAACTTGGCGCATCAAACATTGAAGTACTAAAAAGAGCTGTATCCTGCTCTGGTGATAAAGAGCTAATGTACAAGGCCAACCTGCATCTACGCACTGCTTTACGCGTTTTGATGCCTATCGCTAACTTCAAAGCGAATAACGACGATCAATTATACAAGAAAATTTACGATTTCGATTGGTCGCAATTCATCAACAACAAAACAACTTTTGCCATTGATGCCGTTGCATTCTCCGACACATTTAAGCACTCGAAGTATGTGGCACTAAAAGCTAAGGATGCCATTGTTGATCAGTTTCGTGATAAAACAGGTGCTCGCCCTTCAATAGACACCGACCAGCCAAATGTTCAAATTAACATACATGTTTCTAGCGAGCAATTTACAGTTTCATTAGATAGCTCTGGCGAATCTTTGCATCGTCGTGGTTACCGTGATCCAAATCACAAGGCGCCTTTAAACGAAGTTCTGGCTGCCGGAATGCTTAAAATAGCTGGATGGCATAAGGACATTCCTTTGCTAGATCCGATGTGTGGTACCGGTACTATCTTAATGGAAGCCGCCATGTTAGCTTGCGATATGCCACCTCAGTACAAGCGTAAACACCTTGGCTTTATGGGCTGGGTTGATTACGACAAGGATTTATGGTTAGCCTTACACAAAGAAGCAGAAGAAAAAATCCATTATCCTAAAGTAAATATCGTTGGTGGCGATAATTATCCAGACGCAGTAGATATTGCCAAGCAAACCTCTTTAGATTTCCGTTTGAACCGCCAGATTCGTATTGTACGTTCTGATTTCAAAGAGAATTTACCAACTGCCCCACGTGGTATGATGATTACAAATCCTCCATACGGAGAGCGCTTGGAGAAAGGTGACATTAATGGTTTTTACCGTTCAATTGGTAGCCATCTTAAAAAGAACTTTAACAATTGGCAAGGATGGTTAATCACATCTAACTTCGAAGCATTAAAGCATTTTGGTTTAAGAACTTCATCAAAACACACCTTATATAACGGCCCTCTTGAATGTAAATTTGTGTCCTACGATTTATTCGAAGGCGAAATGAAAGCTTTCAAGAAAAAAGTGAATCGCAGCCGTCGTATCAGAGAGTAATAAAAAACAAACACATATTTAAATCGGGTTTAGTGAACAAAAATCATTGAACCCGATTTCTGGTTTAAGTTTAAAATAAGGAATTGTTCTCTTTTACAGATAAACGTTAGAGAATTGTTCCCCAAATAACAAAGTCATGAATAGAGTAACGGAACTTTTTAATATAAAATACCCCATTGTACAAGGTGGAATGGTTTGGTGCAGTGGATGGAAATTGGCTTCAGCAGTAAGTAACAATGGTGGACTAGGTCTGCTTGGCGCTGGTTCGATGCGCCCTGAAATATTACGCGAGCACATTCAGAAAATGCAAAAGGCTACTGACAAACCTTGGGGCGTAAATGTGCCCTTACTATATCCTGACATCGACCAACTTATTCAGATATTGATTGAAGAGAAGGTTAAAATCGTTTTTACCTCGGCGGGCAATCCAGCTAAATGGACTGGCCTATTAAAAGAAAACGGCATGACCGTAGTGCACGTTATTGCCAATGGTCGTTTTACCAAGAAATGTGAAGATGCCGGCGTTGATGCCATCGTTGCAGAAGGTTTCGAAGCAGGTGGACATAATGGCCGTGAAGAAACAACTACGCTTACACTGATACAACATATTCGTCAATTAACCTCACTGCCATTAATTGCAGCAGGTGGAATAGGCACAGGAAAAGGAATGCTCACTGCCATGACCTTAGGTGCTGACGGCGTACAAATAGGCTCTTTATTTGCCGCATCCGAAGAATCATCGGCACACAGCGAATTTAAAAAGTGCATTATTGAAACGGGCGAAGGCGGAACACAATTATCCTTAAAAAAATTAGCTCCTGTCCGATTGATTAAAAATGCATTTTTCGAGCAAGTACAGAAAGCTGAGCTGGAAGGTGCCTCAGCGCTTGACTTACAAAAATTACTTGGAAAAGGCCGTGCTAAAAAAGGTATTTTCGAAGGTGATATGATTGAGGGAGAATTGGAAATTGGTCAGATAGCTACACTCATTAACGAGGTGAAGCCAGTAAAAGAACAAATGACTGAATTACTCAAGGAATATAACGAAGCCAAGCAGGAAATTGCTAACAACACCAGATTCCAGTTTTAATGATTAACATCGAGAAGAGAACTTTAGCAAACGGATTACGTGTAGTTGTTCATGTGGATAAAAGCACACCACTGGCAGCCGTAAACGTACTATACAACGTTGGAGCCAAACATGAGCAAATAGACAAAACAGGTTTTGCGCATCTATTTGAACACCTAATGTTTGGTGGCAGTAAAAACATACCATCATACGACGAACCACTTCAACGAGTGGGTGGCGATAACAACGCCTGGACTAACAATGATGTAACCAATTACTATTTAACGCTTCCTGCTGAGAATCTGGAAACGGGATTTTGGTTAGAATCGGATCGCATGCTGGAGCTTGATTTCTCTGAACAAAGTTTGGAGGTACAACGCAAGGTGGTTATCGAAGAGTTCAAACAGCATTATTTAAACCAACCTTACGGCGACATTCCTCTGTTGGTTGGTCCCTTAGCTTATAAAGTGCATCCTTACCAATGGCCAACTATTGGTAAGGACATCGCTCATATTGAGCAGGCACAACTGCAAGATGTGAAGGATTTCTTCTATAGTCATTACGCACCCAACAATGCCATATTAACCGTAAGTGGAAACGTTGATCCTGACCAGGTATTTAAGTTAGCTGAGAAATGGTTTGGCGAAATTCCGAAACGAAAAATAGCTCAAACCATCATCCCTGTTGAACCTGAACAAACCGAAGAACGCCAATTAAGAGTGGAACGAAATGTTCAGGCCGATACCATACAGATGATGTATCACATAGGAGGTAGAAAAGACGATGATTTCTACACCTGCGATTTACTTTCAGATGTACTTTCTAATGGTTCGTCATCGCGCATGAATCAATCGCTCATTAAAGACCAACAGCTTTTTAGCGATGTTAATGCCTACATATCTGGCGATCACGATCCCGGCTTATTCACTGTAACAGGTCGCCTGCTTCCATCAACAAATATGGAACAGGCCGAAAAAGCCATCAAAGTTGAACTGGATAAAATTAAGACATCGGCAGTTAGTGATTACGAGTTGCAAAAGGTGAAGAATAAAATAGAATCATCGTTGGTTTTTTCTGAAATAAACTTTCTGAATAAGGCAATGAACTTGGCCCAATTCGAATTACTTGGCAAGGCTGAGGAAATAAATAATGAAGTGGAGAGATACCGAGAAGTTACGAAAGAAAACATTCTTGATCGTGCTCAAAAAACATTTCGATCTACTAATTGCTCCACTTTATATTACCATTCAAAAGCTTAAATTAAGATGTCATTAAATCGCCAATCAGCACCAGATTTTAAAACAGTTGATCAATTCAACTTATTACCAATTGATACTTTTGAATTGGATAATGGAATAAAAGTTCATCTTTTACAAGCAGGTTCACAAGAGGTTGCTAAAATTGATTTCCTTTTCCCAGCAGGCTCGATTCAGGCCAATAAATCACTTTTATCATCGGTGTGCAACAAAGCTATTTGCGAAGGAAGTAAGAAATACACTTCAAGTGAGATATCTGAAAAGATTGATTTTTACGGCGCATACATTGGGCAACAGGCACAGTTCCACCATGCCATTATTACCCTTATTTCGCTCACTCACTTTTTACCCGAAACACTCGAAATACTTGAAGATATAATTAAGCACCCTACTTTTGAGCAAAAGGAAATTGATACCATACTTGAAAAACGTAAACAAGAATTTCTGATTGAAGGTGATAAGGTAAAAACAATTGCCACCCGCGCTTACACACAAAATGTATTTGGTAAAGAACACCCTTACGGTAATTACCTTGAATTATCCGCCTTTGATGACATAAGTCGCGAAGACTTGGTAGACTTTCATAAAAAAGCATACATACCTACTGGAACTCATATTATAATATCGGGGCAGCCAGGCGATAAAATCCAACAATTATTAAATAAACATTTTGGTCAGCAATGGTCCGATGCCTCACCATTAAAGGATCGCAAGCCTGAACCTCAAAGCGAGATTAAAAAGAATATCTTCATTGAAAAGGCCGATGCTCTACAATCGGCCTTGAAAATTGGTCGGCCATTATTCAACAAGCTCCACCCCGATTTTCATGGCATGCAAATTCTGAACACCATACTAGGGGGGTATTTCAGTTCACGTTTAATGACCAACATTCGTGAAGAAAAAGGCCTGACCTATGGTATTTCATCCTTCATAATGACCTATAAACATTCGGGCTTCCTTGTTATTAGCACCGATGTTAAGGCCGAAAATAGAGAATTAGCGGTTAAGGAAGTTTTCAATGAATTGAAACGATTACGAGAAGAACTCATTAGCGAGGACGAACTCACACTGGTTCGTAACTTTTTAAGTGGAGATGTCATCCGTAATTTTGACGGCCCATTTGCCACATCTGACAACTACCGTGGCTTACTCGATTTGGATATATCTCCTGAATACTTCCACGATTTCTTTGATAAGTTAATGAGCATTAACGCAAAGGAACTCCAAGTTTTAGCCAAAAAATATTTACAAGAAGAAGATTTCATTACTGTAGTTGCAGGTAAATAAGCACAACAGCCAGCATCAATTCTGTAATATTTTTGTTCCATAAATAATAAAACTATTTAAATAAACTTATTACCACAATACAATCATTGTTTCAGTCAAGAGAATTAAGTATTTTAGTTCGCTTTAAACGCCAATGTGAATGACGGAAAGGGAAGAAGAAGTAATGATACAAGAGCAGTTTGACAAATTGATGCAGGCTTGCCCGCGTTGTCAAACCGAAGAGAATAAAAAACTTGTTACCAAGGCTTTTGAATTAGCTCACGAAGCTCATAAAGGCATGCGCCGCAAATCGGGCGAACCTTATATTATTCATCCCTTAGAAGTAGCACGAATTGCAGCAGAGGAAATTGGCCTTGGAACAAAAGGCGTTGTGGCTTCCATCCTACACGATGTTGTTGAAGACACCGATTATACCGTTGAAGATCTTCAGAACATGTTTGGTGAAAAAATTGCGTCCATTGTTGCGGGCTTAACCAAACTTGAAGGCGTTTTCGATCAAAGCAGTTCATTGCAGGCTGAGAATTTCAGAAAACTTCTGCTCACCATGGTAGAAGATGTTCGTGTTATATTGATCAAATTAGCTGATCGTCTTCATAACATGCGTACGCTTAAATCGATGCCCGACCATAAACGGCTAAAGATTGCTGGTGAAACCATATACTTTTATGCGCCATTGGCTCATCGTTTGGGCCTTTACACCATAAAATCCGAATTAGAAGATCTAAGCCTAAAGTACGAGTTACCAAAGGTTTTTGAAGAGCTGAACAGTAAGGTAATAGCCAGCGAAGAAAAACACGTCGATTTCATTAATAGCTTTAAAGCACCTATTGAGGAGCGACTAGAATCGGAAGGTTATCGCTTTGAAGTAGTAGGTCGTCACAAGTCCATCTATTCCATTTGGAGTAAGATGCAGAAAAAGAGCCTACCCTTCGAAGAAATATACGATGTATTAGCGATTCGAGTTGTTTTCGAACCCAAATTACAGCTTCCCGAAAAAACGCAATGTTGGGCTATATATTCAATGATTACCGATATCTACAAGCCCAAACCTGACCGCTTGCGCGATTGGGTTTCTACCCCTAAAGCAAACGGTTATGAAGCCTTGCACAGTACGGTTATGGGGCCAAATGGAAAATGGGTAGAGATACAAATTCGCACTCAGCGCATGGACGATATTGCTGAACGTGGATTTGCCGCACACTGGAAATACAAAGGACAAAAAGAGAAAGAATCGGAACTGGATAAGTGGTTGGAGATGATTCGCGAATTATTGGATAATCCCGATTCGGACTCGCTCGAATTTTTAGATGATTTCAAGCTCAACCTCTTTGCTTCCGAGATAATGATTTTCACGCCTAAGGGTGATGTAAAAGTATTACCTAAAGGAGCTACGGCACTTGATTTTGCTTTTGATATACATACCGATATTGGTTATAAATGTATCGGAGCCAAGGTGAATTTCAAATTGGTCCCACTAAGTTACACGCTTAAAAGTGGTGACCAGGTCGAAATCATTACATCAGCCAAGCAGCAACCTAAGTACGATTGGCTAAGCTTTGTAACAACTGCCAAAGCAAAAACACGTATCAAAGAAGCCTTCAAGTCGGAACGAAAAGAACTGATTGTAAAAGGAGAAAAAGTACTCGAAAAGGCACTTCAAAAGAAAAAGTTATCCATAAATTCACGCATCCTTAAGAAGTTGATGGATCACCATAACATTGCTAAACGCGATGAACTGTATTTTAGAATAGGTAAAGGAAATCTGAAACTCGATAACCTACCTAAAATCCTCAGTATAAAAACAAGCAACAAGTGGATTAGATACTGGAAGTTATCTCTTGGAATGAGCGGTGGAAACAAGCAGGAAGGAGATGAAAATCATGATTCTGAAAAAACTATAGAAGCAAAACCTTCAAAAAAGAAACAATTGGTATTATCGGACAATAACGATAACGACCAATTTACTATTTCACAGTGCTGTAATCCAATACCGGGCGATGACATCCTGGCTTTTTTAGATGAAGATGAGAAGCTAATTTTACATAGCAGAAAGTGTCCGGTTGCCATTAAACTAATGTCGAGCCAAGGCGATCGCATTGTATCGGCTCAATGGGAATCGCACAAAATACTATCTTATTTAGCTTTGATTAATCTGAGTGGAATTGACCAAATGGGTATCGTTAGTAAAATCACTAAAGTCATTTCCGAAGATCAAAATGTGAACATGCGCTCAATAAACATCGAAAGTCATGATGGCATATTTGAGGGCAACATCTATTTATACATCCACAATACAGAAGATTTAAATAACCTTATTTTCAACATCATGAAAATAAAAGGCGTGCATAATGTAACACGGCAGGAAAGAATAAAAGGCTGATTTATAATAATTCTAAACAAGAGTTTTTATTTAATCCGATTTTACCTATTTTTAGACTCTATTTTAATTGAGACTACATATGAATAATGTGGAAACAAAGGATGTGGTAAAGCAGCTTTTTACTGAATACCTCCAACGCAACGGGCATCGCAAGACACCGGAGAGGTACGCTATTTTAGATGAAATATACAGTCGGGAAGGTCATTTCGATATCGAATCGCTCTATATTTTCATGAAGAATAAAAACTATCGTGTTAGTAGAGCAACCCTATATAATACCATTGATTTACTTCTTGATTGCAAGCTGGTGATCAAACACCAGTTTGGGAAAAACATTGCTCAGTTCGAAAAAGCCTTTGAATCAAAACAGCACGATCACCTTATCTGTACACATTGTGGTAATGTAACAGAATTTTGCGATCCAACTATTCAAACGGTTTTAAATAACGCCGCAGAATTTCATGATTTTAAAGTTTCGCACCACTCATTATATGTATACGGAACTTGTAAAGAGTGTATTGAAAAAGACAACGAAGAATAATTAGATTATTTATTAAAAATAACTAACAAAAGGATAAGCTTTTAAGGGATTATCCTTAATTTTACCAATCGGAATTTCGTGACAAGCGGGAATCCGATTTTTAATGTAATGACATTACTATAACGAACTACCTATCAACAACAAAGTAGTTATTAACAATGAATCAGGTCATAAGACCAATGACATTTAAAAAGAAAGAAATGAAGGTTGATGTTTTACTGGGACTTCAATGGGGAGACGAAGGAAAAGGAAAAGTAGTTGACGTACTTACACCAAAATACGACGTCATAACCCGTTTTCAAGGTGGACCAAATGCAGGTCACACACTTGAATTTGATAACTTCAAACATGTGTTACACAATATTCCATCGGGGATATTTCATGCCAGCAAAGCCAACATTATTGGAAATGGTGTAGTACTTGACCCAATTACTTTCAAAAAGGAAATTGATTCGTTAAAAGAAAAAGGTTACGACATTAGTGACAATCTTTATATTTCAAAAAAGGCTCACCTAATTCTTCCTACTCATCGCATATTGGATGCTGCATCTGAAGCTTCGAAAGGAAAAACTAAAATTGGTTCGACCCTAAAAGGAATTGGCCCAACTTACATGGACAAGACTGGTCGTAACGGACTACGTGTAGGTGATGTACTTCACAAGTTTGATGAGAAGTACGAAGCCCTTAAACAAAAGCACATTAAAATGCTAAGCATGTACGATTTTGAGTACGATGTTGCTGAGTTTGAAAAAGGATTGGACGAAGGTATTGCATTGCTTCGTAACATGAAGCTAATCGACAGCGAACACGAGTTAAACAAATACAATAAAGAAGGAAAAAGCATATTAGCTGAAGGTGCCCAGGGAACTTTACTTGACATCGATTTTGGTTCATATCCTTTTGTTACTTCTTCAAACACTATATGTGCTGGTGCTTGTACAGGTATGGGTATCGCTCCAAATAAAATTGGTGAGGTATTCGGTATCTTCAAAGCATACTGTACTCGTGTTGGAAGTGGCCCCTTCCCTACCGAATTATTCGATGCCGATGGCGAAGAAATGCGTAAGGCAGGTAATGAGTTTGGCTCAACAACTGGTCGTCCTCGTCGTTGTGGATGGGTTGATTTAGTTGCTCTTAAATATGCTGTAATGATTAATGGTGTTACACAATTAATCATGATGAAAGGTGATGTACTAAGTGGATTTGAAACCATTAAAGTAGCTACTGCTTACAAAATTAATGACGAAGTCACCGAGCAGTTCCCTTTTGAATTAACTGAAGATGTTGAGGTTGTTTACAAGGAACTTCCCGGATGGAAACAAGACCTTACCAAGGTGAGAGCTGAAAAAGATTTTCCACAGGAATTCTCAGACTACATTGCTTATTTAGAGAAAGAACTTGAAGTGCCAATTAAAATTGTATCTGTTGGTCCGGATAGAGAGCAAACAATAATTAGATAAGTATAAAAAATCAGATATTTAAACCGGTTCAATTTGAGCCGGTTTTTTTGGTTTTATAAAGAGCCACAACTGCAGGCTCATTGTATAACTCTACCTCTTTCTTCATCCACCTGGTCCACTTATCCTCTATCAATAGCTCAAAACCAAGTTTCTGAAACAAAGCCACAGATTCCTCATTTGAGATTTTAATAATCGCAATTACATTTTTAAACTGTTCTTTCTCGCAAAACTTAAGGCATGATAACACGAGCTTTTGAGCGAGCTTTCTACGACGGTAATATCGGGGTATAAAAAGATCGTACATAATACAATACTGAAAAGCCTGCTCTTCAAAGCGACCAATCATGACCTTAATATCACCCATCGGTTTTTTCCGCTTAGATAGTGCCGTAAATTCACGTACTGGAATTTCTAATTCATGAAACTTTAGCGATGACTTGATAGATTTAATCAATACTTTTCGTTTAGCTATACCAGTGATACGGTAATAGAGATAAACCAAACGATACATATTATTAATAATCCACCTAAAGTAATTCATGACTTAAAAATAAAGGTTTAATCGTGTATTCCCTATCTTTGCTTAAAATGATTTCAGATGATTACACGACCGACACTCATACTAGATAAACAGATTTGCATCGATAATATTGCTAACATGGCGCTAAAAGCCAAGCAAAACAATGTTATCCTCCGCCCCCACTTCAAGACACATCAGTCAGCTGAAATAGGCGAATGGTTTAAGGAATATGGTGTCGAATGCATCACAGTATCATCGGTAAAGATGGCTGAATACTTTGCCAGCCATGGATGGAAAGATATTACCATCGCCTTTCCGTGTAACATACTAGAATGGAAGGTAATTAATGAGCTGGCCTCAAAGATTAACCTCAATATTGTACTTGAGTCACTTGACACTATCCAATTTCTTGAAGAGCATATAACAAATCCTGTTGGTGTTTTCATCAAAACCGATACAGGATATGGTCGCACTGGCATTAAAGCGGATGATTACACTTCAATGCAAATGCTATTGAACCAGCTAAAAGAATGCAAAAACCTTATCTTCATTGGTTATCTCTGCCATGCCGGACACACCTACAAAGCAAAATCAATTCAGGAGGTTCGCGACATTGCTAAAGATGCGAAAGAGCAAATGCTTGCTTTAAAAACATTTCTATCGGCTGATTTTCCATTAGCACAGCTCTCTTATGGCGATACACCTTCGTGTTCAATAATAAATGACTTATCCGACTATGATGAAATCCGCCCGGGCAACTTTGTTTTCTATGACGAAACACAAGCACAAATCGGATCAAGCAGTAAAGAGAGCATCGCCGTAGCATTGGCATGTCCTGTTGTAGCCAAATATCCCGAACGAAATGAAATAGTGGTTCATGGTGGTGCTGTTCACTTATCGAAAGATAGCGCACTAAATGAAGAAGACGAGCCCTATTTTGGGACAGCACTACGACTAAATAATAATCAGTGGGACATAAATGAAGTTATTGGAGAGGTATGCCGCATCTCTCAAGAACATGGTACTATTAAAGTAAGCACCGAAATAATGGAATCCGTAAAGATAGGTGATGTAGTTGCCATCTTACCAATTCACTCATGTCTTACGGCTAATTTAATGAAGGAGTACACGACAACGACAGGTGAAAAAATAACAATGATGACTTAGTCCTTTTTATCATTCTGCGACAATAATCGCCCAATGAGAAAAGCCATAATTGTTACCAGATAAAACTGGCCACAAAGCGTAATAAATAGTGCTATTGCCTTGGCTGGTGGTGTAATTGGTAATAAATCACCATACCCCAAAGTGGACATTGTTACAAAGGCATAATAATAGGGATCGAAAAAATGAACCGTTTCATTACTTGCTAAAAAATTGAACGCACCTGTGTGAGACAGCAACATAAAATCAATTAAAACACCAAAGGCGACTCCCAACAATAAATATCCATTAATGGCTTCGATAATTACCACCGAATTAATGTTTTGCTTACGTGATACCTGCCCAATAAACTTAAATACTCGTGTAAGAAAAAATAGAACCAACACCAGTTTAGCTATGTAATGAAAGGCATCCATTTCAATTAAGCGAGAGATCCACACAGCAAATATGGCTGCAACAGCCTGCAGTACGCCAAGGGCTCTTTTATTTTCACGCGTAGCAAATATCGACGCCATTATGATAAAAGAGAGACAAAGGTCAAAAATATTTATCATAAATAAGCTGGACAACAAAGGCAAAAGAAAGAGTGTTGCACACAACAATAAAAACAAGCCCCAATTACTTATAAGTAGTGGTAAATAGTTCAACCAAGGCGAAATCCATTTCTTAATCATGACACAAAAATTAATTGCTTTATACAAATCTAAATTAAACCCTTGAAAAACCGAACACTTTTTGTTAATTCACGTTCAAGTAAACTTAACTTACCATTGATATGAGAAATATTTACCTTACAATACTTTTTAGTAGTGTCTTACTTTTATCTGGATGCACCAGTAAACGCCTGGTTAACAAAGCAGATAAATTTGATAGTGCCGGACTTTACACCGATGCTGCAGCTTTGTATTTAAAATCGTTGCAAGCCAATAAGAATAACATCGAAGCCAAACTTGGCCTACAACGCACTGGTCAAATGGTATTGGACGATAAAATTGAAAATTTCAAATCGAAATATAATACTGGTTCGACAAAGGATGCCGTTTATGCTTATAAGAAAGCTGAAGATTATTTCCACCTACTCTCGTCTCTAGGCGTACAGGTTATTACCTCCGAAGAGCAAAAGGTTTATTACATGGAGGTGAGAGACAAGTATCTGAATACCTTATATCAGGATGCCATGAAGGCACTTTCTCTCGAAGAATTTAATGTAGCCGAAAAGCAGTTTCAGGAGATTCTTCGCTTCGATAGCCAATTTAAAGATGCCGAAACACAATGGGTAACAGCCAAATTCGAACCAATTTATCGCCATGGTAATTCCCTTATTGAGACTAATAGCTACCGTAGTGCATATGCCGATTTCGATCAAATAAACAAAGCGACTAAAGGTTATAAAAACAGTATTGCATTGCAACAAGAAGCCTTGCAGAATGCGACCTTAAGCATTGCTTTTCTTCCTGCAACATCAGGTCATTATAGCCACCTAACCGTAGCAAATCAGAGCCGTCAGCAAATTATTGCCAAAACCAAACAAATTAAATCACCTTTTTATAAAGTTATCGACGGTCAATCGATACAAACCATCAGAGGGTGGGATGACATTAAAGATGCTGACATGGCCATTCAGTTAGCTAAAAAATACGGCAACGAATTTGAAGCTAAAAGTATATTCAAAACTGAAATAGTAAAATACATACGTAATCAAGGTCGTCATAGTAAAGTTCAAAAGAAAGCCTATCTAAAGCGCACTGTTGAAACAGTTAATCCTGAAACAAAATTAAAGGAAATGAAAACGATTTATGATAAGGTGGTTTATTATGAGTTCAGACAAAAAAATGAATTAATTCTTCAAATAAACTATTCCTTAACACGCATTGATCGCGATGAGTTGGCCATTGCCAATACCTTTAATGCCAGCCCAAAGGATTTAATACAATACGCTCAGTTCGATGGTGATTATAGCCGATTAGTTCCAGGTCATTGGAAATCTGCTACCAAAGATTCGGATGAAGACAAAGTTTACCATGATCCTACTTCAATCAATCGCTTACAAGCTTTGTTTAAAAATAAGACAGAGATTAAATCCATCCATCAATTGGAAAGCGAAGCACTTGCAAAATGTGCCGTAGAAGTGGCCAAACAGATAAGCGAATATCAACCTGAGAACTAGAATTGAATCATGAAATACTTTTCGCTAATACTTGTCTCAATCGTAGTCCTAGTTTCTGCTTGCCAATCGAAAAAGAAAGAGGCTGAATTATTGGAACTTTCAAAGCCTGCTTGGTTAAAAGAAAGGCCAAAATCACCTGATTATTACTATGGAATAGGTATAACTCCGAAAACCGGATACGCCGCCCACTATGAAGATAAGGCCAAAGAACGCGCCTTATCCGATTTATCAAAACAGATTAACACACAGATTAAAAGCGAAACCAGCTTTTATAAAATGGAAGATAACCATGGCGTGCACGAATACATTCAAAGCCGCATAAAAGCGACTTCTTCCGAATTTCTTGAAGGTTATGAATACCTTGATAAATGGGAAGACATGAATTACATGTATGCCTTTTATCGCCTGTCGAAAAGTGAATTTTATAAACGAAAAGAGTTACGTAAAAATGAAGCCCTTGAACTGGCTTACCTAAAACTCAAACAAGCTCAAAAGCATGACTCTGAAGAATCCATCATAACGGCCCTGGAGTTATATGCCAGCAGTATAGATGCCCTAAGCGGATATCTTAACGAAGAAGCTTCAATTGTTGATGGGGGCGTTAAAATTGATTTATTCTCCGAAGCAAAAAACGGTTTGGTAAACATCGTTCAAGAATTAGAACTAAAATGCAGTCACACAGAATATGAAGTAGTATCTGATCAGAATCTGGAAAAAGGTGTATTTTCTTATACTACCGTTCGAAATAACAATAACATAGCTAACGTTCCCGTATCCTTTACCTTTTCTGGTGGCTACCTAACAAGCGACAAAACCAACAGTGATGCTTCAGGGCATTGTCAATCACCATCTCTTAAGATGAATGGCCAAAATCAAACCCTAGTTGCTTCAATTGATTTGGTGAGTATTGCTCGTCAAACCACTAAAAACTTATTTGTAAGACAATTAATAAAGAATTCAAGGGCTAATACATGTACCGTAAGAATTACAAGTAAATAAAAGAAGAGGGTGTTCACTATCTTTAGCGGTACACGTTCACTGAAATGCTCCCTGAGCTTTTGTCGAAGGGGCAGTCGCAGTGATTGTTTACTGATTCAAAAATTTTAAATGTCCATCACTAGTTTACTTCAACGGACTCAGGAATTTTATCGATGACCGCGTATTTTAATGTACATTCGATGCTTTTTGACACAATATCTTATCTCTTATTCTCAAAAGCATCAGTCTATTCAAAAGATATTGCTTGCTGAATAGCAATAGTAATAATCTAAAATTAATTATCGCTATCTATTTATTAAATACGTTTTCTTTTTGGTAAATTGAATTATCTTATTTCTATTTGTAGCTATCTATATAATTAATGTTGCAAAACAAATTATAATAAGATTCAAACTTCTAATAGATATATTCAAACATTTATCAAACAGACTATTATTCTCAATAAAAGATTATCTAACTACGTATTAGAATCATACTATTCTTAAATCGAAGAATGTTTTCTTAATTAAGATAACTCTATTACACATTAGATTATTACTTTCTAAGAAAAGATAGTCATTCTTCTGTATTTTTCAATTCCATTCAGACATAACGATTAATGACTCTATCAAATTAAACTCAGGCAGAGCCATGTTCACGATATCATCAGTGTTAAACCGAATACAAACTAAAACGATTAATATTACATTGAAAAATACAAGCCTCCGGTTGGGCCAAGAGGTAAACCAGTTAGTAACCAAACGGCTAATAAGATCATCCACGACACCATAAATATCATTGAATAGGGTAACATGGTAGACACGATGGTTCCGATACCTGCTTTATCATCGTACTTCTGAAAATAAACAATGATCAGAGCAAAGAAACTCATCATTGGTGAGATAATATTGGTAGCACTATCACCAATTCTATATACTACTTGGGTTAACTCTGGCGAGTAACCAAGCATCATAAACATAGGCACAAATATTGGCGCCAACAAGGCCCATTTGGCTGATGCACTTCCCATAACCAGGTTAATCAATCCGCAAAATAGAGCGAACATTAACATTAAAGGAATAACACTTAGGTTTAAACTATTGATAGCATTGGCACCATTTACTGCCAAAACCAATCCGAGATTACTCCAATTAAAATAAGCGACAAATTGAGCTGCAAAAAACACCAAAACCAAATATGGCCCCAATGACTTAGCTGATTCACCCATCGCCCCCATAATGTCTTTATCGGTTTTAAACTTACCCGTTATTTTACCATAAACAATACCACAGGTTCCTGCCCAAATAAACAATACAGCAACTACCCCCTTAAGTAAAGGAGATGTTAGCAAACCACCATCGGCACCTCGCAAAAATCCATCGCTTGGTACTAAACCCCATAGCATGATAGCCAGAAAAGTTACAGAAACAATGCTCACCCAACGTAAGCCTTTCTTCTCCTTTTTCGACAACTTATCCAATTTGGTTTCCTCTTCTGTTACCTCCCCTTTATATTCGCCAAAGCGCGGAGCTATAATCTTTTCGGTAACCCAGGTACCAACCAAGGCAACCATAAAAGTAGATACGACCATAAAGTAATAGTTACTTACCGGATTCACAGTGTAGGTTTTATCCACAATACGCGCTGCTTCTTCGGTTAAACCTGCCAGCAAAGGATCAATAGTTCCAATAATTAGATTGGCGCTAAAACCTCCTGATACACCAGCAAAAGCAGCAGCCATACCAACCAAAGGGTGACGCTTAGCCACCAAAAATATAACGCCTCCAAGCGGAACCAAAAGCACGTAACCTACACTGGATGCAACGTTAGAGATTACACCAGCCAATATAATTACAAAGGTTAATATACCTTTAGGAGCAGCCAGTACCAGTTTACGAATCAAGGCACCTATCAAATCCGACTTCTCAGCCAATCCAATTCCTAGCATGGCAACTACTACAATTCCCATAGGCGCAAAGTTGGTGAAGTTCTTCACCATTTCAGTTAGAATGCGGCGCAAACCATCCACAGACATTAAGTTGATAACTTCAATAGTCTCGTTGGTAGCCGGGTGATTAGCTGTTGTTCCCAACCAGGCAAATATGGCGGAAAATGCAAGTACGATGATTGCAAAAATTCCGAATAACAAGGCAGGATGTGGCAATATATTTCCTACTCTCTCAACACCATTTAAAAATATATCAACGTATGACTTCTTCTTTTTCACACTCGTACCCATGGATGATAGTTTTACTATTAGGTTGCCAAAAGTATAAAAATTTATCATGCCAGTGCAGTACATTGTTCCGAACTGCATGTGTTATATAACATAGCAAGTGCCAAATCTGATTAAGAGCAACCAGCAACCAAACAGGTCTTAAAGACCTGTTAGGTTTTTTAAAAAAAACAGCTACCCAATGGATAGCTGTTTCAATATATTATTGCAATAATAACTAGCGCTTATGAAGGATCTTCTAAACCGTAGCCATATTTCTTATCAGACTGTTTCAATTTAAATGATAAAAAGATTGAGATAACACCACATCCAACCAAAACAAGAATTGGAATAGTATAGTCATATACAGCATTTCCTGCTTCAATCTCATCAAGTTGATTCCTGTTTACAAACTTAAGTAATGCTCCGATTCCCCAGAAGAATAATCCAAGTCCCCAGTTTTGTAAAGTAAACATAGACGCATAAGCCGTTCCCAATCGATTCTCAGGAATAATTTTCGCCACTGATGGCCACATGGCAGCAGGCACTAACGAAAAGGCAACACCCAGACTTACCAGTCCAAAGTAGGCAATCACTACATTGTTAAGAACAGATAATGAAACGTGTGCAAAAATAAGTAATAAGGATCCGAGGATCATTAATGAAGCTGCTTTTCCTTTCTTATCAACAAAGTTACCAAAGATAGGCGTGAAGATAATAGTACCTAAAGGAATTAGACTAGCCGTTTTTGCACCGTTTTGCAACCAAATAGCAAGTACGTCCTTCATATAATAAAGGTAGCTTACAAATAAAAACACAGAAACAACCTTTACGCCCAAGGCCAAGGTTTTGCTCTTTATATTATTTGGAACAACTGCAAAGCAGATGGCAAACAAGAAGAATATAACATATACACTTGCAGCACCTAAGGCTTTACTTCCGCCAATAATAACCTCACCAGCAGCTGGCAATATTTGAGAAAAACCAAACTTATTAATTAATAAATCAGGAGCATACATCATAAATGGGAAGATGGCCGCATAAAAAGCAACACACAATAAAGCGATGTATAAAAATGATGAATTTTTAATTAGAGCTGTCAAATCTGAAAACTTAAAATCTTCAGAATCATCTTTCTCTTGATCACCTGCAATAGCTTTCTCTTGTTTATCAATTTTAATATCAAAAACTGTATAAATTAAGAATAAAATTAGTGCCAAACCAATAAGCGTAGCTGCAAAAGTTACCGCAGGAGAAACATGTCCACCGCCAATATCAAGCGATAAGGCAGTACCCATAGCCGAACCTAATCGACCAAAACCCATATTAATAGCCATGGCCAATGCCAGTTCATAACCTTTAAACCATTTTACAATGGTACGCGTAGCAACAACACAAAGCACTTCAAGGCCTGAACCAAAAAGGATACGTCCTACAATCATATAGTTAACAACCGTTGAATGATCATCTCCAAACCAACCTGCAGCAGCAGCAGCTGTAATGGCACCACCTAAGGTTGCAATTGAACCAAATACGATACCCGCAATGCGAATACCCCATTTATCAAGCATGATACCACCAATAATAATCATACCAAACATATTGGCAATAGTAGTCATCCCGATGATACGGCCAAACTCTTCACTATCAATTCCCATTTCAGTTTCCATCAAGCCCTTTAAGCCTGAGAAGAAATCCTGAAACCAATAGGTTGAAAAAGTTAATGCACTTAATAAAATTAAGGCTCCCCAACGCAACGCAGCTGAGTCGCGCAAGGTCTTTTGAATTTTGTCAGTCATTTTGAATTTAGTTAGATATAAAAAAGGTTAGCTATCGAGGTGACAGCTAACCATTATTAAGGGTTTATTTTGTAGGAATATGCTTAAGTGTTTCAACTAAGTAATCCCAAAATTTCTCACAAGTCTCGATATTTACTTTTTCATCAGGAGAGTGAGGAAAACGAATGGTAGGACCAAACGAAATCATATCCCAATTTGGATAGGCACTTCCCAAAATACCACATTCCAAACCAGCGTGAATCGCTTTAATCTCTGGAATTTTACCCCATTTGTTGTTGTAAACGTCTTGCATGGCTTTTAAGATTGGCGAATCCATATTTGGTTTCCAACCCGGATACTGACCTCCAAAATTAATTTCAGCGCCTGCTAAACGGAATACACTTTCCATTTTCGACTCTAGGTCTTCAATAGCCGAATTTACCGAACTACGCATCAAGCATTGTACATCAACTACTCCATTAGCCGACTTCACAATAGCAAGGTTAGTTGATGTTTCAACCAATCCTTCCATATCGGTACTCATGCGCATTACACCATTTGGTGCAGCTATAATACCATTAACGATATCGTCTTGTGTTACTTCGTCGATTAATGATGCAGGTAAATCAGTTTTCTCAGCTACAAACGATAAGTAAGGCTCAACATCGCCAAACTCAGCTTTGTACATATCTTCATACTCTTCAAGTCCATCAGTAAACTCATCTGCCATAGCGGCTGGAACGGTAACAACAGCAAATGCCTCACGAGGAATAGCGTTACGTAAACTACCACCATCAATAGATGATAAACGTGTTTCCAAATTAGCAATTGCATACTTTAAGAAACGGAACAATAACAAGTTAGCATTACCTCTTCCACGTACGATATCTAATCCTGAGTGACCTCCTTTTAGTCCGGTTAAAGCCAAACGAAAAGCAACAGATCCTGCTGGCACTTCCGCCTCAGTATAAGAGAACTTAACATTGGCGTCAGAACCTCCTGCGCATCCAACATACAACTCACCTTCATCTTCTGAATCCATATTCAAAAGAATATCACCTTGTAATAAACCTGGCTTAAGTGCATTTGCACCAGTCATACCCGCCTCTTCATCCATGGTGATTAAAGCTTCAACAGGCCCATGAACTAAATCATTAGCTTGCAGTACAGCCATGGCAGCCGCTACTCCAATTCCATTATCGGCACCAAGTGTGGTTCCATTGGCAGTAACCCAACCATCCTCAATCATTGTTTCGATAGGGTCAGTCTCAAAATCATGCACTTTGTCGCTATTTTTTTGAGGTACCATATCGATGTGTCCCTGTAGGATAACACCCTTACGATCTTCCATGCCCGGTGTAGCAGGCTTGCGTATAATTACATTTCCTACTTCATCACGAATTGTTTCCAATCCTAATGATTTACCAAACTCTTCGATAAAGTCAATGGCTTTACCTTCCTTTTTTGAAGGGCGAGGAATTTGAGTTAGTTTGTAGAAGCTTTCCCACAAACCCTGAGGAGATAACTTTGCAATTTCGTTACTCATAACTTCATTTTTTAATAAGGGGGATTATTCAATAATTTATTTTCTCTCTATCGATTTTAAAGCACCTGTTTTACTGTCTAACTGAATGCTTATATTTTTTTCTTCCAGAACAGAAGATGGCATATTTACTACTTGTCCATATTGTCCCAGATAAACCTCTTGTGACCTTAATAATTTATTTCGATCAATAATTTTCACAGTTGCCTTACCAGGGCGACAATAGTATAAACCAGTTCTTACTTCTTCCTTGGTAATAGGCAGAGGTGCATCTGGTAATAACTCCTTCTCCTCGGCATCTATTTCAATATAGACTGGTGCGCCACTCATGTCCATTTTATCAACCACACCTTGTACGGTTGAAAAACGGAATAGTACGTCATTGTTTGCACTTAGAGCATTAGGGTGAATATCGTAAGTATAATTAAGCTCCACCTTCTCAACCTTGCCAATAAACAACTCCAGATAAGCTTCTTCCAAGGCATCTAACTCTCGAACCGTTACTTCATACGATTTTCCATCAGGAGGAAGGTTTTCATAATCGCTGGCCAAAATTTTAAAACGACGTTTGCGTATCTTATATATAAAATTGGCAGCTTCTTCGGCCATGGCAGCCGTTGACGTTTTGGCCAATTGCTTCTCCATCATCGGAACGGCGTTAAAATTAATGTCTGAGACAGAAGGCACCTCTTGCACATTGTAACTTTTTAAAGTACAAGACTCCTTAGGCAAATCGCTAAGATTAACACCCACTAAAACACCTTCATTATTTACATTCAACAAAGGCGCAACACTCTCGCCTGAATAACTAATGGCGTATTGCTTGTCTAAATCAGCAACACCAAATGTGCTTAAATTAATATCCTTAATGGCCCATTTTTCATCATCCTTAGTCACCACATCAGTCACATTTAACATTTTCTGCGAATAGCGGTAAAACGGCCCAACTTTACTTATCGTTTTTTCCACACTCACTTCAACTCTAATTTTGGTTGATGGCAAAGCATAAACCAAGGAATTAACGGAAGCATTGGAAAGTTTTGAGACTTCTTTAACGTTCACTTTCGATGGAATAGTTTGCTCTACGGCACACGAGGCCACTACAATCCCAAGACATATGTAAAGAAAAACCTTTCTCATAACACTATCATTTTCAAATAGTACACAATATAAACAATTAATGGTTTTGTCGTAATTAAACGACGAGCATCAAAGGTAAACGAAAATTTCAAAAAGCCAAGTTAGAAACCATGTGTTAAAACATGATATAAAGCAGAGTCACAGTCCTTTTATCCTAACATTAACCACGTTCACTATTTCTCTTGTTGCATCCTGTAAAAGGCCTTCCCAAGATAATCAATTAGCTCACTCGCTGTTAAACTTTCCTGCGCTTGCTCCCCGATATAAATATCACCGCTTAAACCATGCAGATACACTGCTAATCGAGCTGCATCAAGGGCCTCATATCCTTGTGCCAATAGTGCCAACACAACACCAGTTAAGGCATCTCCACTGCCAGCTGTTGCCATACCTGCATTACCACTCGAATTAAAATAACAATCACCCGAAGAATCAATCACAGCTGAGTATGCCCCTTTTAAAACAACAATGCATTGATGCTTTTTTGCAAAACCAATTGCCTTTTGTAATCGCTCAAAACCACTTGTTAATTTTCCGACTAATCGATCAAACTCTCCAGGATGAGGCGTTAATATTGTATTGGGAGGAAGAGCGCTCAAACACTCGGGATCAATGCCAAGTATATTAATGGCATCCGCATCAAGCACCAATGGTTTATCACTAACCATCTTAAGCAACTCTTTAAGTGCCAAGCACGAGTTAGGTTTTGTCCCCATACCTGGTCCAACACCAATGGCATTAAAAGTATCCAATTCAGGAAATTCTGAAATTAGTATATCAGATCGATCAACACTTGCCATTGCTTCGGGAACCGCTGTTTGAATAATATCATAACCTAAACGTGGCACATGGGCAGTCAACAATCCAACTCCGGCTCTCAAGCAAGCACGCGATGCCAAAACAGCTGCCCCCATTTTACCATACGAACCAGCCAATAACAAGGCATGCCCAAACTTACCTTTATGTGCAAAGGCATTTCGCTTCTTCAAAAGACTTTTAGCCTCATCAATACCTGTATAATAATAAGGAGTTGATTTTTGATTAATGATGCTTCGGTGCAGTCCAATGTCAACCACTTTCCAAAGTCCAACATACTCAGCATTCTCAGGCAATAAGAAACACAACTTTAGAAACTGAAATGAAATAGTAATATCAGCCTTTATAATCGCATGCAAATCATTTGCTGAATTATCTTCTCCCATTAAACCAGAAGGAATATCAATGGCAACAACATCATTTTCTAGGCTATTAACTAATTGCACAAGCTCCTTTTGCGTTCCCTGTAGTGGTCGATTCAAGCCCGACCCAAACAAACCATCAATAATTACAGATTTCTCATCTATAGCTTGTAATTGATGTACCTCTGCTACAGTCGAACATTCAATGTTACTTATTCCCTCTAAACGATTCAAATTAATTAGCGCATCGGCACTCAATTTATTATCATCAACCGAAAGCCAAACCCTAATACGATTAACTTTATTACTTAATAAACGTGCAATAGCCAAAGCATCGCCACCATTGTTTCCAGGCCCAACCAATACATCAATACTTTCAAGCACGCCTATATCTAATCCGTATAATCCAATAAACTTACAACAAAAAGCCAGTGAAGCTCTTTCCATTAAATCAATGGAACTTATGGGCTCATTTTGTACGGTATAAGCATCAATATCTGAAATTTGAGAAACGGGGAATAATTTCATTACAATAGATTTTATAGATAACCAAATTTACAAACTTTAGTTAAAGAGAAGATCCATCTCAATATAATTATCGCTGATCAACTCACATTAACAAATTAACATCAACCTTATAATAATTTTAAATAAGGCCCTAAAAACAAAAATAAACACCACATTACACAACTACCTCTCAACACTTTAAGCAAAGTGTGCTCTGCAACATGATACTTACGATTTGTAAGTGAAACAAATTTGTATATTTTTGCTTCCATTGAAAATAACAACTAATTATAAATTAAATAGATATGTTTAAACAACATCCTAAAGGACTCATACCTGCAGCACTGGCTAATATGGGTGAGCGTTTTGGTTTTTATACGATGATGGCTATTCTTGTGCTTTTCTTACAAGCCAAGTTTGGATTAAATGGTAAAGATGCTGGAATTATTTATTCCGTATTTTACGCTCTAATTTATATTCTAGCTCTTGCTGGTGGAGTTATTGCTGATAAAACACGAAATTATAAAGGAACCATTCTGAGTGGCTTGGTGGTAATGGGATTAGGTTATGTATTTTTAGCTATTCCTTCTCCTGCTTCAACATTTACATTAGTAATGACTTGCCTCGCATTATTTGTTATTGCATTCGGTAATGGTTTATTCAAAGGAAACCTTCAGGCACTAGTTGGCCAAATGTATGACAACGCTCAATACAGCAAGTTACGTGATTCTGGTTTCTCATTGTTTTACATGTTTATTAATGTAGGTGCCATTTTTGCTCCATTCGCAGCTGTTGGTGTTCGTAACTGGTGGTTAAGTCATAACGGCTTTAACTACAATGCTGATCTTCCGGCAATCTGTCACTCATTCAATGATGGAACTATTTCTGCAGAAGCAACAACGAAATTTCAAGAGATGGCTGATGCAGCTAACGGATCTGCAGTTGCAGACCTAAGCGCTTTCGCTAATGAATACCTTGGTGTATTCTCTACTGGTTTCCACTATGCCTTTGGAACTGCTATTGTAGCAATGTTAATTTCATTTGTTGTTTATATTGTAAATAAGAAAAACTTTCCAAATCCTGGTGGGCACGAAGTACATGAAGAAGCTTCAAAAGACAAAGTTCCACAGATGGATGCTAAAGAAGTTAAGCAACGTTTATATGCATTATTTGCAGTATTTGGTGTGGTAATTTTCTTCTGGTTCTCGTTCCACCAAAATGGCTTAACACTTACAATGTTCGCTAAGAACTTTACAGATCTTAGCTCCATCAACATTAACCTTGGCAGTGTAAGTATTCAAGGTGCAGAGTTATTCCAATCCATCAACCCATTCTTCGTAGTATTCCTTACTCCTGTAATAATGGCGATATTTGGATGGTTGAGGGCTCGTAACATTGAACCTTCTACTCCAAAGAAAATAGCGATTGGCATGTTTATTGCCGCTTTAGGATTTGTTGTTATGGTATTTGGTTCAGTAGGCTTACCATTATTCTCATCTATCGATCCTTCACAAGGAGGTACTCCGCTAGACGATGCAGCTAAAGTAACACCAATGCTATTAATTGGTACTTACTTTATCTTAACGGTAGCTGAGTTATTTATCAGTCCTTTAGGAATCTCATTTGTATCAAAAGTAGCTCCACCGCAATACCAAGGTATTATGCAAGGTGGTTGGTTAGGTGCAACAGCACTAGGAAACCAGTTATTATTTATTGGTGCAATCTTTTACGAGTCTATTCCAATTTGGGCAACATGGACAATCTTCGTGGTTGCATGTATCATCTCAATGTTCACCATGTTATTCATGTTAAAATGGCTAGAAAGAGTTTCGAAGTAATTTGAACTTTATCATATACTAAAAAAGAGGCCAATTGGCCTCTTTTTTTTATGCTCAATCGTGAAGTATAAGCATTGGATGTTCAGGATGAAGCACCATTTGTTTGGTGGTACTTGGGTGGAATAAGCGCTCAAAGAAACTTTCGTGATGCCTAACTAAAGTTACCATATCAGCATCATTATCATCCATGAATTTTAGAATACCATTACTTACATTTTCACCTTCGATAAAATTAAAGCTCAAGTTTAATCCTTGAAAATGTGCTGCAATTTTATCTTCCGCATCAAATCGATTAACGTAGTCATCCTCCAAAATATTAACAAAGGAAATACCAGCATGGAAATGATGGGCTAAATCGCGCAAAGGTTCAACCACATCATCAACAGAAAAATCTTTCAAATCGGTGGCAAACACAATTTTTTCTGGTTTTTTAAACTTGGCGTGTTTAGGAACAACTAAAATGGCTGCTTCAACATTCTTAACCATTTCGTAGGCATTACTGCCAAGAAGGAAGTTCTCCAGTGCCGTTTCACCACGACAACCCAAGACAATAAGTTCGGGCTTGAACTCTTCAACTTCGCCTTGAACAACATCAAGCAAAGAACCAAAACGAGAAGCTAATTCAACGCGTGCATTGGGAAAACGCCGATGCAAGAGGGACAATTCATTTTTAAGGCCTTTCAGGCTCTCTTCAGCCAACTCTTCCTTAACCTGCATAATGTAAGGACTACCGCTAAACTCAAGATCATAGGCGTTTAAGAGATCAAAATACACCTTTTCATTTTCAAACATCTTGAGTGCATACATGGCGGCATTCCTGGCAGTATCCGAAAAGTCGGTCATTAACAAAATCCGTTTCATAACATAGATTTTATACATTCCAGGAAAGCTAAGATACCGGTGCCGCTATTTGACCGTAAGTAAAGTCACTACCGAACGTCTTCGATAAAGGGGATAATAAACAACTAACGAAGAGTCAATTGCTATAAAGTAGTATACGAGATGAGTAAAAGATAGGTTTGGATTCTAGTGTACGCAAAACGCAACTTGATCAACACTTCTGAATCATTAATCAATAATACGTAACTAAAAACGGAAAGTCAAGTAGATTAATAGTTAACTTAAGCTCGACTCAAGACGACGAAGAATAAATCGTCCTTCCAAATCTTGGTCGTCGACACTGTGCCCTTCAATACGATCCGGATCAAGCAATTCAGCAATGCGCTCATCAAGGCAATATTCAATTTCAAAGGGACTGTCCAAAATTTCGTAGCTTTTACCAACAAACATTAAACGATCGTCAAGCACTTCACCTTCTATTTCAACTTCAATCAGAAAAGAAGCCTCTTCGTAGATATACTCGGTATAAATTAAAGTGCCTGATATTAATGTCCCCGACTGTTTAAACACGGCATGCCCCATATCAAATCCCGCATCAAACTGCTCAAAAAACTGCCACTGCCCTGTTAAATTCATGTATAAATTAGTTTCTAGTCAAAAGGCAGTAGTCAGTAGTTATAATTATAACCGACTAATCCATCTGCTCCTATAAACAAAAAGAGCTGGCAAAGATAGCCAACTCTTTTGATTATTCTATTTTAAATTAGATCTGAGCTTATGCTCCAGGGATACCACCCATACCGAATACCATAGCCAAAAGAGCTACTGTTTCGATCACACCCATGGCAGCAATATACATACCTGCTCCTTGCTTATCATCTACAGCTAAGTTAGAACAAGCGGCAGCACCAGCACGGCCTTGCATAATAGCAGAAGCAGCAATGGCAATACCTACAAATAATGCAAATACCATCTGGTTCATATAGCTATCTGGGTTTAGGTCAGCTCCAATTAAAGCATTCATGAAAATCATACCATAAATCACCTGACTCAAAGGCATACCAACCATTGCTAATGCCAATGCAGGCAACTTCTTCTTGTCTTTAATCGACTGCTTCCAAAGTCCCATTGCTCCCATGGCAGCAACTCCTGTTCCAATTGCAGAACCTACTCCTGCGATTCCTAAAGCGATGGCGTGGCCACCAAATCCATTTACTACTGTTAATAATGTCATCGTATATAATTTTATTAGATTTTACTTATTTTTCTTTAATTTAAACGGGTTGTATTCACTACCCGAAAACTCTACACTGGCATGACCAGCATATTCCAACATATTTAGTCGAACACCGTGTACTAATACTGCCATTGCTGCAAGTGTCATATTTAAAGCGTGACCAAGTACAAGTATTAGCACTGCACCTATCCCTGAAGCAATGGTTGTGATTCCATCACCTATAGCCATGTCGTTAAAACTACTCGCCATTAACACGGTTGATAAACCAACGGCATACAAACGGATGTACGAAATAACATCAGAAAAGCCATTAATTACGTTCAAGGGTAAATTACCAATAGATGATAACATACCTTTTAACACAGGCTGACCCGGACTTGAAAACAAAGCAACCAATATGGCTCCACCAATAAATAACCACACCATAAATTCAGGAGCTTCGATGCCCAGCACCATTTTATTCACCATAAAATAAAGGCCCCAAACAATGGCTACCCAACCTAACTGAGCTATTGGCAATACACTATTGATGTATTTCCAGCCCTTTTGAAGGTGACCAATGGTTAAATGTATAGCTCCAATCAAGAACATAAACTGCTGAATTTTGAGGGTTTCGCCACCAAAACTAGCCAGTTGCTGTACTTGCAATTGTTTTAAAAATGGAATATTCGCAATGGTTTCAGCTCCAAAATAAGTTCCGGTAAGCACACCCCATGTCATAACAGAAGCAGACAGCGTGTAAAACAAACCAAACTCTATCTTCTTAACAAAACCTGTTTTCCAGTGAGCTATTAGTGTAAGTGCAAAAAAGATAAGACCGTAACCAGCATCGCCCACAAGTATACCCGTGAAAAATGTAAAGAAGATTAAAAATACCTTTGATACATCAAGCTCGTCATAACCCGGAACCAATCCCATAAAGTTCATGACCGGCTTAATCTTATGTGTCCATTTTGGATTATGCAACAAAGTAGGTACAAAATCATACTCGTCAGGTCGCGGATCTTTAACCATGTAACCCCAGCCATTCTTTTCAGCTTCATCAACAACATTTTGCACTTTATTCTCAGGAAGGAATCCTTCCCAACAACGCAACTTATCATGAAAAGCTACACCACCATACTTAACGGTACGAACCTTCAGACGACGATTTCTTTCATCTAAAGCATCTGTCAACAATGGTTTTTGAGCATTCAACTTATGTAAAAATTCTTGACCAGATGCCAATTCAGCTCTCAATTCACTCAAAGAAAGTTCTACCTCTTGCTGTGATTTAAGGGGCAATTCTATTTGCTGATAATTCAGAGTAGTCCCTTCATCTTCAGAGATTAGAACCACCTGACTAAGACCATTAGAATTTCCAACAACCTGAACATTTCCTACAGCCTGAATGCTCTTCACATCTTTTTCAGGAACTTCGTAAAGTTTTAGGTAAACCCCGTTGTTATTTATGGTTTTTAAATCATCCAAGGAAACAGAACCCCAACTCTCGTACCATTGCTTTGCCTTGGTAAGCTCGGTTATCTGCCTTTGAAGTTCTTTAATCGAACCATTGGTATCTATTACTTTATCGAGTAAAGCTATTTCACCTTTCTCTTGCTTAGAATAATCTATAACATCAATTGATGAAGATGACTCAATGGCCTCACAATCATCCAATACGGAAATAGCCTTCTCCAATTGCTCAATGCGCTCTTGAACCCTTTCTATCGACTCATCTTTAGCCGGCTGAAATGGTGAGACATGCAGCAAACCTAATTGGCCTAATATCGTTAGGTCATCATCCATATCGTTGGTTGGGTGAGCCATGAAGAGCAATAATTTTTTCATTTTTGTAATCATGCCATCACTCCTTCCTTTTGACTGGTTTTAACTACTTTGGCTGTGGCAATTGTTAAACGCTCATCATCCTGTAGTTTTTGACCAATTTTGCGTATCGCCATTTTCGCATTCGGAATACGACGATTTTCGAACAACTTAATACGCGCACGTACATCCAAGAGTTCCTCTTCTAATAGACGAATCTGTTCATCCAGACATTCAATTTCAGCCATAAGCTGCAACTGTTCCTTCATTAACTCAATCGCATCGTCTACCCACAAAGGTGTATCATCCTGTATCGGCTCCACGTTAAAATCAACACCTTCGTATTGATCAACACGCACACCCGCCACATCAATATGTTTGGTGATAACCTCATTAACCGAAATAAACGATTTTATATCCACATGTGAATCGCTCATTACAGCTACCCATGGCTCTGCAGCTTTGTTGTTCTTGTCAATAACCTGGCGAATTTCCTCAATGCGTTCAGCAATTGTATTAATTGTTGACATCAAGGATTTCTCCATCGCTTCGAACAAAGGCAGCATACGTAGAGACACCTTCAGAATTTTCTTCTGGCGTGCACGCTCTGTTTTTGTATATTTTATTTTTACTCCAGCCATTATTCCTCCTTCTTTTTAGGTGGGTTAACAACCGATGCCAACACCTGTGCACCACATTCTTTATCAAAGGAGTTTAATCGATCTAATATCTGCAGTCGCAGTTTATAAATCATTACCTCCGTCAATGTAAACGCTTCGCCAGCCTGTATGGTATCCAGTTCTTCCCACTGCCAACGCATGATGAGCTTTTCGCGCTCCAATGGATTGGCATTAACAACAGCTAGTGGAAGTTGCGCCAGGTTGGGAGTTCGTCGTTGAGCTTTTGATGCTCTAAGCTCCGTCATGTCTTCTTTCGTTTCATCCAACATAACGGCAATGCTTTTCAAACTCACCTTCCCTTCCGAATCGGATGATTGATAGATATCAACCGGTTCGAGTTTTTTAAAGTGCTTTGCCGACAATTGACTTTTGGCATCTTCGGTAAACTCATCCATAGTGATGGGCGGTACCTGGCCAAACTTCAACGAAGGCAAACTACACATTAAATAAACCAAGTTTGACATGTTTAGCCCTCCTGGTTTTGGGTTATGCGCTCAACCAAATCTTTATTCAATAAAGTGAACATGGCTTGCTGTATATCACTATCGCTCAACACAAACTGAACACCACTATTTTCTTTTGACTGTATTATAATCTTAGCTTCACTATTGGCCAATGGCTTTAACTCCACTTGCTCTTTTAAACCTGCTTGAGCAATAAATGCCTCCATAGCCTTAAGGGTTTCAGCCGGTATTGATACCGTTTTCTGACCCTCAACCGAAGCAATAACAGCCTTGCTTAATTCCTGTAAGTACTGATCCTGCGTGAATAAACTTTTGCTTAAACCACCAAAAATCGACTCCATATACTTAAGAACAGCCACCTTAGTTGCCTCAACCATATCTCTCGAAGCTTGCTTTAAAGCTGTTTGCGCATTATTTTCTGCTTGCTCAGCTTTACTATTTGCCTCTTCAATAATAGTACGCTTTTGAGCTTCAGCCTCCGATACAATTGCTTCAGCCTGTTTCTTAGCTTCCTCAATAATGCGTTGCTTTTCAGCTTCACCAGCATCAATGCCTTGCTCCTTAAGCTTCGAAACTATCTTTTCAAGATTTTCTTTATTATCGTGCATTTCTTTCATTTTTAAAAATTAGTTTCAAGTATTCAGAAGTGAGTATCAAGACTAAAAACAGTTCTTAAAAAAGTCTTACTTCTTGATACTTTTATCTTACTACTTAATTAATTCTTATCCCAATATTCTTCAATCAGTTTTTTACTGAGGCCAGTTTCTGTTGGATCGAAATGGCGCTTAAGAATAGCCCAACATTTATCCAAAGCAGGCTCAAGCTCTATAGGTTCGCCAAAGGGCTCTTCAATATTGCTAATAAAGTCGCTACGGTAACGTAATAGTTTTTGCGAATAAGCATCGTTTGCAGCTCCAACTTCCGAAGCTTCATGTGCTTTCTCTGCATCGGCCAATAACGAAGCCATAGCCGTCATAATTGCACGGTGGTCGCTACGTGTTTTACCATTCACCCCTTGTTTCAAACGAGAAAGTGAACGCGCTAACTTCAGTTTACCATTTTCAAGGAAGAACTGTCCTTCGGTGATATAACCTGTATTATCAGGTACAGGATCTTCTAATGACTCAAGCGTTGTTGCACCAATAATGGTGATCGAACCAGCTCCTTCAATATCGGCCGCTACCTCGTATCTTTTGGCTAACTCTGAATATAAAGAACCAGGATATCCTTGTAATGAAGGAATCATATCCTGATAGTTAGCCACGTTACGTAAAATATTTGACCAGTTAGTCATATCAGTTAATAATACCAATACATCTTTTCCTTGATCTCCAAACTCACGCGCCACACTTAAAGCCACATCAGGAAGCATTAAACCTTTAATCTGCGAGTCACCTGCCAAGTGAGTAAACATGATGGTTTTATCAATGTTACCCGACTGAGATAGTTGCTCTTTAAAGTAATGGTACTCATCGAATTTAAGACCAATACCGGCAAAAATGATAACATCAGCCTGAGCTCCCTTTGCAATCTGCGACAGCAAACGGTTATATGGCTCTGTAGGTCCCGCAAAAATTGGAATTTTCTGCGATTTCACCAATGTGTTAAATACATCAATCATTGGAATACCCGTCCATAATGGCTGCTTTGGCACGTTACGTACAGTTGGATTTAAAGTATCTAAACGAGTAGAAACTTGCTTCTCGAAAATAACTTCTGGTCCACCATCTGACACTTCACCAGCACCATCAAAACTACGTCCTAACATTTTATTTGAAAAACCAGCTGTTAGCGGAATCTCGTGCATGCGAATTTTAGTCTTTGTACTTAACCCTGTGGTACCGTTAAACACCTGAAAACGTGTTGTATCTTCGGTGATATTAATCGCTTTAGCAAAAGAAAGACTTTGATTACTATCTGCCTCCAAAAGCTCAACAACGTGGTTAAGTGCCACTCCAGGATTACCTTCCACCGAAATAAGAGCTTTACCTACTTCGCTTATTTTATTTATTTCTTTTCTTATCATACGGCGTATTCCTCCTGTAAAATAAATTTATCCACTGCTAGCGGTAGGTTATTAATTTCCTCTTCAGATATTGCTGAATAGTTCCAAGCTCTCCACCACTGGCGCAACTCATCAAACTTATGCTTGATTAGCTCTTTTACCTGCTCATCATCCACATCTCCTGCCTGGAAATCTATTTCACTGCCAATTAAATTCTGAACAGCTTTATTAATTACTTCCAATCTTTCTGGACGTGTACAGGCATCATTTTTCTCAAATGCATCCTGCTGCATTACACAGAAGTCGATTGTTAAGCCTTTTTGAAACTGAACATAGTTAGCTACTGGCACTTTCTTTAATCCGATAGTACTTATGGTCTGATCAATATCATTGGCATCATTTAATATACCAAGCATCTTTTTGCGGTCTTCCCATGAAACAAAACCATCGTAAACCGATGTTGTATACACCAAAGGATCAATGGCCGGATACTTTTTAGCATCGGCACGATCCTGAGACAATCCCCAGAAACCACCTGTCGCATCCATGGTAGCTTGCGTTACAGGCTCCTGGAAGTTACCACCAGCTGGCGATACCGTTCCAATAAAGGTTAATGATCCACCAGTTCCTAAATCTTCACCAGCACGCTGATACATACCTTTAATCTGATCTGGAATATCCATTGGGAAGGCTTCCGGTCCAGGAATATCTCCCTGACGACCACTACGCTCGCGTAATGCCTGCGCCCAACGTGATGTTGAATCGGCTAACATCACCACTTTTTTGCCTTGGTAACGGTAGTATTCACCCACTGTTAAGGCAATGAATACAGAAGCTTCACGAGCTGCTACCGGCATCGAACTTGTGTTTCCGAAAATACACATGCGGTTCATCAAGGATTCACCTGTTGTTGGATCCTCCAACTCAGCAAACTCTTTAAATACCTCTACGGCCTCACCAGCACGCTCACCACAAGCGGCCATTATTATAATATCTGCTACTGCATATTTACAAAGCGAATGCTGTAAAACTGTTTTACCAGCACCGAAGGGACCTGGGTTACCAACGGTTCCTCCATAGCCTACTGGAGCTAATAAATCAATAACTCGTACTCCTGTAGAAATAGGTTTACTTGGAATAGCACGCTCCCTAAAAGGAATAGGAGATTTTACCGGCTGGCGAAAAGCCAACTGCAACTCATGCTTTTTATTAAGTTCATCAACTATTACAGCTACTTGCTGAACAATATTTACCGAACTTTTTTCGATAATACTTTCGATCTTGCAAGTACCGAATTTAAATGGCACTAAAATTTTATGGTCAACATTACCTTCCGGCACGTTTCCAATTACGTCGCCACCAGTAACCTCATCACCAACTTTTACACTTGGCGTAAAATCCCATAAAACTTCCTCATCCAAAGCAGGCGCATTCATTCCTGGCTTAAGGTAATGGTCCTCTTCACTCAATTTATACAATGGATTCTGTAATCCATCCCATACACTTGTCAGAAGACCTGGCCCTAATAATACAGACAAAGGTGTACCTTTAAAAACCACTTCGTCACCAATCTTGGCACCGGTTAAGTCCTCAAACACCTGCATCTCTACAATACCTGCATCGGCATTTTTAGGATCGGGCTGAATCTGCAAGACCTCTGCCTGAAGGAATTTTCCATCAACGGAAATCTCAGCAGTCTCCCCCATCACCACGTCATCAAAAAATCGGGCTTTCACCAACGAATCTTGAATGGAGATAAGGTTTCCCGTCCTCTTTTTATTGATATCGTTCATAATTTATATATTAATTCTTATTCATTATTCTTGAGACTCATCCAACTCACCACAAGCTATGCTGTGATTAATTCCTTCATATCATTTTCATTAGGGTGTCAAATATAGATTATTGTGACCAATTCAACAAAGTAAACGTTTGTCTGTACGGTTTTGTTAAAATGATTTTAATCATGATTTACACGAAGATAAAAGGAGTATTTTAAATTTCAGTATTAAATAAACTTAAACAGATAAAATAAGGTTTAAAACAGTCAATATTAGGAACCAACCTTAAAAATGCAAAAAGCCCCGCAAAAAGCGGGGCTTAGCAAAACATTAACCATAAAAACCAAATTCAGACCATTCTTAACAAACGGCCGAACTATTCGCCTTCTTAACCACTTCAAAGGCGTTTGCTATTTGATCTATCAAATCCTGAGGATTCTCTAGCCCTATACTTAATCGAACCAAAGACGGAGAAATACCTAATTTCAATCTGTCTTCGGGCGACACATCAACATGTGTCATTGTAGCAGGATGCTCTGCTAAACTCTCGGTAGAACCTAAGCTCACTGCTAATTTAAACAATTTAAGATTATTAAGAAACATAAATGCTTCTTTTTCACCACCAACAATGTCAAAGGCTATCATGGAACCAGTTGACAAGCATTGGCGGTTAAAAATATCTTGTAATTCAGATCCCTCTTCCAGGAAACCCAAATAGTGCATTTTCTCCACTAAAGGATGATCTTTTAAATAATCGGCAACAATTTTTGCACTTTTTGCCTGTGCTTCCATGCGAATTTTTACTGTCTCAAGACTACGTTGCAGCAACCAGCTTGAGTTTGGATCGAGCTGACTTCCAAAGAAAGTTCGCATCCCTTTTATCTGAGCAATTAATTCAGCTGAACCTGTGCAAGCTCCAGCAATTACATCGCTATGACCACCTATGTATTTAGTGGCTGAATAAACTACTAAATCGGCTCCAAACTCCATCGGATGTTGAAACACCGGTCCTAAGAAGGTATTGTCAACTGCCAATACACATTTTTTATCATTCGTACTGAAATATTTAGCAACTCGCGATGCCATTTCAATATCGATTAAAGAGTTGGTTGGATTACCAGGTGTTTCAACATACACCATTGAAGGTTTCTTACCTGGATAGGCTTTCTCAACACGATCAATAATTACATCTTCATTTTCTCCTTTAACGAAACCTACAACTCCAATATTGAATTGAGGCAAAACATGGTGAATAAAGTGATCGGTACCACCATACACCGGCGATGAAAACAACAATACATCACCCGGCTTAACAAAAGTCAATATAGATGTTGAAATTGCTGCCATACCACTCGAAAAGAAAGCGCCAGCCTCGGCTTCATCCCATGCTGCCAATCGCTTTTCAAGAATATTCATATTAGGATGATCCAAGCGAGAGTAAATCATTCCCATTTCTTCACCTTCTTCTTTCTCACGCAAACCATAAGCTAGCTCGAAAAAAGCTTTTCCCTCTTCACAATTATTAAATACAAAAGTTGAAGTTTGATAAATTGGACATTTAGCAGCTCCCTGATGTTCGTGAGCATCATATCCTAAGGTCATCATTAAACTTTCTGGTTTCATATCTTCACCCTTCTTGGTTCAACTTATTTTCAACAAAAATACGAATATGTAGATTATTATACCAGTTAAAATATAAAATTCAGATTATAATACTTTATATTTTAAAAATATTAGTAAATTTACCTCACAAAAGCTCAATAACATGAAAGCCAAAGAAAAATTTTCGCCCATCCAATTAGATGATACAGATAAAAAGCTTCTAAAACTCTTACAGCAAAATGCCAAGATGACCACAAAGCAGTTGTCCCATCATCTTAATTTAAGCATTACTCCAGTATTTGAGCGCATAAAGCGTTTGGAACGAAACGGTGTTATTGAAAAGTACGTAGCATTGATAAATAAGGAAAAAGTCGGAAAGAATTTGGTTGCCATTTGTAATGTATCATTAAAAGAACATTCGCATGATATGATACAAGCCTTTGAAACAAGCATCAATCAACTACCTGAGGTTCTAGAGTGTCATCATATTGCTGGTATGTTTGACTATATGCTAAAGGTAATTACCGAAGACATGGAAACCTATCACCACTTCATCTACAATAAATTAGCTTCGGTAAATAACGTTGGTAACGTACAAAGCTCCTTTGTAATGCGTGAAATAAAATCGGGAACAGCTCTGTACTTTGATTAGGAGAGTTTACTAGTTTAACAAGTCAATGTGAAAATAAAAAAGAGACCCCTTACCAAGCTCTGACTGCATGCCAATACTTCCACCTAAAATTTCAACCAGATTTTTGGTTATGGTTAGGCCTAAACCATTGCCACGATAAATATTCTTAACTGTATTTTCAACTTTCAAGAATCGTTCGAATATTCGCTTCTGATGCGCTCTATCAATACCAATACCTGTATCTTCCACAAAAAAGCGTACACGCGAATTCTCAATGGTAAAACCTAACTTCACATGTCCATTTTCAGTAAATTTAATGGCATTACCTACTAGGTTGTTTAATATCTGCTTTAAGCGAAAAACATCGGTGCAAACATGAACCTCTTCATCTGGCATATCTATTAACAATTGTACTCCATTTTTCTTTTTAAGGATTGGAGATGCCTGAAAACTCACATGAATCATATTTACCAATTCATTAACATTAATGTTTGATAAATTAGTTTTCAATTGCCCCGATTCAATCATCGAGATATCAATAATATCATTCAACAGATTAAGCAATTCATCACCATTGCTTTTTATAACCTGAGCATATTCCATCCGCTCCTTAGAGTCCAAAGACGAATCCAACAATAATTCGGAAAAACCAATAATGGCATTCATTGGTGTGCGAATTTCGTGACTCATATTGGATAAGAAGGCCGATTTAAGCTGATCAGACTCTTCTGCTGCCAGCTTTGCCTTTTCAAGCTCTGATGTTCGCTCTTTCACTTTGACTTCTAACTTACCTGCAAAATTCTCCAACTGACTCTTTTGCTTGGCTATTTCATCTCTTTGCTTATGAGCAATATTTCTCTGCAATTCCATCTCTTGCGTTCGCTCAACAATCGTTTCTTCCAACAGTTGCTTATCGCTACTTAAGCGACGCATGCGCACCCTTATGAAAAGATAAATTAAGAATACGCCACAAAAAACCATTAATAATATAAACCAAAACTCCTTCCATACCGGAGGGTTAATCCGAATATCAATTCCCTTAACATTATCACAAATAAATCCATCTGAATTTGTTGAACGCACTTCCAAGCGGTAATCGCCCGGATTTAAATCAATAAATGTCAGGTATTTCTGACTCTTTAGTGGCACCCAATGCTCCGATTTTGGAAGCATTCGATAGAAATACTCAATCTTTTTAGGATTTTCATAATCCAGGGCAGCAAATCGTAAAGTAAAAAAACGTTCTTTATAGGTAAAGGCAATACGACTGGCCATAATCAAGGATTTTTCAATTACCACATCCGACCAATTAGCTGTGTCACGCGCCGAAATGTCCATACCAAACAACTGCAAACCTGTAAAATATATTGGTGGCGAATAAACTGAATGGGTTACACTATCAGGATGAAAAATATTAAAACCATTTAAACCTCCAAAAGCCAATCGATCATCACTTAAGCGAAATGATGCCGTATTGAATTCGTTACCTTGCATGCCATCATGACCGTTAAAGTTGGTGACCTCATTTGTTTTAAGATCAACACGACTTATTCCCTGATTAGTTGAAGCCCAAAGGTTCTGATTATGATGATACAACTGATATATATAGCTATTATTTAATCCGCTTTCGTCATCAAAGTGTACAAGTACTTCCATACTATCTGACAAACAATCAATACCAAGACTGGTGGCTACCCATAAATTACCGCTTTCATCTTCCGTTACTTTCATAATGATGCTCGATGATAAAGATTTGTCATCGTCTACCTCATGATAGTATTTTTTAAAATCATTGGTGTTATAGTTGAATTTATTCAAACCAAAATCAGATGAAATCCAAAAACGACCTTTACTATCCTCATAAAAATCCCAAATGGAATAACTACTAATGGAACCTTCATTATCATATGGCATGAAACGCGTAAAAGTCTCTCCATCTGCATTCATATAACAAGCACCATTGGCCGTACCAACCCACAAACGATTCAACGAATCTTTCCCAAAAGCATACACATGATCATCGTTAATACTCAATGGGTTCTCATCCTCGTATCTAAAAGTTTTCTGAGCCAATGTCTGCGTATCATATTTAATAAAGCCATTGGATGTGCCAACATACATATACCTTTCTTCATCGTAATACAAGGCCCACACAGACATATCTTCACCCTGAGAACAAAGCTGTATTCTTTCATATTCTGACTCATCGAGTCGGCACTTGGTAAGCCCATCAATTGTTCCTACCCATAAATTACCTTGATTATCTTCTTCAAAAGCAAATACAGAATTACCGTGAAGACTTGGCTTATCGGGCACACTATAATAATGCACAAATGGATTTATCTTTACATCCATTAAAATCAAGCCCTTTGTACGTGAACCAATCCATAAACCATCACGCTCGTCCCTGTATAACTTCATGATATTATCATCAGGTAACGACCACCTATCGTATTCACTATGGCGTAATTGCTCAATTACCTCGTAAACATCATTTAAATGAATTATACCATTTCCGGCAGAAGCAACCCAATAATCATTTTCACTTCCATTAATTACATCGTTAATAGATTTACCTGGCAACAATAATGATTTAAATAATTTTGTCTTTGTGTCAAACTCATACAAACCTCCTTCTGTAGCAAGCAATAAATTACCATCCTGAGTTTCGCATATATTATTAATATAATTATGAGTTGAAAAACTGGCCTTCTCTAATACATTCCTATATTGGATAAATGATTGCGTTTCATCATCAAAATAATATAATCCTTTCCCATAGGTACCAAACCACTTCTTATTATCTGATGTTATTAAAATTGTGGTAATAGCCTCTTTAGGGACAGAATTTGCCTCATCGCCATTATCGTAGTTAGTAATAATTTCAGTATCCGGATCTAAAACACTAATACCGTGCGTTGTTGTAATCCATACTTTCCCTTCCACATCCATATCCAATGCATAGGTAAAATCTGAAACGATAGTGCCCGGAATGGTGTCGAACACATAATGTTTAAAAGTTTCCGACACCTGATCAAACACGCTTAAGCCGCCACCATTTGTGGCTATATAAATCTTGTCGCGCTCAACATCTTCTAACAAATCAAAAACAAAACCATTAATTAACGAAAACTCGCCTCCGCCATTAGCTTCAAATACTGTTACACTAACCCCATCGTAGCGGTTCAAACCATCGCTGGTTCCAACCCAAATAAAACCACGCTTATCTTTTAAAAGGCTTAATACTGAGTTTTGTGAGAGGCCATCGTCAATAGAAAAACGGTTAAAAGTATAATTACGCTTTTGAGCACCCGCATTATTAACAACCGATAATAGTATTAGAACCGCTAATAACAGTTTAAAGGCAATGGTGTATGTTCTCTCAGAAATGTGCAATTTTTAGACTTTTGTTTACATGAATTAAATAGGGTGCGCTGTTTTTAACAGAGAACAATAATAGTTATTTGAAATTTTCCTAGCAACCTACTTATCAGCTATTTTGATCATTTTATCAAATTAAATATGTAAAACAAAATGACCAATCACGCTAAATGTTTTCCTTTTGCTTATTAAAAAAACACTACCAAACCACTAAGGTCTTGACTTTTTTCTATTCACATAATCGCTTTATACAATTGCCACCAACCGACCTATCAGTTCAATCTACAAGTAGCAAATAAATAATACTTCCACACAACAATAGGAATATGCTTATCTCTGAATGTCAATAACAACATTTAGTCGAGCCACAGTTATTTCATTTAGTTAAATCCAAACGATTTGTTAATTTTGAAGGTAAAAAAAAAGATTTATGAGGATAGAAAACGAAATTAAGTTGGGGTTTAAGGATGTGATGTTTCGTCCTAAAAGATCGACATTAAAGAGTCGCTCACAGGTAAATTTAGAGCGAACATTTAAGTTTATGCACTCCAATAATGAGTGGACTGGCGTTCCAATAATGGCAGCCAATATGGATACCGTTGGCACATTTGAAATGGCACTTAAGTTAGCTGAGAAAAAGATTTTCACTGCCGTACACAAGCACTATAGTTTTGAAGAATGGAACGACTTTTTAGATAAAGCATCAGGCGATATCGAAAACTACATTGCCATTAGTACAGGAACCGGCGAAAATGATTTAGATAGAATTACCAAAGTGATTGATGCTCATCCAAAGCTAAAATTCATTTGCATTGATGTGGCCAACGGCTATTCCGAGCACTTTGTTGCCTTTGTCAAAAGCACACGTCAGCGATTCCCTGACAAAGTAATATTAGCTGGAAACGTGGTAACCGGAGAAATGGTAGAAGAATTACTATTAGCCGGAGCCGATATAATAAAAGTTGGTATTGGCCCGGGTTCAGTTTGCACTACGCGTGTAAAAACTGGTGTTGGTTACCCGCAATTATCTGCTATTATCGAATGTGCTGATGCTGCTCATGGCTTAGGTGGACAAATTATCAGCGACGGTGGCTGTGCCATTCCTGGTGATGTGGCGAAAGCATTTGGTGCTGGTGCCGACTTCGTTATGTTAGGAGGCATGTTAGCCGGTCATGATGAAAGTGGTGGTGAGATGATTGAAGAGGATGGTAAAAAGTATAAGCAATTCTATGGTATGAGTTCCGCAACAGCTATGGAAAAACATGTTGGTGGCGTGGCTAATTACCGGGCAAGTGAAGGAAAAACAGTTAAAGTTGCTTACAAAGGAGCCGTTGAAAATACTGTTCAGGATATACTTGGTGGTGTAAGAAGCACCTGCACCTACGTTGGTGCTCAACAACTAAAAGAACTAACTAAACGAACTACATTTATTAGAGTAGCAGAACAAGAAAACAGAGTTTACACTCAATAATAACTTCTTTCTTAAGTCCATACTCACCTTTCCATTTCGAGTGTGGACTTAATTATTTTAAATATTTTTCATTTCACCTTCAAGTAAATATTTACCTTTGGCACATGCCACAAGACATCAGTATTGAAACATACCTCAAGCAATACCAGGACCTAGCTCTTATAGATGTTCGCTCTCCAGGCGAATTTGATAAAGGCCACATTCCGTCTGCAATTAACATTCCTTTATTCAGTAACGATGAACGAGCGCATGTTGGTACTGTTTATAAGCAACAATCGAAAGAAAAAGCCATTGAGTTAGGATACACCTATGTCAACCCAAAGCTAGAGGATTTCATTTCACAATCTTTAAAGGCTGCATCTAATAAAAAGGCGGTGATACATTGCTGGCGAGGTGGTATGCGCAGTCATGCTTTTGCACAACATTTAAGTGACAATGGATTCGAGGAAGTATACGTCATTAAACATGGCTACAAAGCCTATCGACGCTTGGCACTAAATAGCTTTGGTGATCATCAGATTAAAGTGCTTGGAGGTTACACCGGCTCAGGAAAAACACATATTCTACACCAAATAAAAGCCCGAGGTAAGCAGGTACTGGATCTTGAAAAGCTCGCCAACCATAAAGGCTCAGCTTTTGGAAGCATTGGTCAGGATATGCAACCTAGCACCGAACAATTCGAAAACAATATTTATTGGCAATGGCGATTATTTGACAAAACTAAACCCGTTTGGCTCGAAGATGAAAGTCCCAACATTGGCAATGTTAACATACCCATGCATCTTTTCAGGAAAATGAGAGAAGTACCATTGATTTTTGTTGACATTAAAAAAGAAGAACGTGCCAATCATTTGGTTGAAGAATATGCCGATAAAACACATCAAGAGAAATTAATTGATAGCGTCCAACGCATCAGTAAACGGCTGGGACACGAAGCTACAAGCAAGGCATTAAACAACCTGAAACAAGGCAACTACTACGACGTTGCATTACTGACCCTAAATTATTACGACAAGTATTACCTCAGAGGTATGAACCGACGAGACGCAAAAAAAATAAACATTCTAAAGCTGGATACGATTGACCATGCAAAGAATGCACAACTCATATTAGAATTCGCAGATACCATTTAAGATGACCGATATAAAACTCACACAATATAGCCATGGAGCTGGTTGCGGCTGCAAAATAGCTCCTTCTGTTTTAAGTACCATTTTAAAAAGTAACATTACTCCCAGCTTTGATGAAAAACTGATAGTGGGTAATTCGAGCAGAGATGATGCCGCGGTTTATGACTGGGGAGATGGAAGTGCCCTAATTAGTACCACCGACTTTTTCATGCCCATTGTAGATGATCCTTTTACCTTTGGTCGTATTGCAGCTACCAATGCCATTAGCGATATCTACGCCATGGGTGGTAAACCAATATTAGCCATTGCCATACTTGGCTGGCCTATTGATAAACTTCCCGCAGAAGTGGCCTCACAAGTGATGGAAGGTGGCCGTCAAGTATGCAAAGAAGCAGGCATTATATTGGCTGGCGGACATAGTATCGACAATCCGGAACCAATTTTTGGTTTGGCTGTGAATGGTAAAGTTGAACTCGATCAGCTAAAACGTAACGACACAGCTACAGAAGGCTGTGAATTATTCTTAACCAAACCTCTTGGGGTTGGTATTTTAAGTACGGCTCAAAAAAAGGGCTTGTTAAAAGATGAGCATGCTACTATTGCTCCCGACTTGATGTGCCAGCTTAATAAGATAGGTACAGAACTAGCACAGTTTGATGGTATTAAAGCCATGACTGATGTAACTGGCTTTGGATTAATTGGTCACCTAAGCGAAATGTGCGAAGGCAGTAGTTTATCAGCTACCATTGAATACGACAAGATTCCTAAAATAGACGTATTGGATTATTACATTGATAAGAAATGCATTCCGGGAGGTACTACGCGAAATTGGTTATCGTACGGAGAGCATGTTAATCTAAAGGATGAAGCCTGTAAAAATATTCTTTGCGACCCACAAACAAGTGGCGGTTTATTAATAGCTGTAGAACCTAAGGCCATTGAAGAAGTGAAAGCTTTTCTTAAAAAAAATAATTTAAGCACGATCTCATTTGGCAAACTTACTAAAGCAAGTGATAAATTGATTAAAGTAATTTAGAACATCGGAATAATAACTATTTAACTCGCTTAGTTCGGCTTTGAGCACTTTGTTTAATCATGGCGTCGAGTTGCCATATAAACACAAATGTTATAACCAATAATATTGGTATCTGTATCAATTGAATGTCTAAGCCAAAGAAATTACGCTTAATTAAGGGTAATAAAATGGTTGCCAGAATACCAAAGAGTGAACCAATGGTAAAAAACAACCACGACAATCGCATGTTTTTTCCAACGCTTTTTTTCCAACTTGATTCAGAAGCAATACGACTCATCAAGCGAGATTCGAAATCAGAGAATGGCATTTCAACCTTACTCTGCTCCATCATTCGCCTGAGCTTATCATCTTCAAATGGTTCTTGCTTCATCATAATATTGAATTTACTTCAGTTTTTAAAAGTGCATTTATCAAGGTGTAGAAACGCTTACGTGCACGGTGCAATATAACTTTCACATTACTCAACGACCAGCCCGTTACATCTTGTAATTCCTCCATCGACATCTCTTGTAAATAGAATAAACGCAAAGCTAAACTCTCCTTGGGAGGCATCTGCTGTAGGGTTTCGTTGATGTAATAACTTTGCTCATCTTTACTCAATGGCTCAAATGAGTCATCCGACAAAACAGTCTCTGCATCATCAATAGACTCGTAGGATAACTTCTTTTGTTTATCCAAACTACGGAAAGCTTTGTTAATAACAATGCGATAAAGCCAGGTGCTAAATTTTGAATTCCCTTTAAACGAATCCAATTTATTGTACACATTAATGAATGCTTCCTGAACAACTTCCTCAGCTAAGAATTCATCTTTCACAACAGATATGGCAACAGAATAGGCCATGTGTTGGTACTGCCGGACAAAATACCGGAAAGCCTCCACATCGCCATTCTTAACTTTTTCGATGTATATATCATCCATCAACTATACTTCAGTTGATTTAGGTTTATCTACATAATGTGACAACATCATTCCTATACCGCCAAAAATAAAAGTGGTGGCAAAAACAATTCCAGGTCCAACATCTTCCATACTTCTTTCTAAGCCAGGTAATGATATTACAAATAAGCCAATTCCTAAACCAAAACCTAAGCCACAAAGCAATAATCCAAACTTCATCCAGGGAAAAGAAAAACGCTTTTTGCTTTCCTTTTTCGCAAAAAAGTTAGCGGCATCAGCGCCTTTTTCTATTAACGCCAAGCGTTCTTTATTTCGTGCTTGTATGAAGAAATACCAAGCAAAAAAAGCTGCTGCAAATAAACCTAACCAGATGAATGCAATACCAATCATTTCCATAATTCTATCGTTTTGTTTGTCGGTATGATACAAGTTGCAATTAAAAGGTTACATCTGGTTCTAAAAAATATTACCCTACATCAATTCTTCCGTTCAGAACCATCCATGCAAAAAAAACAAACAACAGTCCCAAGACAGCATATAGTATACGAGCACCGTTTCGTCCCATTAACTTAATCATGGTTTGTGCCCGGCGCTGCTTAAAGTACCAATCCCAATTTGTTACTGCTGCTATAAATATCAAGGCTCCAAGAACCAACATCAAATAATAAAGAATAGACATAAATCAACTTTACGATTAATAATAGTAAATACGAAAAAAGGGACCTAAGTCCCTTATATTTTAAAACACAATATTATGCATTTATTAGTTGGCAGACAACCAATCTTGTGCCACCATTATATTTTCAAACGAACGAATATCACGTCCCGTTAATTTCATTATACCATTATATACAATTCGCTGCAAACCACCTAAACCAACAACAGCACTGGCTTTGATATAAGGTTTATTTCCTTTCAGAAAATCGGAAAACACATTTTTAATTTCGCTATTAAAATGCATTCCTGTTATGTTCGAAAGTGTTAGAACCGATTTTTCAGGCTGACTTCGAATGTAATTAGCACTTTCTTGAACCATGTCTTTAACCGCTTCTACCTCTATTAAATCAGAGAAATTCATGTAGAAAAAAGTCTTGCCATTGTAGTTAATAAATTCAGGTTTTCTCATTGATTCGATATTTGACGATTTTTATTCACAGACCACCACTCAGGGCTTTTAATATAATAACAGTTTAAGAAACGCAAAAACTTCTCAGGAAGTTTCACATTTAATTAATTAAATTACTTAGAATCAATCTATATTCTATTCCTTTCCAATATCTTCTGGCAATTGTATGGTTCCAACATTCGTAATTTCATAACTAGACATCGGAAATGTAGTATTCTTCGATTGATTAATATCAACTACTGTGTATGTATGTTTTTCACCATCTGCCTTATCAACACTTTCACTTTCCATCAAGAAACCTCCCCAAACTCCATTTGAATACATTGATGACCGAAACATGGTTGTCATGAAATCTTTACTATTCCAATCCACATCTTTGGTTATCCAGGAATTAGCTTCCGAATTTTCATCTTCATAACGGTACTCTTCGCACTTATAACCAAGTATTGTTTTTGTTCTACCTGTCTTAGTGAGATGTGGATTATATTCTTCTACCTCTCCTTCATCAAACACATCATTACTTTCTTCATCTTCCCACGATGATGCATCCATAAAACCATTACCGCCATACACAACTCCAGTTTTCTTACCATTATCATCTGACAAAATAATACTAGCCTCGTTCTTGAAATCCATTATAATGATGCCTTTATCATTTTTTGTTTTTGACTCAAGCTCTCCAGATACAAATTCATAGGCAAATGACTTATCACCAGCATTAGCATAAATTTTCATCACACCATCACTTTTTAACGTACCTTCCTTGGAGTAAGTTTTCATATTCATTGTGATGGAAGATTGAAAGGTATAACTATCCTCAAAAGTAGCGGGCTCAGACGAAACACCTGCTTTTTTCATTAAAGCATTTAGGTCAAATGATTCTGATTGAGATGACTCTGTTTTCTTTTCATCTTCCATTGATTTTTCGGCTTTTTCAAAAGCCTCATCTAATTTCTTTTCTGCTTCCTTTTCAGCTTTTTTTTCGGCAGCAGCCTCTGCCTTCTTTGCTGCTTTTTCGGCCATCTTTTCTAAAAAAGATTGACCATGGGCTGGCACTACTATTAACGATGCGATAAACAGACTTAGACAAAATACGATTCTATTCATTAGTTTGGAGTTAAAAGATTATTCTTTTGATCTTGAAAATACCATGTTTTTTAATGATATTCAATTGCATACAAAAACATAAATCACAAAAAAACTAACGTTCAAAAGAAAGAATGGTGTATTGGTGTAACTAAATGTAAGCTTAATAAAAATCGAGAAATAATTTAATGATTAACAGTATTATAAAAATCCATAACATGTTTCACCACACCATCGTAATCATCAATGCCTCCCTCAACTTTATTTGTTTTTAAGTAAGCATCGTTCACCTTATGGGCCACCTCCTCCACTTCCCTATTCATTAAAGCTCTCCAATGTTTTATATGCCGCCTGTAATCAGCTTTTACCTCAGGGCGAATCGTCTTAAGAAGCGCTTCGGCACCATCCAAATTATAAACGTGAGGCAGAAAATAACCCAGTAGATGAAGATGACCACTGTACTGAATGCGTTTATCTTTTGTTTGGCTACAAACATACCAGGCATAGAAATTGGCTTCAGATTCATCAGTTATGCCATAACGATGGGCTAATTCATGCGCTAAAATAGCCGGATATTCCATTGGGAGTAAATACGCATTCACATGAACCTCACTAAAAAATGGCCCATAATATCCACCTATGGTGGCAGCTGCAAAAAAGCGACTTAAGGTAATATTTTTGGGTCGGGTTGAACACAAGTCAGCATCAATCTGTAAAAAGTCAGCCTGAAGGGCATATTCTTTTTCTATAAGCTGGCAGAAAATAGCGTATTCAGTACTATCAAGTTGCGAATAAGTCTGATTACATTCGTTAATTAATTGCCTAAACACGTTCATTAATTCGACACTATCCGTTTTAGCTTCCACAAAATTCAAACGTGTTTCTAAATCATTTCGGTAATAATTAAAACCCCAAAACCAATAAAAACACACATATACCAAGGCCAATGTGCCAAGCCAATGAAGCAATACCTTCTTCCATCTAATTCGTTTAAAAATAGCCAAAAGTGGAAGCAGCATTAACCAGGTAACCATTAGGGCATAGAAAGCATCATCTAGAGAAAAAGGAAGCCGGGTACTAAAAAAAGAAAGTAGTTTGGCAATAGTTGGATACATGCCTTGACTATATGTGCGCTCTATAAATTCAGGGTACAAAGCCGCCAGCTCAGTTAAAGCAAAAGTTGTTAGGGTCAACAATAAATAGACAAACAAACTTAAATATGTATTCTTTTTTACTTTCATTATTCTACTTTAAGCATTTTAATCCCCTGCTTTTCAAATGTAAACTTAATGTTCCCAAATCACCTAATTCCATACTAACTATTTACCCAGATTACACCTGTCTTTACGCTTCAACTACAGATAAAAAACAATACTACAAATCCTATCAACATAATATAGACCCATTCTACCTTAATTAATTGAAGATAAAGAATAAAAATCTTAGTACATTTAAAGTACTTTATTAAACCATTCCATTATGCCTAAAGTTTTGTTTCGCTTATTAATAGCACTTTGCATTTTTTTCGCAGCAACGATACAAAATGCGTATTCGGCAAAATTAGACTCGGTAAAAATTCAATTAAAATGGAAGCATCAATTTCAGTTTGCAGGCTTTTATGCAGCATTAGAACAAGGTTTTTATTCAAATGCAGGACTTGATGTTACACTTATTGAGGGAGACAACCACACAAATACTATCGAGGAAGTAATATCGGGCAGAGCAAACTATGGCTTAGATTCTCCAAAATTACTGATCGCTCGCACCCATGGTGTGCCGGTAGTAGCAATGGCAGCAATCTTTCAGCATTCGCCCGAAGTATTAATAAGCACCAAGGATAAAGAAATAACCAGCATTAATCAATTAAAAGGTAAGAAACTTATCCTTAGCGAATACGGCATTGCTTCAACCCAGGCCATGTTCAGAAAACACAACATAACTGTTGACAGCATGCAAGTTCTTTCTGGTGGCAACTATAGAGACAGTTTATTATTAGGAACGGTGGATGCCATTGACGACTATATTATTGATGCCCCATACTTAATTCAAAAAGCAGGTAAAGAAACTGTGATTTTTAAACCAATCGATTATGGCATTGATTTTTATGGCGATATATTTTTCACATCAGAAAAAGAACTAAAAAACAATAGGCAACGTAGTAGACTCATTCACGAGGCAACAATTCAAGGCTGGATATATGCCATGAATAATAAAGAAGAAATCATAAACTTAATTCTGGAGAAATACGATCCTTCGCTTAGTAGAGAAATGTTAGTTTACGAAGCTCAACAAATGGAGGATTTATTAATGCCTAAATTGGTTAGGCCAGGGCATATGAATATTGAGCGTTGGCATCACATAGCTGAAACATACCAATTACTGGGTTTGATTGGAGACGATTATTCACTTGATGGATTCTTACTCTCGCACTACATCAGCGAATCGGATAAAACTTTACGAAAATGGATTAGGATTATTCTTGCAATATTAGGCATCACCTTGGCCATTTTAACCTTATTAATTAGTTTTAATAGAAGGTTGAAAAAAGCTGTGGAATACAGAACAAAAGAGCTTTCTTTATTCAATCAGAATCTGCAAAGTAAGATTGAAGAACGCAATTTATTAATGCAATCTTTAGAAACCAGCGAAGAGCGTTTTAAACGCCTCTTCGAAGATGCCCCCATTTCGCTGTGGGAAGAAGATTTTAGTGAGTTAAAAAAAACAATTGATAAATTAAGATTGAAAGGCGTTAGCAATTTTAGAGAATATCTTAATGATAACCCTGAAGAACTTGTGAACTTAGTTCGAAAAATACGTTTTATTAACCTCAACAAAACAACTTTAAAATACTTCAAAGCCAACACTAAAGAAGAATTACTTAACAACATTCAAAAAACCTTTTTCCCTGGTTCTCTAAACTCATTAAAAGAAGGTATTGTTGCTTTTTCCGAAGGCAAGTATTTTTATAGTTCACGCGATAAACAATCAACGCTTAAGGGAGAATCATTGCACGTTTCGGTAAATGCCAAAATAATGGCAGGTCATGAACATACCTGGGAGAAGGTACTGGTTTCGTTATTAGATATTACAGAATTAGTTCGGCTCACCAAAGATTTAGAAAACACAAATGTGGAATTAGGAACTGCCAAACAAAAAGCTGAAGAAAGTGATCGACTAAAAACTGCCTTTTTATCAAACATGAGTCACGAAGTTCGTACTCCAATGATGGGCATACTTGGCTTTATTGATCTATTAAAAACAGGTGATGCTTCGCGAGAAGAGGCAATACATTTTTTACAACTCATTGAAGAAAATGCCATTCAACTGCTAAATATCATCACCAATATTGTTGAGATAAGTAAAATGGAGGCCGGGCAAATTAATGTGGAGTACAAGCCTATCGACCTAAAGGATTTTATTAGTCATATAAAAGATGTTTTCACGCTCAAATTAAAAGAGCACAACAAGAGTAAGCTTCAACTCGTTTATCACATTGATGAGGGCATTCCTGAAAAAATGACCATTAAAAGTGATGAAACAAGATTACGACAAATTATATCTAACCTAATTGAAAATGCCATTAAATTTACATCAGAAGGAAGCATCACACTAGGTGTAAAAAAATCTGACACAGCGGAACAACTACTTTTGTTCTATGTCGCAGATACCGGAAGAGGAATTAACGACGAGCAAAAAGAAAAAATATTTAATCGCTTTTACAAAGAAAATAGCCCAAACGGGACCGGTCTTGGACTCTCAATTGCGCAATCTTTAGTTAATTTATTAGGCGGATCAATTGAAGTAGAGAGCTCTATTGGCAAAGGCTCTACATTTAAATTCACCCATCCTATAAATAATTAAACAACATTTTATTCTGTCATAAAAAACCACCAAAGCATCCTATTCTGCTTTGGTGGTTTTCTTGAATACTTAAGTACTACCTATTTCTTCAATCCCGGATAAACGACATAACTACCCAAAACAATCTCGGTAAAATAACGCGTCTGTTGGTTTTTATCCTCGTACTTACGATGCGTTAATCGTCCTTCAATCGCTACTTCATTGCCTTTTTTCAGGTGTTGCTCTGCAATTTCGGCCTGCTTGCCCCATGCAATTATCGTATGCCATTCTGTTTCGGTACGTTCCTGACCATTAACCCCAAAAGTTTCGTTGGTAGCCAAAGAAAACTTTGCCATTTTACGTCCGTTATCAAATGATTTAATTTCAGGGTTCATTCCCAAATTTCCTACTAACTGTACTCTGTTCCTTAAACTAGCCATGACTCTTTGTTTTAAATGAATAATAAATTGATGAAACAAAGTTGCGTCAAGTCGTCTATTCAAGTCGGTTTTTAAATATTTAGAGTCATTTAAGTTTCGTTTAAAACCGTTTGTAATTACTTAAAAACGTTTATATCTTTATGTATGTATCACTTACAAAAAGCTAACTGATGTCTGAAAAACGTTTATGCCCGGTGTGTAAGGATCCAATAATTGGGCGAATCGATAAGAAATTTTGTTCCGATCAATGTCGGAATAGTTTTAATAATCGCCGCTATAGCAGTGATAATACCTTGGTACAAAAAGTTAATCGTACACTAAAAAAGAATTACCACATTCTTCAGTCCCTAAATAAAAGTGGTAAAAGCAAAGTAAAGCGATCAAAACTACTCCAAGAAGGTTTCGACTTTTCTTACTTCACCGGTATCTATACTACACAAAAAGGTGCCTGTTACCACTTGTGTTACGACCAGGGCTATCTACCATTAAGCGATGAATTGTATTTATTAATTTATTGGGATGCGTAGATAAGTGTATTTCATTGTCGATTAAAAATAATTCACATTTAAGATAATTTGCAATAAAAATTAAGATAGTTTGCAGTTGAAAGTAAGATAATTTGCAGTTTGATTGCAAATTATCTTATATTTGCATGGCTATACTAAGGACAAATGTGGATTTCGAGACAACATATTGCTAAAATAGAAAGAGCCATCAATTCAAGACCGGCTGTGCTTTTAACAGGAGTAAGGCAAAGTGGAAAAAGTTCTTTGCTAAAGAAACTATTACCGCAAGCCGAATACGTTACACTCGACAGGGTTGCCCTAGCCGAAGAAGCAGAAATAAATCCCACGCGATTTCTGAAAAAATTCAATAAACAAACCATTATTGATGAAGTACAGTATGCTCCATCCTTATTTCGTGATCTAAAATCACTTATTGATGAAAATAGAAGCTTAAAAGGCAAATGGATTTTAACCGGCAGTCAGCAATTTGCATTAATGAGTGGCGTACACGAATCATTGGCCGGTCGTATACGCATTATTCACCTAGGCACTTTAAGTGCCAATGAACTAAATGCCACTAATTTAATAAAGAAAAAACGCGATCTAATATGGAAAGGTGGCTTTCCGGAGATATGGGCTGAAAAGCTGGACGCAGAAGAATTTTTTGAAGATTATATACAAACATACCTGGAACGTGATTTAAAAGATGTACTCAACATTACTAACTTAAGGGATTTTAGACGCCTACTATCGTTGCTAGCATTGCGCTGTGGTCAGCTACTCAATTTCTCTACTTTAGCTAAAGACATTGGTGTATCAGTAAACACCATTAAATCATGGGTAAGCGCACTTGAAGCATCAGGGCTGGTGATACTACTACCCCCTTACTACAACAATTTAGGTAAGCGATTAATTAAAGCTCCCAAATTGTATTTCTGCGATTCCGGACTAGCAGCTGCATTATTAAACATCAACTCACTTAAAACACTGGATAATTCGACACACAGTGGTCATTTATGGGAGAACTTCGTTTTTGCGGAGTTCATTAAAGAAGGCTTCATAGCCGGCAAAAACCTATTTTATTATCGCGATCAAAATAGCGTTGAAATCGATTTTATTGTTGAAAAAGACGGACAAACCCATTTAATAGAAGCCAAAGAAAGCGAACGCCCCGATAGGAAAAAACTTAATTTTAAGAAGGTAGCAAAACTGTTTTCGGAGGATGTGAAATGCATATTAGCCTGTGGTATTGAAGAAAAAGGCCGATTAGATTTAACTGATTTTTCTGTTTACAATCCTTTGTATGGATTTAGTTTATTTGATAAAAAAAATTAGTTCGCTTGCTAATTTCACCAGCCCATTAACGAGTAATAAACAGATCAATAATTGATTTCGTTCGATAAAAGTTACTCATAACGCAATGCTTTTACAGGGTTTTGCCTAGCTGCCCACCAACTTTGCCAGCTAACTGTAATCAAGACTATAATCAAAGCTAAAAAACCAGCTAGGGCAAATATCCACCAACTTAGGTCGGTTTTATAAGCGAAATTATTTAACCACCTGGTCATAACTAAATAGGCTATTGGGCAAGCAATAACAAATGCAATACCTACCCATTTTATAAAGTTTCGATTAAGCAATAATAGAATCTCAGAGACCTTAGCTCCATTAACCTTTCGAATTCCAATTTCTTTAGTTTTTTGTTCGGCAGCAAAAATTGATAAGCCCAAAATACCCATGATCGCTATTATAAGTGCTAAAACACTAAACTTTACGATTAAGTCGTTAAGTCTTGTTTCATCATTATACACTTGCTTTAATTTATCGTCAAAATAAGCAAAAGAGAAAAACCGCCCTTGTCTGTGTTTCATATAAATGGATCGAATAAAAGCAATGGTTTGAGCTTTATTATTTGGGCGCATCTTGACATTCATTGTCATAATATTCTGCGGGTCGTTAAGCATTACCATTGGGCTTACCTTTCGATGAAGCGGTTGATAATGGAAATCATCAACCACACCAACAATCACATAATCGCGATTAATTCGTCTACCAATCGGATCATCCACATTCATTTGACGAGCAAAAGACTGATTAACAACAACTGGCAAAGTAACTTTGTGCTGCTTATTGTTTTTTGCAGTTTCAAACTCTTTCCAATAGTCAGCATACGATTGTCGCAAAAATTCTCCTTTAACCACTTCAAGTTCATATGTTTTGGCAAAATCACTATCTACAAAAAGCATACAAGCTTGTATAGTATCATTACTATTTATCCCCGACAATGAAAAGCCTTGTTTCCAACCGAGATTAATAGGGGCTTGCGTACTAGCTGATGCACTAATAATATTTGGATGACTTAGCAATTCATGCTTAAAACTACTCGACGAATACCACAAACCTGTAGGAATCACCACTACGTTATTTTTATTTAGTCCCAGATTATAATTATTAATATAATTCATCTGCCGTGTAATCGTTATGGACGAAATCAATAACACAATGGCAATACTAAACTGAATAACTACTAATAACTGGGCATATCCAGCTCTACCATATGTAGTTAGCTTGCCTTTGATCGTGTGGATAGGATTAAACGAAGTAAGATAAAAAGCTGGATAAATACCTGAAACAACACCAGTGATAAGAACTAGCAATAGACCAGTAAAAAGTAAAGCAGGAGAAAACGTAATTGCCAATGTTTTACCGGTAATTCCCTCAAAACAAGGTAACATAATAACAGTGGCAATAATAGCCAGAACAGTAGCAATGCTAGTTTGCATCAATGATTCAAGGATAAATTGAACGACCAACTGTTTTTTGCTCGAACCATTAACCTTACGTACACCTATTTCTGTTGCTCGCTCCGATGCGCGAGCCGTTGTTAAGGATGCAAAATTCAATGCCGCCATAGCCACAATAAGCATTGCTAAACCTGCAAATATCCATACATATTTTACATCACTAATGTGCCTGTCGTAAAGATAAGTATCATAATCTGTATACAAATGAATATCTGCAATTGGTTGAAAAGTAAGTTTCTCCTGGCGATATGCGTTTTCCTGCACATGGCTGCTAATTTGTTTTAGGAAAGACTTATCGATATTCGCATCGGCTTGCAGCATGATGTATGTATGACAATGTGCCGAGATACGCCACGAATGGCTCGTATGATTATAATCCACCATTGCCTTATTTGATTGAATAAATCCAAAATCAATATGACTTTGCGCGGGTATGTTCACCACACCACCAACTGTAAAAATCAACTCCTCGTATTTATCGCTTATCAAAGTTTTTCCTAAGGCTTTATCATCGCCAAATAGCTTGCGGGCTGTTGCTTTTGACAACACCACTTTTAAAGGATTATCTAGCGCAGTCAAGCTATTACCTTCAACAAAATTAAAACCCTGAAATACTTGAAAGAAGTTGTCATCCACCCAAGCTCGTCGTGCCTCGATCTTTTTCGACTCTCTATTCAATTTCAAGGGCGAATTTTCAGAGCTAAAACTAATATGCGTAGCTGTTTCAATCTGTGGATAGCTATCTTGTAAGCTACCAGAAAGAGCCGTATAACTGCTCGCCGTTTTCTCTAAGTTTCCTTTGTTATTCCTTAGCGACAAAACCCTATAAATGCGTTCATAATTAGGATGAAACTTTTCGTAACTAAGCTCATCAAGCACCCAAAAATAAATAAGTATACTCGCAGCAATACCAATTGCAAATCCAAAAATTGAGATGAATGAATAAATTGGCTTCTGCCTAATACTTCTAAGCAATACCTTACTATCGAATCGGAACATAAACGAGGGTTATTTGACAATCATTAATACATCATCATCAGCTTTTAAGGTCTGACAAAATTGGATGAGATTCTGTTTTTTATCACTGTCGGTAGAATTAATAAACTCCGATGATTTGATATGCTTAATCAGCTCGTATCCTTTTAATGCCATTAGCATGCTATGGTCGTTAGAAATCATATAATCCAATGGCCAAACGGATGGACCTCCATCAATATCATTCAATAGAATTTTAGGCTCGTAATTGGTTGGATCACCCTTAATAATATATAACTCCTTGTTTTGTTTTGAATACACGGCTTGATAAATATTTACGCTTTTATTGCGCCTATTACGCGGTGATGCATAGTTATCTTTAGAGAAAGTAAGAAATGCATAATTAGCAGTTTCGGCCCAACTCATTGGCACTATTTTTCCCTGCAGACTAACATCTGGGTCGGATCCTTCCATAATATCCATTTTGTATTTCCCCAACTTAAATACATATTTAGGCAGCAATTTATTGGGTGGAATAACCTGAAAGAGCGTATCATTAAAACTGGGGCGAATATATAATTTATTAGCAATTGTATACGTTGAACCTCCATCCGTACCACGAACCAGGTTTTTTGTATAGCTCTGTAGACGTTCATATTTAGTAAATGAACATAACGTATCACCATTAGAATTAAAGGTAAACAACATATTATCACCAGATTGCCTTTTTATGTAGTTACCCTTATCATCGCTAAAAATGCCAATATGTTCATACAAGGACTCAGGCGACATAGACATCATTCCATTCTTATTTTTAGGATTGTAAGGTTTATTATTACCATGCATCAAATCCACACTTACTGTTCCTTTGGCAAGTATTTTTTGTTGGTTTTCAACATCAAACTCACTTGAAGTCAATAATTGAGGAGATACACAATCATATTCCATAATACTCTTTTGCCCGGTTATAGAATTTGTATAAACGTAATATACTCTATCGCCTCGTGTCCAAATATTCATGTCGCCGCCAATACGAGTATGATCGTTAAATATCAACACACTTCCCCTTTTCTCATCATATGAAATACCATCTAATCTATTTCTCACAAGCGTATTGTTATAGCTGCCATCTATATTAAATAGATGTATACCAAAAAGATTTGCTGCTACAATATAATTATCAGTCAAAGAAAAACGATACTTCATATCGGTACGTAATTCTTTATTGTCGAGTGGTTGTAGGCGAATATACTGAATGGTTGTAGCTACATCTGACAACTTAAGTTCTTTGATATTATTCAAACTACCTTCAATATCAATTACTATTGGCTTTAAGTTTGTTTCGATTGTACGATTTTCAGGTAGCCTTATACCTTTAAAGCCCCCCACTATTGCCTCTTGTTGTTCTGTGATGACTGGTTCAATTGCCTTCAATTCTTCTCTTATTTCGTCTTCATCTACCTTTAATTTACTGCGTTGCTTACACGCTGTAGTAATGACTAAAAGCATGAAGGTTGAAAAGAATAGTGTTTGTTTTATCATAATTGATTCGTTTATTCCTTAGATGTTGCTAAAAGTTACTTTTTGTCAATTCCTCTTGTCTATTGTTCCAAATAAATTCATTCTGCTATTCCGATCTATGAAAGGAAGAACACTTAGTTTTATTCATAACGCAATGCTTTTATAGGATTCTGTTTGGCAGCTTTCCAACTGACTAAAACTACTGTGCAAACAGTAATAAAAGCCACTGGCAATATTGCCTTTAATAAATCGATTGTTTCAATGGAAGTTTTGTACGGGTATATCTGTAACCATGAAGCTATTATTGGCCAAACTAAAATCAAGGCAATTATAAAGGCAATGCCCATTAGCACGAGAGACTGTTTAAGAAAAAGAAATACAATATCTTTTTCATTAGCTCCATTGACCTTGCGTATGCCTATCTCCTTAGTACGTTGCTGTGCGCTCAGGTATACAAATGCCAAGAGTCCAATAAAGGCAACACCAAATACTAATAAAGTGAACAACTTCAATAATGATGAAAAAACATTCTCATCCTGATATCTTTTTTGAAGCTGGGAAGTAAAAAAATTAACCTCTACATTATTGTCATTTAATAGTGTCGCATAGGTATCTTTAACTTTATTAATGGTATTAAATTGATTGTGCACATCTAATCTGATTGTTACATACGAATACCAACCTTCATAGTAATATAAACAGTAAACTAATGGCCTTATCTCCTCAACTAAATCCTGCATATGAAAATCCTTGACAACACCTACCACTTTAAAGTCGATACCAACTCTCGACAATGTTAAATCTTCATGACTTTCAATATCTACTTTTCTCATTAAGGCTTCATTTACCAAAACTTCTTTAATATTGCGTTTGAGCCCATGACCACTGCGCAACTCGATCCCCATCGTTGTGAGATAAGATGAATCAATAAAGCTATGGCGAAACGAGTTAAAATTACCATCGCCATTCACCTCAAAGCCATTTCCTGAAAAGCCGTAGAAAGGGACATCAGAAGACAGGCTACTTGACTTAACACCAGTAATTTCACTAATTTGCTTATTCAAAGCCTTGGCCCTGGAGAAACTTAAATTCTCAGGCAGCTCAATGTAAACCAAATTCTCTTCGTTATAACCAAGTGCTTTATTACTCATGTAGGAGGTTTGCTTCACCACCAAAATTGTAAAAAGTAATACACCTGCCGATACAGCTAATTGAAAAACAGTTAAACCTTGACGCAGATACTTTTGAGTAAACGATCCGAAAGACATATTTTGCAGCAAATCTATTGGTTGCTTTCGACTATTACGTAATATTGGAAATAATGCCCCAACTATGGATATCATGATGATGATTCCGATAAAGACGAACCAAAACCCAACATTATCTATCTCTAAATTCAAGTTGATATTTAAATAATCAGAAACCAGAGATAGCATCATCGGACTAAGAAGCAAAGCAATGCCACCAGCCAGAGCCGTAAAAACCAAACTTTCTAGTACAAAATATACAACACTCTGCCATCGTTTCTGACCAAATATAAGGGGCATCGTAGAATGAACATTTCTTTTAATCAACGAAGACAGGGAGATAAATGTATAGTTAAAGGCAGAAATGACAACAATTAGCACAGCCGCAAGGAACAGTATATAAATTCGATGCATTATCTCATTACCTGAGTGTTTTAGGTATATGTCTTTTAACGGTTGTAATAATGGCGTAATATAAATTCCTCTTTGAGCTTCGGCTGCATAATCGTAATACTTCTGCAATACGGGCATCAAAAGCGGCTCCACAGCATTGTAATCAACACTAGGAGAAAGCTTGACATAATGGATAAAACTATCACCTCCACCCCATCCTGTATAAAGACTCTTCTCAGCTTCGATAGTAGAAAAGGAAACCAGGCAATCGAAAGGCATGGTAATATTATTTGGCGGATCGGCAATAATACCCTTCACAATTAACCCTTCTAAATTGTTAATTCTAATTTCTCTGCCAATGGGATTTTCCTCACCAAATACGGCTCTTGCAAGACTTTTAGTCAGTACAACACTATAGGGAGCTTTTAATACATCATTAATATTTCCATTTATGAGGTCAAAACCAAAAAATCGTATAAAAGTAGAATCAACATATTTCATGTTACACCTATACCACTTCTCATTATGTAATAGGCTTTGTTGACTTACGGGCCGACAAAGCGTATAGTCTACTACCATTGACAAATCGTTATACAATGCCGGACTCCAAGGAGCTTCAATCATGGTATTAACACTTCGATTTTGTGGACTTTCCCAAATTCGTGCTAAACGGTAAATATCAGCTCTATACTTTATCGCAGAATTTTTAGTTAACTCAGCATTAAGCCAATTAAAAATTATTAACGCCGAACATATGCCCAACACTAAACCCAGTAACTTAAAAACAGTTAATAGCTTATCAAACAAGGCGCGCCTTATAATAATTCGCATCCAAAAAAGCAATATTCCAACATGTCGCTTATTACTCATAACGCAGTGCTTTTATAGGGTTTAAATGAGCTGCTTTTATCGCCTGATATAAACTCGAAAGCAGTGTTACTAAAATGGTTATTCCACAAACAATGAGTACATCGATAAGAGTAAACTGATATTTATAATGACCAGGTAAAATGTTTTGAATCAGTTTGGCAACAGGGTATATGATAATATTAGCTACCAAAGCAATTACAAGGTAGCGTTTGGTGATGAGTGGAATGATTTGTTGCATGCTGGCACCTTGAACTTTCCTAACACCAATTTCTTTTATGCGACGCTGCATCGAAAAGAAAACTAAACCAAACAATCCGAGAGATGCAATTATTACCGCCAAAATAGTAAAAAAGGCAAATGAGTTTTTAGCATTGTTCCATATTTTCAACTCTATTCGATTACTATTAGCCTTATAATCATCTACAATAAATAATACATCGGGAAAGTACTTTTGCATTATTAAAATAATATGCTCTTTAGCAGCCTGTCTCTGAGGCATATCAATTTTAAAATTAAAATCATTCTCAATGGCCAAATCGCTATCGCGTAGAAATAAAACATATGGGATTATGGGATTGTGAACATCATCTATATTAAAATCCTTTATTACGCCAATCACTCTATATTCACCTTCCATCTGCAATGTTTTACCAATAGGGTTATCCCATCCATAAGCTCTTGCCGCTGTCTCATTAATTAAACAAGAACCTATATCAGTCGCTAAGTCCTCAGAAAAAGAACGGCCTTCTACAATGTCCATACTCATTGCATTTATAAAATGATGACAAGCACTGTTCCACCTAGTAAAAATCGGAGTCTCCTTATCCTCACCTTCCGGAATTACATAACAACCCCAGTTTAAAATCATTGGTGAGTTTAATGAGATGGCCATTTCCGAAACGCCTGGGTGAGATAATATCTCTTTCCGAAAGGCGGCATATGATACCGTAGAATTATTACTTGGTACATGGCCATTTAATAATACCTTATTATCAAAACCGATATCCTTTGTTTCTAAAAACTCAACTTGCTTGTATATCCATAAACTGGCTGTGATTAATGTAATAGATAAAACAAATTGGACATACACCATTGCTTGCAAACCCGTTATTCTTCCCTTCTTAAAAGGGCTTTTCCCCTTTAAAACAACAACCGGCTTAAATGATGAAATGATAAAAGCAGGATACACGCCAGCTAGAATACCTGTTAACACAACTGCCATTAATATAAAGGCAAGAAAAGGCCAATCAGTGAAAATATGCAATTCAATATTGCGATCAACAACCGAATTAAATAATGGTAAAATCAAATGGGCGATGAAAACTGCAACAAGAAATGAGATAAAAGCCACAACCACAGCTTCCACAAGAAATTGTATACGAAGGTAATTTTTAGAACTACCCACAACTTTACGTATACCAATTTCAATAAAACGAAGTGACGAAAAGGATGTAGCCAGATTCATAAAGCTAACACATGCCAATATCAGGATGAGTAGTCCTATAAACGAGAAAAAATAAATAATAACACTTCTATCATCGCGAGGATTTTCGTTTAAATGAAGTTGACTGAGCGGCCGTAGATATAAGGTGCGTTTAGCGCTTATATCATGAATATTAATGACATCCTTTATTTTAGCATTGAAACTTTGCACGGATACACCTGGCTCGAGTAGTACATATGTTTTATAAGAATTATTGTACCAATTACTACCATAATCCTCCAATAGCTGTGCATTTGATTTAAAGTAATCTGCTTGAATGTGCGATTGCTCTGGAATATCCGCCATTACACCGGTAACTACCAGTTCATTTTTATTGCTATCAAAAATCACCTTTCCGATGGGATCTACACCTGAAAAATACTTTTCGGCCATTGATTCACTTAGAACAATTGAACTAGGAATATCCAAAACCGTTTTCCGATCACCTCTAAGTAACTTAAATGAAAAAACATCAAATAACTGCGATGGTGCCAAAAAGCCATTTTTTTCATTATACACTTTTTCATTATCTGGCGAAAGGTTTTCGCTCCATATCTCACGTATAACAAGTGATTGATTTACTTCGGGATAATTTATCTTTAAATACTCTGCAACTGGAACGGGAATTTGGGTATTATCATTAAGTCGATCATCAATTTTATAAGCTTGTGCACGATATATAAGTGAGTAATGCTCATTAAACCTATCCCAATCTTTCTCGTATTGAATAAAACGAGCAATAAGCATAAAGGCAGCCAAACCAATTGAAAGACATAAGATTTGAATTAACGAAAGTAACTTACGTCTTTTCAGGTTTCGCCAGGCAATTATTATATAGTGCTTTATCATTTTAACACAGGTTAAATTTTATAAATACTAAGCAACTTACTCATACCTTAAACACTTAACAGGATTTTGGTTAACTGCATGTTTCGTTTGCACAATCATTACCAAAGAATTGATAATCCAAACGAAAAGACCTCCAATTAGAAAGTAATACCAACGAATTGAAATGTGTTGTGAAAAAATTTGTAGCCATTGCTCCATAAAATACAACACTGGGGCTATGGACAGTATAAAACCAGTTAAGATTGGTACGGATATTTTCTTATTCAGGAAAAAAACAATATTTAAACTGCTTGCACCATTTACCTTTCTTATACCAATTTCTTTAGTTCGTTCTTGGATGACAATCGAAGTCATACCCATCATACCAATGAGTGCAATAACTAAAGCTAATAAACTAAAAGATGAGAGTAACTTAAAAATCTTAAGTTCATCAGTATAATAGGCATCTAGAGTATCCGATAAAAACTGATAATTAAATAGCTGTTCTGGTAAAAATTTATTGACACATTCTTGAAGGTGTTTAATTGCCATTAAGGCATTATCATTATACCTGACATAAACTCTGTTGAGTATATTATAGTTGCAAAGGATAACTAATGGTGCAACTTCGTTATGCAAGGATGCAAAATGAAAATCTTCGCAAACACCAATACACTGTTTACCCATTACACCATCAATATTCTTATTTAAGTAACTTTCCCAATCATAGCTATGCAAAGCTTTTTCGTTTATAATAAATGAATAGGCATCGCCTGGCATTTGACTGAACCCCCTACCTTTTATCATTTTTATATTGAAAAAATTAAGAAAATTATCATCAGTAACCCATAAGCCATAACTGATCTGTTGATTGTTTGAATAACCCGAAACATATTCAATGTTTTCAGGTCCATTGGATGCGAAAGTGACATCAGAGATTCCACTATAATTTAATAACTCATCTTTAAAAGCATCAGCATCTTTCATCATGGATGAACTAAGCTGTAACGAAATAACTCTATCCGTATTTAAACCAGTATCAAAGTCTAATAAAAACTCTTTTTGATGATAAACTACAATTGAGGAAACAACAAGCAAAAAAGCGATAAAGAACTGAATATTAATCAACCCAACACAAAGTCGATCATTCAATTTTAAAGTCTCATTACTTAGCATCGAAATAAGGTTTCTAAAAGGTATTAAAGCCAGCGAAAGCAATGTTAAAAGGGATATCAGACATACTATCAAAATATTGGACGAAGCATTATTGCTCAGCTTAACACCAAACAAGCTATTCGCATTTGCAACCATTAATACCTGAAAAACCACATATGTTACTATTGCAGAACAGAGAATGATTAACATTGATTCAATAAAATATTGAATCTTAACATGCCTTTTATGTGCTCCATTATAACGTGCAATTCTGATACTTTGTAATCTCGACTTATATTTGCCAATGCGAAACGACTGGTAGTTAACAATGCTTGTGAATAGTATAAGTAAACCAATAAAAGCAAAAAGATATATGTACGTCCTATTGCTTTTGCTTATATAATCAAATGAGTTTTGTTTTGTGAAACGAATTTCGGACAAGCTAGTCAAACTCACTTTAGCATCATAAACTTCACCTCCATTAGTAAGATGTTGAAGAATTGATTGTTCAACTATATGGGATGAACTGTTATTACTAAGCTTAATAAAAACGGAGTATATTTTTTCTTGTTTATTGTGGTAGGCCAATGATGATATACTCACTAATCCTATTGGCGCTATACTTGAATTATCAGGCACATCAATATAAACGGCTGCAACTTTCTTTTTTATCCCAGGGCCAAAAGCTTTATTCACAATAAGGTTTTTACCAATTGGTGACTCATTACCAAATAATTGCATTGCCGTATTTTGACTTATAGCAATTAATGCATCATTATTAAAAACATCATTTAGTTTTCCTTCTGTCGTATTTGTTTGAAAAACAGATTGCCACTCATGATTGGTATTATAGACAGAACCCGATACTTTATATTTACCATCAATAGTACTAATTGACAAACTGCCACGAGCTTGAATAGGGCATACATGTTCTACCCCAGGTATATTATTCTTGATTAAACCAACCGACTTACCGTTAATAAATAATTTGTTTCCAAACTGCAAGCGATACACTTGTTCATGTCCCTTAACATGCTTATCAAAACTTAATTCATGAACGACATATTTAAAAATTATCATTGATGCGGTAAAAGCAATGATAAAGCCCAGAACACTCAGTATGCTATAGAACTTTTGGCTCCATAAATATCTAAGGACTAATTTGGTAATATATGGTATCATTTCTGTTTTGAATTACTCATAAAACAATTAACTAACGGCAATACCCAACTAGGATCATCGAACGCACATTTTATTACGCACTTGAAATCAACCCTTTATCCAACAATCATTTCTTTATTCATTTTTTCAGTCACCACATGCCCATCAAATAAATTAATTACACGGTGTGCATATTCAGCATGTTCGGCGGAGTGCGTTACCATCACAATGGTAGTACCTTCTTCGTTTAATTGACGTAGCAGATTCATTACTTCAGCACCATTTTTTGAGTCGAGATTACCTGTAGGCTCATCGGCTAATATTAACTTTGGATTAGCTACCACCGCACGCGCAATAGCCACACGCTGTTGCTGTCCACCCGATAACTGTTGAGGAATATGCTTGGCACGATGTGCAATTTGCATGCGTTCCATTACTTTTTGCACACGCTCTTTACGCTCTTTGGCAGACATTTTCAGATAAACCAATGGCATCTCAATATTTTCGAAAACATTTAATTCATCAATCAGGTTAAAGCTTTGAAATACAAAACCAATATTCCCTTTTCGCAAGTTGGTACGTTGACGCTCTTTAAATGAAGCAATCTCTTGCCCATCAAAATACAATTCACCACCTGAAGGATTATCCAATAGGCCAATAATATTTAACAAGGTTGATTTACCACAACCCGAAGGTCCCATAATGGCAACAAATTCGCCGTTTTGAATATGAATGTTAACATTATTCAATGCAGTAGTTTCTACTTCTTCGGTTCTGAATACTTTCTGTAGGTTATTAGTTCGTAACATATTTTATAATGATTAATGATCAATTATTAGTTATTAATGTTGCGTATGAATGTATAATAGCTATAAACTTAATTTAATATTACCACTTCATTATCTCCAAATATCTCGTAGCCAGATGTAATAACTTCTTCTCCTACTTCAAGCCCTTCAATTATCTCAAAGAATTTTGGATTTTGGCGACCAATACTAATTTCTCGCCTATAGGCCATCGACTTATCTTTACTTAAAACAAAGGCCCATTGACCTCCCGTACTTTGAAAGAAGCTTCCACGAGCTAATAACAAGGATTCTGAAGGATTGCCCAATTCTAATTTAACATGACTGGTTTGTCCAATACGAAGTCCTTGAATTTCTTTGCTGTCAAATTCCAAATCCACAATAAATTTACCGTCCTCCACTTCAGCATAAATTTTAGATACGGTAGCATCGATGGATCTACTTGGGAATTGACAACTGGCTTTTAAACCCTTAATTATACGCGAAATATAGTGTTCATCAACTTCAGCCTTAAGCTTAAAACGATCCAACACATTTACTTTTCCAATTCGAGTTCCATAATTAATCACTTGTCCTTCTTCTAGGTTAAGCGAAGCCAACTGACCAGTAACGGGCGCTTTAATAATCAAGTTATCTAGTCGTTGGCGAATAATACCTTGATTTTCCTCCATCCTAACAGCAGATCCTTCCAGCGTTTCAATCTGAATTCCACGATATAGCGAATCGCGTTTAAAACTTTCTTTCAACAAAGTCATTTGACGGAAAGAAGCTTCATAACTGGTTTTATCTTTTAAGTATTCGTCCTCTGAGATAAGTCCTTCCTGAAAGAAAACTTTTGAATTATTGTACTTACGTTTTTGTATAAACAGATCTCCCTCCAATTGTACAATTTGATTTTGAAGCTCCATGGCATTCATTTCCATTTGCAAGCGTGCCGTTCGTAACTCGTTAATGGCACGGGCTACATTTGCTTCGTTATTTGAAATTTCAAGGATAAGATTCGTATTACTTAATTGTGCAATAGGATCGCCCTCGGTAAGCATATTACCCTCCTCCATAAGAATCTGCTCAACACGCCCTCCTTCAATGGCATCTAAAAAGATCGTTCTATAAGGTTCAACAGTAGCTGTTACACTGATGTAATCCTGAAAATAATCGTCTTGAACGATTGATATAGTTAATCGCTCTTTATCAATTTTAACCTGACTACGATGATCAGCAAAAGCTATAAAATAAACGCACCAAAATAAGAATAAGGAAGCACTTATAATCCAATATAACTGCTTTCGCCACCAAGGTTTTTTTTCAATTTGTCGATCCATAGTTCTTATTTTATTATGCCATCTATATATCCAAGCTCGTGCCACTTATACTGAATTCTTATTTTCAAACACTTAACTAACTCATCGAAAATTATTGTGTCGGAAATTCCAACACTCATGTATGTAATTCCAACAATAAAGATGTATTTTGTAAGTAGAAATAAACAACAAAATTGATAATAAGAAAAATGCCCACAAAAGAAGGAAACATCTTAATTGTTGATGATAACAAAGATTTATTACTGGCGCTAAAATTGTATTTAAAGCCGCATTTTAGTGTTATAAAAACAGAGCACAATCCTAATAGAATAAAGGAACACCTTCAAAAAGATAATTATGACATTGTAATGCTCGATATGAATTTCACATCGGGCATCAACAATGGTAACGAAGGCCTGTTCTGGATGCGAGAGGTTCATAAGTATGACAGTGAATTGGCCGTTGTTTTTATTACCGGATACAGCGATGTTGAATTAGCCGTTAAAGCCATTAAGGAAGGTGCGGCCGATTTTATTGAAAAATCATGGGATGAGCGTAAAATTCTGTCAACACTACTATCCGTTTTCAAACTACAGAAATCAAAGAAAGCCATTTCGGGTTTGAAGAAAAAACAGAAACACCTGAAAGAGTGTATTGATGCGGGTCAAGATGTGTTTATTGGTAACTCGCCTGAAATAAAAGCAGTAATGGGCATGGTTAATAAGGTTGCTCCTACCGATGTAAATGTGCTTATACTTGGTGAAAATGGCACGGGAAAAGAAGTGATGGCACGCGCCATTCATCGACTTTCGAAACGAAGTGACGAAATGTTTGTAAGTGTGGATTTGGGTAGCCTTCATGAAAACTTGTTTGAGAGTGAACTTTTCGGACATAAAAAAGGCGCCTTTACCGATGCTAAAACAGACAGAACAGGTCGTTTTGAATTAGCCAATGGTGGCACCCTGTTTTTGGATGAGATTGGTAATCTATCGCTATCGGCTCAGGCAAAACTTTTATCAGTTCTACAAAACAGAGAAATTACACCCGTAGGTGGTACGAAGCCCATTAAGGTTGATATCCGACTCATCTGCGCTACCAACATGCCACTTAACAAAATGGTTGAAGAAGGTAGTTTTCGCGAAGATTTACTTTACCGTATCAATACCATTGCCATTGAACTACCAGCGCTTCGAAACAGAAAAGATGATATAAGTGGACTTGCCCAATTCTTTTTAGAGCAATTGGCCAATAAGTATAATAAAAAAGATATGAAGTTTTGCGCTAATGCTCTCACAGCATTAAAGACTCAAAACTGGAAAGGAAATATTAGAGAACTACAGCACAACATCGAAAAAGCTGTTATTTTGGCTGATGGGCCGATCATAACGACTGAAGATCTTTTCTTAAACAATGAGGACAGCAACATGATTGACGATAATTGCTTTAACATCATGGATCATGAACGCCTGCTTATTCAAAAGGCTCTTACTAATTGCAAAGGTAACATGAGTAAAGCAGCTCAAAAATTAGGCATTAATCGCTCTACCCTATACGATAAAATTAAGAAGTATGACTTATAAGCATTTCTCAATCAATATAATTATTCAAGCTTGTTTTATAGCGCTTACTCCAGTGGTGATTGCCTATATTTGGAGCTCCGATAGCTTGTTGCTTTTACGCAATCTGCTCTTCATAGTTTATGGGATTCAGGTTTGGAACTTAATTTATTCGGTAAGAAAAACCAACCGTGAACTGGCTAAGTTTATTCAATCCTTCGGCTTTGGTGACACAACCATCCATTTTCATAATCAGGATAAGGACGTTTCATTTGGCGACCTTTTCAAAGCTTTTAATCAGGTGGTAGGTAGTTTCAGACAATTAAAAATTGATAAAGAGAAGGAATACTTGTTTTTTGAGAATGCCTTAAAAAACCTTGGAGTTGCTATTGTTGTGGTTAACGAACATGGTAATGTACTGATGACCAACGATGCCTTGCTAAAAATGCTCAATATTAAATACCTGCATCGCCTTGAAAAACTAAATGGATTTAAATCGGGTTTGGCTATTGAATTATTAAAACTTCAACCCAATCAGCAAAAGTTGGTTGAACTGATTGTTGATGGGCGTTTGTTGCAGGTTGCACTGACTTCTGTTTTAATGAAACAAGAGCAGAAAACTTTGCGTTTATTAGCTTTTCAGGATATACGAAGTGAAATTGAAGAGAAAGAATTAGAGTCGTGGCAGAAATTAATAAGGGTACTTACCCATGAAGTGATGAACTCGCTTAGCCCAGTCAATATACTATCAGCAAGTTTAATGCAACGCTTCAATCCCGAAAACAAATCCATTGAATTAAATCAGGATGAGCAACAAGAAATACATGAGGCACTCGATGCCATTCATTCACGAAGCAAAGGCTTAACTCGATTTGTAGAAAGTTATCGCAGCATGGCAGGTCTAAAAAGTGCCCAAACTGCAGCTTGCAATATCAATGCGCTTTTGTCAAGAATACAGGTACTATTTCAAAGTGAAATGAAAGCTGACAACATCAGTTTAGAAATTCGAATTGAAGACAAGATTGAACATCAAATTGATGAAAAACTAGTTGAACAGGTACTTATCAACTTAGTCAAAAACAGTAGGGAAGCGCTTAGTAATAAAGGAAAAATCGTCCTTAGAGCGACAAAGGAAAATCTAGGCCTGATTATTAGTGTAAGCGATAATGGCAAAGGTATTCCAAAGGATGAACTTGATAAAGTTTGTGTTCCTTTTTACACTACGCGCAAAGGTGGTAACGGCATTGGCTTGGCACTATCACGTCAGGTTATGCGTCTGCACGGTGGTCAATTAAAAATTCAATCAGAAGAAGGTGAAGGAACGGAGGTTAGTTTGCAATTTTAACAACTAATCTTCTTTAATTTTTGTCACTCGTTTTATACGAATTATAAATAAAGCAAAAGCAAAAATACCACCCATGCATCCAATTAGTATTCCCATTTCAGTATCAATGGCTAAGCCTCCATTCTTATTAGGTGCTACCAATAAATAAGCCAAACAAACCACAGTCATAAAGGTGGCAGGTAAGGAAAGCATCCAATGTGGTTTTCGGGTCTTCGCCAAATACATGGCTCCTGTCCACAATACAATTACAGCCAATACCTGGTTCGATAAACCAAGGTATTTCCAGATGGTTGCAAAGTCGAGTTGCGATAACACAAAACCAACTGCAAACAAAGGAATGCTAATTATTAAGCGCTTTTTAATGGTAGACTGGTCAAATTTAAATACATCAGCTATCGTGAGTCGAGCACTGCGAAAAGCAGTATCACCAGTAGTAATAGGACAAGCAATGACACCTATAATTGCAAAAATAGCACCAATACTTCCTAACCAGGCAATACTGATTTCGTTAACCACCCAAGCCGGATTGTGTTTCGGCATCTGCATGGTTTCATTCAGGCCTTCGGCTCCATTAAAAAATGTCATCGCAGCCGTTGCCCAAATTATTGCCACAATGCCTTCCGCTATCATAGCGCCAAAAAACACATAACGTCCATAACTTTCTTTCTTGATGGTTCGTGCCATCATGGGTGCTTGTGTACTATGAAAACCACTCAAGGCTCCACATGAAATCACAATAAACAACATGGGGAAAAGGATATTTTCAGTTGGATGATGGTGAAAATTCTTAAAACTAGCAGCACTTAATTCAGGCATTATTACCGACCCGTTTATATTTCCAAACAACATAGCCCCACCAATGGCAAGCGCCATTATAATTAAAGCTGCCCCAAAGACCGGATAAATCTTCCCAATAATTTTATTAATGGGTAAAAGCGTAGCAACTAAGTAATAAGTAAAAATAACATAGAGCCATATTTTTAAGCCGCCACCTGTTAAATTTGCCAACAAACCTGCAGGCCCGGATACAAAAGCCACTCCCACAAAAATCAAAAGCAACAAAGAGAAAAGACGTAGAAAATTCTGGAACCCTGGACCAAGGTATTTACCAACTATTTCAGGAATACTGGCTCCTCCATTCCGTATCGAAAGCATCCCAGAAAAATAATCATGGACAGCACCCATAAATATGCAACCAAACACAATCCACACGTAGGCCATTGGGCCGTACATTGCGCCTAGTATTGCTCCAAATATGGGGCCCAGGCCAGCAATGTTTAAAAATTCAATGGTGAACACCTTCCAGGTTGGCATGGGCGAAAAATCAACCCCATCGGATTTGGCAAAAGCTGGAGTTGGCTTACTATCATCCGCCCCAAAGAAACGTTCCACGAACTTTCCGTAAAAAACAAAACCTAAAACCAGGGTGACGATTGCCAGAATAAATGTCCACATAAATACCTTATTTATTTTGAGGCCACCAAATTATAAAATTCATTCAATAATTAACTTTGTTTTATTCAAAGCTTATGAGTCATTATATTTTTTTTACCACAAAGTACGCAAAGCGGTATTTCACAAAGGACACAAAGCTATTTTTATTCTTAGTTTGCTAAATAATTATCTTTGAGTACTTAGCGGCTAATTTTTACACTCAATAAAAAACACAGAAAGAATTTTTAACAATGGGTGCGAACTTATATTTACCTTAGTCTACTAAAAGATGACCTAAGTGGTTAATTTTTCCACTGTCGTATTTCAACTAATTATTTATGTACGCACAGACAATAATAAAATAAAACGATGCAAAAATCTCTTCTCATAACCCTCATATTTCAATTCACTTTTTTAATTAATGGGCAAGAAATAAGAAAACATCTCTTCCCAACACCTGAAATAGTCAACTTAACCGAAAAGCTATTTTCGCCCACACAATTAACTATTATCTATAATCAGGAAGACAAAAGACTTATGCCAAGCATTCTTGAAGTGCAGAATAATCTCCTGCAATTAGGAATAAATGTGGACATTATTGCTAATCGCTATGCCTATCATGCAAACACCATAGAACTCAAAATAGATCCAAACAAAAACACTCAATCCTATACAATAGATATCAACCAATGTAATATTAGCATAAGTGCTGGAAGTTCAGTAGGATTAAAGTATGGACTTATAAGCTTATCGCAAGTACTTCAGTACGCAAAAGAAAATGACGGCATTCCTTGTCTTTACATTGCTGATCGGCCAGATTTTGAACGTCGAAGCATTATGCTGGATATTAGTCGCGACAAAGTGCCTACCATGCAAACATTATATATGTTAGTTGATAAATTTACTTCCTGGAAGATAAATGAACTCCAACTCTACACCGAACACACTTTTGCCTACGAAAATCACGAAACAGTTTGGAAAAACGCCAGCCCTATGACGGCAGAGCAAATTCAAAAATTAGATAGCTACTGCAAAGCAAACTTTATTGATCTGGTACCAAATCAAAACTCTTTCGGCCATATGAAACGATGGCTCATTCACGAAGAGTATGAGCATTTGGCAGAATTAACTAAACCCGGAAAAACCATTTGGGGCATGCGTTCGCGAAATAGCCTGAGCCCGGTGGAGCCTGGCTCCTTAGATTTAATGAAAGATTTATATGCACAACTCATTCCCAATTTTAGCAGTCAATATTTTAATATTGGTTGTGACGAAACAGTTGAACTTGGTGTTGGCAAATCAAAAGCGCTTTGTGCTGAGATAGGAAAAGGACGAGTATATCTTGATTTTGTTCTGGAATTAAAAGAAGAAGTTGACAAGTACGATAAAACAGTTCAATTCTGGGGAGACATCATTTTACATTACCCAAAATTAATACCTGAAATTCCTAAAGATATGATCTCCCTTGTGTGGGGATATAATCCGAATCATCCATTTGACAAAGAATGTGCAAAATTTAAAGAGGCAGGATTGGAATACTATGTCTGCCCCGGTACCTCAACATGGAATTCAATACTAGGAAGAAACGAACATGCCTTTGCCAACCTACGCAATGCAGCTATTAATGGCAACGAATACGATGCGATGGGTTATATGATAACCAATTGGGGCGATCAAGGTCATTGGCAACCTTTAAGCACAAGTTATCCAACGTTCCTTTATGGTGCTGGCTTGGCTTGGCAAACTGATGCCAATATCGATATAAATATAGCTGATAATCTTTCGAAGTTTGTATTAAACGACAATAGTGAAACAGCGGGACAAGCCTTGGTAAACCTTGGCAATGCTTATTTACAAACAGGTGTAGAGACTGATAATAGCAATGTATTTCATCAATTGCTGATTCGTAGAAAACAACCACTAAAGAGCGACAGGTGGTTAAACCCTGTAAGCAAGAGAGATATAGATAAAACCATTGATTATATCAATACTAATATGGCCATAATAGAAAGTGTACCAATGAATTGCATTGATGCAGATATTATAAAAGCCGAGCTGGCACAAGCATGTGCGCTAAGCCTACATGCCTGTCAATTAGCTCTGGTAAAATTACAGACTAGCAATACTGATCTTGCCAATATATCTCAAGAAGATAGAAACATTCTTATCAAAGAACTTGAAGAAATTATTAAAGGACATGAACAAACGTGGATGTTAAGGAATCGGATTGGAGGATTAAGCGACTCAAGCATCAAATTAAATAGAGTACTTAATAGTTACAAATAACGATAATTCATCAATATTTCTAGGGCTTTCATAAAGGAGTGTCTAATCAACTTTTAATTACACCAGAAAATTAGTACTTTGGGAATTCACATATCCCTTATCGCCTTGAAAAAAAACCTTTATACGAAATATTTGCCTGTTCTACACTATTCTTTTTCTTTCGGTTTTTTGTACAACTAACAGCTATGCCGTAAAAGAAGTCAGCTTCCGTCAACTAAATCTTAATCACGGTTTATCCGACAATACCGTTAATGTTTTTTTTCAGGATAAGGACGGCTATATATGGATCGGCACATCACATGGTTTAAACCGATACGATGGAAATAACTTTGTAAAATTTCAAAATACTCACAACGATACAAGCTCACTATCGAGTGGCACAATAAGGGCAATAGCCCAAGATATAGATGGAAACCTTTGGATTGGCACCAATAATGGTATCGACATTATGGATGTTGAAACAAGAACGGTTATACGACGAATCAATACCAGTACATATCCGAATTTACCTTCTAATGCATGCATGTTTATTCATCGCGATTTAGAAAACAACATTTGGATTGGAACCAACCAAGGGCTTGTAAAATACACGCATGAATTAAATGAGCTAATTGAGCCAAGATCAAAAAACAATTTTGACTTTAAATCAGAAAACAACATTGCTCGTAGTATTACTGAAGATACTAATGGTAACATATGGCTTGGGTGTAATGCGGGCCTAATAAAACATAACTACCGGGATAAAATTACAGAACTCTTACCAGTAAAATTAAACTCTAAGCAATATAAGGTCTTGTGTATTCATAATTCAAACGATGGTAAAATATGGCTTGGAACCAATGGTGCTTTTATTTTTAGCATTGATACAAATTCAGATCTTAAACTGCAAACGATTGATCCCGTATGGTTCAATAATAAAAGTGATATACCGATTAAGGCTATCGGTCAATTCGAAAACACACTTTGGGTCGGCACCCAGGGAGTTGGCCTATACTACTATAACACTATCTCTAAAAAAATACATCAACAAACAGCCCATAAAGGCATTTCCGGGAGCTTGAGTTGGGACGTTATTCTATCCTTATTTAAAAGTGAATGCGGTACAATGTGGGTAGGAACCTATGGCAAAGGTTGTAATTATTGGCACCCATCCATTCAAAAATTTAATTATTACCGAAAGACAGCAAATAATCGCTTATCTCTGGATCTTGAAAGTATTAATTCCATCGCCTTAGATAATAAAAATAGAATATGGGTGAGTGGATATGGTGGAGGCTCTTCGTTAAACATATTAGATAGATCACAAAACAAAGTATTGAGTTTAAATACAGAAATCGACAACCATTATAATTATTTACATCTCGACAAAACTGAACCAGAACGATACATGTGGGCATGTCGTTCCGATTACTCTGAACAGTTATATCGAATAGACATTTTAAACAGAACCATTGATAAAGCCTACGATATATCAAAAAATCACCTGACGATATATCATATTACTGAAGCCGACAACAACTTATGGTTATCGAGTACAAAAGGAATTATACGCTTTAACAAGCAAAGTGGTACATCGAAATATTACTATAATCTATTGGGCGATTCAGCAAACGTTGCCACTGCGCAGGTATTTAACACAACCACAGATGCAGATGGCTGGTTATGGCTAGGAACTAATAAAGGTTTAATACATTATCATCCCGAAAGTGGTAAAAAAGAGACCTACACGATTAACAGCCACAAAAGCCGATCTATTTCATCAAACATTGTATTGTCAGTACTTAAAGATAAAAATGGAAATATTTGGATGGGTACCGACAATGGACTTAATAAACTTAATCCATCCAGTAAAACCATTACTACTTACAACACAAAAAATGGTTTAAGTAGCGACCTGATCATTAGCCTCCAAGAGGATGAGCAAGGAAATATTTGGATGAGTTCAAACCAAGGGTTAATTAGTTTGAATCCGATTAGCAATATAGTAACTAACTACACAAAAGATGATGGTCTGCAAAGTAACGATTTTGCACAGAACTCAAGTTTCAAAGCGGCAGATGGTGAATTATTCTTTGGAGGAACAAGTGGACTAAACTCTTTTTTACCCGATAAACTAAAATTAAACACATGCCCTGCCAACATAAAAATATCACAACTAAACATTAACAACCAAACAATTAACTTCAACAAAAACTCTAATGCCAAGCAAAAACTTAAAAAGAACATTGAATACACCAAGGAAATAAACTTAACACATAACGATAGAATCGTTTCATTCGAATTTAGCTCGTTGAACTATATTTCATCACATCGCAACTTTTTTAGCTATAAGCTCGATGGTTTTGATGATGAATGGAGCAAACCCACCCAACGAAATTTTGTATCCTTCACCAACCTCAGGCATGGTGAATATACATTAATGGTAAAAGCATCGAACAACGATGGACTATGGAGTAAGGATATTAAAGAATTAAAAATTGTTGTCACGCCACCATTTTACCACACGCTATGGTTCAGGACTTTGCTGGTATTAAGCATTATAAGTTTAACACTAGGGTTCTACTTTATTCGCATTCGTCTGCTTAAAAACAATGAAAAGAAACTTAAAAAGCTTGTTAAGGAAAGAACAACCAGCTTGCAGGAAACCAACGTGATATTAGAAGAAAAGTCAGAAGAAATAATGCTTCAAAAAGAGTTGCTCGAGCAGAAAAATGAGGAAATTGTCACACAGTATGAAGCGCTGGAGCAACATCGAACCAATCTTGAAGGCATCGTCTCCATCAGGACACAAGAGTTAGAAATAGCAAAAAATAAGGCAGAAGAATCAGACCGTCTAAAATCTGCTTTTTTGGCAAACATGAGTCATGAGATTAGAACACCAATGAATGCTATCATTGGCTTCTCAACTCTATTAAAGCAAAGCGAATTGAGCGATGATGAAAAGGACAACTTCATTGATCAAATTCAAACCAATGGTGATTCTTTGCTACATTTGATTGACGATATAATTGACATTGCAAAAATTGAAGCCGGACAATTACAGCTAATACCCAAAGCAATAGAACTGCATAGTCTACTCAATGAATTAGAGTCTAATTTCAATCAAGAAACAGTTCGCCTAAACAAAGCCAATTTAAAGCTTCTCTTGTCCTTGCCGCAACAAGAGCCCAAACACTTTGTTAGCGACCCTTATCGTATCAAACAAGTATTAAGCAACTTACTAAGCAATGCCATAAAGTATACCAACGAGGGAAGTATTGAATTCGGATATACCTACGAATCCAATTCAATGTTATTATTCTATGTTAAAGATACTGGTATTGGAATTGCATCGAACTATCTGCAAACAATTTTCGATCGCTTTAATAAGGCAGCTAACCCCGAGGATCGTCTGTATTCAGGAACCGGATTAGGTCTGTCAATATCAAAGCAAATTGTTACTAATTTAGGAGGAGAAATGAAAGTTGAGTCAAAATTGGAGAAAGGCTCGCGTTTTTCATTCACACTCCCCTTAATTTTCAATAACTCTAAATCTTAACCAGCTTTTTAAGAATTTAACAAAAGCTAATACCCTTGGGCTTTACTGAAGAACTGTTCTTTCAGACGCCACCCTCTACCTTAGGCTGAAATGACTTAAGGCTTCAGTCTTGCTAAATTTGAAATGAGAATAGTTTCTCAAATATGAGACTCGGCAGTTATTTGTCATTTTTCAAGAACACCCCTTAATATACCAATTGTAATCCCATAAAAACAACAAATAAACACAAACACCCTATAGAATTTAGGGGGTTGGTGAAATATTTTTGGTTTTTATAGTGGGTTTGGAAAATAATTACCATATTTGTAGTGGATTTTTTCATAAAAACTTGGATTTAGTTAGCTGATTTAAGGGTAAGGACAGATAAACGTATCTGTCCTCCTTTTTAAGAATCAAATCACTGATAAGCTTAATCCTTAATTAACAATTTAGAAATACAATCACTATTAACCGACTAAAGTCGGGATTCATAAAATTCTCTTCTACAGCGCCCATTTATTGGGCGTTTGGTTTTTTATTTCAAATTAGACCCC
>JAFMVD010000027.1 GCA_025499625.1 Carboxylicivirga fragile | reverse complement strand
CCCAATCTATGCATTTGAAATAAAAATTAAGCCCAAATGCATAGCGATATAGTATCTCATCCATTTTGGAGAAAAACCAAAATGGTGATTTTCTAGATCGGGGTTAGCCCTTGCTAAATGCAGATAGTTCGTCATTTCATGACTCCTACTGCATAACCCAGGATTAACATAAAAAAGCTGCTAGCTACCCCGACAATTATCGGGGGCTAATAGCTAACAGCCTCTGTTTTCCCTTTTATAACTTTTCTTCTAAATCACCTCATTTATCATTTTATTAACTTCATAAAAAAAGCTGAAGAACGAATCCCTCAGCTTTTCTTGGAGTATAAATAAAGATCTAACTGTGTTTAGTTTAATTGTGCCTTAATCGCTTCGGCAGCTTTTCTACCTGCGCGTAAAGCTTCCACATTCAAGTCAACAACTTTTTGCCCCTTACGTTCAAAAATCGTATTAATCCCTTTTTCTAAAGCTTCAAAAGCGATGTCGATAAAGAGTGAAGCAGCTCCTAACATCACAATGTTTGATGAACGCTTACTACCAATCTCAGCTGCAATTTTATCAGCATCAATTGCAATGTGACGCGGTTGCTCTTTGATCTTAGCCAACACCTCATCCATCTCAGGATAGTTATCGATATTTACAAATGGCGTAGTATTAGTTACCAACCATCCTTGACTTGATAAATAAGGTAAATAACGCAACGATTCCATTGGCTCTACCGATAAAATAAGGTCGGCCTTTCCTCTTGGAATTAAATCCGAAGCAATTGTTTTAGAACTTACTCGTAAGTGTGACTGAACATCGCCACCACGTTGGCTCATTCCGTGAACCTCGGCTTGTTTCAAATGCAAATCGTTATCTACAGCGGCCATACCAATGGTTGCTGCAATGGACAAAATCCCTTGTCCTCCAACTCCTGCTAATATTATATCTGATTTCATGATTTTAGTTTTAAGCATTAAGTAGTTAGTAGCCAGTAGTGAGAAAACTTTATTTAATTAAACCTTTACAAATAGATTATTCGACTATTATCTAACTGACTAGTTTCTACTGACTATTTTACAACCCTAATTCTTTCACTTTTTGTACCAAGCTCTTATTACGCATAGTTTGAATACACTGACGACGTGGAATTATTACAGAAACACCTTCATAGGCAAATTCTTCTTTAATAATATTAACCATCTCATCCAAGTTAGCGGCAGTAGGCTTGAATACACGAATATGCTCAGGATCAACTCCAATACCTTCAATTATAGCTTCTAAGTGACCTAAGGCCTGAGAATCCTGCCCACCAGTCATACCAGTTGTATAATTATCAGAAACAATAACTGTAATAGGTGTTTTTTCATTAACCGCATCCAAAAGACCAGTCATTCCCGAGTGAGTAAAAGTAGAATCACCAATTACAGCAACAGCTGGCAGTAAACCTGCATCGGCAGCTCCCTTAGCCATAGTGATCGAAGCTCCCATATCAACACATGAGTTAACTGCATTATATGGAGGTAAAGCACCTAAAGTGTAACAACCGATATCGGCAAACACACGACCTGGACCATACTGCTCTAAAGCAATATTTAAAGCCTGATACGCATCAATATGTCCACAACCTTTACACATTGCTGGAGGGCGAGCCTCAACTAAATCAGGCACATCAGCACCTTCTTCGTATGATAATCCGAAAGCAGCGGCCACATTATTTGGCGATAATTCACCATCACGCGGTAAAGTTCCATCCAAACGACCTTTAACAGGTGTACCAGCTTCCTGATAACCTTTCAATAATTCCTCGATTACCGGATAGCCATCTTCCAATACTACAATTTCATCACATTCCTCAATCATGCGCTCAACAGCTTTACGAGGCATTGGGTATTGCGACAATTTTAAAACCGGATGCTTCAGCTCTCTATCCTGGAAGTTTTCCATCAAATAGTTGTAAGCCAAACCACAGGCTACAATACCAACCGAACGATCTGTTCCATCGATGTATTGATTGTATTCCGACTCCATCGACACCTTTTCTAAATCAGGGCGAGTGGATAATAAACTCTTATAGTTACGACGTGCAATTGAAGGCAACAGTACAAACTGTGTTGGGTCCTTCGGTAAACTCGTTTCTCTTTCTTCCAATAAGGGCTTACGAACCACACCTGCTCTTGAGTGAGCCAAACGAGTTGTTAAACGAATCATCACAGGCACATTATGCTTCTCTGATAAATCAAAAGCAGTGTATGCCATATCGTAAGCTTCCTGCTGATTAACAGGTTCCAAAATCGGAATCATAGCAAACTTACCATATACACGACTATCCTGCTCATTCTGGCTTGAGTGCATCGACGGATCATCTGCTACAACCACAACAAATCCACCGTTAACACCTGTAATAGCAGCGTTAATAAATGCATCGGCAGCCACGTTAAGTCCAACGTGTTTCATACATGTCATTGAGCGCTTACCAGCATAGCACATACCAAGTGCCGACTCCATGGCTGTTTTTTCATTACTCGACCATTTACTATGAAGATTTCTCTCCTTAGCAATTTTCGAACCTTGAATATACTCTGTAATCTCTGTTGAAGGTGTTCCCGGATAGGCATATACGCCTGACATCCCCGCATCAATAGCTCCTTGAGCAATCGCCTCATCACCTAGTAGTAATAGTTTTTGCATTTCGCGATTATGGTTTTATATTATTACTTAATGTTTTTAAAATATCTGAAACGCACACACCAATAGCTCATTAAACTATAAGTTTGTTATAAAAAAATTCAGTAGTGGAATGATCTATCGGTTGTTTCAGATTGCTAAGTAACGAAAAATACTACCCTTTTGCACATGACAAAGATCAACACTTACAATTTGAAACTATTCTTAATAACAAATTGTAAGCACCAATCGCCTTCGTCCTCCATAATTTCGAAATTCACCCAGGTAAATCCCTTGCCACAAACCTATGTTTAATCGCCCATTACTAATAGGAATTGTAATTGACGAACCTATTAAGGATGCTTTTATATGCGCAGGCATATCGTCCAAACCCTCATCAACATGCTTATAATCAACACCAATCTCAGGTACTAATTTATTAAATACCGTTTCAAAATCAGCTCTAACAGTACTATCCGCATTTTCATTAAGGGTAATTCCTGCCGATGTATGCTTGATAAAAACCTGCATGATACCTTTTTCGGGCAAGGTAGGTAAGTGACTCAAAACCTCATTTGTTATCAAATGAAAACCACGACCATACTCTTTTAATACTATTTCATATTGATCTACCACAATAACAATATCTTACAAAGCTTACAATTGAAACAACTTTCACTTATAATTCAAAACAAGATTACACTAAAACTTCTTTATTAATAATATTAGGAGGCGTTTGCCCACTAAAAAAAGCTTTAATATTTTCAGCTACCAAGGTCGACATCTCACCTCGTGTCTCATGTGTAGCGGTACCTAAATGAGGTATGAGATACACATTATCCATTTGCAATAATTCATCAGGGATAGTAGGTTCGTTTTCGAATACATCTAAACCTGCACCTGCTATTTCACCGGTTTTCAAAGCTTGAATTAGCTCCTGTTCTTTAACAACTGGTCCACGAGCGGTATTAATAAGGTAAGCCGATGATTTCATTAATTTCAATTCTTCCAAACCTATCATCCCCTTGGTTTCAGGTGACAATGGCATATTTAAGGAAACTACATCCGACGTTTTTAACAATTCATCAAAAGAGCAATAACTAACATTTAATGCTTCTTGGGTAGCACTGTCAACTTTATTACGATTGTGATAAACAACCTCCATACCCGAAGCAATAGCACGACGAGCAACAGCTTTACCGATGGCACCCATTCCAATAATACCAAGTCGCTTTCCAACAAGCGTAGTACTTAAGTTGCGCATCACTCCCCAAGTAACATCCATCTGACGCAAACGAGAATTCATTTCTCCCATACGACGAGCCACACCAATCATCAATCCGAAAGCCAATTCAGCAGTTGGTTCGGTAACAGGATCAGGGCTATTAGTGATAACAATTCCTTTTGAGCTTGCATAAGGCACATCAATATTATCGTAGCCAGCACCAAAATTAGCTATCATCTTTAGTTTAGGTGCTGCATCAATAATAGCATTACTGAGCTTATTGCCGTACACTGTAATAATGGCCTCGCAATCCCTTACTTTATCTATTAGTTCATCTTGCGCAAACAATTCTCCTTCGGGATAAACTAAGGTCCAATCAGGTAAAACAGCCTCGATCTCTTGCCGAGGTAAGGCCAACATTACTAATAACTTCTTCATATTTATATTCTTATTTTTTTAATATACACGAGCATTCACTTTATGCAGTAAATATAAACTCATTATAATTTGTAAGCAATGATTGTTAGTATTCAATACATCCGCTTTAGTAATTACCTTTAATAAATCATTCCTACTCTAATTTAAAAATCACTATCAGAATAAAGTCAAAGAATATACGTTAACTTTATACGCTATAGTGCAATCACGGACAAACAATTGATTTTATAATTTAGATATACTTGCTATTTTTACATTAATGAAAAGAAGTCTACTACTCTTATTCCTCCTGATTCAGTTTTTCGCAACAGTTGATATTCAAGCACAAAAACGCTTGACGATAACTGGACATGTGAGCGATACACTAAATACTCCATTACCATTTGTAAATGTTGTTATACTAGAAGTCAATGAAGGTAGCGTTAGTAACGAAAAGGGGCACTTTTCATTCCAATCCGATGTAACACCACCATTCACGATAGCTTTTACCTGTATTGGATTTGAGGAACAAAGAATCAATATCACTTCTGCCTCCGACCTTAAAAACCTTAATATTAAGCTTAATTCCAAACAAGAAGAATTGGAACAAGTGGAAGTGGAAGGCCAAATCAGAGATCAATCATTCAGTAAAATTGATCATAAACTAGCTAATCAATTACCCGATGCAGGCGGTGGTAATATAGAAGGGCTTGTAAAAAGCCAGATGGGAGTTGCGTCAAATAACGAATTAAGCTCACAATACCGTGTGCGAGGTGGCAACTACGATGAGAACCTTGTATACGTCAACGACATTGAAATATACCGTCCTTTTCTAATTCGATCAGGGCAACAGGAAGGCTTAAGTTTTATTAATCCTAATTTGATATCATCACTTAAATTCTCTCCTGGCGGATTTGAGGCTCAATATGGCGATAAGATGTCGTCGGTCTTGGATGTTCAATACAAGCAACCCAAAGAACTGGGCGGAAGCATAAGTGCCAGCTTATTGGGAGCTTCTGGTCATATTGAGGGCAGCTCAAAGGATCAACGTTTCAAAGCTATAGCAGGAGCCAGATACAAAACAAACAAATACTTACTTGGCACACTGGATGTTTCTGGGGATTATCAACCCACTTTCTTCGATGTTCAAAGTTTAATATCGTATCAGATCAATTCAAAACTGCGATTGGAAGCATTAGCCTACTATGCACAAAATATCTACGACTTTGTGCCTGTTGATCGCGAAACTGTATTTGGAACTATTAATGAAGCTAAAACATTAAAAATCTATTTCGAAGGTCAGGAAAAAGATTTATTTCAAACCGGCCTTGGTGCACTCTCACTGCGCTTTAATCCGCAAGCAAACAATCAATATAAGTTAACTTTCATGGGATACCGATCTTATGAAGAGGTTACCTACGATATATTGGGAGAATATTGGTTACAAGATATCGAAAGTCTGGATGGTTCAACACCCGATCCTTCTGAGGGCATCCAAAATGTTGGTGTTGGAGGTAATCTGGAGCATGCACGCAATAACCTGCTTGGAGTTGTTCAAAACGTAGCCGTACAAGGTAAACACCAATTGAATGACCACCTGATATCATGGGAAGCAAAATACCAATATGAACGGTTTGATGATTACATCAACGAATGGGAAATGCGTGATTCAGCAGGTTACTCCACGCCATATACCGATTTAAAGGTAGATCTTTTTCATACCTTAAATGCCGACTTAGAAACAAATAGTAATCGAATCACTGTCTATGCCCAGGATGAGTTCAAATGGGAAACCCAAAAGGGCATTTTGCTAATTAACGCAGGTGTAAGAGCTAATTATTGGGATTTTAACAATGAACTACTCATTAGTCCGCGACTGAATATTCTGTATCATCCTGATGGGAACAAAAACACGCGCTATCGTTTGGCAACAGGTATTTATTACCAATCGCCTTTTTACAGAGAGATGAGAACTCCGGAGGGAACTCTTAACGAAGACATCAAAGCTCAAAAATCGGTGCAGGTAGTAGGTGGCTACGATCGTATTTTTAGTGTATTTGACCGTCCTTTTAAATTTACAGCCGAAGCCTATTACAAACATTTGACAAATCTTAATCCTTATCAGATTGACAATGTTCAAATCCGCTATTCGGGTAAGAATAATGCTAAAGGTTATGCCACAGGCTTAGACCTTAAAATTAACGGTGAATTTGTGGAAGGAATCGAGTCGTGGGCCAACCTCTCTATCATGAAAACAGAGGAGGACATTCTTGATGATTATTATATCGAAAAAGATGAAGATGGCACAGAAACCATTTTCTATCCGGGATATATTCCTCGCCCGTCGGATCAGCGTGTTAACTTCTCCTTATTCTTTCAGGATTATCTGCCGAGAAACCCCACATTTCGGGTTAACCTAAGTCTACATTTTGGAACAGGCCTGCCATTTGGTCCGCCAAGCTCTCCACGCTACATGGCTACTCATCGTATGCCAAGCTATCGCAGAGTCGACATTGGGTTTTCAAAGGATTTAATGAATTTTTATAAACGTCAGTTCCCAAAGAACAATGCTGTTAAGGATTTTTGGATCGGGCTGGAAGTCTTTAACCTTTTCAACATTAGCAATACCATCTCCTATTACTGGGTAAGAGATGTTCATAATCGCCAATATGCAGTTCCAAATTATTTAACATCAAGACGAATTAATCTAAAACTGCACGTTGGTTTTTAATAGTCGTTAGTACTAGACTTTAAATAACACAGGTGTAATATCCCTTCCCTACGACCAATAAAAATCATACCGTAACAGTTTCTTACCTAAATACATTCAACTATTAATAAATATTATATTACTTTTAAGCCTTGTTTTTGTGGAAACAAAAATTTAATAACCTTAACCTAACATCATGAAATTATCACACGTAATAATCTTAATTCTTACGTTTACATTTAACTTATTGTGTAATGCACAAGGGCATCGCGAGTTCTGGTTCGTTGCACCGGAGGTGTCAGCAGGCCATGGTGAGGCGCCGGTTTTCTTTCGAATTACTACTTTTGACGAACCCACAGAAGTAAGCATTTCAAGTCCAGCTAATCCTGAGTTTAATACATTAACGATTACAATTCCGGCGAATTCGCAATACACTACACCTGAAAATGCCTTTGACCTTGATCACCTCGAGAACCGACCTAGCAATACCATAAATAACAAAGGCATACTAATATCTGCAAGAGATGCCGACATAAGTGTTTATTACGAGGTGGCAAGTCCTGTTAACCCTGATAAGTTTACCTTAAAAGGTAAAAATGCATTGGGTACAGAATTCTATATTCCTTCGCAAAATCTTTATCATAACCAAAGAAACTTAAATCCACTTGGTACGGAAAAGGTTGATATCGTAGCAACAGAGGATAACACTGAAGTAATCATTGTATCAACCGAAAATGTGATTGGGCATGATGCTGGCGAAACCATTCAAATTACTTTAAATCGAGGTCAATCGTACTGCCTTGAAAATTTGAATCTATATCATACTTCTTCCTTAGCAGGAACACATGTGACATCTGATAAACCAATTGCTATAACCATTTCAGATGATTCAATCAATGAACGAATGGATTATCGCGGGGCCTACGATTTAATTGGTGATCAGTTGATACCAACTAGTGTAATTGGTACTGAATATGTGGTTGTAAATACAGCTACTCTAAATAATACAATAACAAAAGTTTTTGTGCTTGCCACAGAGGACAACACCATTATTGAAATAAATGGTGATCAAATGTTGACTCAAATGTTAAGCCGAGGAGAGCAGACGGTATTGGATATTACACCAGATAATATGCATATAGAGTCAGACAAGCCGATATATGTATATCAATTGGCTAGTTTGAGATATAGTGGAACAAATGAAATAGGCAGTGCTATTTTACCACACATCGCTTGCACAGGCTCTCATACAGTAGGGCTGAAACGAATTTTTAATGATAACTTTTTCATGCAATTGTTGGTTAAAGGCAAGGATCGCAACAACTTTTCGATCAACAATCATCTTGGTCAAAGTTTTTCATACCTAGATAATATCAATTGGATTGAAGTAGAGGGTACTAATTGGGGAAATATAAACGAAACGTGGTTTACAGCTAATATTGATTTAGGAAATGAAATAGGCACCACTAATCCTTATTTTGTTAGTAATTCAACGGGTCTATTTCATTTAAGCCTGTTGGAAGAAAATGGAAGCAGTGCAAGTTTTGGTTACTTTTCCTCCTTTGGATCCTACAATATCATTGAAGGTACGAGTAATGCTTGTGTAGGCGACAATGTTGTTTTACGCGCAAGAGAACCAATGCGCTCATATTGCTGGACGTCAGACCTAACTGGCAATACTGTATTATCAACAAGTCAAGAACTAGCAGTAACTGAAACCGCTACCTATCTATTAACAGCAGAACTTAACTTTGGAGGCTGTGAATTAACAAATAGTTTTGAGGTCACTTTTTCTCAACCAGAAATCGATCTGGGGGAAGATGCTGTAGCCTGTCCTGGAGAAAGCCTGATATTTGGTTCTGACAATACCGAAAACAACTATATATGGAGTAATGGAAGCACATTAAATCAAACTTCTGTAGATGTAACAGTCAATCACGATCAAGTATTAAGTGTTGTTGTTACCGATACTGAGGGATGCACAAATAGCGATGAAGTGCTTATTACAGCTTTCCATGTGGCGGAGCCAAGTATAATCACAACTCAAAACCCATTTAGCCTTGAACTTACAAATGCAGACGAATATGAACGATTGGAGTGGTGGTTTGAAGGCAATAATATAGGTAGTACTGCCACCATACAACCAAGCATGGCTGGTTCGTACCACCTTAAGGCATTTTCTTCAGATGGATGTGAAACCACTAAAACAGTTTTGGTGGAAGACATTGCCTTATTGGCTCAGGAGAACTCAACAAATAAATCGCTCCTCGTTGCTTCATTAGATGCAAACAACAACTTAATTATTAAATGTGATAGATCATTAATCGGGTATCAACTACGCTTATATGATATTACCGGACAAATAAGCCTCAAAACATCTATTGTGAATACCCAAACCTTAATTAGCAAAAGTGAACTCAAAAGTGGTTTATTTATTATACAAGCCACAAATGGCAGCAAGACCTATCATTTAAAAACTTTTATGCGGTAGTAATAAAAAAACAGCTATAAAATATCTGAATTATTTTATAGCTGTTCAACATATATTTTCGAGAGCGGATTAAAAGTATAAATCCCTATCTCCTTTTTTGATACGTTCTAAACGTTCGATTAATTTATCCTTGAATCGTTCGTCTTCGTAATTTTCAAGGTTCTCTTTTATTAAATGATAACCTTTATCCTTGGTTTCACCTGGTGCGTAATCCTCAAGGTACTCAGCCAAAGTTAACATGGCATTGGGCTGACAGAAGCGCTTAATAAAACCAGGTACAGAAAACTCCATAAAATGCTCACCAGTGCGATTCAATCGATAACAAGCCGTACAAAACGAAGGAATGTAACCATTGCCAACCAGCTCCTCCATCACTTCATTCAATGAGCGGTTATCGCTTATCTCGAATTGCTCGTGATCTAAATCTTGTTGCTCCTTATGACTGGTATAACCTTTCATTTCAATATTAGTACCCCCATCAATTTGAGAAATACCATACTCCATAATTTCATTACGAATATGCTCAGGCTCACGAGCAGTCAATATTAGTCCGGTATAAGGAACTGCCAATCGCAGAATCGCTACCAAACGGGTAAATTCTTCGTCGCTTACATCGTATCGCTTATCAACTTCAAAACCCGAAGCCGATTGAATTCGTGGAAACGAAATCGTATGTGGACCAACATTATAAACCGCTTCGAAATGGTTTACGTGACGAACCAAACCAAGCATTTCGAAACGCCAATCATAAAGCCCCATTAAAGCGCCGATACCAACATCATCTATGCCTGCTTCTTGTGCTCTATCCAAACCAGTTACTCGCCAATCAAAATGCTTCTTTGTGCCAGACTTATGAACTTTAGCGTAGGTTTCGCGGTGATAGGTTTCCTGGAAAATTTGATAGGTTCCAATACCCGCTTCTTTCACGGTTTTAAAACCTTCAATTTCAAGCGGAGCTGCATTGATGTTAACACGTCGAATTTCACCATTCTCATGTTTGACATCATATACCACCTTAACCGTTTCAGCAATAAACTTAGCATCGTAGCGCGGATGCTCTCCGTAAACTAATATCAAGCGTTTATGACCAGTATCTTCCAAGGCGATTACCTGATCAACTATATCTTGTTTCCCTAGTGTTAATCGTTCTTGCTTTTTATTGGTAGAACGAAAGCCACAATAAGTACAATCGTTAATACACAAATTACCAATATACAAAGGGGCAAACAGTACAATACGTTTCCCGTATACCTGCTCTTTTAATTGCTTGGCGGCAGCCTTAATTTTGCTGACCATCTCTGGACTGCTGGCATTAACTAAAATGGCTGTTTCCTGCAGGTTTAAACGTTGTTTATTGAGCGATTTCGCAATCACCTCATCCACTTGCTCTTCAGTAGGATTTTCAAACTCCTTCAAAAAACCATTAATTTCATCCGTATCGATAAAATTCTCCATTGCTTTATCAGGAAGAGCGTATTGCTGAGGTGTGTATATTATTGACATAATGCTGACTTTTTCTTTGTCGTGATTTAGGCTTCAAAATTAGGATAATTCATTTGATTTAAGCAATAAACTACCTAAATATTAAGGACAAATTTCTGCATTTATATTGAAGCAAACAAAGAGTTTTGTCAACTTTAAGCTAATTAAGAATATAAAATATTCATTTCTAGCCACTAATGACTAGAAATGAATTGATTAAAACATGATATTTATTTATCTATGCGCTTACATTCTTTGTTTTGAAGAAGGAAATTAACTCTTTCATGCGCGTTGCCTGTCCCTCTAGTTCCTTGGAACTTGCTGCCATCTCTTCCGATACAGAGGCATTTTCCTGAGTAATGCTATTCAATTCTTGTATGGCACTATTTACTTGTTGTACACCAGATGTCTGCTCACTTGAAGCAACCGTTATTTCCTGAATCAAATGTGTTGTTTTCTCAATTTCGGGCAATAAGGAATTCAATTGTTTATTTGAATTTTCAGATAAATCCAATGTATTCATTGCCAACCCTTCAATATCAGTGGCCGCCACCTTACTCAATTCAGCTAACTTGCGTACTTCCGAAGCAACAACTGAAAACCCACGCCCATGTTCACCTGCTCTGGATGCTTCAACTGAAGCATTTAATGCGAGTAAATTAGTTTGAAATGCAATATCATTTATCACCTGAATTTTCTCTGTTATAAGTCTGTTCGCATTTACCGTCTTTACCGAATGCTCGTTAACCGAATTAATTCCACCCTGAGCACTCTGTGCAATTTTAGAGGTTTCCTGAGCATTAGAGCTATTTTGCTGTATATTACTACTAATCTCTTCCACTGTTGATGAAATTTCTTCCACACTTGACGCTTGCTGGGTGGCACCAGCCGAAATCTGCGCAGACGTTTCGCTCAGTTGCTCACTGGCTACAACTATTTGATTTGAACTTAGTAACACTTGCGATATTAAATCCTCTAACTTATTAGCCATAAGCATCATTGAAGCCATCACCCCAATATTCTTACGTTTATCGTTAAACTCGAAATGAAGATTACCTTTTGCTATGTTATCAGCTATTTCAGCAACCTCTGATGGTTCAGCACCCAAAACATTGAATATTTGTCGTATCATTATAACAACTAGTGCAATAACAAGTGTAGATGCTATCACAATAAATAAAACAAGAAACAACATGGCATTTCTTAGTTCAAGCTTTATTATTTCCTGAACAACCGAACTGATCTCATCCACTTCCGGTTCAATTAAAGAAACCACCGATCGCATTTCACCCGTATGCCCCTCATAAGGTGTTAAACCAATTAGTACATAATTATCAACGACAGCATTAAAGGTACTAGCGTACTTCGAGATCAGTTCATCAACTTCACTACGTTTTGATTGCGACAGATAGGATTTTTCCATTACTTTTTTGAATTCAATAACATCTGCATTGAACCTATCACGGTATGTTATGTCCTTTCGAATTAGAAAATCCTTTTCTCGTCGACGTAGAGTCAACATCATTATCTCTGCCTTATCAAGATCAAGGCTTTGTATAATTGTTTCAACCGTTTTAATAGCCGATCGCATTTCACCAACCTTACCCCAATCTTTAAAACCCAACTGGTGATAACTTTTTGTTAGCTGATCAAACTTCACTTCATATTCTGAAAAATAACTATGCACAGTAAGCAACTTCTCTTTCACCCCATCGTCATTCAAATAAGGTGATGCCTCCAGCTTTTCGCACAAGGCTGTAATTTCCGCTATTTTTTCAGAAAAACTTGTTACGTACTTACTTTCATTCTGCTCAAAGAAATTTATATCTGTGATTGATCGCGCTAGAAAATCCTTTTCGTTACGTCGTAATTGTAATTGCACAATTTCCAACTCCTGCAACCAATCTTTTACTTCGTCAATCCCTTTTAATCGGTTTAAGGAGTATTGTGTAAACAAACCAATACCGACAAAAGCAAGCATTAAAACCCCAATTAATACAGCAAAGCGCTGTCGTAAAGTCAATTTTTTCATATGATTTTTTTTTCATTATTGCAGTTGAATAAACGCCCTATGAAAGCTAAACAACAACAATACCCCATAAAATTTTATTCCCTAAACCCTATTACAATACAAATCAGCATTTGGTTACCGAATTCTATCAATTCTCTAATAATACGAGTGATTTAAATTCTCTTTCGACTATTTTCCAACAACTTAAGATCCATATATAAAAAACTTAAAAAAACATAAAAACATTGAACTCTTACAAAAAGAAGAAAAACAGCGAATCAGCACACATACTTTCGACTCTCAGCTAGCGAAAATTCAAATAATCAGCTTATAAATCAGATTACGATGCTATGATTTTAATAATAGATTTATCACTCCAACCAAGTAAAATAGGCCCTTAATTGATTACTTCCTGCATCCTGTTCGTATTTTTATACATCAAGCATAGCAATCCCACCATTAAAACAAAAGAGATGGTCTACTTCAGTGGTTTAGCTTATCTTTAATATAGGCACAAAACTAAAAGCTAAACCAGATCGTTTTTACTTATCTAAAAGTTCTGGAGTGGGTACAGCTGTTGGTGTTGCCGCTGTTGCAACACTTGTGGTAGTAGGATTGAATACCACCGAAACAGATGAACTTGACGAATATTAGGCGTAATAATGAAAAACAAACAACTATGGACTGAAAATCCTTAGTGGTTTAATAAAATAGTGTCTAAAGGACGTATTCATTTCGAAAGGTAATTTTACTATTGCATTTGCCTTTCCTTAAATTAATCCCACAATAAAACTATACTAAAGCTTATCTCCTACCCTAGCTCAAGCTTCTGATTACTTGAATAAAATATTAGTTTGAAATATAAAGTTGGATATTAAATAATTATCTCATACATTTGGTTGCCCAAATTGGTTAACCAGTTTGGGCAACCAATAAAATAGAAGTATGAGAAGACAAGCCATATACATAATGGGAGTTTCAGGTGTTGGTAAAAGCACCATCGGAAGTATGCTTTCAAAAGCATTACAAATCCCATTTTTTGATGGAGATGATTACCATCCGGAGTCAAATGTGAAGAAAATGTCGGAAGGGCAAGCATTGAATGATGAAGATCGCCTTGGTTGGTTGCAAAAACTAAATCAATTGGCTAAACATGAATTAAAGACGAATAGCTGCGTTATTGTTTGCTCTGCTTTGAAAGAGCCATACAGAGCTATTTTGAGCAAAGGAATAGAAGCATCTACAAAGTGGATATTTTTAAACGGTAGCTACAGTCAAATAAAAGAAAGGTTAGATAAAAGAAAAGGCCACTATATGGGTTCTGCACTGCTGAAATCTCAGTTCGACACCCTGCAAGAACCTAAAAATGCAATTAAACCAGACATTAACTTATCGCCAGAGGCTATTGTAAGTTTCATAATTAAAGAATTGGCTAGTAAAATGGATTTTGGTCTCTTTGGCCTAGGCGTAATGGGTAAAAGTCTTAGCCGAAACCTGGCTAATCAGGGCTATAAATTATCCCTTTACAACAGGCATCTGGCAGGAAAGGAAGAAAACATTGCCTTAGATTTTAAAAAAGAATTTAAAGAATTATCCAAAGCCAGTGCATTTGACGATGTTTCACAGTTTGTTAACTCGCTTGAAACGCCAAGAAAGATAATGTTAATGGTGAATGCGGGAAAAACAATTGATTTGGTTATTCAGGATTTACTTCCGCATTTATCAGAAGGTGATATACTCATAGATGGAGGTAATTCAAATTATATCAAAACATAAGAGCGTTCGAAATATCTAGAATCTCATGGCGTTCATCTAATCGGAGCTGGTGTTTCGGGTGGTGAAGAAGGGGCATTAAAGGGGCCTTCTATCATGCCGGGAGGCAACATTGAGGCTTATAACTCGGTTAAAGTTTACTTAGAATCAATTGCCGCTAAAGATAAAAACGGACATGCTTGTTGTGCTTACATTGGAACTGAAGGTAGTGGTCATTTTGTAAAAATGGTGCATAATGGCATTGAATATGTAGAAATGCAACTACTTGCCGAAGTGTACGCCTTACTGACTTCGAAAGGTCATAATCCTTCTGAAATAGCAAACATCCTGGAAGCATGGAAAAGCTCGACTAACAGCTACTTATTAGGAATTACGATCGACATTTTACGCAAGAAGGAAGGAGAAGAATGGCTCATTCATAAAATTATGGATAAGGCAGGAAACAAAGGAACCGGCAACTGGACAACCATCTCAACTGCTGAATTAGGTGTGCCAAGCACCATGATTGCTTCTGCATTATTTGCGCGATATGCTTCGTTTTATAAAAAAGAAAGGTTGACAGCAAGTAATAACTTTGGTGAAAATAAGATGATTGAAAATGAATTAAGCGATGATGATATATTAAAATCGTATCACTTTGCCCGAATTATAAATCATTATCAGGGTTTTAAGTTAATCAGCGATGCTTCAAACACTTATAATTGGCAATTGAATCTAAGTGAACTAGCCAGAGTTTGGACCAATGGCTGCATTATTAAGTCCGATCTTATGGAAGATCTGGTTTCGGTTTTTAAATCAACTAACAACCTATTAAGCGATGCTGGTATAGTTGAATCATTAAATACCTTAAAACCCTTTATTAAAAAAGTGGTTGCGCAATCTGTTATAAACGAATACCCGGTGCCGTGTTTAATCGATTCAATTAGCTTTTTAAATAACTTTTCAAAGGCCAATTCTTCCGCGAATATTATTCAGGCACAACGCGATTATTTTGGCGCTCATACTTATCAAAGAATTAATGATGAGTCTGGTAAGTTCTATCATACCAATTGGAAACAACAATCAAACTAAAAAGCCTACAACTATGGAGTTACAACAAAAAACTAAATCATTATTAAAGAAGGTAATTGCTATAATATTAGGTTTTGGCCCTGGTTTTTTTGCCATAGGTTATACCATTGGTACAGGCAGTGTCACTTCAATGATAGTAGCTGGCAGTAAGTTCGGAATGGAACTGATTTGGGTGCTATTTATCAGCTGCCTTTTCTCAGGTGTATTAATGTTCTCGTATGGTAATTACGCTTTGGTTACGGGCGAAACGGCACTTTATGGTTTTAAAAAACACATAAAGTTTGGAAAGGTACTGGCCATCTTAATTATAGTAGGAATAACTTTTGGTCAATGGAATTCCTTGATGGGAATTTTAGGCATTTCTTCCAATATTATTTATGAAATTCTGGCTATGAATTTTACGGATCTGTTAGCCTATAAGTACGAAACAGTTCTAATAACAGCAATACTCATTATCGTTACCTTTTATTTAGTCATGTTGAATGGTTCCTATACTTTCTTTGAAAAGATACTTGTCATTTTCGTGAGTATGATGGGGCTGTCATTTGTTTTATCCATATTTTTCGTTCAACCATTGCCAACGGATGTTCTTAAGGGTTTTATTCCTTCAATCCCCAATGTGCCGGGTGGCAAGATGCTTGTGGCAGCATTTGTAGGAACCACCATGGCAGCAGCTACATTCCTATCTCGTCCACTATTTATAAAAGGTAAAAAATGGGATTTATCAAACCTAAAGCAGCAAAAGAAAGATTCCATTGTTGCGTCTATTTTAATTTTTACCATTAGTGGTACTATCATGGCAGTTGCTTGCGGCGCATTGTTTTATGAAGGTAAAGTTGTTAGTGAGGTTCTGGATATGGCCAATACGCTCGAACCAATTGCAGGGAACTGGGCGGTTAGTATCTTCTTTTTTGGAGCCTTAAGTGCGGGATTATCTTCCATATTTCCTTGTTTATTGATCGCTCCTCTTTTAATAGCTGATTATCAATCCGGCGAATTAGATACTTCATCAAAGCAATTTAGAATTGTGACAGGTATCGCATGTGCTGTTGCTCTACTGGGCCCTGCTTTCGGTGTAAACCCAATTGAAATTCAAATTTTATCTCAGGTATTTAATGTGTTTGTATTACCAATAGTAGTGATTGGAATAATCTTACTCTTAAAAAATAAGAAAGTAATGAAAGAATTTAAAACGAGTTTAGGAATCTACATATGCTTATATGCAGCCTTATTCTTTTCGATGGTTATTTCTTTCATTGCGTTTTGGCTATTCTTGAATATTTGAAATAGCAATGAACTCCACTACGTTTATTTATAAAAAAAATTCCATGAATATAAGCTTAAGCGACAAAAGTGAGAATAGGATGTTACAAAATGAAGTAATCTGCAAGATTCGGGATTTTGTAAATCTACGCAACCTAGAATTCGGAGATAAATTACCCTCTGAACGTATCATGTCTGAAAAATTTGATGTCAAACGAAATAGTATTAGAGAGGCCATAAAAAAGCTTGAGTTTTATGGAGCTGTTAAATCAGTTGCGCAAAGTGGAACCGTATTAGCCATCGGAAAAATCGGTTTTAATGGCATGGCAAATGAAATTGTGTCATTGGATGCGCCATCATTTAAAGAGCTGGTTGAAACGCGCATAACAATGGAGTTAAAAACAGTTTGTTTAGCTGCTGAAAGACGAACGGAAGCTGATTTAGAAAATATAAGAAAGGCCTTAAATGCCTTTAAAGCAAAAATGGCCGATGAGAAAGATTATCTGGAAGAAGATTTACTATTTCATATAGCCATTGCAAAGGCAAGCAAAAACCAAACTATGCTAACAGTTATGCTATCGATAACCCCACCCATCTTAGCAACTTACGAAAAAGATACCGTTTGCAAGGGAGATAAAGCTATTTCAGAGATTGAAAAACACGAAAGAATCTATGAAGCCATTAAGTCTAAAAATATAGATCAGGCAAAGGCTGCCATGGAAGGTCACTTTTTCAAATTATCCGAATTCGTGGAAAAAGTAGAAGCCTAATTACTAATTAGAATAATCAACTATAATACGAACTAATATGAACAGCAAGGTAATAAATAAGAACATCCTTATCAGCGCTGGCGGACAAGGTATAGGAGAAGCAATAAGCAAGCATTTTATTGATAGTGGAGCCAATGTTGCCATTCACTATTTTTCGAGTGCTGATACCGCAAATCAATTGGTTGAATACGCAAGAGGCAAAGGTCAGAAAGCCCTTGCCATTAAAGGTGATTTGACCAATGAGGCTGACGCAATTGCTCTTGTTGAGAAAACAGTTGAGGCTTTAGGAAGCATTGATATTTTAATCAATAATGCGGGTTCACTTGTGGCGCGTCATTTATTGAACGAAATTCAGACTGACTTCTGGCGTAAAGTCATGGATATCAACCTTACTTCAATGATGTTTGTAACACGTGCTGCCGCTCCCTATTTAGTCAAAAACGAAAACAGTAGCATCGTTAATCTGGCCTCATTAGCCGGTCGTAAAGGCGGACATCCAGGATCGTTGGCCTATTCAACAAGCAAAGGAGCGATCTTAACGTTTACACGCGCCTTAGCCTCTGAACTTGGTCCACAAGGTATACGTGTTAACGCAGTTGCTCCGGGTCTTATATTGGGCACTTCTTTCCATAATACACATACTACCAAGGAGTCTGCGGATGAAACAATAGCTGGAATTCCTATTCAACGAGCAGGCAATGCCGACGATGTTGCAAGAGCTGTGTTATACCTTGCTTCAGAATACGATGGATTTATTACAGGCGCAACGCTCGACATCAACGGAGGAGTTTATAATATGTAAGAACATAAAGTCATCAACACTTAAGTAACATCTAATAAATCAATAAAATGAATATAAAAAGATTTGTCATATCCTTAGTTATATTAAGTTTTAGCTTGATAATAATTAGCTGTAAAACAGCAAGTAATAAAAGTGATAAAAAAGAGCTTGAGAAAGTCCTCTATGCCAGTGATATTATTCCATTTTTTGAGCATTGGAATTTGATACTTGGAGATGGATCAAATGTTGGACAAGCCATTGATTATGAGCAAAAGGACTTCTTTTACAAAACCTCAGACAACAATGAAGATTGGGTAGTATTTAAAAGCCCAAATGCTGGCAATACTCACGGCACTTCAAAAAACACAAGAACCGAATTGGCACAAATTAAAAAGTGGTCAGCACAAACACCTGCTAAATTGTCAGCAAGCCTCAAAGTAATGAATGTATCAGCCAGTGGCGATGCTCGAGTGGCTGCTTCTTACTCAGTAGTAGTAGGTCAGATACATAGTGCTGACGGGCATGAGAATGAACCGCTCAAAATATTTTACAAGAAGTTTCCAGGTCATCAAAAGGGTTCGGTGTTTTGGCATTACGAAATCAATACCCAAGGTACTGATAACTCAAAACGATGGGATTATTCAACCAGTGTTTGGGGACATGATTTTTCTGTAGTGGGTAATACTGAGAATTCGTATCCCGAAGAACCTCAGAATGGCATCTTGTTAGGCGAAGAATTCAGTTATGAAATAGAAGTTAAGGATGGGCTTATGCACCTTAAGTTCACTAGTGCAAATCACGAAACAAAAGTGTTTACCAAAAACTTAATTCAGTCGGAGTATATTACAAGTGCTGATTTACCCGAGCAGACTCAGAAGATGTTTGTGCCTGTTGGTCAGGATGGTGTTGAAAGAGAAAATGCCTATGCCAATGAAGGTTTATTCTTTAAATTAGGCTGTTATAATCAAACCAACGGCGTATCTCCAGAAGTCAACAAAAATTGGTGTTCAGGTGCTAAAACGTATAATGGCGATCTCCAACAGCAATATAAAACCGGAAATTACGCAGAAGTTTGGTTTAAAAAGGCTAGTATTATTGTGAGTGATGATGCCATCTCAAACAAAGACTATTTTACTAAAAACGACTAAGTCAATAGGCTAGTTAGTTAATAAGCATGTATAAAAGAATGACTCTTTAAAATAGATGCGCATCTAACGCTCACCTGATACGAATTCAAATTGCGGTGAACAAAGCTTGAAATTGTTGTAACAAAAAAACCGTCCTAGCATAACTAGGGCGGTTCATTATAGAAATAGCCCGAAGGCCATTTTATCGGTTAAGAATACTCTTCGAGTATACCTTTTACATCTTCAGGAGCAACACGTCCGAAAACTTTCTCGCCAACAGTAACAACTGGTGCTAAACCACAAGCTCCTACACAACGTAAGCAGCTAATCGAGAATTTACCATCCTCAGTCGTTTCACCAACTTTTACATCTAAATGACGCTTAAATTCGTCCAATACTTTTTCGGCACCACGCACATAACATGCTGTACCCATACATATAGAAATTGGATGCTCACCTTTAGGTATCATCGAGAAGAATGAATAGAAAGTAACTACACCATATACATGGGCAATCGACAGATTCATTTCGTTAGCTACCAACTCTTGCACTTCGGCAGGTAAGTAACCAAACAACTCTTGAGCTGCATGAAGCACGTTGATCAATTCACCACCATCGCGGTTGAATTTAACGCAAACTCCTTTTAACTCTTCCACTTTAGCAGCGGGTAATTTTATTTTAGCCATTTTGTTTTTTTTTAGATTTAAGATCTAAGTATCAAGTATCAAGATTGCAACTCTATACTTAAGGATTAACCTTTAAACAATAAGTAAATCATTCTTGATACTTTTATCTTGATACTATTTACTAGTCTAAATTTCAGTCTTCTTTTTCTTGTCGTAATAGTGCGTATGCAATAACTCATGCGACTTCTCGCCACAAGGTTCGCCTAGGAACTCCTTATACAATTTCTGTATGAATGGATTCTCGTGCGACTTACGCAATACCTTACCTTTATCCTCTTGATAAATGGCACTTTGACGTTTCTTAAGAACTTCCACATCACCATGGTGATATGGCTGACCACCACCACCAATACATCCACCAGGACAAGCCATGATTTCAATGGCATGGAATTCAGACTTACCAGCTCTAATATCTTCCAATAACTTACGAGCATTACCTAAACCGTGAGCAATACCAATATTAACTGGTAGTCCATCAAAATCGATGGTAGCAGAACGGATACCTTCCATTCCACGTAACTCTTCGAAGTCAAGACGTTCGAGGGATTTCTTAGTATGTACCTCGTAAGCGGTACGAACAGCAGCTTCAATTACACCACCAGTAGTACCAAAAATAACCGCTGCACCAGTTGACTCACCCATTGGTTGATCGAAATCATCATCCTCAAGTGCTTCAAAGTTCAAGTTAGCGTTACGTATCATCTGAGCTAACTCACGCGTTGAAATCGATAAGTTAACATCAGGGTCACCATCTACCTTGAATTCATCACGCGAACATTCGTATTTCTTAGCCAAACAAGGCATAACAGAAACAACAACAATTTCTTCACGTTTCTTCTCCAACTGATCAGCAAAATAAGTTTTTGCAATGGCTCCAAACATCTGCTGAGGCGACTTAGCAGTTGATGGAATATCTAACATATCTGGGAATTGGTGCTCGAAGAAATTCACCCATCCCGGACAACAAGATGTCAAGATTGGTAATTTCACATCCTTATCACCAGCTAAATGTTTACCTAAACGGCCAAGTAACTCAGTACCTTCTTCCATAATGGTAAGATCGGCTGCAAAATCCGTATCAAATACATGATCGAATCCAAGCTTACGCAAAGCAGAAACCATTTTACCTGTTACCAAAGTACCAGCTTCCATGCCGAACTCTTCACCCAAAGCAGCACGTACCGCAGGAGCAGTATTCACGATAACTGTTTTAGTAGGATCAACAATGGCATCCATTACTTTAGATGAGCTATCGCGCTCGGTTAAAGCTCCAGTTGGACAAACAGCTACACACTGTCCGCAGAAAGTACAATTAGAGTGATCTAAATCCATTTCGAATGCAGGAGCTACAACTGACTCAAAACCACGGTTGATAGCCGAAAGTGTACCTACAGTTTGTACCTTGTTACATGATGTTTCACATCTGCGACACATGATACATTTCTCCATCTCACGGATGATTGCCGGAGACTCATCACTCTTATATTTATTTTTCTCACCTTGGTATCTAATTTCGCGAATACCTAGGTTCTGCGCCATCGACTGTAACTCACAATCGCCTGACTTAGCACATACCAAACAGTCAAATGGGTGATCTGATAGAATCAGTTCCATTACCGTGCGACGTGCATTCACAACGCGTACCGAGTGCGTGTTAATATTCATGCCTTCGTCACACTCCGACTTACAAGCTGGAGCTAAATTACGACGACCTTCAACCTCAACTACACACACACGACATCCGCCTGGCTTGTTTTCGAAGTTTGTATCATGAAGCTTCATGTGACAAAGCGTAGGTATATCAACCCCGATTGTTTTAGCAGCTTCTAAGATAGTTGTGCCTTTTTCAACAACTACCTTTTTATTATCTATGGTTAATTGAACGATTTCCATTCTTTTATTCTTTTACAGTTCAAAACTACTTTGTAAACTACTGGATGCTGATTGCAGCAAATTTACACTTATCATAACAAGCTCCACACTTAATACATGTTTCCTGATTGATGATATGAGGTGCTTTTTTATCACCTGTTATAGCATCTACCGGACAAACACGAGAACAAAGTGTACATCCCACACATGTTTCTTCACTAATAACATACTGCATCAATGACTTACACTGACCAGCCGGACATTTATCCTCTTTAACGTGAGCAACATATTCATCCCAGAAGTTTTCCATAGTAGAAAGAACCGGGTTAGGCGATGTTTGTCCTAAACCACAAAGAGAAGTATCCTTAATCACGTTACTTAAATTACGTAAGTGACCTAAATCTTCTTCTGTTCCTTTACCTTCTGTAATTTTGTCAAGCATTTCGTACAAACGCTTGTTACCAATACGACATGGCGCACATTTACCACACGATTCTTCAACGGTAAAGTCAAGATAGAACTTAGCCATCGAAACCATACAGTCATCTTCGTCCATTACAATCATACCACCCGATCCCATCATAGAACCACATGCCAATAAGTTATCGTAATCGATTGGAATATCAAGGTGTTTCTCAGTTAAACAACCTCCTGATGGACCACCTGTTTGAACAGCTTTAAATCCTTTTCCATCTTTGATACCACCACCAATGTCGAAGATTACTTCGCGAAGTGTAGTACCCATAGGTACTTCAATCAAACCTACGTTATTTACTTTACCGGCTAAAGCAAATACTTTCGTACCCTTACTTTTTTCAGTACCAATGCTGCTGAACCACTTAGCACCTTCCAATAGGATAACTGGGATATTTGCATAAGTTTCAACATTGTTAACATTGGTTGGTTTTCCTTTGTATCCGCTTTCCGATGGGAATGGTGGCTTAACAGTAGGCTCACCACGCAAACCTTCCATTGAGTGAATCAAACTTGTTTCTTCACCACAAACAAAAGCACCAGCTCCATAACGCATTTCAACATCAAAATCGAAACCAGTACCCATAATATCCTTACCTAATAAACCATACTCACGAGCTTGCTCAATAGCAATTTTCAAACGTTCGATGGCCAAAGGATACTCAGCACGAATATAAATTAAACCGATTGATGCACCAGTACAATAACCATTAATGGCCATTGCCTCAAGCACAGCATGTGGATCACCTTCAAGAATTGAACGGTCCATAAATGCACCTGGGTCACCTTCATCGGCATTACAAACTACGTATTTTTGATCAGCCTCAACTTTACGAGTCAATTCCCACTTCAATCCTGTAGGGAAACCTCCTCCACCGCGACCGCGAAGTCCCGAATCAAGAATCTCCTTGATTACTTCTTCAGGCTTCATTTCAGTTAATGCTTTACCTAAGGCAGCATAACCTTCACGAGCGATATACTCATCAATATTTTCAGGGTTGATAAAACCACAATTACGCAAGGCAATGCGAATCTGCTTTTTGTAGAAACCCATGTCTTTTGATTCTGAAATACGTTCTTTTGTTTCAGGATCGGTAAATAATAAACGCTCAACTTGACGCCCTTTAACCAAATGCTCCTTAACTATTTCAGTTGCATCTTCAGGTTTCACTTGTACGTAAAATGTATTATCAGGAACCATTTTCACAACTGGTCCTTTCTCGCAAAAACCGAAACATCCAGTTCTTACTACCTGTACATCATTCTCAATTCCATTCTCTTCAATGACTTGATTTAAATTCTGTACAATTTCCTCTCCTTGAGAAGCACGACAACCTGTACCGCCGCAAACAAGGACATGATTTTTATATTTAGCCATAGTGTTAAAATACTAGTCGTTCTTGTTTTCTTTAACAGTCTCGTAATTCACTGGTATGATACCATCAACCAGTTCTCCTCTGATAATGTACTTATTGATTATTTCTTCAGCCCTCTTTTGATCAACATGGCCATAAACAATTGGTGCATTATTAGGCAAAGTCACTTCAATAGTTGGTTCTGCATGGCAAAAACCCATACACCCAGTTTGAGTAACAAGCGCTTCGATGGCTTGGTTATCCATCTCATCAATCATATAGTTCATAATCTCTTTAGCTCCGGAAGCAATACCACAGGTAGCCATAGATACTTTTACTTGAACTAATTTCTCCGGGTTGTCACTTTGTTCCCGCAGATGAACTTTACTCTGCAGCTCATCCTTCATTTTACGAAGATCAGCTAGTGATTTAACTTTAGACATAGCAATTGGTTATTATTAATTACACATTCGTTTTATATAGTTGTATTCAATTCTTTTAAATTCTCAGCAATCATTTCTTTCAAAAAACTTGTTACCTGCGGTAAACGGATATCTACATCTCCCAATATCTCCTTCACTTCTCGACTATCCAATACAAACTTCTCTTCCTCCTTATTATAGGTGAAAATCATTTCCGTTTCAGGATTACCCGTAATAAGCATGGCTACTGTTGAAGGTAAATCACCCATGGGTGGTCGATCGATGTGATTTAATCCTAGCCTCACCTCAACAGTGGTTCCTTTACCAATAGTGGAACTAATCTTCAATTCGCCTCCTGTTTGCTCTGCACTTTGAGTAAATAAAGGGATTCCCAAACCAACCTTACGGGTTGTTCGTGAAGTGTAAAACGGATCGCTTACTTTCTTAACCGTTTCCTCATCCATGCCGCAACCATCATCCACAAAGGTAAAACTGAGTTGATCGCCAGTTTCATTTATAATGAGTTCAACCAATTTCGCTTTTGCTCTTACCGAGTTCTGAACAATATCAGTTATATGCATCGACAAATCCTTCATCTACCTACTTTTAAACTAAGCGTTTTACGTTTCTTCCATTCAACTTGTGCAAAGCCATTTTCACTTCTTCGAAACTGGCCTTTTCTAACTCTAAAACAGTATAGTGCGAACCTATGAGGTCTGGCTGATGTGCATCAGAACTTCTAATTAATTGCAACTTATTTAGTTCAGGATGCTTTTCCAATTCCTTGTCGATTTTAGCATTGGGACTCATCCCTATGGCGTCAGGCTGTAAATCAAATGGCATAAATCCGAGTTGACTGTACAAACTATTGCGAAGTTTATCAACGTGAGCTGGAATAAATAAACCATCTAAAGATTTAACTTTACGTTCTACCTCCTCAATCGATTGGTCAATGGCACTAATTAATAAGCGATCTTCTTGTCCCAGAATCTCCTCTTCTTCATTCACCCATACCTGATGTCCAAAATGATCCACATCATTCGGCACATTTGGTAAATGCTCATCCAGATACTTCTGGAAAGCTTCAAGTTTTTCAAAATTTTCAAAGAACGTTAAACAATGTACTTCTTCACGTGTAGTTACCTCGGCTCCACACAATACCGTTATTCCTTTTTTTTCTCCAACCAGCACTACCTCTTTACACTGATGTGTTGTGTTATGATCGGTAATACCAATAATATCTAATCCTTGTTTTACTGCTGATTCAATTATTCCAAGCGGACTCATCTCCAAACTTCCGCATGGCGATAAAACCGTATGAATATGGAAATCAGCTTTAAATAATTTCATACCTTACTGCAACAACTCGTATAGCTGCCCCGATAATTCAAACGTTTCCAAATCTGAGCTTAACAAAGGAATCCCTTCATCATTACTTTGACTAATGGTGCTTTCCTCCGCTTCTAAGCCTTTTACTATAATCACCGCTGCAACATCCTTTAGCGAAGCAACTGCCATTACATTACGATGTGTTTGGAGCGTTATCCAAACTTGCCCTTCATTGGCATTTCCCATTACATCACTTAACAAGTCTGATGTATAACCACCAACTACCTCATTCTGCAATCCTTCGGAACCACCAATTACTTTCAAATTCAGCTTTTCTACTATATCACAAACTTTCATTCTTTGCTCCCTTTTTTTTACAATCCTTATCCAAACGATCCTTACCCCATGTTTTTTCAATAATTCTTATGGAGTGCATCGGATCTAATTTCTTTGTTTTTTCCATCATGCGCTGCAGAAATACACAATTAGATAAATGTGCATCCTTCATAACAATGTCTCGTGCCAGGCTTTCACAATTGGGTGCTCCACAGGCTCCGCAATCAATACCTGGCAAATAACACATTATGCGACGAACCCGCTCCATTTTCTTTAGAGCTGTTCCCATATCTTCATCAAGGCTCATTACCGAACGAGGCTCAATTTTACCTAACTGTAAAGTATCCTTGATAAATTCTTTATGAACTGGTGTAATCTCAGTATAATAATCCTTCGTTTTCTCAAGGCGTTCAGCTCTTGTTTTCAAACGTTCTACCGTTAAAAATCGATTCTCAGTTAAAAGCACTCCACCTGCACAGCTTTGATCGCATGCACGTAGTTCGAGAAAATCTACATTAATGACCTCATCGTTCTCAACTTTCTCAAGAAAAGAAATAACATTATGAATCTCATCAATGGCCAAACAACGGCCTTTCATGTGATCTGATTCTCCATCTGTAAGGCTCCACTTTAAACCTTTAGGTGATATATATGGTACATTTTCGTCTTTCTGAGTATATTCTTCGCCACGTGTTTTAAGCACGTGGTATACTTTATTATATAAAAAATCCATATTAATGACCCCATCAACAAATGATGTGGATTCACCAACAGGATCTTTCACCGTTGCAATTTTTGATGCGCAAGGCGTAACATAAAAAATACCAATATCTTCAGCCTTCTTACCTTCATCTAAAAGTAACTTACGATAGTAGATAGCAGTACTGTCAATTGGTGGTTTTGTTGCTATTATATTATTTACAAGTCCCGGAAACTTAACTTGAATCAAGCGCACGATTGATGGACAAAAGGAACTAATCAGTGGTTTCTCATGATCGGCGTTATGAACCTCCAACATGGCTTCATTTAAGCTATCAACGGTTGCTTCGGCAGGCACAACGTGTGTAAAACCTAAACCTTTTAATACGTCGATTATCTCACCTTCACTTATTTGCTTCGAAAACTGACCAATAAATACTGAAGGTAAAACAGCCACTCGATACTTGTAATCAAATATATTCTGAAAATCATCCTGTTCCACAAAAATAGCTTCAACCGGACAAACCTTCATACATTCGCCACAATCAACACATAAATTTCGATGGATAGATGCAATGCCATCACGAATACGAATGGCATCAGTCGGACAGACATTCATACAATGCGTACAACCAAAGCATAGTTGCTCATCTACTTTTAATGCATGATAAAAGTGTTGTTTACGCATATCTAATATCCTTATTTTGACAAGTTAGTTGTGAGTTCTACAATTGTTCCTTCACCAACCTTACTTGATAATTTTAAAGAATCTGCATTTCGTTTCATATTTGGTAAGCCCATACCTGCTCCAAATCCCATTTCCCGAACCATAGCCGAAGCTGTTGAATAACCAACAGTCATAGCCAAGTCAATATCAGGAATACCTGGCCCTTCGTCTTGAATTCGAATAAAAATACGAGCAGTGTCAATATCCACCATGATATTGCCTTTATAAGCATGTGCCACCACATTCACTTCGCCTTCGTATAAAGCCACAACCACACGTTTGATCACCTTAGGATCAACATTAAGCTGCTTTAGCACTTTTTTAACACTGCTGGCTGCGTTTCCCGCTTTTGCAAAATTGCCGCCTTCAACTTCGTAGTTAAACTCCATACAAATAATTAGATCAATAAACAGGCTGTAATCCGGCCTGAAATAACATTCCTATGGTATTAAACATCGAGTACTTACACTCTAATAATACCATATCATTCTCTGCAGCTACTTCTCGCATTTCAGGGCTCACAATTTTATTGCGAACAAACACAATGCAATTTACATCAGCCATTTCTGCAGTTCTAACCACTTGCATATTCGCCAAACCCGTAATTAATGCCAAGTGCTCTGAATCCAATGTCAATACATCGCTCATCAAATCACTCGCAAATCCACAATTAATATCTCTATCAATGGATTCCTCGCCACAAACTACTCGTGCATCTAAAATTTCTGCTATTTCTCGTATCTTCATTAGCAACATCTGTTTTTTTCATGAAATGGCTAAAATAAATCCAACCATTAAAGAAAATTTTCCCGATTGACAGGACAAATGAATACTATTAATATCAAAAAAAAAAATGAAGAAGTCCATTTTCGATAATCCATATCAAATCTAAATTAAATTGCATCAAATCAACGACAATCAAGGTCGAATTGATTTCAAAATCTAAGATTTAAACAGACATTAGCGATAATTTAAAAGCAGACAAGGTTTATGATTTTTATCAGTGAATAAACTAACATTTTACATGTATTCAATATTCACTTCTTTCAGGAATTTTTCTTCCAATAATTTGACGATGCGTTTCACTACAGTACGCCTAATTTCAAGCTCTACAGGTAAGTTTGGATCTTGATGAGCTACATTAATTCTCGTTCCATTTAAAACATGGATTTTATCACTCTCGAGCAACATCTTAATTATCTGATCAGCAGGCCCTCGACCCAACCTTGTCTCATTATTATACTGCTCTAACAGTGTCGCAACTTTTCCAAGCGTTAAAATACCTTCGGTTACCAAATCAATTCCCTGCATAAAGGAAACCGGTGGTAAATCCGGATCATCAGACTCTAGTCCAGCATCAAATTTAAGTGCTAATTCACGGGCAATAACCTCGGCAGTTGTTCCTCCGGCAATAATTTTTTTGCCCTTATAATGTTGTACTTTTAAAGAAAATTTAAAATCGCTTTCATCTTCAAATGGAGGGCCGGATATGAGCAGTAATTTACGAGGCTCTCTGAAATAAATTACCCCACACGAAGAATCATCCTTTGGTTTGTCACCATCGTGCAACATCGCCATATTTACAACCTTATTAGCAATCTTTATGGCAGATGCAAAAGGCGTATAATTAACTATTTTCTTGACATATTCCCCAACAGCTTCTTCTCCCCATCCAAATGGAAATGCTCTTGACCCCATACCGGACTGCACAATACCATCAGACCAGAAAAAAACTCTGTCTTCTCGCTGTGCTTTAAACTTACAAGTTCTTATTTTTTTACCCTTATTTTGTTCACTCTGCAACTCAATGTAAGACCATTTTGGATCAAACATTTTTGCTCCACGCATGACTATGCATTGCGGATTATCATACTCCACAATGGTAGTCGTTCCATCATCATCAATATCGATAATTGTAAAAGTGCTATAGCTCACCTTGCGAACACTACACACAGGTAATGTATTCATGATAATTTCAGCAGTTTTACGCACTTCCCGATGCTCAACCGTAAAGTTCATTGCCATGGATGCAGTAAGCGTAGCAAGCACATTAGCCTTAACTCCACTGCCCATTCCATCAGACAATACAGCAATAGTTCGTCCTTCCTCCTTAATACGCTTAGAGAGGAATACATCGCCACAAATCAACTCACCAACATGGTTATTTTGACGACACTCGATATCGATATAGAACCTATTGTCCTGATTCATTTGAATCGCCTAATTTTTGAGCTTCAATTATACTATTTAGGGTCTTTTCAGTCTTGGAAGCACTCTCGCCAAGCAAGAATGCTATTTGCTGCACAGTTTGTAGATTTTCTTTAATCACGTCACGCGCACGCTTTATTACCTCTTCCTTTCTAACCTCTGGTGTTACTAAATCGCGAATAATACCACCAACTATTCCATTCTTCTTAATGGTAAAAACCGAAACATTAAAAATTGAATTTTTAAATGCAACGTCTCTATCCAACACATCTTGCCCCGATTGCAATACGGTTGTGAATACTTTATGAAAATCAACCAAGGTACTCAATTTAGCACCCTTTAAACCAGGCACCAATTCAGCAATTTCACTTGCATCGTCTCCTAACATTTCAATAAACTTAGCGTTGGCTTCGATCACATCCAACTTAGCATCCACAATCACCACTCCTGCCCTTAATTTATTGAGCATTGAAGTAGTAGTTTCAGAAGCAGCACGAGCAGCTCGCTCCTCCAGCCGTGCTTTCTCTTCACTTTTTAATAAAGCATCTTGGGTAACCCTATATTTTTCATTGGACGCATTAACCTTCTTCACATAACTACGAAGCGTTTTTAAAGAATAGGTATAACATTGCTCGTAATCCGTTAAACCTTGAAGGTGAGCAACAGCAAATTCGCGACACGTAGGATAACCACACGCACCACATCCTAACTGATCTTCACGCTTCTTCTTTCCCATGTCTTCCAAAACCTTATCAACAGCCTCATCTTCTGGATTAACCAATCGTAAATCAACCGAACGAAAATTTCGAGTTAAATCAAGGTTTTTAAATTCTTCCACATCAAGTCTCCATTGATAAACATCAATGTCTTTCATGCGTTTATTTACATATTTAATTACCTGCGATCGTCTTGTAAACTTCTTACCTCCACTCGACATACCAGGCCCCATGATACAACCTTTGCAATAAAACAGATCAAGGTGTTGCTTCAGCTCTTTCTCCGCTTTAAATTCTCGAATAGACTGTAAAAAATTAGTTCGCCCTTCTGTTATTAAGATATTACCTTCTAACAAGCCCTGATTAATATCGACTGCCTGAAATAGGCCATGAGCAATTGGAAATAAACCGCCTTTACGCCCCAACGGAGGATCAAACTCACTATATTCAACCGTATTTTCAGATATACGTTTCATGGCAAATAGCTCTCGTAATTCCAGAAATGTTATAACAGAATCAACCTGACCATCGCTACCATAGAAACGCTTTGCATCATCCTTAGAAGCAGTACAGGCAGTTAAATACACAACCTTAGTGTCTGTTCCATATCTTTTCTTAACCACTTTTGCCATTGCAATATATGGCGGAACAATAGTCGCTAAATTCTCAACTAAATCCGGCTCGTGTCTCTCAATGTACTTAACAACTGCCGGACATTTGGTGGTAATAAAATGCTTACCTTGAAAGTTTTCAACCAAATTCTCATAACGATAAGCAATTAAATCAACTGCAAAGGACATTTCAGTTACATAATCAAAACCTAACTCTCTGATCATCGCTACAAACTTTCGATAATCAGTAACATCAGTAAATTCGCCAGATATAGCTGGATCACAAATAACTGCAACTTTATCTTCAGATTTGATTAACTCCAACACTTGCGTCTTCTCATCCCTAAAGCTAATTGCTTCTTGCGAACACATAGTTACACAATGCCCACATCCAATACATCTGTCTGGCAATATCTGAGCATGCTTATCCGCTATTTTAATGGCTTTAGCGGGACAAACCCTAACACAGGTATAACTTAGGTTACACTTATCCTTATCACTTACTATTAACTGACTCATATCACTAGAAACTTAGCTGCTAATTTTCATTAATCTCAAAATACCCACTCAAAATATCGAAAACATTATCCACTTGAACATTCGAAAATAGTTGTTCATCGATCTTAAGAACCGGGCCTTCGGCACAGTGACCATTACATAAATCACCATGAAAAAACACATCAACACTAAGCTGATGCTTGTCAATAAATTTCTTAATCACCTCCAATACTTCCTTATTACCACGCGAAAAACAAGAGCTTCCGAGGCATATAGTTATTTCATGTTTTGCATCCATATTCAAGGTTTAAAAAATATAATCGAATTTAAATTAAGAAAATAATTCGTTAATGAAGAATGCTATTCATCAGCTCATTGCAATTTATAGCCATCCTAAATAACTCAAGCCTTTATTTATCAATATAATAGATTTAAATCTAAGCCTAATACAACATTTGTTCTTTTAACAAATTTAGTTATTTTAGAGCACCTTTAAATCGCCAAATAATGAATTCTTTTTTATCATCTGTACTCGTACTTGTGCGCAGAAATGATAATGATGATCTTGTCATTGAGCAAGGCCTAGCATTATCTGAAGCACTAAACCAGAACATTGCAATCATTGCCATTATTCCGGATCAAAGTTCTCAAGAGGCCTCTGATGCAATTGTTGACTACCTTCAGGACCTAAAAGATCAGCTGAGACTAAAAACACGATCGAGCATTACCACCATTGTAAAGCAGGGGCGCATAATGCCTGTTTTATCAAGCCTTTCTGACGAACTAGAAGCGGCATCCATCGTTATGGAAATGCCCCAGGAATCAAAACTCAAATTCTACAAGGACGTTCAATTAATGAAACAAAGCAGGCAATTTAAAATGCCTTTCCTCATGGTTCGTCCAAACACCAAAGCTCCGAACTACAATACCATCTATATTCCAATCAGCTTTAGAAAGGAAGAAAAAGAAAAATTCATTTGGGCAAGTTACTTTGGTCGATTCAACAATTCGGACATTGTATTAATTCCGGCTCATGAAAAAGATGTGACAGCGAGAAACATCATCAAGAATCATTTATTATTCGCACAAAACCTACTCACTAAATTAAATCTTTCATATAAAATCATTCCGGGCTGCTACAATAGCCTTTCGATAGCCCGTGAAGCAACAGAATTAGCTGCCGCGAATAAAAATGGCATTGTACTGATTTGCTCAACAAAACACTATGGGCCTGATCAGGAAATAGTTGGTCCACCAGAGCTTAAGGCTATTAAAAACCGGGAACAAGTCCCGGTTCTATGCATTAATCCTCGAAAGGATTTATATGTACTTTGCGAATAATCAATACCTGTTTCGCTTAGTATAATGCGTATGTAGTAGTTCGTGTGATTTTTCACCCAAAGGTTCTTTCAAGAATTCCTCATAAATATGGATCACTTCTGGATTCTCATGCGATTTTCGAATTGGCTTCAACGAATCCTCTTCGTATATGGCCTTACTTCTTTGCTTACGAATTGCCAGTGAAGTTGGTATTGGCTGACCACCGCCACCTAAACATCCACCAGGACAGGCCATAATCTCAATGAAATGATATTCTGCCTTACCATCACGTACTGCTTCCATCACTTTTTTAGCATTACTAAGGCCGTGTGCTACACAAGTCTTTAACTCTGCTCCTTCTAAGAAACTCCATTCAGGCAATACATTTTCTATCTTGATAGTTGCTTCCTTTACATCTTCCATTCCACGAACGGCGGTAATATTCAAATTCTTGAAAGGCACTTCGCGCCCAGTAACAACCTCGTACGCTGTTCGAAGGGCAGCTTCCATTACTCCACCTGTAGCACCAAAAATAACGGCGGCTCCGGAAGATTCACCCATGATGCTGTCATATTCATCATCAGGAAGAGAGCTAAAATCAATACCTGCCTGCTTAATCATTAAAGCCAACTCTCGAGTAGTCAACACATAATCAACATCCTTATAACCACTACTGCGCATTTCTGGTCGATCGGCTTCGTATTTTTTGGCGGTACACGGCATAACCGATATACTCACCATATTTTCTGGCTCAACACCAATTTTCTTTGCATAAAATGTTTTAGCCAGGGCTCCAAACATCTGCTGAGGCGATTTAGCTGTAGAAACATTTTCGAGGTACTCAGGAAAAGCATGTTCAATAAACTTAACCCAGCCAGGAGAACAAGATGTGGTTAAAGGTAACTTAACACTTGTATCGCCATCAACCAATACTTTCTTAAGGCGTTGTAATAACTCGTTACCTTCTTCAATAATGGTTAAATCAGCTGTAAAGTCAGTATCTAATACAGAATTAAATCCAAGACGACGTAGTGCAGCAACCAATTTACCCGTTACAATTTCACCAACAGGCATGCCCAAAGCTTCACCAAGAGCAATACGAACAGCAGGTGCTGTTTGAACCACAACATGCTTCTTTTCCGAATTAAGTGCCGACCATACTTCATCAAAATAGGTCTTTTCGGTAAGAGCACCTGTAGGACAGCGATTAATACATTGTCCACAATTGGTACAAACCACTTCGTACATCGGCTTTTCGTAGAAAGATGATATTTTCATATGCTCTCCCTTATAGGCTACTGAAAGGGCGCCAATGTTCTGTAATTCGTTACAAGTTCGAACACAACGCTGACAGCGAATACACTTACTATCATCTTTGATGATTGACGGTGAGAAGTTATCGATGCTATACCCTTTTAATGGAATTAAATCGATGTAGCCATTTTCACCAACAATATATTCCGAAGACAGATCCTGCAATTCGCATTTACCATTTTTATAACAACGAGTACATTCTGCACGGTGTTCGCTCACAAGCAACTCAACCACTTGCTTTCGAGCACTGCGAACTTTTAAACTATTGGTCATTATCTCCATACCTTCAGATACAGGCATGGCACATGATGGTATCAAACGATCGCTTCCAACTTGCTCCACCATACATACCCTACAATTACCTGCCACACATAAATCTTCGTGATAGCACAATGTAGGAATGCGAATATTTATTTTTTGTGCTGCTTCCAATATCGTTGAACCCTCATCGATATTTACAGCGATATTATCAATTTTTAAATTAATCTTTTCAGCCATGATTCTTCATGTTAGGTTAGTAAATCATTTCCTCTTTAAAGTTCTCAACAATTGATGAGAAAGAATTTGCCACTGACTGGCCTAAACCACACTTGGCGGTTATTCTCATTGCTTCGGCCAAATCCATTAACTTATCGAGGTATGAAGATGGCTGCTCACCTTTTTTAACAGCTTCAACACCTAATAATAACTGCTGGGTTCCAACCCTGCATGGTGTACATTGCCCGCATGATTCTTCCACAAAAAAGTCGAGGTAGTTATGAAGTACGTTATACATCGAACGTGAAGAATTAAAAATCATCATTGATCCCCCTGTTGGTAAGGAAGTACCACGTAATTTTCCCTGGTAACCTATTACAGTTTTATCAAAACGCTTACGAGGTACACAGAAACCTGATGCACCACCCACTTGCACAGCTTTTGCATCACCATCGGCAAAATCATCAACAAACTTCTGTAAGGACATACCAAATTCCAATTCGTAAATACCAGGTACAGGGGTATCTCCCGAAACAGAAAACACCTTTGAACCTCTTGAATCTTGAATTCCTAAATCGCGGAACTTCTCCGGACCATATTTAAATATTGAATAGGTGTGCGCTAAGGTTTCTACATTATTAATTACAGTGGGTTTATCTTTATAGCCCTGAGCAGTTGGGAAAGGTGGTTTATTACGTGGTTCTCCACGTTTACCTTCCATACTTTCAAACAAGGCACTTTCCTCGCCGCAAATGTAAGCTCCGCTACCCAAGAAAATTTCAACTCTAAAATCTACTTTCATTTCATCTAACAAGCTGTGAAACTTATCAATGGCTTCTAACAATTGAGGTTTCAAGAATAAATACTCGCCTCGTAGATAAATAAATCCTTTTTTCGCCCCAATAATACGAGCACATACCGCCATTCCCGCTAATACTTTATGCGGAACGCTAGACAAAATCTCACGGTCTTTAAATGTTCCAGGTTCTCCTTCGTCGGCATTACAAATAACATATTTAACTTCTGTCTCTTCTTCTGATGCCAGTTTCCACTTTAATCCTGTTGGAAATCCAGCTCCACCCCTGCCTTTTAAACCAGAACTTATTAAGTCATTTATAACGTCATCGTTACTTCTTTTAAAAGTTTTCTCCAGTATAGCTTCTGTGTCATGCTCATTCTTAAAGATTAGGTCGAGCCTTTGCAGATGTTTCTTTTTCATATGATTATGTTTTCTTTTAATTACCATATGGAACTCGCCTAAGAAATAATTGTCTTAGTATGAAAATATTTTCTCACGGCTCGTTTCATAGCTTTAGGTTTAAAGGTTAGTTGGCACGAACTTCTTCGTGACGATACATCATAATTATTTCTCGTACCTTCTCAGGGGTAAGTTGTGTATATGGCTTATCGTTGATAAGCATGGCCGGACCTTTGTGACATTGTCCCAGGCAATTAGTCTCAAGTAAAGTGAACTTTCCGTCATGGGTAGTCTCACCTAAATTAATTTTCAGAACCGTTTCCAGTTCTTTAATGATTTGATTTTTTCCGTGCATCATACAAGTTATGGTCTTGCATACACGAATTACAAACTTTCCGAGCGGTTTAGTATGTAAAAACGAATAGAAGGTAGCAGTACCATACACCTGAGCCGCTGAAATATTCAACTCACGGGCTACCTCGACCATCGCATCCTCGGAAATGTGTTGCTCCTGGCTCACTATTCCTTGAAGAATTGGTAAAAGACTTTCTTCATTTCGACCGTGTTGTTCGGCCAAACCTTTTACCAGTTGTTTCACTGCTGTCATAATAGCTAAAATTTAAAGGTGATAAACCTCTCTTAATTAGAGATTCTTTTCTGTAATTTAATATTTTTTAACGTTTTTTACACATGACAATTATCATATTCTTTACTTTTAAGTATTATCAAGACTTATTCTTAATAGCTACGCTTCAATATTTTAAGCACTAACAGGTATTTGTAAGTCCTAATAACACTGACAATACACGATATTATCAAAATTTTAAACCTAACTAGTTTTTTACGACCTTAGCGCAAAATATAAAGCTGTGAGTTCAAAAGAATTATTAAATATGATTGGGCAGGGAGAACACCAAACCCAAGATTTCAAATTTGCTATTACCGACTCCAAGAAAATAGCCAGATCCTTAGTCGCTTTTGCCAATACCGATGGTGGCCGACTTTTGATTGGTGTAAAAGACAATGGTAATATTGTAGGCGTTGAATCAGACGAAGAATACTACATGATTGAAGCTGCAGCTAAAAAACATTGCCAACCTGCCATTCCGTTTGATACGATTAAATGGGAAGTGGAAGGTAAAACAGTACTTGAAATAGTCGTTAAGAAGAGTAAAAGAAGACCGCACAGAGCACCTGATCCCGATGGGCAAGCAACAGTCTACCATAGAGTAAAAGATATGAATATGGTTGCCAACCGTATTTTAATTGAAGTTTGGAAGAAAGAACGCGAAGGAACCGGTGCCTTACTAAAAATTAAATATGCCGAGAGTAAACTTTTAACCTACCTCGAAATCAATGGCTACATCACATTTTCAAAGTTTTGCGGAATGGCCAATATCAGTCCGCGTAAGGCCGAAAAAATACTTGTTAACCTCATTCACATGAAGGTGCTGGAAATGGACTTTACTGAATCACAAGTGTTTTATAAAATAAATACCAAACCTCAATTACCTGATTCGAACGAAGATGTGATTTTAGGTGATTTTTAAAAAAACGTATTAGTTTAGTTTCTCTTGGCCAAAGCATCGTAAAATACTTGCTGTATGGATGGCCTGATATTTTTTTGATAGATCAAACGATTCTCTCTTGTTGGATAGACTCTGTTCGACAGAAAAATATACATAAGTTTCTTGTCAGGATCTAACCACACAAATGTACCTGTAAACCCACCGTGTCCAAAACTAGTGATACTCACTGCAGGTGCAGGATAGCTATTTTCAATACTTAAAGTATCATTTCCAAAAAGAGGTTTATCAAAGCCTAGTGCCCGACGATTGTTATTTTCAGGAAACTGCACGCGAATAAATTCCTCAACAACTGCTTCATCGAGGTATCGTTTGCCAGCATATTCACCTTTTTGCAAGTACATCTGCATCAGTTTAGCCAAATCATTTGCTGATGAAAACAAACCAGCATTACCCGAAACTCCACCCATTACTGCCGCAGCTTCATCGTGCACAGTTCCTTGAATCTGTTTTTTACGATAATACTTATCATACTCCGTCGGCAAAATCCTGTTCGCACTCATTCTATCTAATGGATTATAACAAAGCGACGATGCCCCCAGAGGTTCAAAAAATGTTTGGTACAATAGTTCAGAGTAATCAGTTTCAAAAAGCTCAGTCAGCATTTCAGGGTAAATCATGAAAGATAGCCCACTATACTTGTACGCCTTCTTATCAAGTAAGGGCGATTTCCTAATGCTTTTATATATCTGCTTCTTAAACTTAGAATTTAAATACAGGTGCTCATCAATCTTTAAATTGTATGTTTCATCGGCTGAACTACTGTAATACTTCGACTTGTATTTACCGTGCTTCATGGTTGAAGGGTAATAATTTATATAAGGCGTCAATCTTCCTTGATGAGCTAAAATCTCGCGAAAGCTAATATCCGATTTATTTGAAGGATGAAGAAAGCCCTTCTTCCAATCAGACCAGGCCTCAGAAAAAGGCTGATCCAAGTCAATTAAACCCTGTTCGTAGGCTTTCATTAGTAAAGGAAGTGGTCCACTTATCTTAGTCACAGATGCCAAATCAAATACATCGTTCTGATGTACCTTCTTTCGTCTTTCATAAGTATGAAAACCATATGTCTTATTAAAGATTACATTTCTATCGTAAGCCACTAAGACATGACAGCCAGGAAAAGCCTTCATATCAAGCCCCGCAAGTACAACCGAATCAACTTTATTATTAATCCAATCCGAATCTAGTCCACTTGCTTCAGGTAGGGTATAGTGCAAACGACCTAAGGCTGAAACTTCAATGCCCATGCCTTCTTTATAGTTAGCATTTATACCGACTGGTAAAACACCATTTGCAGGAATAGCTCCGAACAACATTTGTGTAACTAAATCACGTGTATTTGCATTATTCTGATAGCTTAAAACCAAAGCATTCGTTTTACTCAAGTTATTTAGCCTCGTTAAATCATAAGGACTACCTCCATAAACCAAGCAACATTTACGTGAATCAATTAAGCTATCCAATTGAGATTGATACTTTTTAATAGTAGCCAAATCCTCAACAAGCAATAAAACTATAGTCTCACTTTTGGTATCAAGAAGTAAATCGTTTATTGCTTCTTGCCCTTTTAGATCAATGGCTGTATAACGCCAAAGTAAATCTCGCCATTCCGCTTTATTCTTAAAGCAAACAGCCGTTACATCAAGAGATTCAAGCTTATTAAATGGTAATATTGAATCCTTGTTCTCAAGTACCGTAATAGACTGTGCAAACAACTGACGAATCAGCAATTGAGCTTTATTATTTTGAAGTTTGGCTTTATTAAGGCGAACAGGCGTATATTCTGATAATCCGCACCAATACTTGGCAGCCAATACCTTTTTACATTTCTCTTCCAGCTCAGCCTCATTAAAATTCCCTTCCTCGATGGCCGCTTTAACAGTTTGAATAGCAAGAGGCAAATCCTTAGTAAATTCAACAACATCGTTTCCAGCCATCAAACATTTGAGATCAACCACACCGGGCTTATCGTAATTACTAAGCCCACGCATATTAACTGCATCAGTTATAACCAATCCCTTAAAATGCATCTCTTTTTTCAGTAAATCGGTAACAATAGCTTTTGATGTACTCGAAGGTTTATTTGGCTCAGGTTCCAACTTAGGAACATTTAAATGCGCAGTCATTACCCCCATAATACCATTATCAATAAGCTGGCGAAATGGATACAATTCTATGGAATCTAATCGCTCTTTTGTGTAAGGAATGACAGGCAATGCTTTATGTGAATCCACATCGGTATCTCCATGACCAGGAAAATGTTTGGCTACCGCAATAATGCCTTCACTTTGCATACCTTGTGCATATAACAAAGCTTTATTAGCCACTTTAACCGGGTTTTCACCAAACGATCGTTTACCAATAACAGGATTATCCGCATTATTATTAACATCAACAACGGGCGCAAAATTAACATGGATCCCCATTGCACTAAGCTGCCTCCCTACTTCCTTACCCATCTCAAAAATTAAGCTATCATTAGCGATAGCCCCTAAGGTCATTTGATAAGGAAAGGATAATATTGAATCGAGTCGCATTCCCAAGCCCCATTCGCCATCGATGGCAACCATTAGTGGAGTTTTAGATAAGGATTGATAATGGTTGTTTACGCTAACTAACTGCTGAGGATTTGTTTTAAAAATTACAATTCCACCTGGCTGGTGCTGCTCAATTAGTTTTTGGTATTTATAATTCTGGGTAAGGTTTTCCGAATTTTCAATGGCTATCCAAAATAACTGGGCAATACGTTCCTCCATATTTAGGGAAGCATAAACACTATCTACCCAAAGTTCAGTCTTTGGTGATACTTGAAATAAATGATTAGCCGAATGATTTTGTGCTTGAATAAATAGAAACGAATGCAAAAACAGAATAAATGCAAAATATCTCATACTAAGGAAATAATTTAATTTGGGTACAATAAGTATTTATTACGAAGTTGCGAATAAGCTTCTAACTCCTCTTGCCAACTCTCAACTATCTCCTGTTCTGTCCAAGCGCTGTTAACTTTTTCCAATAATCGATTGTTACCAGCCAATAGATTAAACCATCTTTCATTTGTTAATATTTCATCCTGTTCAACACAAGCATTCAGGAATTGAAGAAAATAGCTTAAGGTAAATTGATGACTAAGTTCCTCTTGACGTAAATCAAGCCCATAACATGTAAGCCCTTTCTGTGGCGGATGTTTTGACATCCCTTCAATACTTTTCGGCACAAAACTAAACTCCCCCATACAGCTATCCGGATAACCTATCACCTGAAATGGCATATATGTACCGCGCCCAATGCTTACCGTTGTTGCCTCGAAAAAGCACAATGAGGGATACAAACGTATTGATATGTCATTAGGTAGGTTTGGAGATGGTTTCACAGGTAAGGAATAAGACAGTTTATGCGTGTAATTCAACATTTCTATTACCTCCAAATCACATTGAACACTATCATTCAGCCAATACTCATTATTAATCATTAGAGCCAGCTCCCCAACAGTTAAACCATGAACTACAGGAATAGGATGCATACCAACAAAAGATTGAAACGCCGTATCCAAAACTGGCCCATCAAAATAGTCTCCGTTTGGGTTTGGGCGATCCAACACTATGAACCTAACGTTATTTTCAGCACATGCCTCCATCATATAATGCATGGATGATATATAGGTGTAAAAACGAACGCCAACATCCTGAATATCGAAAATAACAACATCTAAATCAGCGAGTGATTCAGCCGATGGTTTCTTCGACTTACCATACATCGAAATAACAGGTAATCCCGTTAAGGCATCCACATCTGAATTAATGTGCTCACCAGCATCAGCAGTTCCTCTGAAGCCATGCTCAGGAGCAAATATCTTTGTTACCGCAATGTTCTTTGCCAACAAGGTATCAATAAGGTGAGTACTATCAATTAATGAAGTGTGGTTCACCAATACGCCCACACGTTTATTTAGGAGTTGTGGTATGTACTCCTCAAAGCGTTCGCATCCTAATGATAGCTCAATGTGCTTTTCATTAGTTCGCGCTTGACACGAAAACAATGTTAATAAACCAAGAAGTAATAGGAAGCTAGTTGAACGTAAGTAAAGCATACTTTTTTTAGTAAAAATAAAAAAAACGGAGCAATAATGCTCCGTTTTTCCTTATGCTTGTCCTGTAGGACCAAAATTCATTGGCATGGGTGGAGCCGAACCATTGTCGGTTTGTTTGATAGGGCCATGTATCGACTCATATCGAACAATATTGTCTTTTAAGGCATTCATCAATCGCTTCGCGTGTTCAGGTGTGATAACAATACGAGATTTCACCTGTGCCTTTGGAACTCCTGGCATTATACGAACAAAATCTAATACGAATTCTGATGGTGAATGTGTGATTATGGCCAAATTAGAATAGGTCCCTTGAGCTACTTCCTCATTAAGCTCAATATTCAACTGATTTTGATTTTTCTTATCTTCCATACTATTTTTTTCAAAAAAGGGGAAGTCACAAACCGTGCTCCCCCTCATTCATTTATCTCAATAAAGTTTTATTCTTGCTCTTGCACTGATTCTTTGCTTACAAGACGATCAAACTCTTCTTTAGAACCAACAACCATCTTACGGAACTTGCGTAAACCTGTACCTGCTGGTATTAGGTGTCCACAAATAACGTTTTCTTTCAGTCCAACTAAGTTATCAATTTTACCTTGAATAGCGGCTTCATTAAGTACTTTAGTTGTTTCCTGGAAGGAAGCGGCTGACATAAAGCTCTTGGTTTGAAGTGCAGCACGAGTAATACCTTGCAGTACCTGACTCGATGTTGCTGGAACCGCTTCACGAGCAGTCACCAATTTCAAATCACGACGCTTCAACTGAGAGTTTTCATCGCGTAGACGACGAGCTGTAATTATCATACCTTCTTTCAAAGATTGAGAATCACCCGCATCTTCAACGACTTTCTTGCTCCAGATATTATCATTCTCAGCCATAAACTCTAGCTTGTCAACAATCTGTTTCTCTAGGAATTTAGTATCCCCTGGATCAGCAATGTCAACTTTACGCATCATCTGACGAACAATAATCTCGAAGTGCTTATCATTGATCTTCACACCCTGTAAACGATATACATCCTGTACTTCATTTACAATGTACTCTTGAACAGCAGTAGGCCCTTTAATTCCAAGTATATCAGAAGGTGTTGTTGCACCATCAGACAATGGTGTTCCAGCACGAACATAATCATTCTCCTGAACCAGAATCTGTTTAGATAATGATACTAAGTACTTCTTAACTTCATCATTTTTCGTAGTCACCAAAATTTCGCGGTTACCACGTTTGATTTTACCAAAAGTAACTTCACCATCAACCTCAGAAACTACTGCAGGGTTACTTGGGTTACGCGCCTCGAACAACTCAGTTACACGTGGCAGACCACCGGTGATATCACCCGCTTTACCAACTGCACGCGGAATCTTCACTAAGATCTGACCCATGGTTACTGAATCACCCTCTTCAACTGACATATGGGCACCTACAGGTAAGTTATAAGTCTTCAGAACTTCACCATCATCACTTAAAATACGTAATGCAGCATTCTTGGTCTTATCACGCGTTTCGATAATAATCTTTTCGCGGAAACCAGTTTGTTCATCAGACTCTTCCTTATAAGTAACACCATCAATCATATTATCGAAAGAAACCTTACCAGTTTTTTCAGTAATAATCAAGGCATTATATGGATCCCACTCACAAATCACATCACCTTTTTTGACCTCTGCACCATTCTTAATGAATAGTTTAGCACCATAAGGAATCGGGTTAGTTGTCAACGCAATATTTGTATTCTTATCGATGATACGTAATTCAGCCAAACGCCCAATTACAACATCAACTTTTTTACCTTCTTCTGTTTTCGCAGGAACAGTACGTAATTCTTCAATTTCAACAACACCATCGTATTTTGCAAGGATGTTATTCTCTGAAGTAATGTTACCCGCTGTACCCCCTACGTGGAAGGTACGAAGTGTTAACTGTGTACCCGGTTCACCAATCGACTGAGCTGCAACAACTCCAACGGCTTCACCAATCTGCACCATGCGTCCAGTAGCCAAGTTACGTCCGTAACATTTACCACAAACACCTTTCTTCGACTCACATGTTAACACCGAACGAATTTCAACACGTTCTATTGGAGAACTATCGATAATTCGAGCATGTGTCTCAGAAATCTCCTGACCAGAACTTAAAATTAAGTCTCCAGTACTTGGATGGTAGATATCGTGTACCGATACACGTCCTAAGATACGCTCATATAAAGAAGCAACAACTTCTTCGTTATTCTTAATATCCGTAGCTGTCAAACCTCTTAATGTTCCACAATCATCTTCATGTATTACAACATCTTGAGAAACATCAACCAAACGACGCGTTAGGTAACCCGCATCGGCAGTTTTAAGAGCCGTATCCGCAAGACCTTTACGAGCACCGTGAGTAGAAATAAAGTACTCAAGTACCGATAGACCTTCTTTAAAGTTCGAAAGAATAGGGTTTTCAATAATCTGACCACCTTCAGCTCCAGACTTTTGAGGTTTGGCCATCAGACCCCTCATACCAGATAACTGACGAATCTGCTCTTTCGATCCCCTCGCACCTGAATCAAGCATCATATAAACAGAGTTGAAACCTTGTCTATCTGAACTTAACTGATTCATTAAGGTCTGAGTCAATTTCGCATTAACATGCGTCCATATATCGATAATCTGGTTGTAGCGTTCATTGTTGGTAATGAAACCCATGTTATAGTTATTCACTACATCAGCAACTTCAGCATAACCTTCGTTAACCAATGTTTCCTTTTCAGCCGGAATAATTACATCACCAAGGTTAAACGATAGTCCACCCTCAAATGCCATACGGTATCCAAGGTTCTTGATATCATCAAGGAAAGCAGCTGTACGTGGTGTACCACATACTTTATGTACTTTACCAATAATATCACGAAGTGCTTTCTTCGTTAATAACTCATTGATATATCCAGCTTCAGTAGGAACAAACTCGTTAAACAAGATACGTCCAACAGTAGTTTCAATCATTTGAGTTTCTATCTCACCAGCTTCATTTAAGTCCTGCGTTTTAACTTTAACGATGGCATGTAAATCCACACGTTTCTCATTAAATGCAATCTTACTTTCTGCAGGCGAATAGAATACTAAACCTTCACCCTTAGCACCTTCACGTGGCTTGGTCATGTAATAAAGACCCAAAACCATATCCTGAGAAGGTACAGTAATAGGTGCCCCATTAGCAGGGTTTAATATATTTTGAGAAGCCAACATTAACATCTGTGCTTCCAAAATTGCTGCATTACCTAATGGTAAGTGAACAGCCATCTGGTCACCATCAAAATCGGCGTTAAATGCCGCACAAGCTAATGGATGTAATTGAATTGCTTTTCCCTCAATTAATTTAGGTTGGAATGATTGAATACCTAAACGGTGAAGTGTAGGAGCACGGTTTAACATTACCGGATGCCCTTTCAACACATTTTCCAATATATCCCAAACCACTGGGTCTTTACGGTCAACAATTTTCTTTGCTGATTTAACCGTTTTTACCACCCCACGCTCAATAAGCTTACGAATGACAAATGGTTTATACAGCTCAGCAGCCATATCCTTAGGAATACCACATTCGTGCATATTCAACTCAGGACCTACAACGATTACAGAACGTGCTGAATAATCAACACGCTTACCAAGTAAGTTCTGACGGAAACGACCTTGTTTACCTTTCAAACTATCACTTAATGATTTTAAAGGACGGTTTGAATCAGTTTTAACGGCATTTGATTTACGTGAGTTGTCGAACAATGAATCAACAGCCTCTTGTAACATACGTTTCTCATTACGTAAAATCACTTCAGGAGCCTTGATTTCGATCAAACGCTTCAAACGGTTATTACGGATAATAACACGACGGTAAAGATCGTTCAAATCTGAAGTCGCAAAACGACCACCATCCAAAGGTACCAAAGGACGTAATTCTGGTGGAATTACCGGAACTACTTTTACGATCATCCACTCAGGACGATTAATACCTTGTGAATCACGGAACGAACCTACCACTTGCAAACGCTTCAAAGCCTCATTTTTACGTTGCTGTGAAGTTTCTGTATTTGCTTTGTGACGTAAATCGTAAGATAATGAATCCAATTCAATGCGGCTAAGAAGCATATGCAAGGCATCAGCTCCCATTTTCGCGATGAATTTATTTGGATCATCATCATCTAAATGTTGATTGTCTTTTGGAAGCGCTTCAAGAATATCAAGATATTCCTCTTCTGTCAAGAAATCCATTTTATTGACACCATCTTCAGCCTTAATACCAGGTTGAATTACGACATAACGTTCGTAATAGATAATAGTATCCAATTTTTTGGTTGGTAAGCCCAAAAGGTAACCTATTTTATTAGGTAACGATTTGAAATACCAAATATGTGCTACAGGTACAACCAATGAGATATGTCCCATTCGTTCGCGACGTACTTTCTTCTCCGTTACTTCAACACCACAACGGTCACAAACAATGCCTCTATACCTGATACGCTTATATTTACCACAGTGACACTCATAATCCTTTACAGGACCGAATATTCTTTCACAGAATAAACCATCACGTTCAGGCTTATAAGTACGGTAGTTAATAGTTTCAGGTTTAAGCACCTCACCACTTGACGACTCCAAAATTTCTTCTGGAGAAGACAAACCTATGCGGATTTTGCTGAAACTACTTTTTGTTTTCTGATCTCTTCTAAATGCCATACTGCGTAGAGTATTATGTAATTTATATAATATGGATATGAAGAGAATGGTGACCAGCACCAATCTCTTCGATCAGACTATTAATCTAGGTTCACGCTAAGTCCAAGACCTCGCATCTCGTGAAGCAATACATTCAATGACTCCGGTATTCCAGCTTGTGGAAGTGGATCACCTTTTACAATCGCTTCATAAGCTTTGGCTCGTCCTATAACATCATCTGATTTCACAGTTAAGATCTCTTGTAGGATATTAGCGGCACCAAAAGCCTCTAATGCCCATACCTCCATCTCACCAAAACGCTGACCACCAAACTGAGCTTTACCACCCAATGGTTGCTGCGTAATTAATGAGTAAGGTCCGATTGATCTAGCATGCATCTTATCTTCAACCATGTGCCCCAGTTTAAGCATATAAATAATACCTACTGTTGCTGGCTGATGGAAGCGCTCACCTGTTCCACCATCGTACAAGTATGTACGACCATAGCGAGGAACTCCTGCTTTATCAGTCCACGAATTCATATCATCCATAGAAGCACCATCAAAAATTGGAGTGGCAAATTTGACACCCAAGTTCTTTCCGGCCCATGCTAATACAGTTTCATAAATCTGTCCAAGGTTCATCCTTGAAGGCACACCTAGTGGATTCAATACAATATCTACTGGCGTTCCATCTTCAAGAAATGGCATATCTTCGGCACGTACAATTTTGGATACAATACCCTTGTTACCATGACGACCAGCCATCTTATCTCCGACAGTAATTTTACGTTTCTTAGCGATATAAACTTTAGCTAACTGAATAATACCAGCTGGTAGCTCATCTCCAATCGTCACATTGTATTTCTGACGTTTTTCGTGGGCTTCCAATTCTTTGTATTTCATACGGTAATTATGAATTACCTTAGAAATTAGCTCGTTTCTATCTTTATCAGTTGTCCACTTATTTGGATTAACATTTAAGTACTCAATGTCGTTCAGAATTTTCTGAGTAAACTTGGTACCCTTTGATACGATATCAACTTCAAGATAATCCTTAACACCTTGCGATGTTTTGCCATTAACCTGAGTAAATAACTTATCTATTAATCTTCCTTTAAGTTCATCTGCTGATCTTGCAAAATCCTCATCAATCTTCGTAATCTGACTTTTCTCAGTAGTACGCGATTTACGATCTTTAACAATACGAGAGAACAACTTCTTATCTATTACAACTCCTTTTAGCGATGGAGAAGCTTTTAATGATGCATCTTTTACATCACCAGCTTTTTCACCGAAAATAGCACGAAGTAATTTTTCTTCTGGTGTTGGGTCACTTTCACCTTTTGGGGTAATCTTGCCAATTAAGATATCACCAGGCTTAACGTGAGCTCCAATACGAATTAATCCGTTTTCATCAAGGTCTTTTGTAGCTTCTTCACTAACGTTAGGAATATCTGAAGTTAATTCTTCCAATCCACGTTTAGTGTCACGCACTTCTAATGAGTACTCATCGATGTGTACCGAAGTAAATACGTCATTTCGAACAACACGTTCAGAAATTACAATCGCATCCTCAAAGTTATAACCTTTCCAAGGCATAAATGCCACTTTCAGGTTACGTCCTAATCCAAGTTCACCTTTCTCGGTTGAGTAACCATCAGTCAATATCTGACCTTCAGCAACTCTGTCGCCTTTTCTAACTAAAGGCTTAACATCGATACAAGTGTTCTGGTTAGTTTTTTGATATTTAATGATAGGATAACGCTTAGTATCACCTTCGAAGGTTACAAAGCGATCATTATCTGTTAAATCATAACGAATTACAATCTCATCAGCATCCACATACTCTACAACACCCTCGCCTTCAGCAACAATATGTGTACGTGAATCTTGAATCAACTTACCCTCTAGTCCAGTTCCAACAATCGGTGACTCAGGCTTCAATAAAGGTACAGCCTGACGCATCATGTTAGATCCCATCAGTGCACGGTTGGCATCATCGTGCTCAAGGAAAGGAATTAGAGATGCAGCAACAGAAGCAATCTGGTTAGGTGCAACGTCCATCATGTGAACCTTAGTCGGTTCTACAACCGGGAAGTCACCTTCTTCACGTGCCTTAACTCTTTCGTTAATAAAGAATCCATCCTCACCCACTGGCGCATTTGCCTGTGCAATGATTTTTTCTTCTTCCTCTTCTGCCGTTAAATATGAAACGCCTTCGTTAGATAAATCAACTTTACCTTCCTCAACACTTCTATAAGGTGTTTCGATAAAACCTAGGTCGTTAATTTTAGCATAAACACATAATGAAGAAATCAAACCAATGTTTGGTCCCTCAGGTGTTTCAATCGGACATAAACGGCCATAGTGTGTATAGTGAACATCACGTACCTCAAAACCTGCTCTTTCACGAGACAGACCTCCAGGCCCTAATGCAGACATACGACGTTTGTGTGTTATCTCGGCAAGTGGATTGGTTTGATCCATAAACTGAGATAAAGCATTTGTTCCAAAGAAACTATTAATAACCGACGAAAGTGTCTTGCTATTAATCAAATCAATTGGAGTAAATACCTCGTTGTCACGTACATTCATTCGCTCACGAATAGTACGTGCCATACGTGCTAAACCAACACCAAACTGATTAGACATTTGCTCACCAACAGTACGTACACGACGGTTACTTAAGTGATCAATATCATCAACATCAGTTTTTGAGTTAATTAACTGAATCAAGTGTTTAATAATCGCAATGATATCATCACGTGTTAACACTTTATTTTCAGCTGGTGTATTTAGATTCAATTTCTTATTCAAACGGTAACGACCTACTTCTCCTAAGTCATAACGCTTGTCTGAAAAGAATAATTTATCAATAACGTCACGTGCTGTAGCCTCATCAGGTGGCTCAGCATTTCTCAACTGTCGATAGATGTGAACTACAGCCTCTTTTTCAGAGTTACAAGGATCTTTCTGTAGTGTATTATAGATGATTGCAAAATCAGACAAATTCTGATTTTCCTTGTGCAATAGAATGGTTTTTGTACCGGAGTCAATGATTTCTTCAACGTGTTCTTCAGCAATAACTGTTTCACGATCGATCACAACTTCATTACGCTCGATGGAAACAACCTCACCTGTATCTTCATCCACGAAATCCTCAATCCAGGTTTTCAAAACACGTGCAGCCAGCTTACGGCCAACCACTTTTTTCAAACCTGCCTTATTGACTTTAATTTCATCTGCCAAGTCGAAGATGGCTAAGATATCCTTATCCCCTTCGTATCCAATGGCTCTTAATAGTGTTGTAACAGGAAGTTTTTTCTTTCTGTCGATGTAAGCATACATCACACTATTTATATCGGTAGCAAATTCAATCCATGATCCTTTAAAAGGTATAATACGCGCAGAGTACAATTTAGTACCATTGGCATGTACGCTTTGGCCAAAGAATACACCAGGTGAACGGTGTAACTGACTTACAACAACACGCTCTGCACCATTAATGATAAAGCTACCTTTATCGGTCATGTAAGGAATTGTGCCCAAATATACATCTTGTACAACTGTATCGAAATCCTCATGTTCAGGATCGGTACAGTACAATTTTAATTTGGCTTTTAGAGGTACACTAAAAGTTAAACCTCTTTCTATGCACTCTGAGAGGCTATATCTCGGGGGATCAATAGAGAAGTCAAGAAATTCTAAAACGAAGTTATTTCTTGTATCCGTAATTGGAAAATTCTCATTGAAAACCTGATATAAACCCTCAAGTTTCCGCTCTTCCGGGGTGGTTCCCTTTTGGAAGAATTCGCGGAAAGATTTTAATTGAACCTCCAACAAGTCAGGGTAATTCAACCTATTCTGTATGGAAGCAAAACTAATCCTCTCGGTAGTATTTGGAGTCATCTATCAACAAATTTATTGAACCTAAAACATTAAAGCACAAAAAGGTTTAGGAGCCCAAAAGGGTTCCTAAACCGTATCCTTATATAGGAATTTGATTACTTAAGTTCAACTTCTGCTCCTGCCTCTTCTAATTGAGATTTTAATGCTTCAGCTTCTTCTTTAGTGATCTTTTCCTTCAATGCTGTAGGAGCTTTGTCAACTAATTCTTTAGCGTCTTTAAGACCTACACCAGTCATTTCTTTCACTAACTTAACGATAGCTAATTTAGAACCACCAGCAGAGTTTAAGATTACATCAAACTCAGTTTGCTCAGCAGCAGCATCACCTTCGCCACCAGCAGCAGGACCAGCAACAGCTACAGCAGCAGCTGCAGGTTCGATACCGTGTTCCTCTTTTAATACTTCAGCAAGTTCGTTAACTTCTTTAACAGTCAAATTTACTAATTCTTCTGCAAGCTTTTTGATATCAGCCATTTTTCTATTTATTAAATATTGTTTGTACTTTTTTTATTCTCTTTCTCCTAAGGTCTTCAATACACCGTGAATAGTGTTTCCGCCTGATTGTAGTGCAGATACAACATTCTTCATTGGTGACTGAAGTAATCCAACGATTTCGCCAAGTAGCTCATCCTTAGACTTGATATTACATAGTGCTTCAAGTTGATCTTCGCCAATGTAAAGACATTCCTCTACAAATGCACTCTTAAGCGTTGGCTTAGCGTTAGCTTTAGCAAACTCTTTAATCAACCTAGCAGGAACATTTCCAGTATTGGAGAATAATACCGCTGTAGTTCCTTTAAAGGTGCTAAACATTTCTTCGTACTCACCATCCACTTCTTCCAAAGCTTTGCGTAAAAGGGTGTTTTTAACCATCACCATTTTTACTTCTTTCTTAAAACACTCACGACGTAAGTTACTACTTACCTCAGCGTTTAAGCCTCCAGCTTCAGTTACATAGAAGTGACTGAACTCATTAATGTTAGCAACTAAATCGTTGACAACCGTATTTTTATCTTCTTTTCTCATGATTCCTTCTTTCTTTAAAGATTAAACATTAAGCATCAACCGATTTAGGTTCGATGCGAAGACCAGGACTCATGGTACTCGAAAGACTAACACTCTTAACGTAAGTTCCTTTTGCCGATGACGGCTTAAGCTTCATGATCATTGCCATGAATTCTTTTACGTTTTCAACGATTTTATCTTCAGTAAACGATACCTTACCAACAGATGTGTGGATAATTCCGTACTTGTCAACTTTAAAGTCAATTTTACCTGCTTTAACTTCGTTAACAGCCTTTGCTATATCCATGGTTACAGTACCACTTTTCGGATTCGGCATTAGTCCACGTGGGCCTAATATACGTCCTAAAGCACCTACCTTAGCCATTACACTTGGCATGGTTATAATCACGTCCACATCGGTCCAACCACCTTTGATTTTTTCGATGTATTCGTCTAGTCCAACATAATCAGCGCCTGCTGCCTTTGCTTCTTCCTCCTTATCAGGAGTACACATCACAAGTACGCGAGTTACTTTTCCCGTTCCGTGAGGCAAAGTGACAACACCTCTAACCATTTGGTTCGCTTTACGCGGGTCTACACCCAAGCGAACGTCAACGTCTAGTGATGCATCAAATTTGGTAGTGGTAATTTCCTTAACCAATTTTGCTGCTTCTTCAATCGTATACTGTTTTGAGGCATCGATTTTTTCTAACGCTAACTTTTTATTCTTTGTTAGTTTTGTCATTTTCGCAAAAAGGTATTAATTAGTTACTACCAGGGAATTCGCCTTTCATGGTGACACCCATACTTCTGGCGGTACCAGCGATCATCCTCATTGCAGATTCTACTTTAAAACAATTCAAGTCAGCCATCTTATCCTCAGCTATTGTACGTGCCTGTTCCCAGGTAATAGAACCAACTTTCCTACGATTAGGTTCCGGAGAACCACTCTTAAGTTTTGCCGCTTCCAAAATTTGCACAGCTGCCGGAGGTGTTTTAATGATAAATTCAAATGATTTATCTTTATACACCGAGATGACCACAGGTAAAACTTTACCAGCTTTTTCCTGTGTTCTGGCATTGAATTGCTTACAGAACTCCATAATGTTCACCCCTTTTGCACCTAATGCAGGTCCAACCGGAGGTGAAGGATTCGCAGCGCCACCTTTTATCTGAAGTTTGATAAAAGCTTCTACTTCTTTAGCCATTGTAGCAATTCGTATTTATTAATAAAAAATGAGATAAAATAAGATTGATTACTTGTAGATGCAAACATTACGTTTACATGGAAGTCTTTATACTACTAAGCAACTACTCTTTTTCTACCTGCATAAAACTCAATTCCAAAGGTGTTTTTCTTCCGAAAATTTTCACCATTACTTTTAATTTCTTCTTCTCTTCGTTGACCTCTTCGATTAAACCGTTAAAGCCATTGAATGGACCATCAATCACCTTCACTGTTTCACCAACAAAATAAGGCACATTGAGTTCTTCGTCTGTTTCATTCAATTCATCAACCTTACCTAATATACGGTTTACTTCGGATTGACGTAATGCTACAGGAACATTTTTATTGTCACCCAAGAAACCAATTACATTTGGTAAATTACGTAGAATATGTGGTATCTCACCTACCATTGCAGCTTCAACCAAAACATAACCCGGTAAATAAGGACGTTCTTTACTTACCTTTTTACCATTACGTATTTGATAAACCTTTTCAGTAGGAATAAGTACTTGATTGACGTAATCAGTCAGTTTTAAGCCAACTATTTCGCTTTCCAAATACTCTTTTACCTTCTTCTCTTTTCCGCCAATTGCACGGAGCACATACCACTTCTTTTCGACTTCGGCCATTATAAAAGTACTATATGATTAGTAAAGACGTGAGTAAACAAATTCAGTAAGTTTCTCAAAAGAAATATCCATACCGAAAATAATACCCGCAACGATCAAAGAGGCCACCATAACAACAATTGCGCTGTTAGTAAGCTCAGGCCATGTTGGCCATGAAGTCTTATGGATCAACTCATTTTGAACGTCTTTAAAATATGCTGTTATTTTACTCATAATCTTGTTTCATTAATTGGCCGATTTCAAAACAATAATGATTCGAAATCGGCTTTTTTGCACGGGAGGAGAGGCTCGAACTCCCGACACCTGGTTTTGGAGACCAGTGCTCTACCAACTGAGCTACACCCGTAAAATAACCGGAAACAAGGTTTCCGGTTACATATATATTAAACTAAATTAGTCCATAATTTCAGTTACCTGACCAGCACCCACTGTACGACCACCTTCGCGAATAGCGAAACGAAGACCTACGTTTAATGCTACTGGGTAAATCAAGTCAACAGTGATTGTAACGTTATCACCAGGCATAACCATTTCAGATCCTTCAGGAAGAGTGATCTCACCAGTTACATCAAGCGTACGTAAATAGAACTGAGGACGGTACTTGTTGTGGAAAGGAGTGTGACGACCACCTTCTTCTTTCTTCAACACATAGATCTCACCTTTAAACTGAGAGTGAGGATTGATTGAACCTGGCTTAGCTAATACCATACCACGCTTAATCTCAGTTTTGTCGATACCACGTAGCAATAAACCTACGTTATCACCAGCTTCACCACGATCAAGAATCTTACGGAACATCTCAACACCAGTACATACAGTTTTCTTACCTTCTGCACCTAAACCAATGATTTGCATTTCCTCTCCAGAGTTGATAACACCTGTTTCGATACGACCTGTAGCAACAGTACCACGACCTGTAATAGAGAATACATCCTCAACAGGCATTAAGAAATCTTTCTCAACATCACGTGGAGGAAGTGGAATCCACTCATCTACCGCGTCCATCAATTCCATAATTTTGTCAACCCACTGAGGATCGTTGTTCAATCCACCAAGAGCAGAACCCATGATAACAGGAGACTCATCACCATCAAACTCATAAAAGCTTAATAGATCACGAACTTCCATCTCAACAAGCTCTAACAATTCTTCGTCATCAACCATGTCAACTTTATTCAAGAAAACAACGATTTTAGGAACGTTTACCTGACGACAAAGTAGGATATGCTCGCGAGTCTGTGGCATAGGACCATCAGTTGCAGCACATACTAAGATAGCGCCGTCCATTTGGGCAGCACCAGTTACCATGTTCTTCACATAATCCGCGTGACCTGGACAGTCAACGTGTGCGTAGTGACGATTTGCAGTTTCGTACTCAACGTGAGCAGTGTTAATAGTAATACCCCTTTCCTTCTCTTCAGGAGCATTGTCGATTTGATCAAAGTCTTTAACTTCACAAAATCCTTTTGATGCCAATACAGTTGTAATTGCAGCAGTCAATGTTGTTTTACCATGATCAACGTGACCGATGGTTCCGATATTAACGTGAGGCTTCGTCCTTTCAAATTTTTCTTTAGCCATAACTCGAAATATTAGACAATTAGATATAAATTGTTTCTTAAACTAACTCTTATTTATAGGATTGTCAAACAAATTTGAATAATCCCTAAATTTTATTCTTTCCATTCTACTCATGTAAAAGTAAAAGAGCGAAAGACGGGGCTCAAACCCGCGACCCTCAGCGTGGAAGGCTGATGCTCTATCAACTGAGCTACTTTCGCATTCACAAAACCACATCGAATTACTTCAATTCAGTTTGAGAAGTAGAATTTCAATACAAAAATTCGTGGGGAGAGCAGGATTCGAACCTGCGAAGACATAAGTCAACGGAGTTACAGTCCGTCCCAGTTGGCCGCTTTGGTATCTCCCCAATATTATTTTTTAAAAGCAAATGCACTTTTGCAAGCTTTCTTTCATTTCAATAGGCCGATCACCTCAGTCAATCAGCCTATTAAAATCGATTTTAAAACGCACTGGACGCACTATCCTAAAAACGGTGTGCAAATGTATAATTTATTTTCAACAACACAAAAAAAACACTTTTTTTTTTGCCTATTTGGCACGCACCTTTTCTTTCCATTTTATCAACTGTTTACGCAAGGCATCAACAGATAAATCTACGGCTGCTTCAAAAGTTTTTGATTGTTTTTTCGCAAACAAATCACCACCTGGTACATTTAAGCTAATTTCAGCCACTTTATTCTCTGTTGAATCAGACTTCTCCAACTTCAAAATAACTTCCGCAGCTACTATACCATCAAAAAACTGATCCAACTTATTTACCTTTTGTTGAACAAATTGCTCCAACTGTTCTGAAGCAGTAAAGTGTACAGATTGAATTGTTACATTCATATGCAATCCTCCATCTTTTTAAGCTCTCGGATGAGCTTGTTTATAAATAGCATTTATTTTCTCATAAGAGTTGTGTGTATAAATTTCAGTCGCAGCTAAATTAGCATGCCCCAACAACTCCTTTATTGCATTTAAATCAGCACCTCGATTTAACAAGGCTGTTGCAAAAGAATGCCGAATAACGTGCGGACTCTTCTTTTGTACAGTTGATACAACATTTAAATATCGATTTACAATTCGATACACCATTTTATGATATATCGGCATTCCTTTATCTGTTAAAAACACGTACACGTTTTCAACATTAGGAAAACAATTGTTTCTCTCCTTTATATAACCAACAATCGCAAGCTTTAGTTCTTTAGTAATCGGAATAATTCTTTCTTTCTTGCGCTTACCATAAACCTTAATAATATCACCCGCTAAATCTATCTGAGACAATTTCAAATCAACTAATTCAGACAAACGCATACCGGTGAAATAAAAAACATCTATAATCAAACGATTACGAACACCCTGATACCCCTCTTCAAATTTCACTCCATCCAAAAGATTATCCATTTCCGTTTCCTTTACAAACACAGGCAAACGTTTTGGAATCTTCGGAGTAATTACTTTCTCAGCAGGATTTAACTCAAGTACTTCTTCCCGAATTAAAAAACGAAATAAAACTTTTAATGTTGAAACCTTACGCTGAACAGAACGAGCAGAAACACCTTTGTCCAACATATTCACCATCCAGAGACGGATGACTTTCGAAGAAACATCTTCCCAAAGCTTGATTCGCTCATCTTCCAGATATTGACAAAATTGACCAACATCATTCTTATAAGCCGTAATGGTGTGAACCGAATTACGCCTCTCAAACTCCAGATATTTATAGAATGAATTTAAATGTTGCATTAACAGAGGGTGCCATTTTAAGCTTTAAACGAATATACAAAAAATCGCAACAACAGACACCCCCAAAAGGAAATTAATCCTCCTCGCGCTGTAATTGCTCGATGTATATTGCTTTTTTAACTTGTTCTCTTCTTACAATCGAAGGCTTAGTAAATGCTTGACGAGATCTTAACTCACGCATAGTACCAGTTTTTTCGAATTTTCTTTTAAATTTCTTTAAGGCTCTTTCAATGTTTTCGCCTTCTTTCATTGGAATTACTATCATAACACTGTTCTTTTTTATTCTGATCGCAAAATTAATCAATAATCATTCAAAAATCAACCATATGCACTTTAATCAAAACACACCTCTGATTTTTGCAGGTGCAAAGAAAATGAAGTTTCGCGACTACAGCAAATTTTATTCATCCTTTTTTATAACAATAAATTAAAAAGATAACTAATCTTCGAAATAAACATAGCGCTTTATTAGCGAAGTATCTTTATTGGCAAACGAAGCGAGGTTAAAAACTGAATGAAAAGTATTTATAACACCGTCTTTCTTTCGCAATTCATAAATATCTTTGGCCATATAAAAATCAATATATGGATGATTCTTCATGCTTTTTAAACTTGCCTTATTAATATTAACAGGCTTTATCTGATCCGGATCAACCTTAAGATGCTCTTGGTTATCACTAAGAACCACTGGCGATACCCCTTCTACTTCCAATAATTGCTTAACATCGTAAAAACCACCAAGTCGATTTCGATAATATACAATACGCCTGGCCAATACCGAACCAATGCCGCGCAATACAACTAATGCTGCTGTATCAGCCTCATTCAATTCAATTACAAACTCATCGTTGAGCGAATCAACGCGCTTTGACACTATACTGCCAGCCTTAATCTCGTGCCATGTTGCAAGAGAGTAGCCCATTAGTGAATCACGACTATAGCGTTGTGTAAAATAATTGTTTTGTCGGGATGAGAGAATATCATTAACTAACAGAGGATGAATTGACCATTTGATTAGCTTAGCCGAATCAACACTATTCAGATCAATGTAAAAATCAGCATAACTCTTTTTGTAATCTTCTTGTTGATCAACTTCGACTTTATCAAATACGATGTACGATTGAATCCTACGCAAATGAGAAGAGTCGACACCATAAATACCTTTAAACTTGGAAAAACTACTGATCTTACCTCCAGCATCGCGATACTTAACAAGATTAGCTATTGCGTACTCGCTAAACCCTAATTGTTTTAATTGCTTTGCAGAAGCCTTGTTTGGATTAAATGCAAAGAACTCAATGCGAGAAGACTCCACAGCAATTGTTCTATTCAGCTCATTCACCTCCGAGACCCATGCGTCCAATTCGGGATCTTGAATTATTTCAGCCTCATCAGATCGTAAGAAAAATACAACGATAAGACAGAAGAGAATAACGATTAAGCTTAAAAAACCTACTTGCTCGCGCCGTGATAAAGTAAAATAGTCTTGCCGTAAACCCATAGTCTGTTACAATAACATGAGAATATCAGCTTAATTTACAACAATCCGATGCCATTTAAAAATACAATTCCAATGGCAATTGGTGCTATCACCTTAAGTATAATCATTAAAAAACCAACCAAACGTGCCTTACCCCCATGCGCTTCTAACTCATCTTTCGTTTTGGCTTTACCCAAAACCCATCCTACAAAAATGGCAATAAAAATACCGCCAAGAGGTAGCAATACATTTGATGATGTTTTATCGAAGAAAGTGAATACTTTATCATAAATAACACAAACCACACCTAAACCAGTAATAACGGAGGCAGCGATTACAGTTGCTAACTTACGATTCATCTTTAACTCTTCTGAAAAATAAGCAACTACAACTTCCAACAATGAAACCGAAGATGTTAAAGCTGCAATAACCAATAAAAGGAAGAAAGCTACCGAAAACAGATAACCCCCAGACATCTGGTTAAAAACATTCGGTAAAGTCTCAAACACCAAACCCGGACCGGCACTTGGATTAATACCAAATGCGAAAACTGCAGGAAATATTGCTACACCTGCTAACACTGCAATCAATGTATCTGCAATAGAAACAGAGATAGCCGTATTTAATAAATTTTCTTTCTTTTGAATATACGAACCATAGGTAGCGATAACTCCCATACCAATACTTAGCGAAAAGAATGCCTGACCTAAGGCTTCAAGAATAACTGATCCTGTGACCTTTGAGAAATCAGGTTTAAACAAAAAAGCAAAACCTTCGCCAGCACCCGGTAACATCGCTGAATTGATACACAACACAACGATTATCACAAATAGAATAGGCATCAATATTTTAGTATAACGCTCAATACCTTTTTTAACTCCGCCAATAACAATACCAGCTGTAAGCGTCATAAATAAAACCATCCATCCAATGGGGCCTGCGGTAGATTCTGAAAAAGATTCAAAAAAAGCCGACAATTCAGCCGATGACTTATCTAATAAATTATCACCAATGGCCATATAGGTATATTCTAATGTCCACCCTGCTACAACTGAATAAAATGCCAAAATCATAAAAGCTGCACCAACCCCCATAATTCCAACAATCATAAAAAATGGTTTATCTGGTGCCAATGTTCGAAAGGCTCCAAATACATTTTTTTGTGATCGACGACCAATCAATAGTTCCGAAACCATAACTGGTATTCCAATTGCAAATATGAATAAGATATAAACCAACAAGAAGGCTCCACCACCATTTTCACCAACCACATAGGGAAAACGCCAAATATTTCCTAATCCAACTGCAGAACCAGCAGCAGCAGCAATTACACCAAATTTACCTGTAAAACTATCTCGTGATGTTGTAGTCATGATTTCTTATTCAAGGTTAGACTTGCCCAAAATATAAAAAAAGAGGCACATTGTGTAAACAAGTGCCTCTTAATATTTTGTTTTGTAATAATATTACAAACGATCGATGCAATTTAAGTCTTCAAAAGCAACCTTCAAACGGTCAACCAAAGTAACCTGACCAGCACGTAACCAAACACGTGGATCGTAGAATTTCTTATTTGGCTTATCAGCTCCATCAGGGTTACCAATCTGTCCTTGCAAGTAGTCATGATTTTTAGCTTCAAAAGCACGGATACCGTCCCAAGTTGCCCACTGCGTATCAGTATCAATGTTCATTTTAACAACACCATAACCGATTGCTTCGCGAATCTCTTCTAAAGAAGATCCAGAACCGCCATGGAAAACAAAATCAACTGGCTTTTCAGCAGTATTGTATTTGTCTTGGATATATTTTTGTGAAGCATCAAGAATAGCTGGCTTTAGGACAACGTTTCCTGGCTTGTATACACCATGCACGTTACCAAACGAAGCTGCAACAGTAAAACGAGGAGATACTTTTAAAAGCTCTTCGTAAGCATATGCTACTTCTTCCGGCTGAGTGTATAACAATGAGTTATCTACATCAGTATTATCAACTCCATCTTCTTCTCCACCAGTAATACCAAGCTCAATCTCAAGAGTCATATCGATTTTACTCATACGAGCTAAATACTCTTTACAAATACCAATATTCTCTTCAATTGGCTCTTCAGATAAATCTAGCATGTGAGAACTAAAAAGTGGCTTTCCTGTTTCAGCATAATGCTTTTCACTAGCATCAAGCAATCCGTCGATCCATGGTAATAATTTTTTAGCAGCATGATCGGTATGAAGTACTACAGGTACACCATAAGCTTCAGCCATTGTGTGAACGTGCTTTGCAGCAGAAATAGCTCCTAAAATCTGAGCCTCTTGTCCTTCTAATTTAAGACCTTTACCAGCATAAAATGCAGCACCACCGTTTGACAACTGAATCATAACAGGTGAATTCACTACTTTAGCAGCTTCTAAAATACCATTAATAGAGTCTGTTCCTACAACATTTACTGCAGGCATTGCAAAACCTTGTTCCTTGGCTATCGCAAATAATTTAGTTACATCATCTCCAGTAACCACTCCAGGTTTTACCACGTCTAAAACTCGTTTCATTGCTTTTATTTTATAGTTCGAATTAATATTAAACTCTGAAATTCATTACGAAATTAATAAAAAACATTGGATATTAATTTCATTTTTTATCGATACGATTGATTTCACTTTCAATTAGTACTGACTTTCGTCAATGATTTAAATCACAAAAACAAAACACAACCAATCCATCACTCTAATTACCAATACATCCAAAACAAACCGATGTGCTTTCATTCATTTTTATGGCTGCAAATTTACACTCTTTAAAGAGGAAAATCAAATTTCGATTTATTAGTTATTAAAAATATTTAACGATTATTCACAGCAAATCCTTATACAATTAAGCTGTTTAATGTTCTAGAATGGATAACCAATTGCAAAATTAAAAGCCGTATCAGACCATGTTAAACTGCGTGTACCTAGAATCCACCTTTCACCAGATGGAAGTGATGGATCACGTGCCTTAACCCCCATATCGAGGCGAAAAACAAAATAGTTAAAATCAAGACGAGCACCCGTACCTACTCCAATGGCAATTTGCTTATAGAAATTATTAACCTTAAATAAACCCTGCTCATCAAAAGATTCATCTCCAGAAGGTTTAATCGTCCATATGTTACCCGCATCCACAAAGAATGCACCTTCCAATAACCAAAACAATTTAAAGCGATACTCAGCATTGGCCTCTAACTTAATATCTGCCGTTTGATTATAATAGGTCGAAACTTCGTCCTTGAATGAACCCGGCCCTAATCCTCGAACCGGCCAAGCTCTCAGACTATTGGCTCCACCCGAGAAATACTGTTTAATAAATGGCATTGCCTGCGAATTACCATATGGGTATGCTGCACCTGCAAACAAACGATAAGCAAAGGAATTTATTCTGTTCATCCTAAAATGGTAACGAATATCTATATCTGCCTTAACATATTGGGCATAACGAATTCCGAAAATTTCATGATAACCCTTATTCCCCGTGGTGTTAAATGCGCTTACGGCAGCATTAAGAATATTACCTGAAGTTTCGAGGTTAGTTTGGAAATACCAATAATCAGACGATTTTGCAATAACCTGTTCATTGTAAATATATGAATAGGACATACTACTTATTAGGTGATCTTCATAACTATAACGCAAATATGTATCCTTAATATTGTTCCAAAAATCATCATCAATAACAGGAACATTAACCAAACTTAAATCAAAAGGTGCGAAAAAATGCGACACCAATCGGGATGAACGCCAATCGTAGCCCAATCGACCGTTAACCAAGATACGCGTATAATCAGGTCTACGCTGGTAATTATAAGCTGTCGAAAAATTTGTGGTAGGATTATACTTCTTTCTAAAACTCTCAACCTTCAATGGAATTAAAAACTTTGGAATGGTTAAGGCTGCATCAACACCAACCTCAAGGGTATTAAAATTATTGGCACTATTTTCCGTAGTTGTTTGATTCTCCATCGCCGTTCTCAAACGCATATCAAACACCTCGCCACCCCTCATAAAATTCTTATGCTTGTACTTAAAATTACCAGCCGCCCCCAGGTTACCGGAAGAGTTAGTGCCCTCAATTTCGAAAGTATAACCTTGTCGTTTAGATGTAGACAATTGAATAAAACAATCTAACAGATGGTTACCATGCTCATCATACTCTCCTTCGATCTGCTTAAAACGAATATTAATGAAACGAAATAACTGCAAATCGGACAATAGATCCTGAGTTCTCTTAACCTGATCATCGTTATAGTACTGCCCCGGGAATATGTAGTTTGAATTAATAAGTACTTCGGCTCTAAACTTCAAATCTTCACCATATAAGATATGACAATCTTGATACATCAGAGTATCAAAAGTGCTCATGTAATCATCTCTGTTCTCAAGTGCTTTTTTAGCATCGAAACCAACTAAAAAATAAACGTCCTTTATTTTTGACTTACGGTGATTTACCAAAGTATCTTGACCATCGATAAATTTTTGCTGATCTTTTACAATTATCAAAGAATCATTAATCGAATTATTTCGCAACGAGCTATCGGCCATGAAATAAATATACTCTTTACTAAAGTCGTAATACCCATCGTTTCGGATTAATCGCGTCAATCGCTCTCGTTCCTTATCATGCAAGTCTGAATCGAAGGGCTCACCTTTTTTTAATAAGCTATTAATTGTATCAGAATAAACAATGGAACGCAAGGAATCATCATCCACCTTAAAGTCAACACGATTTAAATGGTAGCGCTCTCCTGGATTCACGGTGTAACGTACCTTTGCTTTTTTAGCAGATGTATAAATAACAGTATCGCTGACCGTGGCATTGAAGTAGCCTTTACTATTTAGAAAAAGGGCTACTTGTTCTTTGGATTTTTCCTTGAGTATTTCATCATACAGAACAGGAGCTTCTCCGATACGGCGTAACCATTTATTGAAACCCTTTTCATCATCTCTACCAGAAAGATTATACATGCCAAGATGGAAGCGCCAAAAACCTATAATCTTAACATTCTCTCTTTGCCGTACGTAATACTTTATTTGCTCCTTCGAAACATCTTTAGCAGAATTCTCTATTTCAATTTTATTCAATAAAGAAGCACCTTCGGGAACATATTTGGTTGTACTACACCCCCAGCCTAACAGAATAAAAACAAAAACTATAACTACACGCCCTTTACTCACCACTATGAATAATTGAACCCAAAACAACTTGGGAATTTTCTACTAATACAGATTTTCATCAATCTAATAATCGATAGCCAGAACAATTGTATCGATAAAAGTGCGATAAAGATATTTAATTAGATGGAGAAGGTATAACTTTACGGCAACAATCACACATTTTTCAGATGTTAAGTAAAAACAAGCAGAAACACATAACCGCATTAGGTCGAAAGAAAATACGCGATCAGGAAAAACTATTCGTTGCTGAAGGTCAAAAATTAGTACTGGATTTATTACAATCAGACCTTAACTGCCAATACTTAATAGTAGATGAAAAATGGATCAGCACCCAGAGTTCGTTAAATACTGATGTGGAAATAATTAAGACGAGTAGCGATTCGATAAAAAAAGTTTCAGGTTTTAAAAGCACACCTTCTATCATTGGTGTTTTTGAGCAAAATAGTCATAGGCTTGAAATGAATACATTAAAAAACCAACTATGTTTGTTTCTGGATGATATACAAGACCCAGGTAACCTTGGAACCATCATTCGATTGGCAGATTGGTTTGGCATAAAATCAGTAATTTGCTCCAAAGCTTGTGCGGATGTCTACAACCCCAAAACCATTCAATCAACCATGGGTGCCATCGCCAGAATTCAAACTCATTATGTTGAAACGTTACCTTTCTTTGAAGAATACAAATCCTTAAACTGTCCGGTATATGGCACTTTCTTAGATGGTAAAAACCTATATCAAGAAGAACTTAATAACAATGGTTTAATAATTATGGGGAACGAAGGAAAAGGCATTCAGGATAAACTTGAACCTTACGTGAGCTCACGCCTTTTCATTCCTAATTATCCACCAGAAGTAGCAACGAGCGAATCATTAAATGTATCTGTTGCCACGGCTATTATATGTGCAGAGTTCAGACGCAGACTAGGCTAAGACTTCTCAGTCACTGATTTTCCAGATACGAATTCAAAAGCTTTTTCGGCGCAGCGTTCGCCATCTATGGCTGAAGACGCAATACCGCCCGCATAACCTGCTCCTTCCCCACAGGGAAACAGTCCTTCAATTTGAACATGCTGAAAAGATTCTCTATCTCTTGGTATACGTACTGGTGAAGACGTTCGACTTTCAACACCCAACACAACGGCTTCGTTTGTTACAAAACCACGGGCACGCTTATCAAAATGGGCAAAACCATTTCTCAAGCGCTCTCCAATATTCTCTGGTAACCAAAAATGTAAAGGCGAAGCAATAACTCCAGGCACATAGGAAGTTTCAGATAATTCGAAAGACAAGTTACCATCAACAAAGTCTGCCAAGCCCTGAGCCGGAGCAACAACCCCATTTCCACCATTTACAAAAGCCAAACGCTCTAATTCTTTCTGATATTCCAGTCCACCTAAAACACCTTTATTTTGAAACTCGCCAATATCCTCAGGTTTAACCTCAACCACCATACCTGAGTTGGCAAAAGGAGAATCACGACGCGATGGCGACATACCATTAACAACCATTTCATCCGCATCCGTCATAGCCGGCACGATGAATCCCCCGGGGCACATACAGAATGAATACACGCCACGATTGGCCATTTGACACGACATGCTATAAGTTGCAGCTGGCAAGTAATCACCTCTTCCTTTCTGCGAATGATATTGAATTTCGTCGATTAAATCTTGAGGATGCTCAACACGCACACCCATGGCCCATGTTTTTGCCTCTAACTGAATCGACTTATTATGTAGCATATAATATATATCGCGTGCCGAGTGTCCGGTTGCTAACACTACTGATCGACCCAATATTTTATCCCCACTCTCTGTTACAACTCCGGTTACTTTACTATTCTCAACAAGTAAATCGCTCACTTTAGTATCAAACAACACTTTCCCGCCTGCTTGTTGAATAGATTCGCGCATTGACTTAATAACGCTCGGCAACTTATCAGTTCCAATATGAGGATGCGCATCAATCATTATTTCCTGATCGGCACCATGATAATGAAAAACTTCAAGAACCTTTTTAAAATCACCCCGTTTGGTACTTCGTGTATATAACTTTCCATCTGAAAAAGTTCCAGCTCCTCCCTCACCAAAAGCATAATTCGATTCGGTATTAACTGCTTCATTTCGGTTAAGCAAGGCCAAATCCTTTTTCCGCTCATTTACACCTTTACCACGTTCCAAAACAATTGGTTTCATGCCAAGCTCAATTAAACGAAGCGCTGCAAAGTAACCACCCGGCCCAGCTCCAACCACAATTACTTCCGGCGAGTTACTTACATCAGGGTAATCAAACTTTACTTCTTCTTGTTTTGGAGGCTTAGCATTGGCGTATGCTTCAATCTTTAGTTGAACCACAATAGGTCTTTTCCTTGCATCAATGGAGCGTTTCATAATTCGCATTGATGTAATTTTATTAGGTGCCACCTTCATTTTCTTTGCCACTAAGGGCAAATAATATGCTTCATCTGAAGCTTCCTTAGGAGAAAGCCTTAAATCAATTTCACTTTTCATAAATACTGTAAAATTATGCACGAGAAGGTGCTAATTCAATGCCAATGCAATCGGAGACAAAGGTAAGTCAATTTATTCAAAATAGAAGGTCAAGCAGAATATTCGGGAACGAAGCGCATCCAATGCCTCTGTATAAGGTATATCCCTTTCCTCACCTGTGCCAGCAGGATTAAGCATATTAGCAAAACCAATAGAAGCCTTAAGCTCTAACGAAAAACGGAAGTAAGTCATGTAAAAATCAAAACCGGCCCCTGCTTCCAGGTACATATCCATTGAATTAAGTAGAAGTCTATCCTGTACATTCTTGGCCAAATCGTAGCGTGCATTTATTCCACCAATAATATAAGGTTTGGCGTTGTGCATACGTAAAGCATTGTACTTAATCAGTAAAGGAAATTCTAAAAAGGTTGATTTAATTTTCAAAGGTTCTTCACGTTCAATAAAATCACCATTCTCATCATAACGAATATAACTTAGGTCTCGCTGACCAAAACTAATACCTGGTAAAAATCGAAGGTTCAAATTTGGCTTTAATCTCAGGCTCGTAACAATACCAATATTCAATCCTGGCTGCAGAGAAATAACATCGGCATATAAACGTTCTCCTTCCTGATTTATGGAATTCCCATTATTATACACACGGAAATCCATTGTATTAATACCCAGCAAGAAACCAAAATGAAGCTTTCGCTCATCGAAACCACGCAAATTTGCTATACGCTTGTCAACCTGAGCATCGAGCGATGTTGAAAAGAAAACTAAAGCAATAAATATGTATATGAATAACTTCAATGAAATGTTTTTTGTGCTATGTATGTAAACTAAATAAAGCGTTTTTTATTGCTTAGGCTTTTCAGAAAAATAAATTGTTGCTATTCCCATTGTTTGCTTGTAGCGTTTAATAGGACTTAAACCTGCCTTCACAAGTTCAGAATCAAATGTTTTTCCATCCGGAAAATTCAATACCGACTCAGGCAAATAAGTATAAGCTGCTTTATCCTTTGAGATAAGCCCACCCAACCAAGGCAGAATATAGAGGAAGTAAAACAAGTACAGTTGTTTAAATGGAAAATAAGCTGGTTTCGAAAACTCCAAAACAACCATTTTCCCTCCAGGTTTTAAAACACGACCCATATCCGTAAGTCCCTTATTCAGGTTCTCAAAGTTTCGAACACCAAAAGCAACAATCACAGCATCAAATGTATCATTCTCAAAAGGCAGGTTTTCAGAATCCCCTTCTTGAACGCTAATTACCTCGGTCAATTCACGTTTTACCAATTTTTCATCAGCAACCTTCAACATCTCAGTTGATATATCTACACCAACCACCTTGCAGTTAAGTCGTTTATTGGCCTCAATCGCAAGATCACCAGTCCCGGTAGCTACATCTAAAATCAAAGGATTAGGAATATCCTTCAAAAGGTTAATAGCACGTTTACGCCATATCTTATCAATGCCTAAAGACAAAAAGTGATTCAAAAAATCGTATTTAGGCGCAATGTTATTAAACATTCCTGCAACCTGAGTTTTCTTCGAACCTTCCGAAGACTTATATGGTTTAACTGTCATTCTAAGTTTTATTTAGCGCAAAAATACAATTCGTCGCGAAAAAAAGGGAATAAAATCGATAAGACTTATTCCCTTCTTTTGATATTATTTTGCTTTTTATTTTAATTCGGCTTTTAAAACGTTCTTAAGTTTCTCAAATTCTTCATGGCTATACCCCACCGAACTATATACAATTTTACCTTCCTTATTTATAATATAATTGCGAGGTATTGATTGTTTAGCAAACTTCGAAAACATTTCTCGTTCAGGGTCGGGATAAAAAGGCAGATCCAGCCCCTTTTTCTTAGCAAATAATTTTAAATCTTCAATACTATGTTCACGACCTACAACCAGTAACACAAAGTTGTCATCATCCTTATATGTCTCCCAAACATCCTTTTGCAACACAGGCAATTCCTTAACACAAGGAGGACACCAGGTGGCAAAGAAATTAATCAAGACTGTTTTACCTTTCAAATCGGCATTTGTAATCTTGCTATTTTCGCCATTTAATGAGATTACCGGAATTTGATCACCAACCTTTACATAATCGTCGACCTCAGTTGAGATTGAAGACAAAGAAGATATCCCAGCTACCACACAAATTCCTACTATGACCAATACTTTATTTAACTTCATTTCTTCTTTTTAATTTATTCCGTATAACAAACGGTTCTTTCCTAAATTTGTTTTAACGAATAGAATATTATTCATCATCAACCCACTGTCCTAAACGCGCCTCAAAAAGCTTTTTTAAATCTTTTATGTATCCGTACGATTCATCATCAATACGAAGTTCTCCCTTCGTTACATGTCCGAGTATTGAAAAAGCAACTCCTTTATCAATCATAAAATCAACAAAATCGTCTTGCTTGGCCGGAGATACTGACACAATAACCCTACTCTGTGATTCACCAAACAAAAAGGCATCTTTTCGAACCTCAGCATCCGATGTAATATCAAAACCAAACTCCAATGGAATACCAGATTCCAATAAACTAAAGAACAATCCTCCGTTGGACACGTCGTGCACCGAACGCACCAAACCAACACGAATCATTTCAGATATGGTTGCCTGAAGTTCTAATTCTTCTTCTACATTATAATAAGGCGGAATTGATTTCTTAACATTTAAAACACTATGTGCATATTCCGATGAATTAACATCGTTACGCGATTTGCCGATTATAAAGATCATATCGCCTTTGTGACGGAACGATAAAGTAGAATGGTGTCGTTTATCTTCAACCAAACCAACCATCCCTATAACAGGGGTTGGCGTAATTGCTTTCAACTGCCCCTCTTCGGATCGTTGATTATAAAAACTCACATTACCACTTATAACCGGAATTTTAAAGTCCTGACAAGCCTTTGTTATCCCTTTAATCGAATCTATAAAAGTGCCATATATTTCTTCATCCTTCGGATTACCAAAGTTTAAACAATCAGAGATAGCCAATGGTACACCACCACCGCAAACAATATTTCGTGCCGCTTCGGCAACTGCTATTTGAGCACCTATATTGGCATCGGTTTGCATGTATGCTGAGTTACAATCCATGGTAGCTGCCAAGGCCTGATTCGTTCCCTCTAAATCAATGAAAGCAGCATCTGAAGGATATTGGTGACTGAGACCTTCTTTATTTAACGACCTTTCAAATTTATCTGTCAACCAGCGTTTCGATGTAACATTTAAATTCACTAACATTTGCTTAATCACATCCGGATAATGATCGGGTTCGTTATATAGATCAAGCTTAATATCAAGAGCTTCTTGTTTTATACTTTTACCAGGCAGATTGATATGCGGTGCTAATTCTCCTAAGCCCATATATTGAGATGGAAACTCACCAATACATTCACCCTTATAGTTACAGCTCACCAAATCACCTTCAACAACCTGCCCTAAGGTAGAAACCGACAAGTTGTACTTTTCAACCAAAGTGCTTAATTCTTTCAGGTCCTTAGGTTCAATACAAACCATAATGCGTGCCCATGTTTGAGACAATAAAACCTCACGAGCATTTAATACCTCATCCCTATGTTTTACATTTTCTAATTCTAAGTTTATACCAACCTTACCTTTGGTAGACATCTCACATGCAGCACCAATTATCCCATGTGTTCCGATTGTGTTAAGCCCTTTCAGTGATATACCTGAAGTTAATTCCTGCACCAAATCAACCAAATTACGCTCACTTGAAACATCCATTAATTGCTCCATAGCAACCGCTTTTGTACTTACTTCGGCTAATAAATCGGAAGCAAATACATCCGAATCAATTCCATCTTTACCAGTTAATGCACCAACAACAAGAATAAGGTTTCCTACTCCCGAAGCTTTGCCCTCAACTATCTTACTTTTCTCAACAACTCCTATTGATAAATTATTTACAACAGGACTTGAATTATATCCTTCAGAGAAATATGTTTCACCTCCAACTATGGGTACATTAAAACCTTTCTCAAATTCACTTAATCCATCCGAAACCTCAGCAAACAACCATCGAGCAGTATCGCGCTTGCCCTCACCAAATCGCATGGAGCTTAAAACTGATAATGGTCGGGCTCCCATGGCAGTAATGTCACGAGTTACGGTACGCAATCCGGTTATACTTCCCAAGCGAGGTTGAATAGAACATGGGTGATTATGCGATTCAACTTTCATAACACAAGCTAAACCATTACCTAAATCAACGGCTCCAGCACTATCGTCTCCTGCCTTTACCAAAACTTTATCACCATCAACGGGAAGTGTTTTTAACCACTTCAATGAGCTCTTATAGCTAGCATGTTCAGACCACAACAGAGAAAATACCTCCAGCTCCAAACCATTGGGCTCTCGATTAAGTATTTCCTTTATTTTATCAAATTCCTCCGAACAGATATTTAATCTTTCAGCTTCTTCCTTAATTGGTAAAGATGTTTCCATAACTACAATTTTTGAGCTCTTCAGATGATATTAAACTAAAAAACTAGTCTATTTTTGCACTTAAACTTTTGGCGTACACATTTTATATGATGAAAGTAAATAAAATAACCCAAAATCCAAACTGAGCGTAGAACTACAAATATTTAGAACATGAATAAAATAGCAATCGTAACTGGTGCAACATCTGGCATTGGAAAGGCAACTGCCCTGAAATTGGCACAATTGGACTATCAATTAATTATAACAGGTCGACGTTCGGAGCGTTTAAATGAACTAAAGATCGAAATAGAGGATAAATTCGAAATAAAAGTTTTACCACTTGCCTTTGATATCCGCGACAAAGAGGCCACATCCATAGCTATCAATCAATTACCCAGCGATTGGAATAAAATTGACTTACTTATAAACAATGCGGGTTTGGCAGCAGGCGCTGATCCAATTCAAGATGGACTTTGGAGTGATTGGGAGCAAATGATTGACACCAATGTAAAAGGCTTACTTTGGCTATCGAAACAGATCATACCGGGAATGATCGAACGCAAAAGCGGTCAAATTGTAAACATATCATCCATTGCTGGTAAGGAAGTATATGCTAACGGAAATGTGTACTGTGCCTCAAAACATGCGGTTGATGCCATTACAAAAGGCATGCGCATTGATTTACTTCCACACGGCATTAAGGTAAGCTCTGTTGCTCCAGGCATGGTAGAAACTGAATTCTCAGTGGTGCGCTATCATGGTGATGAAACTAAAGCAGATAATGTTTACAAAGGCCTAACTCCGCTTTTTGCTGAAGACATTGCGGACACCATTGAATTTGTTGTGACACGCCCACCACATGTCAACATCAACGATATATTAGTGATGCCAACAGCACAAGCTACAGCAACGTACAACCATCGCGATTAGCAACAAAACTCAAAGATGAACCCATAAAAAAAGTGTTACCATAGCGGTAACACTTTTTTCTTATAATAATTTACTTTTAGATAGTAGTTCCATAAACAACTGTACCACTAACAAATACTTCAAGTTCAACATTTACTTCAGAACCTTCAGGAGTAACATCTCCTTCAATTTCAAACTTAATATCATTGCTAGCAGTTCCCAGAGCCAATGCATTAATTTGCTCTTTTAAAACAAGTATACCAGCCGCTTTTAACTCTTTAATGAAATTGACTTTACCTTCCTTAATATCAAAAGTGAAGTCATCAAGAATAGCTTCATATTCTTCAGTTCCCCATTTCTTGATACTCAAATTCACTGTCATTGATTGAGCTGTATTTTTAGATTTTGGCGTTAACTCAAACCATATTCCTTCAATAACAACACGCTCAATATCGCCATCTCCATCAACAGCTTCGTCAACTGCATTTGAAATAGCTGAACTATAAATTATAGCTGACTCCTCAAAATCACCAGTGGTTATGTCGACCTTGGCACTTTCCTCGATGCTCGGGTACAAATTAATTTCTTTCTCTTCGCAAGCAGACATCCCTATTACAAGTGCTGCTATAAATAGTAACTTACGCATAATCATTTCTATTTTATATTATTATTTTTCATTAATTCCGATTCCCAATCCAAGTGCAAAAGTATTTTGCTTGGCCATGTTATAATCACCATGAATTTTAACTGGGCCAAGGTTCAGTGTTAAACCAAGTGTGAAACGCATTGTATTGGCACCTTCCATATTAAAACTAATCTGGTCACCTTCACTGATATCTGTTTCAGAAATATCAGGACCTTCGTAAGTATATTGCACATCCACCTTACTATTTTCATAACCTAAACCGCCATAGAAAGTTAAGAATGGAATAGAGTAACTCGTTTGAAGATTAATTACATTTGCCTTAGCATCCATGTATTCACCAATCTTAAAAGTCTGATTATAGTAACCTACCGTTAAATCAACAGGTAGCACATCCAAATATTGATCAATACTATGACGAAGTCCCCAACCAAATACTTTAACCTTACCCACATCAGTAACATCAACAGACGCATAACGAGCCGTAAAATCGGTTCCAAATACTGATCCAATGGTTATTTGTGGCATGGCTAATGGCATGTAATCCAAATCGAAACCTCCTGGGAAAGCATATTCTAAGCCATTCCCAACATCAACAACTTTACCTTCAGATGGACCGAAAACAGTTGGAACACTATATGGCCCTTGAGGTGGATATAACGAACTTTCGGTATATGCATTAAAATGCTTTGCACTCGACGGAATAACTGCCACCTGTGCAACTACACCAATGTACAATTGAAAACCCATTTTTTTAACACGTGCATTGTGAAATAAACCACTGTTAAAGTCGGCTGAAAAAGCATCAGCAAATGGTTGAAGGTATTGCTTACCATTTTCTTGTGTATACTTCGACAAATAGTCTTCCAAAGACTGGGCTTGTGCGAAGTTAAAACATAGTATCGCTGCTATTGCGAAAACGATTCTCTTCATATGATATAGATTTAAATTTCATAGTCTTCATTGATTCCAATTGTCGTGCTGAATTATTGAAATCATATAAACTAATAGCAAGATAATAGACTTAACAGATGATAGCAATAAGAAATTGACTAACGACCCAAAAGTAAAGGCAAACACATCAAATGCGCTTGCCTTTATCTTTTTTCTAACACTAAATTTTAGTAATTCTTAAAAGTGTTCTACATAAACCCTTGTTTTTTCAGCACTTCTAAAAGAACACCACTAAAGTGCTCATTGTCTGCTTTTTTATAGCGAACATCAGTAAATACCTGCGCAAGGCTTTCTTTGTTATTTTCAGCAACAAATGCCTTATTTTCTTCCAATTGCTCTTTTTCAGCATACAAACGATTAATATCCTCATTCGAATAATCTTTGTACGTTTCAAAATGCACAACCGCTTCCAGCGGTAAGCGATCTGTTAATTCTGGCTTTTCATCAGGATAACCAAGCGTTACGGTTGTTACCGGCACTACCCCTGCTGGTAATTTCAATAAATCAATAATTTTATCTGCCATATAAGTAGTTGTACCCAAATAACAAATTCCTAAACCCTTAGCTTCAGCAGCCACACAAACATTTTGCGCAACTAACAAGGCATCAATAGATGCAGTTACGAACGATAAGAAATTATCATATCCAGGTTGCGCGTTATTCTGAACACACCACTTGTTAAAGCGATTAAAATCAGCACAAAATGTTAGTGTAACGGGTGCATTTTTCACCATTGGTTGATTAAAATGGAAAGGTGCCAAGGCTTCTTTTCTACCTTCTTTGCGGGTTACAACAACACTATATACTTGCATATTACCAGTGGTTGAAGCTCGAATACCAGCCTCTAAAATTTCATTTAACAAGTCATCGCTAATGGTTTCATTAGTATATTTTCGTATTGATCTGTGATTATTGAGAACATCAAGCATAATATATGTGTTTTAATTTTTGAAATTTAATTGTTCGATTTAGTGAAAAAATACCGATTAAAAAATGATATCTTCACTTGATACAAATTTCCTATTATTCCATCTAATATCAATAAAAATTCAGTATTTTATTAATCATGAAACTACTTAAAATAACTGTCAAAACAATTGGCTTGATATTCCTTGCCATAACTACTTTTCTTCTTATCACCTATTTTTCTGTTGAGCCCCAATTTGAAATTCCCAAAACGGTGGCTAACGATGCAAGCATACCGCATATAACCATTGACAGTGTCACTTTTCATGCTGAAACATTTGGAGTAGACACTGCTCAAACCATCATAGTTGTTCATGGAGGTCCAGGGCAAGATTATCGTTATCTACTTCCCTTACAAGCTCTATCTGACTCATTCAGAATTGTATTTTATGATCAACGAGGAACAGGCCTTTCACCGCGTGTTGATATAAGTGAGCTCTCGATGGAGTCCTCATTAAGTGATTTAAACAGCATTGTTGATTATTACAGTCCCAATGGCAAAGTTCACCTAATTGGACATAGTTGGGGAGCCATGTTGACTTCTGGGTATATTGCAGCACATCCTGATAAAGTTGATAAAGCAGTATTAGCTGAGCCTGGTTTTCTTAACACAGAAACAGCCAATTCATTTATGGAACGAAGCAACGGAATGATGCCTCCAATGACTTTCAAAACAGTCTGGCGTATGCTAAAAGCTGTTTTAGAATCAACAAAGGTAAACGCCCCTGATGAAGAAGCTGGTATGGATTACCTAATGGCTCGTATTATTGGCATGAACGATATTGAAGATCATCCAATGGCAAAATATTTTTGTAATGAAGACCTAAGTTCTGATTCAACAAAATTTTGGCGTCTTGGAATGCAAGCATCTCAAGGCATACGTAAATCAGGTGTCAATAGCAAAGGAGAATTGGAAATGGACCTAGTTTCAGGACTTCAGAACTTCAATAACGAAGTTTTATTTTTAGTAAGCGAATGCAATACCCTCATTGGAAAAGATATTCAGGAATATCATATGAGTTTCTTTCCTAAGGCAAAAATGGAGATTGTAAAGAACGCTGGTCACAACATGATTGGGGAAAAGCCCAACGAAAGCCTAGCCGCAATACGTCAGTATTTAATTCAGTAAGTTATGCAATAAAATGGGTAGAAAAACACACTGTTAATCTACCCTTTATTTATTTTAACTAACACAGTTATTATACCTGGAATTTCCCTATTGCTTTCTTCAGTTCATCAGATTGCTTAGTCAACTCAACAGCTGTCACAGAAAATTCCTCAGCTGAAGCTGCACTATGTTGCGTGCTCTCATTTATATCCTGAATAGAATTATTAATTTGCATCGCACCATTGTTTTGTTCCATGCCAGCCGTAGATATCTCGCGTACATATTCCGTCGTTTTCTGTATCTCCGGTAATAATATTTCGATTTTCTCCCTTGCTTTTGATGAGCTTGTCAGCACATCTTCCGCCGATGATGAAATACTATCAGCAGCGTCACGACTACGCTCGGCTAATTTACGCACTTCGGCAGCAACAACAGCAAAACCTCTACCAGAATCGCCGGCACGACTAGCTTCTACAGCAGCGTTAAGCGCCAAAATATTGGTTTGAAAGGCAATGTCGGAAATAACGGATATTTTATCTACAATTTGTTGAATCTCTTCATGAGAACTTCGAACAGCTTCAACCGTATCACCTAATTCTTGCTGAGCAGTCATGGCAATTTCTTCCGTTTTTTTAGCATTCTCAGTACTTGCTGCAATATTCGCAGCCATCTCCTCCATTGAAGAGGCTACTTCCTCTACAGCTGCTGCCTGACGATTTGCTAGGCCTGTCAAGGATTGAGAACTATCATTTAAATACTTTGAAGTATCAGTAATTTCATCTCCACTCTTATGCAAACCTAAGGCCATTTTATAAATGGAATTAGACATGGCTTTCAACGCTCGTCCTAGTTCCCCAATTTCATCATTTCGCTCAACATCCACCTCAGCTTTTAAATTACCGTCATTTATTTCATTGGCAAAAACAGTGAATCTTTCTATAATGTTAACAACACTATTAGCTATTCTACGTACCAAAAGACCAATTAATATCAATCCAAGCAAACCAACAAGAATCATAATCGCTTGGGTACTTCTTAATTCTGATATAATTTCACTCTTCGAGGTTACCAAAACTAATGACCATGGAGTTATACTTTCCCCTAGTACAATAGGAGCAAATGAACAGTATTTTTCGACCCCCTTATCTTCAAACATAAAGGAAAAATTCTCACCTTCCTGAATCTTTTCAATGATTTCATGGGATTTCATATCAGGGAAAAATTCATAAATATTTTTACCTAACATAGCTGGATCAGGAGCTGTAACAAACTGACCATCGTTAGAAATCAATAGCGCATCCGATGATTCAAATGGCTTTATTTCTCTTGTTATTTTATCGTAGCGCTGTAAATCAATATCTAAACCAGCTAAACCAATGTAATTATCATTTTCTAATATGGGAACACAAACACTAGTTATAAGGGTCATATTCTCACCGTCTTCTGTCAATGAGTACCAATATGGGTTATCAAATGCTTCTCGTTTCGCAGTCTTAAGATTATGATAGGAACTACCTACAACATCACCATCCAAATTTTTAGTGTACCGATTTAATTTAAACTCCTCACCAATACGCATTGCAGAAATAACGTCCCTGCCATAAGGTTTGTCCCATGAATCCACAAAAGCACTTCGCTCAAAACTTGCCCAGATACTTACATAATCAGGTGATTTTTTTTGGGTATCAAAAATAATCGTTTCAAACACCTTCATTTGTTTCTCTGGTTCAATTGCCCTATAAGCACCTATGGTATGAGCTAAGGAACGTGACAAACCGATATCCACATTTAAATCAGCAAGTACTTTATGCGCATTATCACTTACTGTAATATCAACTAGTTTAAACGATTCACGGGTAGTTTGATTAGCATAACGCACTAAAAAATACCCAAATGCCGCAGCATAGATTAACGCTGTAGCACCTAAAATGTACAGTTGAATTTTACTTCTATACTTCATAAATGAAATGTTTGAAAATAACAAAAAGTTTAATATGGTTTTGGAATTTAGGTATCTGCTTCACTTTCTACGGTAAATAACCTGTGTAAGTTTCATACCATCACTGAAAAACGCTGTAAACATATAAGATTTATAAAAGAGACATGGCACTAACAAAAAAAAAGAGAACCTCCTTTGAAGCTCTCTTTTCTATCCATCAACAACTTTAAAATTATATTATATAATCTCAAGTTTTTTTAATTCATTTAATAATAATGCTTTATTAGCTTCTTCCATGCCGCACATAGGAGAACGAAACACCTCTCCTACCTTGCCCATTAAAGCCAGAGTGGTTTTAACAGGTATAGGATTAGACTCAATAAACATCAAATCCATTAAGCGGAGGTATTTATAGAATATTGCATTCATTTCTTTTACTTGTGCATTCAAGGAGTATTTCATTAGTTGAGCAAACTCCTTTGGAATAACATTGGCAATAACCGATATACAACCATCTGCACCCAGCACATTGGCCGATGCAGCAAGAAAATCATCACCACTATATACTTTAAAGCCTGCTGGTCGCAGGGCAATAAGTTCTGCGAACAATGTCATATCTCCCGACGCCTCTTTGATTGCAACAATATTCTCAAAATCATTGGCTAAACGAATAGCAACTCCAACCGATATACGAGAACCTGTTCGAGATGGAACATTATATAAAACAATAGGCACATCAATGGCTTCGGCAACAGTTGCGAAATGCATGTACATCCCTTTCTCTGTAGGCTTATTATAATAGGGTCCAACCACCAAAACCGCATCTACACCAATTGCTTCAGCTTTACGACTATATTTAATACACTCTTGGGTAGAGTTACTACCTGTACCAGCTATCACCGGAATTCTACCATTAACTCTTTTTACAGCACGCTCAATTAAAAAAGCATCTTCATCGCCCGTTAAAGCAGGCGTTTCTCCTGTTGTTCCACAAACAACGATACCATCAGTGTCATTATTCAAATGAAAATCTATAAGTGCATCAAATGCATCAACATCTATGTCTCCATTTTCTAAAAATGGTGTAACTATCGCGACAATTGAGCCCTGTAAATCAAATTTCTTCATACCCATCCTGTAATTATATGCGTCAAAAATATGAAATGCTTGTAGGTAATGAAAATTTTTAAACAAATAAAACTTCTTTATAACACTTTGTTAATATCTTAACAATGCATATATTTGTCTCGAATTCATAAATTAATGCACATTTGAATACACCTTAATCAAAGCGGTATGAAAACAGTTAGTCAAGCAGTTGAAGCTGTAATAAAAGTAAAACCTTTTGTAATTGAAGCCCTATGCGAAGGATTAATTAATATCTCCTCCTTGGCTCGCCAAATACAACCAATGGTTGAAAAGCTAACTGAAAAACCAGTGAAACAAGGCGCCATTGTCATGTCGCTAAATAGGTTGGCACCGCAGTTAGACTACACATTAAATAAGAACCTTCAAAAGTTACTTGAATCTCTTGGAGATATTATCGTACGTTCAAATCTTACCGACTTTACCTTTAGAAACAGCAACAGCATCTTTAAGAGCCACACCCGCGTAATGCAGGAAATTGGTATACAGCAGGATGTATTCTACACTCTGGTGCGAGGAGTATTTGAATCGAACTTAGTAGTTAGCTCAACCTACGAAGATTTGGTTGAGAAGTACTTTGCCGAGGAAGAATGCTTATTGAAACAAAGTGAACTTTCAGCCATTACCTTAAAATTACCAACAGCCAATGTGGCTGTAACTGGATTTTACTATCACATACTCAAAGCCATTGCCTGGGAAGGCGTTAACATTAAAGAAGTGATTTCAACTACCAATGAGTTTACGATTATTGTAAATGATGAAGATGTTGATAGAGGATTTACTATTTTGAAGAATCTGAAAACGGCCTATAAGCAGAAATAAATAAGACTAAAATATAAGAGGGTGTCCAAAAAGTAAAAATCACAATCTAGGTTACTTTTAATTTGTAATCAAATATCCTTTTTTACTACCCCTAAATCCCCTGAAGGGGA
>JAFMVD010000026.1 GCA_025499625.1 Carboxylicivirga fragile | reverse complement strand
AAGTGGAGGCTTAAGTCCCCTTCAGGGGATTTAGGGGTAACAAATATTGAAGTTAGTTACAAATTATAAGTTTCAAAGATTCTTTTTTGACTTTTACGACACCCTCTTTTTCAATCATCATTTATTATTAAATCATTTCTTTTGAGCGTTCTCAAAATTGTATGAATTAATCTGTATTCGTTTAACCCTAGCAAATGTAGACTATAGCTTGCAAGATTCTGTCACTATTTTGTCATATGATGTCACCATTTTGTCATCAAAGTTGCATTGGATTAGATTTTAATACTAGATTGTTATCTAGTGCTCATTTCTGATTTTATTCCAGAAGTGGATATACTTGTCTTGTGTCATTATGCCTACAGGCCCTTCATAAATACCTCCCGTTAATCGGGCGTCATAAACTCTAACAGCAATTACTACTTCATCGTTTTTATCTAATACATGGGGTGGGATGATATAACCACGCAGACTTCGGTATGCTTCACTGTAAATAAAATGATGAGGTTCAATCTCTCCTGTTTGGCCAATTAGTTCGCCATTAATATACACTTCATCTACGTCATCAATTTTTCCAAGAATGAGTACCAGCGATTCGTTTTTTAATTCGTTCGGTAGACTAAGCTTCTTACGATACCAGGCAATGCCATCGTAATACTCATAGCCCTGATCTTCCCATGCGCCCGGAACGTTTATTGCATCCCAGGTATCATCATCGAAATTAATGTTTTTGTAATTATGATTGTCGCCTGTTTGAAATTGCCATCTACCTTCAAGGGATAAATCGAGCATCAAGGGACGTTTGTTATGAAGTAGACCTATATTGCCAGATACAATACCACCTGCATTATAGAAATCATACACGCGAACGGCTATAATATTTTTACCACCATATATTAAGTTTTCCATGGGTAGTTTGTACAGGCGATGTGCATTGTATGCTGTTTTTTTATCCGGAGGAAAACTACCAGTACTTCCAATTAGTTCACCGTTTAAATAACATTCGTCAACGTCGTCGATGTAACCTAAGTCAAGCCATAATTCTTCTTCGCTAGCTGCATCCGACAGATGAAAGGACAGACGATACCAGGCATAACCATCGTACCCGTTAAAACCTTGGTCTTCCCACGAATTAGGTACATTTATTTTCTCCCAATGCGAGTGGTCAAAATCATAGCTTTGCCACTCGGCTTTATCACCTATTGAGAAATGCCATTCTCCCTTTAGTGATTTGTACATTCTTAGGTCGCGCTCTTGGGCTGATGCAAATGAGCCAACAATGAGGGCTATGGTAAGGATGCTTATATATTTACTTGCAAATTGCATGTTTGTCGTTTTTTTAATGTCTTCTATGTCTTATTCATTAACCCAATCCCAAAAGCTTTCCCAGAAATCTTTCTGACTTTCAATGGTGTGGTCTAATTTTTTAGCTTGTTCTTTGGTCAGAAGGCCAATTGGCCCTTCGTATATGCCACCGTCTAACTGATAATCGCGAACTTTTACGGCTATCACATTCGGGTTATTGCTTGATAACAAACCTTCGGGTATTTTATAGATGCGTGTTTTACGATAAGCGGTTTGTTTCCACGAGGCCGTATGCTTGTCGAAGGTCTCGCCAATTTTTTCTCCATTGAGGTATACCACATCTTCGTCATCAATTTTACCCAGTGTTAGGTAGAGCATGTTTTTATTCAAATTGTCTGGTAAGTAAAATGATTTGCGATACCAGGCAATACCGTCCAATTCTGGCCATCCCTGATCTTCCCATCTTCCTGGTACTTTAATGTTTTTCCAATGCGAGTGGTTGTATTTGTATTCCTTATACTCCTTTTCGTTTGAACTGGTAAAGTGCCAGTCTCCTGCAAGGTTAAGGGCAAGGTAATTATCGGATATGTCTTCATATATACCAATAGGGTTGCCAATGATACCACCATTCAGATACAAGTCGTAAACCCGTATGGCTATTACATTTTCACCAGTTTTCCACAAGGCCGATGGTATCTCATAATTACGTTCTTCTCGAAATGCCGTTTTTGTGTTTGGAGGGAAACCTCCTGTACTTCCAATCAGTGTTCCATTAAAATACACTTCGTCAGCATCGTCAATGGCGCCTATTTTGATGAAGAGTGTGTTGTTAGGTCGTTCGTTTACGATGATTTTTCTTCGGTACCATGCAATGCCATTATAATCGTCGTAGCCTTGCGATTCCCAGTTTTGTCCTACTTTGAGCTCAGCCCAATGTGCATCAATAAAGGATGCATCTTTCCATTGGGGGTAATCACCTACTGAGAAATTCCAATAGCCATTGAGCGAGTACTTTTTAACCAGTATCTGTGCCGAGGTATTGTTTCCTAACAGCAGTATGGCGATGAAGAATAGTAATGATATTTTATATCTATTGACGATGTTGTTCATGTTGATGTGTTTTCAGCGTATTAAAATATCATTTATATATTTAATTTGATAATGTTTGAATGCTTAGTTGTATAAAAGAAATGGCGATTTCTAATTATTGTACGCTAAGTGCTGCATTTTTCAAGCTGGTTGGTGTTCAAAGTTCAATTCTAATTTAAACATTTTACCTGCCATTTTTGGGTCTGCTTGAATCTCTTCCTTATTGATGGTTGTTTTAATGTACTCCATCAATTGTTTGTCTTCGCCCTTAACTTTGTAAACTTCAACTTGGTTTTCAAGATTGATCACACAAATCAAGGTTACTTTTTCTTTACAATCAGGTTTCAAATATTCGTATGTTGGACCTTCTAAAGCATGACGCACTTCGCGTTTCATTTTGCGACAACATTTTTTCATGTCCTTTTCAGGTGTACTTCGTGCTTCAACTTGTGTGAAACCAAATCCGAATAATAAAGCTGCTGTAAGTGCTAATGTTAACTTTTTCATGATGTTTTGTATTAGATTATTAATTATTACATCAGCAAATGTAGAGTAGCACTAACACCGTTTCGTCACATTCATGTCATCCCTTGTCATTAAATGTCACAGAAATGTCATCAGAATCATTCTTTGTCATGATTGTTATTGTAATTGACTGTTTGTGAGGGTTAAAGTTTGTGGTTGGAGTGTCGTTGTTATAGTCAGATATTTTTGATTTAATACTGATATTAATGTTTTTAAGGCAAGCTATCTGTATATATTACAAAAATTGATAACTTCAAATAAAAGTTGCTAAGGCTTCTAAACACTTAATGAACAAACAATTTATTGTGAGCTATGAGTAAAGTACTATGTACTCTTTTATTGCTATTTGTAGCATTATCAATGACCAAATCGCAGGATACGGTTAGAGTTGGTGCGTTTAATCTTTATCCTGGAATTTTTCTGGATACGGATGGGGTGGTTAAGGGCTTTTATGTTGATGCGTTAAACAGTCTTGGTGAAAAGGAGAATATAGAATTTGTTTATGTCTACGGATCGTGGGATGATGGCTTGGCACGTATGAAGAGTGGTGAGGTTGATATGCTAACAAGTGTTGCTATTACGCAAGATCGACTTAATTATATGGATTACACATCCACACCCTTATTAACTGTTTGGAGTGAAGTGTATGTGGATCAGGATTCTGAAATAAGAGGAATTTTAGGTTTGGAGGGTAAAACTATTGCCATCATGAAAAGTGACTTTAATGGCGGTTTTTTAAAGCAACTCACAACGAAATTTGATGTTAGCTGTACTTTTGTGGAAACAGCTGATTTTGAAGAAGTATTTAAGTTAGTTAGTAAGGGGCAGGTGGATGCTGGTGTAGTGAATAATACCTTTGGTGCGCCTAAGTCGGTGCAATATGGTTTACTGACCAGTGGTATCGTTTTTAATCCCTTTGATATTTTTTTTACAGTGAAGAAAGGGGCAAATGAATCTTTGTTAAACCTCTTAAACCAATATCTGAATGATTGGAAGCATGATCGAAACTCGGTTTATAACCTTGCATTACAAAAATGGTCGCACGATAATGTGGGCGCTATTGAAGTGTTGCCCCAATGGTTGAAGGATGCTATATATTTTGTGGTACTGCTTGTTTTGGTGTTGTTGGTATTTGTGGCCTTACTACGTTATAGGGTTAAGGTGGCTGTGCGGAAAGTAAAATACAGTGAGCGCTTGTTTAAGACTTTTATGGAAAACACACCAGCCTATGTGTATATAAAAGATCATAACCTTCAACACATTTATCGCAATCGAATGGTTGATCGTGTTAATACTGCATCTCCGGAGGATAAAAACAGTTCAGCTAAAACCATTTTTGAAGCCCATGTTGCGAGGATGGTTGAAAAAACGGATCGTCAAATTATAAATTCAGAATTAAATCAAACAAACATTCAATATCAATGTAAATTAAACGGTAAAGATACTTGGTTGCACGATTATAAGTTTCAATTAGACTTACCTGATAATGATTTGGCCGTTGGAGGTGTTTCGTTTGATATTACTCAATTAAAAGAAACCGAATTTGAATTAATTAAGGCCAAAGAGAAAGCTGAAGAAAGTGATCGGCTTAAATCTTCTTTTTTAGCTAATATGAGCCATGAGATTCGTACACCGATGAATGGTATACTTGGGTTTTCTGAATTGCTTAAGGATCCTGGGTTGAATAACGAAGAAAAGGAACAATACATAGATGTTATTGAGAAGAGTGGAGCCAGGATGTTGAATATTATTAATGATATTATTGATATTTCTAAGATCGAATCGGGACAAATGATTGTCAATAAAACTGATTTAAACATTAATATTCTACTAGATGATTTAAACAGTTTTTTTAATGAAGAAGCAAGCAGAAAGAAAATAAAATTGACTTTGCATAAAGCATTAGCCGATAGTGAGGTGAATTTGCATTGTGATGGTGATATGTTTTATGCTGTACTTTCTAATTTGCTTAAAAATGCTTTGAAATATACTTTCGAAGGTCGCATTGAGTTTGGTTATACACTTAATGCTTCACAAGAAGAATTGCAGTTTTATGTGAATGATACCGGAATAGGAGTTGCTCCCGAGAAACAAAAACTAATATTTGAGCGCTTTATCCAAGCCGATATTGAAGATAAAATGGCTTTGCAAGGCGCTGGACTAGGTTTGGCTATTTCCAAAGCCTATGTTGAAATGTTGGGTGGCAAAATATGGGTTGAAAGTGAGTTAGGAAAACAGAGTACCTTCTTCTTTACTTTACCTTATAAGACTTCTGGGCTGCAATAAAAGAATCAGACAATAAATCTTGCCTGTTTTATATTGCTAGCAATTACTTTCATATACATGGATTTGTAAAGTCTTAAATACCCTGTATTGTTAATTTATGTTTTTGATACTGTAGCTGAACAATGGTATAATTATTGCTTGCTATGTAGCTTGTTTTGTGTAATCATTGCTAAACCTTATTTAATGAAATCTTTGCCACCTACGTTTGATCTATTAAACAATTACTCTAAAAACAAAAGAACGAAAGCATATAGGTTCCTTGCTTTTGTTTTAATCTTATTTTCACATTTTTTAGTTCATTCACAATCTTCTGATTTTATTTATGGTAGATTAATTGACACTAATAGCGGTGAAGGAATACCCTTTGCTACAATAATTGTGAAAGATTTAGGAAAAGGTGTTATTAGTAACTTTCATGGTGATTTTTCTATTCCCCATTACATACAGCAACAAAATGATACACTTTTGATATCATGTATCGGCTATAAATCTAAGGCCATTAGTTTAAAAAGCTTGAGGAGCCAAGAGGTGAATACTATAATGCTCTCAGTAGCTATCACAGAATTGGATGAAGTTGTGATTAAAGCAAGAAAAAAAATAAAGTCTTTGTCTCCTCGCAAACTAGTGAAAAGATCAATTGAACAAATACCAATAAATTACCCCAGCTCGCCTTTTTCTTATATTGCATATTATCGGGAATATAAAATGAAAAACGATACCTATTTTAATCTTAATGAAGCATTGATTGAAAACCTTGACTTTGGTTTTCATACCTATGACCAAAGAGATAGTAAAATGCGCTTATTGGAGTATAAAGTTGATAATACATTTGAGCGTGACCCAACTCTGGATATAAAATATGACAATGTTGATGCGAAATTCATTCCTGATGCGCATATACACCCTTGTGGTGGAAATGAACTGACGATGTTGATGATTCATGATGCACTAAGAAATTACGAACACGATACATATTCGTTTGTATATGTATTGAAAGAAAATTTTATTAGTAATCATAAATTTAAGCTGGCAGATATTATACAAATTGATGATGGTTCTTTATATGTTATTGATTTTAAATCAAGGAAAACTCTAAGTGATAATAAATATTTAGCCTTTGGTCAGATATTTATTAATAGAGATACTTATGCAATTCATAAATTATTCTATTCTGTATACAATATTCAAGAAAAAGAAAAGCAACTCATCTTCAATGTAAATGTTGAATACGCAAAGAAGAAAGATCTTATGTATCTCAATTACATATCTTTCAATAACGTTTTCAAAATTCCCAATCCCAAAGATTATGCTGTTAAAGAAATAGTATACAATCTTGACAATAAAGGTATGTCTATTACATTTAATAATCCAAATGACTCTATTGTAACTTTTAAACGGTCAAATTATAAAGTTAAAATTGATGATAAGAACGTACCCATAAAACAAATCATTCAAGACTCTATAAGTAATAGGAAAATCCAACTTGTACTAGATAATGTCTCTGACTTTCCAGAAATAGATGAAAATGATTCAACCAGAATAAAAATTGATTTTAAGAACTTAACTGACATTGATGGCCGCCTATTGAATGATCGAACATATTTGACTTACAATCAATATCGAGAATTGTTTGTTCAACAGGTACAAACCTTCGGTGAAGAGAAGTCTATGTCTTTAATTGATAAGTTTTTGCCTTTAAAGAACAATAAAATCTCTGAATTTATAGAACCTCAAGAGTATTGGATGAACACTCCCATAAATAAAAAGAACATCAATGTACCAATAATCCCAAATGACGAAAAAGAAATTCCAACGAAATAGATTTCATTATCTTCTTTTTATTCTAACTACAGTAGCACTGGGTTTAGCATCTCGCACAGATATTACCCCTCAACTAATATATCCATATATCGGTGATATATTGTATGCAGTCATGTTCTTCTTTATTATTGGTTTCTTATTCCCAAAGAGGAGTTCGTTGTGGGTGATAGTAATTAGTGTTATGGCTTGTTATTCGATTGAATTGCTTCAGCTTTATCAAGCCGAGTGGATTAATAATATACGAAGCTATAAATTGGGCGGTTTAGTTCTTGGTTATGGTTTTCTGTGGAGCGATATGCTATGTTATAGTATTGGTGCATTATTCGGCTATCTAGTAGAGCGTTTTTTGTTGACGAAAGCTGTACTTTAGTGAGCGTAAAGAAAATTGAACTATTTATGAGTTTTTATATTTAAACCTTGATACTTTTTAATTCATATGAAGAAAGTACTATTATTTCTAGCCAAAGGTTTTGAAGCTTACGAAGCCAGTGTGTTTACCGATGTAATTGGTTGGACACGTGAATTGGGGATTGACCCGGTTGATTTAAAAACTACGGGTTTCCGAACAACTATTCCTTGTTATTGGAACTTAATTGCTCAGCCCGAGATTTTGTATGATGAGGTGAATGTAGATGATTACGATGCTTTGGCTATACCGGGTGGAGGTCATGAAGCTGGTTTTTTCGAAGATGCCTATGATGAACGTTTTCTTAATCTGATTCGTGAATTTGATGCCAAAGGTAAAATCATAGCCTCGATATGTGTGGGAGCTATGCCAGTGGGTAAAAGTGGTGTATTGAAAAATAGAAAAGCAACAACCTGGGATTTAAACGAAGGACACCGGCGTAAGCAACTTACTGAGATGGGCGTGAATGTTCAGGATAAGCAATTGGTAGTTGACAATAATATTATCACTTCCACAGGACCAGCAACTAGCCTAGATGTTGCTTTTAAGTTATTAGAGATGCTGACAAATGAAGCACATGTGCTTGCTGTGAAAAAGGACATGCGATTTATAGTGGATAATAAATAAGGTTTAATGATAATTGAGTTTTTGAATTTACAGTTTGAAGTATTTCCTTTTAAAGGGGATCAAGTAAACTTCTATCTAATTGGTATTTCTATTCTAGTAATTTTTATTTATGGGTATCTGCAATTAAAGAAGCATTATACGCACCTAAGTCTATTAGATAGCTTTATTAATGAGTTCTATAAAGACGAGGGATTAAGTGTATTAAGTATTTCGAAATACAGTTTTGCGGATAGAATTAAATATGGTGTGCCTGTTAGCCCATTCATAGGTTTTGTTAATACAGGCACAAGTTTCTTTATGAAAAGAAATGCCGTTAATGTGTTTCGAATTGTGGAATTAAGTAATTCAAATGGTAAAGAATATATTTGTTACCTTGAGATTACCTTTCTTAGTGGTGATAGATTTAGCCTTAAGGAGATTGATATGTATGAGTTTTAATAAACTAACTCAGTTAGATTATCAATATTGTTTTTTATTGCAGGAAGCACATTTCAGCTTGCAGGAGCATGTTTTTTCTTTGCAGGAAACCTATTTTAGGTGAAGGAGATAGTTTTTATTTTTTAAATACCCTTCCTGTAAGTAGAATGATACTCCCTGTAATAATTAACCCTATAACGCTTAATTTTTTGCTTATCCTGATGGAAAATATACAAGCCACATTCACGAATAACTTTTATGCGTGAGGAGAGGAGCGTATACGCACGGTCGCGCCACTGTTTGTGCTCCGATTTTGGTACAGCTTTGCTTAAAGCTAGTTGCTCCGGTATTGAATGAGATAAATCGTGTGCTTGTTGGGTCAGTGTGGAGTCAAAATTTATGTTTTCGAGTAAGGATCTGTGATTTTTTGCCAGATTGACTAAGTGCAATAAATCAAGGGGTAGTTTCTTCTGTGTACTGTATTTATCCAGAGTTTTGAGTTTCTGTTTTAATTTAGGGTAATGGTAAAAGGCGTACTTGTAATGTCGCAACAATTCCTTCTTCAATACTAAGGCTTCACTTTTAAGTTGCAGGTATTTAATTTGTTCCTTGTTTTGTTTGTCTTCGCTCATCCACATTGCCTGACAGTAACGAAGCGCTTGGCTCAGAGGTATTAGGTCAAGCACATATTGCCATTCGAGACCAGCACCTAACAATTGAGTCTTATCATTTTTGCAAACAGCAGATAGTGTTTCCGCATCAGCACAAAATACATCAATTGGCATTTTGGGCGACCTAAGTTCGGCCTCACTAATTAACGATAGCTTTGATTGCCAACTTTTAAATGCTTCTTCGTCAGGCATAATTCATTTAAAATTGGAAAGATTAAAAACAAATTCAATATATAAAGCGATACCCCACACCGTGCACCGTTATTAGTATTTCGGGGTGATTAGGATCAATTTCTATTTTCTGACGTAATTTAAGAATGAAATTATCCACCGTACGCGCCGTAGGTTGGTAGTCGTAACCCCAGATAGCATCCAATATGCTATCGCGACTAATGGTGCCGTTTTTATGCTCTAAGAGGTAGCGAAGTATATCAAACTCTTTGGCCGTTAACTTTACCGCTTCTCCGTCGCATTGAGCTAGATAGTTTTCAAAATTAACCTCCAGCTTGCCTATTTTTATTAATGCTTCTTTTTCTTCCTGTTTTGAGTTGGGGAAGCGCCTTAATACTGCTTTAATACGAGCACTTAATTCGCGCAAGCTAAATGGCTTAGTCATGTAATCATCGCCACCCGATTCAAGGCCAATAACCTTGTCTATTTCTTCACCCTTGGCAGTTAAAAAGATGATGGGCGTTTCTATGCCCTTATGGCGAACTTGCTTACAAACATCAAAGCCACTTACTTTAGGTATCATCACATCAAGCAGAATCAGATCGTAATGGCCATGCAATATTTTCTTCAGTGCTTCGTCTCCATCATTAGCAGCATCAACTGTATAACCTTCAAATTCTAAATTATCCTTAATGCCCTGTTGCATATCAGGCTCGTCCTCTACGATTAATATATGTTTGTTGCTCATAGTTTAATAATTGTTGCTTGGAAAAATAAGAGAGAAAGTACTACCGTTGTTTTCTTCACTCTTAACTATAATATCACCCTTGTGCGAGTGCATAATGTATTTGACAATGCTTAAGCCTAAACCGGAGCCCTTCGCGTGTAAAGCTAAAGATCCTTTGGTGACACGATAAAACTTATCGAAGATATGTTTCTGTTCTTTGGAATTGATACCAATGCCATAATCTTTTACATTGAGCCAAACTTTATCCCCATTGATCTGAGTTGAAATTTCGATACTACGAATCTCCTTGCTGTATTTAATGGCATTGTCGATCAGGTTGGTGATGGATTCACCTATGGCTTCTTCATCTCCTTGTATTAGTGGAATGTCATCGCCCAATTGCACATCAACTTTAAAACCTTTATTCTCTATTTGATAGGCATAATTTCGCATCACATCATTAAGAATATCGTTGATATCGACCGGCGAAAAATTAAACTGTCGTTTGCCACTCTCGATTCGTGAGAAGTTCAGTATGTTGTTAACGATGCCAGAAAGCCGCTGAGCTTCGCGATAAATGATGCCATAGTATTTATGCTTTTTATCCTCTTCTTTTACCCGATTCATCTGAAGCGTTTCGGCGTACATGCTTATCAATGAAAGGGGAGTGCGTATCTCGTGTGAAACATTGGATACAAAGTCGGATTTTATTTTGGCCAGATTTATTTCTCTGCGAATGTTACGATAAAAGAACCAGGCACCAATTAATAATACCAGGTCAACAATAACCAAAAACAGAATGTTGTTATAGGCTCTTTTTTGGGCAACATCTTTAATAGTTGGTCCCGATGGTTGGATACCGATGCTATAGTCTGGCAATAGCCAAATGACTTTTTCCTCGGTTACCGATTCAGGAATCGTATTTATTAAGGTGCTAAAAACTATTTCACTTGATGAAACGTGGCGTATGCTTAGTACGAAATTCTCACCGGCAATGCGTTGCATACGTGGAGAAAGAATGTCTGAGATAAAACGCCTGGCATCAACCACAATGGCACACTGCTGAAGCTGTCCGTTTAAGTTGGCTATAAACACAAATAGACTATAATGTTCAAGGTTTAAATCGTAGCCCAATACTTTGCGATAGCCTTCGTTGAAATAGCTATTCAGTTTATTTATCTCAAGTTCTTTAAGTTTTATTTCTTTCTCTATCTCATTTAATAAAGTATCGTCAATCGATGTGTTGTTGTTAAGATGATCTAATAGTAGTAAATGCTCACATTGTGGATTATTGCTTATCCATTCTTTAATATTACGCTCTTGCGAACCTTCCGTCCAATTGAGCTTTTCAATATCGTTTATCCAGGCGCGTACATTATCATCTGCAAATTGGTTAAGCGAAAATAATACGGCGTCGAGCTGATTGGTATAGATACCTTCGTATAATTCTTCCTGATCATCCATCGAGTTTAATTCCAGAATCGTATACAGACTGCTTGGAACAATCAAAAGGAATAGAATAAAAAGCCAGGGGCTTATTTTGAGTTTTGTTTTTTGCATGTTGTTGTAAAGAAAGAACAAAGTAGAAATATTTAAGCACTTTGCCTAAAGATAGCTTAGTGAAGTTGTTTTTGGGGTATCTTCAAAACCTTATTAAGAAGTTTAAAAATAAGAAATAATAAAAAACCATCCTTTTATTTCCTTTTGAATAAGTGAAAAGTATTAATTTAGAGCATTGATTTTGAATAAATAATATTTACTAATTAATTTACAGATTTTACCATGCAGGTGTTTAAATTATATCTTCTTACTATAATATTAGGTGTTAACAGTTTGTGTGTAGCACAGGCGCCACAAGAGAAAAAGACAATGATGGCCATTGTAGCACATCCCGATGATGAAACCCACTTTTCGCCTTTATTAGCCAAATATGCGGATAGTCACAATGTTTATTTGGTAATAGTGACAAATGGAGATATGGGTGTACGCGATTTTGCCAACATACCCGAGGGTAAAAAACTAAAAAAGGTTAGGGAAAAAGAAGCTCAAGCAGCTTGCAAATGCCTTGGTATAAATCCTCCTGTTTTCATGAATTATGGCGATGGAAAATTGTCAGAATGGGATAATGTTTATTCGCTGGATGAGGACATAAAAGCACTACTCGACGAATATGCGCCTAATGTAATTATTACAATGGGACCCGATGGAGGTTATGGACATCCTGATCATAGGGTGGTGAGTAATATTGTTACTGAGGTTTTTCAGAATTGGGAGCTATCTAATACTAGTAGTTTGTTTTATTATACTATTACGCAAACCATACTGGATAAAACAGGTGATTTTAAAACGCCTACTGGAGACTTTTTTAAGACTAATATTCACGTGATGAATCCTGATTTTATTACGCATCAAATATCATTTTCTAAAGAAGAATTAAAGTTAGGACGTGCAGCTTTTGGCTGCCATGAATCTCAATTTACACCTGATGAAATGGACGATATTTACCAGGTAGTTGTTAAGTCAGATGGCATTATTTATTTGCGACAGTGGAATGGATGCGATGACAATAGTAAGAATGATTTGTTTGAGTAAATTTTGATATACTGCTTTAGCTTTTTATGATGTCTAACAAGAATTCGAATCAAAAGTACTTGATAATTCATGCTGATGATGCTGGTTTATCTCATTCCCAAAATAAAGCAATAATGCAGTCGCTCGAAGAAGGCGTTGTTAGTTCGTATAGCATAATGGTGCCTTGTCCTTGTTTTGATGAAATAGCGCAGTTTGCCAAACAGAATCCAGAATTTGATTGTGGTGTACATTTAACCTTAACATGCGAATGGAAATCGTATAAATTTGGACCAGTGCTTCCGGTAACAGAAGTTCCAAGTTTGGTTGATGATGATGGGTATTTTCCAATGAGTCGTGATGAGGTGAGAAAAAAAGCTAATCCCATTGAAGTTGAGAAGGAATTAAGGGCTCAGATTGATAGAATGCTATCAATGGGTATTAAAATTAGTCATTTGGATTCTCATATGTATACAATCGGCCTAAGTCCTGATTTGTTGGATGTATATAAGCGACTAGGGCGCGATTATAATCTTCCCGTGTTTTTGGATGAACACCATTTGAATGAATTTGGCATTGATATAAAACAAGAATTAAGCGCATCGGATTTTTGTGTTGATAATACCTACCTTGGCGATTATAGTATGTTTGAAAAGGGGCAATTGTCAAAGTATTATGAGCATATTTTGAATGAGCTTCCTAATGGTTTTAACATGCTTTTGGTACATCCTGCTTTTGATGATGATGAAATGAGGCAAATTACCATTGACCATCCCAATTTTGGTTCTGAATGGCGTCAGATTGATTTTGACTTTTTGAATGATAATAGGACTTCTATATTACTAAAAGAGAATAATATCCAGTTGATTAGTTGGGGTGAAGTGTTAACAAAAAAACCATGTATTGAAGATTAGAGTTTATTATTGAATGGGATGTTTCAACCACCGCTTTGCTGCTTCTAATGTCGAGAATGTTTCGTAGGTATATTTATCAATCGATTTTGATGTCATTTTATATAGTATGCTTAAGGCTGTTTCTTTTGGTTTTTCCACCACAACAGCACATTTTACTTTATCATACCTTTTAATTCTTGCTTCAATTTCCTTTATAATTGCCGGATATTCCTTTTGTTTAAAGGTAGATGTGGAATTTCTTAAATCATCAATAATATGAAGTGAATTAAGGTGGTTGAAGTCATGATCTAAGCTAACGACATATTTAACTAGGTCGTTAATGTCTACATTGCCATGGCGTTCAACGTATACTATGTCTTCGTCCTTGTCATATCTTGATGTAATCATATTGCAAGTATATTACTTTATTTTTATAGTGCCATTTTTGTACAGATCCAATGCTGAATTTAGTAGTTGTGTTATAGTGTTTAAAGGTAAGTCTATATTTGGATTAACCTTGAGTATCTTCATGCGGGCTCGGCTGCCTTTTTCTAGTTCAGCATGATTTAAATATTCGCCTTCAACAAATAGGATGTATGGTTCTCCCGATTTTTTATCCGTCCATAAATAGCAAAATGCCTTATTGAAGTAACAAAAACAAGGCATGCCATATTTTACTGTTTCGCTTACGTTTTCATCCTGATTAAGAATAATGCTGCGAAGAGCAAGAAAACAACTTTTGTTAGGTTCGTTTTGTTTTTGATAAAAAACTGTTGGATCAATTACTTTCATAACCTTTAATTAACCTCCTGACTTCTTAACTTTAAAACCTTCTTTTATAAGTAACGCAACTACCTTATCTCTAAAATCACCTTGAATTAAAATTTCTCCATCCTTGGCTGTTCCACCAACACCACACTTGCTTTTTAGCGTTTTCCCCAAATCCTTTAAATCGTCATTGCTACCAACAAAACCTGTAACGAGTGTTACTTTTTTTCCACCGCGTTGTTTTTTATCAAGCATTACACGTAAATCCTGTTGATTGGGAGCTAAGGTTTCCTGATCTTCATCTTCGTTATATTGGTAATCAAAATCCTGATTAGTCGAGAATACAACGCCATCAAGATTTTTCCACTTCTTTTTTGCCATAATAGATTTTTTTCAAAAATAATCATATTCTTTTAATTGGCTTAATATTGTTTTTTATATATCCATTTTGATGTTATAATCAATTAACGATTCATTTAAATTTCTATACTTTTGAACTATGGATATGGAAGGAATAAAGGTAATTGGTTTCGATGCGGATGATACGCTCTGGGAAAATGAGACTTTTTTTAGAGAGGCAGAGAATGAATTTGCGCACTTAATGCAGGCCTATTCTGAAGAGAAAGATGTTTTAAAAGAATTGTATAAGGTGGAAATGGATAACATGCCAATTTATGGTTATGGCATTAAGGCATTTGTACTATCACTCCTTGAAACAGCCACAATAATTACTGGTGGAAAACTGTCATCTGGCCAAGCTGAGCAAATACTGGCTATTGGCAAAACGATGCTTCACAAACCTGTTGAATTATTAGATGGAGTAGAAGAGGTGTTGAGGTTCTTATCGGCTAAATATCGGTTGATAGTTGCGACTAAAGGTGATTTGTTGGATCAGGAGCGAAAATTGAATAAATCCGGTTTGATCAAATATTTTCATCACATTGAGGTAATGAGTGATAAACATCCCAAGGCCTATCTTAAATTGATAAAGCATTTAGATATACTTCCTGAGCAATTTCTAATGGTTGGCAATTCAATGAAATCGGACGTAATACCCGTTGTTGAAATCGGAGGTTTCGGCATGCATATTCCATTTCATACTACCTGGCAACACGAGGTAGTTGAGAGCGTTCATGATTCGGTTAGAATGGTAGAATTAGAAAAGCTTACAGACGTTTTATCCTATTTTAAGTACTAATAATGATAGTATCCTTGATTGGTACCATTGCAGCCGTACTAACAACAACAGCCATGTTTCCCCAGGCCATCAGGATTATACGTGCACGAGATGTTAATAGTATTTTCTTACTAATGTACATCGCTCAAACAATGGGGATTTATTACTATAAGAGTGTGCTTAAGAGATGAATGATTCTGACACTATTATACTTTATTTTGATACTTTATCCTATTGTTTAATATAAATATCGCCACTTAGATCAAGGGTAGTTGGTGAAATAAATTCATAGTCTTCAGTCCATGTCTCATCACCTTCCTTAAAAGTTACTGTTTTTTCTGATGTGGAAAATGTATAAGTGCCTGTATCATACTGTTCATAGCTAGGGTTTAGTTCATGGTATTCGCTTTCATAACTTAAATCCTCGTTAAAAGTGCATATTTCCCAATTACTAGAACTGTATTCAATTTTCCAAACTCCGACAAAAGGATTAGGTGATTCATCATTGCTATCCTCTTTTTCGCACGAAATAAAGATAAATACAGAAAAGAAGCATATTAATGCGATTTGGAAGGTGTTTTTAATACTAGGCATATTTTGAGTTTTTACGGATGGTTATTGTTATTTTGTCAACCGCATGCCAACTGAATGAAATGAGGTTATGTGTTTCGATAAGTTCTAAAAACAACCACTCCACTATATTTCATAAAAAGAAAATAATGGAATGGTCGATACCAATTACTTATTTTGCGATCTAGTAATTTTCTTCGCTAATTTCAAAGTAAGCTTGTGAGTGTAAGCAAGCCGGGCAAGTTTTAGGTGCTTTTGTGCCTTCGTGTATGAAACCACAATTACGACACATCCATGTTACTTTACCATCTTTTTCAAATACCTTACCTTCTTCAAGGTTGCTGTATAGCTTTCTATATCTAGCCTCATGGTGAGCCTCTACTTTAGCAATCATTTTAAAGGCAACTGCAACTTCTTTAAAACCTTCTTCTTCGGCTATTTTAGCAAATTCAGGATATAACTCAGTCCATTCTTCGTTTTCACCATCCGCAGCTGCTTGTAGGTTTTCTTTAGTATCACCAATAATTCCGGCAGGAAAAGTTGCAGTAATTTCAACCATGCCACCTTCTAAAAACTTAAAGAAGCGCTTTGCATGTTCTTTCTCTTGTTCAGCTGTTTCCATGAAAATAGCAGAGATCTGCTCTAAACCTTCTTTTTTAGCTTGCTTAGCAAAGTATGTGTAGCGATTACGTGCTTGCGATTCGCCAGCAAATGCTTTTAAAAGATTCTGTTCTGTTTTTGTTCCTTTTAAACTGTTCATTTTACCTATTGTTTGAGGTTTTTATAATATCTGGGTTGATACAAATTTATGAAATAATTAATGTCAATACTTAAAGTAATTCCTATTTAGGATGGATATAAATACTATATATATTTATACGGCTTCGAACATCTCTTTGGGAGAACCACAGGTTGGACAGGTCCAATCGTCCGGAAGGTCTTCAAAAGCAATACCAGGTTCTATTCCACTTTCTTCGTCACCAATTGCAGGATCATATATGTAACCACACGCTAAGCACTTATACTTAGTCATTGTGGAATCTGTTTCTTTCGGTGTTTCCGGGCTTTTATCAATATAGGTTGGTGCATTTTTGGGAGCTACTCCTTTCTTAACTTTTCTATAGTATTCGTAGGTCAATGGATCAGCATCTGCATTTAGCAGATTGTTTTCAACTATAGTAGCAATAAACATTTTATGACTTCCAACCTCAATAACTTGATTGACTTTGCAATCGAACCATGCAATGCAATCTTCCAAAACTACTGGAGTTCCACTTTGCGCCTTGGTATAATCGATTGATTCAAATTTATCAATGTCTTTTCCGCTTTTGTAACCAAATAGGCCAATTGTTTCTGCCTTTGCATTTTGGTTTAATATCGAGATGCTGAATTTTTTTGATTGTTCAATCAGCCCACATGTAAAGTTATCGGTATTACAGCTAATGGCAATTTGCGGCGGTGATGCTGTTACTTGAAAGGCTGTGTTAGCAATGTATCCATTTATCTTTTTTCCATTGCTGGCAGAAATAACATATAAGCCATAACTAATCTTGTAAAATGCTTCAAAGTCCATAATAGTCTGTTTAAAAAGTGTCTGGTCTGATAAATTTAATCTAATTTCACATGGATTGAAAGAAATGGATTGAACTTGTTTCGATTATTTATGCGTTTTGGTCTATTTAGAATAATTGTAAATTGTATATTCGTAACGAATGTCATTCAAATACTTGAAATAAGGATTTATTTTTGATTAGTAATTGAGTACATCAACAGTCGTATCTATTACTTTCATTTTTGTTATCATTAATTGCCGTTAGCAATAAACTGATTATTTGCTTATTATGAATAAGATTATTGAAAAGGAGTTTTTTTCAGAGAACGTTGTACGTTTAGAAATTGAAGCTCCAAGAATTGCAAAGGCACGTAGAGCCGGGCACTTTGTAATAGTCAAAGTTGGCGAAACTGGTGAACGTATCCCCTTGACCATCGCTTCGGCTAATGCCGAGAAAGGAACCATTACATTGGTAATTCAGCGTGTAGGCGTTTCTTCGCGTCGAATTGCCGATTTGAATGTTGGTGACGAACTAACCGATTTGGTTGGCCCCTTGGGCGAAGCTACTCATATCGAAAATTTCGGTACTGTCCTAGCTTGTGGTGGTGGAGTAGGAGTAGCCCCATTGTTACCAATTGTTGAAGCCTTGAAGAAAGCGGGTAATAAAGTTATAACCGTTATTGCTGCTCGTACAAAGGATTTAATCATTTTGGAAGATCAGGTTAGAGAATATTCTGATGAGGTGATTGTAATGACTGACGATGGTTCGTATGGCGAAAAAGGTTTGGTAACCGATGCCATGGAAAAAGTAATGCAGCGCGAAAATGTTGATTTGTCCGTTGTAATCGGACCAGCAGTCATGATGAAATTTGCAGCCTTGTGTACTAAAAAATACGATGTTAAAACTTATGCCAGTTTAAATACCATCATGGTAGATGGAACAGGTATGTGTGGTGCATGTCGTATTACTGTTGGTGGAAAAACGAAATTTGTATGTGTTGATGGTCCTGAATTTGATGCACATCAAGTTGATTTCGACGAAATGTTATTACGCCTCAATGGTTACAAGAATATTGAGAAAGAAGCAGAACGAGAGTATCTAGATAAAAAAGAAAAGAATTAGTTATGACTGTTACTAAAGAATTTTTAAAAGCCGAAAGGGAGCAGTCCTGGAGAGTAGATATTCGTGCTTTAATGAAGAATAAGGAGCGTACTGGTTTAACTCGTGTGCACATGGGTGAGGTAGCTGCTGACGAAAGAGTAAAATCGAACATTGAAGTTAACTCTGGTTTGACTAAAGAAGAGGCAATGGCTGAAGCCCAGCGTTGCTTGGATTGTCCTGATCCAACTTGTATTTCTGGTTGCCCGGTTGAGATTAATATTCCTAAGTTTATCAAGTACATTGAAAAGGGTGAGGTACTAGAAGCTGCTAGTGTTTTAAAAGAAACCAGTGCTTTGCCTGCTGTTTGTGGTCGTGTTTGTCCACAGGAGAAACAGTGCGAAGCCAAGTGTTTTTACTGGCTTAAGATGAAAAAAGAGCCGGTAGCTATCGGTCACTTAGAGCGATTTGCTGCTGATTTTGAGCGTGAGTCGGGTCAGATGGCAGTGCCAAAAGTAGCTGAGGGTAATGGTATCAAAGTGGCTGTTATTGGTAGTGGACCTGCCGGATTAACCTTTGCCGGAGATATGGCTAAGTTAGGTTATGATGTAACCGTGTTTGAAGCCTTGCACGAAATAGGTGGTGTGTTAAAATATGGTATCCCAGAATTTCGATTGCCAAATAGCATTGTTGATGTTGAAATTGAAGTGTTGCGTAAGATGGGTGTGAAATTCGAAATGAACTTCATTGTCGGGCGTACGGCTTCCATTGATGATTTAAAGGAAGAAGGATTTCAAGGGTTCTTTACCGGTAGTGGTGCTGGTTTACCACGTTTCATGAATATTCCGGGTGAGAATTATATAGGTATACTTAGTTCAAATGAGTATTTAACTCGTATCAACCTTATGGACGCAGCCAATCCTCTTACAGATACACCTATTGTGAGTGGTAAGAGCGTTGCTGTTATTGGTGGTGGTAATACGGCCATGGATTCGGTACGTACGGCCAAGCGTTTAGGTGCTGATCGTGCTATGATTATTTACCGTCGTTCGATGGAAGAAATGCCTGCTCGTGTTGAAGAAATTAAGCATGCCGAGGAAGAAGGCATAGAGTTTATGACTTTAACCAACCCGATTGAATATTATGCTGATGAAACCGGACGGGTTAATCGCATGAAGGTTCAGAAAATGGAATTGGGTGAGCCTGACAGTTCTGGCCGTCGTCGTCCGGTTCCAATGGAGGGTTCGGAATATATGATTGATGTAGATACGGTTGTGGTGAGTGTTGGTGTATCGCCGAATCCACTTATCCCAAGTTCGCTTCCTCAGTTAGAAACAACTAAATGGGGAACTATTGTTGTTGACGAAGAAAAATTACAATCTTCCATTCCTGAAATGTTCGCCGGTGGTGATATTGTTCGTGGTGGAGCTACTGTAATTCTTGCCATGGGCGACGGACGAAATGCCGCAGCTTCAATGCATAATTATCTTCAAGAAAAACTTAACGCATAATCAAATGAAGAATTTATCAACTACATATTTAGGCATACCAATTAAAAATCCAATCGTTATTGGAAGTTCTGGTTTGGCTTCAACTATAGGAGGAATTAAGAAACTGGCCGATGCAGGTGCTGGAGCCATTGTTTTGAAATCAATTTTTGAAGAAGAGATATTAGCCGAAGCGGAACAAACCATTGGGCAGCAATTGGGGATGGACGAAAATAATCTTGAGTTTTTCGATTACTTCGATTATCAGGTGAAAAACGATGCGTTGGAAAACTATGTGGCCCTAATTCGTGAAGCAAAAGAAGCAGTTGATGTACCCATCATTGCTAGTATTAATTGTTCATCGTATAGCGAATGGGTTTCGTACGCCAATAAAATTGAAAGCGCGGGTGTTGACGGTATCGAATTGAATATATTTAAATTGCCTTACAATGTTGAAGCAACAGCTGAGGTAGTTGAGAATGTGTATTTCGATATTGTAAAGAAGGTGAAAAATCACATAAAAGTACCTGTTGGGATTAAACTAGCACCGTATTTTACTAATCTGGGAAGTACAATTAAAAGCTTATCTGAATCAGGTATTGACGGATTAATATTATTTAATCGCTTTACGTCGCTCGATTTTGATATCGAAAATGATCAGGTGGTAAGTGGAAAGGTTTATTCTCATCCTGATGAATTTACCATGCCGCTTCGATGGATATCTATTATGTCATCTCATGTGAAGAGTGATTTGGTGGCCTCAACAGGCGTTCATGATTATCGTACTTTAGTTAAGATGTTGTTGGCTGGTGCCTCCGCTGTTGAAATTGTATCAGCTGTTTATAAGGACGGCCCTGAGGTAATAAGCTGGATGCTTACCGAGATGGAAAAGTGGATGGATCGTAGAGGTTTTGATTCTATTTCAGACTTTAAAGGTCGATTGAGTCAAGGTAAGTCTGGAAATCCCGAAATGTTTGAACGTGTTCAGTTTATGCGTTACTTTTCTGGACATAAACATTAGTATAAAAGTTAATAGCGATTGGTCAGTAGTGAAGGTAATTACTACTGACTATTGCCTATGTACTACTGACTTATTTCTACTTTGATTCTTAATTATTTATTTCTATCTTTGCGCCCTGATTATTTAAACCTTCTAAAATTAAGAAGATATGTTAAATCGTTATGAAGCCGTTTTCATTTTAACTCCCGTTTTGTCTGATGTTCAGATGAAGGAAGCGGTCGACAAATTCAAAGGTTTGATTACCGAGAATGGGGGCAAAATGATAAACGAAGAGAATTGGGGCCTTAGAAAATTGGCTTATCCAATTCAGAAGAAATCAACTGGTTTCTATCAGTTGTTCGAATTTGAAGCAGACCCTACTGTAATTGCTAAGTTTGAGTTAGCATTCCGTAGAGACGAGCGCGTTATTCGTTTTCTAACTTTCAAGTTAGATAAATATGCTGCTCTATATGCTGAGAAAAGAATAAAAGCAACCAAAAAAGAAAAAAAGGAGAATTAAGCCATGGCACAGAATCAATCAGAAATCAGATATCTAACGCCTCCATCGGTAGAGATTAAGAAGAAGAAGTATTGCCGTTTCAAAAAGAACAAGATCAAGTACATCGATTACAAAGATCCTGAATTCTTAAAGAAATTTTTGAACGAGCAAGGTAAAATTTTACCTCGTCGTTTAACTGGTACTTCTTTGAAATATCAAAGAAAAGTTTCTCGCGCAGTTAAGCGTGCACGTCATTTGGCCTTGTTGCCATACGTAACCGATTTGATGAAATAAGAAAAAGGAGGATTTACGATGGAAATTATATTAAGAGAAGATATTCAGAATCTTGGCCATAAAGATGATATTGTAGTTGTGAAAAACGGTTACGGTAGAAATTACTTAATCCCTAAGGGATTAGCTATTTTGGCTACCACTTCTGCCAAGAAAGTACACGCTGAGAATAAGAGACAAAGAGCTCATAAAGAAGAGAAAATCAAAAATGAAGCTCTAGAAGTTGCTAAAACATTAGAAGGTAAGTCAATTACTTTAGGTGCAAAAGCAAGTTCAACAGGTAAGATTTTTGGTTCAGTTAACACTATTCAAATTGCTGAAGCTTTAACTAAAGATGGATTCGCTGTAGAGCGTAAAAATATCTCTATTAAAGAAGATGCTGTTAAAGAATTAGGAAGTTATACTGCGACTGTAAAATTACACCGCGAAGTGAAAGTTGACATCTCTTTTGAGGTTGTTGCTGAGTAACATTTATTAATCTACGGATTAAACATTTTTCAAACAAACATAAAAACCACCATGGGGACATGGTGGTTTTTCTTTTGCTAAAAATTGAGCATAAAAAAAGACCGCATTGGGAAGAATGCGATCTTATATTATATATGTTTTTGTTGTTATTTAACCGCGATGGTTTCAATTTCAACCATTACCGATAGGGGTAATTCGCGCACCGCAAAAGCAGCTCTTGCCGGAGGGTTCTCTTTGTAGTATGAACCGTATACATCATTCATAGCTTTGAAATTAGCCATGTCATTTAGTAAACAAGTCGATTTTACAACATCAGAAAATTGGTAACCAGCTTCTTTAAGAATTGCAGCAATGTTTTTCATTACTTGTTCAGTTTGTTCTGTGATGCCACCTTCAACCACTTTGCCAGTAGCTGGGTTCACAGGTACTTGCCCTGAGATATAAAGAGTTCCATTAACTTCTATGGCCTGGCTATATGGCCCGATTGCTCCGGGAGCATTTTCTGTTGAGATAATTCGTTTCATCTTTGTTAATTAGTTTATTAAGAGTTTTTATTATTGATAGAATCCAGGGTTGTCTCGCGGACTGTTTCGTTTTTCGTATTTAAGATCCTGTAGCATGCTAGAATTAACTCGAATGGTAAAGAAGTACGATTTGTACCTGCCTACCGGAACGATGTTAAAATTCATGCTCCAACAGTGCAAATCGCGACTAACCCCAAGGTTAGTATGAGCAAGAGTTTTCATGTCGAAACTATATCCAGTTGAAAAGTTAACCTTCCATTTGGGAGTTAAAGATACATTACCATTAAGGTTGACATCAGAGGTGACCTTCATGTCGTAATCCATCTTTTCCTTATTAAAACCATCGCGACTTAAGCGTAATGAGTAGTTGACAGAAATAGTCCATGGCATTGAGAACTCAGCATAACCATCATCTCCCATGAATAAATTGGTGTTTCTATCTTTATCAAAGGAGGGGAGTTGTGAATTCAGATTATTTGGATCCATCGGAGGTGGAATGTTTTCGTCCTCTTCTTGGCCTTCCTCTTCTCCGTTATTATCATCGTCTTTTTTCTTGAAAGTATCGGATCCAAAATTAAAACCAAAGCTAAGATTAGCACTTTCTAGTCGGGCAATTTTTCGTTGCGTTGACCATACCGATTTGTCAACACGAATGGGTTGGCCTGTGCTAGTTGTATCAAGGGCGTAAGGGTCAAAACGTGCGCCAAAGTTAATATTTGTTCCGAGTACCTTTGTTCTACCTGACATTGATATGGGTTGCCATTTTAAAGAATCAGCTAAGAAATTGTAGCTTGTATTAAAGTTTAGGCTTTCTATTATTTTAACTTTCTTAAAGCCTGTAGTGTCTTTGTCACTTTTAAGTTTCATTTCAAGGGTATTTCCCAAGCTTAATCCCATTGAACCAGAACGTCCCTTTCCAGGAGTGCCGTATAAGGAGCCTTCATAATTGGAATAATCATGACGTACAATTTCGTCGCGGCTTTCATCGTAATATTCGAAATAATCGTAGTAGCCGTATTTGCTTTGCCCGAAATCTGGACGATAAGAAAATGATACGGAAGGTGTAGCCACATGGCGAATATTGTCAACTTTATCACCGAATAATTTTTCCCATGGTTTAAAGAAAGTGTAGATCTTGGTAGATGTACCAGCACTTAAACTATAGTCATAAACTCGATTAAATCCGGCTGTAGTATCCGTATTTACTACTTGTTGATTAACTTCGTCATATCCTTGCTTGATCTGTTTGAAATACCAACGTTCCGTATAATTAAAAGAAGGATTAACTGTAAAGTGTTTCAAAAACTTTAAACTCATAGCAATTGGAACACTATGTTTAACTCCATTCTTCCATTGATCTGTTAGGCTATTGCCCGAAAAGGACAAGTCACTTTCTTTAGTATGCACGTAATTTTTGAGGTTACCCGTGTATGATAAGCTAATTTTTTCTAGTAAATTTTCGTCTGTTCCTACCTTGTTTTTTCTTTTAAAGGGGTAAATACGATTTACAGTAAACGTTAAGTCAGGTATTGTTAGATCAATAGTAGTATCTCTACTGTTTTGTGAGTGCAGCAAGTTGGCCGAGAAATTAAACGGACGTCCCGCCCACCTTTTACTATACGATATACTTGAACGTTTTGTATTTCGAGAAATGTCGTTAGCATTCGGGTTAACCAGATTGTTTACATTGTTTTGGTCGAATGAACTTGTCGAGAAGTTAACACTTGCCGAAAATGTTTGATATGGATTGGCCTTGGCATCTTGACGATGTGTCCAGGCAATTGACATATCTTTTGTTTTTCGATAATCAGGTAAATCTTTTTCGCTAAATATATTATTGATGTATTGAAAATTAAATCTACCCCCGAATTTATATCTTTTCTTATAGTTAGATGCGAAACGAGTTGCCCATGATCCATTGGTAAAAATGTCAGCTTGTACCATTAAATCAAAATAATCGTTAGCGGCCCAATAGTATCCGCCGTCGGTTAATCCGAAACCTCTGACCTGTTCATCTCGATACGATGGAAAGATAAAGCCAGAACTGTAGGATGAAGTACTTGGTATAATTGCAAATGGAATGGCAATTGGCAATTTTACATCTTCAACAACTAAATAGGCAGGCCCTGTTACCGTTTTCTTTCCAGGAATTACTTTTGCCTTGGTTAAATTAAGATAAAAATGAGGATGATCATGATTATCGCAAGTTGTGTATTTAGCATGTTTCATGCAATAGGCATCGTCTTCTATCTTTTTGGCACGACTTCCTACCACAAAACCTTCGCCTTGTTCTGTTACGATGTGTTCAATAATGGCTTTTTCTGACTTGAAATTATATTTCATACGACGCATGGAGTATTCTCCACTTGGGTCGGTGAAAACTGGTAGTCCTATTTCTTGATCAAGAGAATCAACAGTACCATATGCTAAAGCGGTACTGCTATCCATATCTAAAACAATTGTATGTGCTTTAAGTAGTACATCTTGATAACTTACTTCCGCATTACCGTACAAATATGTTTTTTTAGTAAGCATGTCAGTATATATGGAATCAGAAGCTTTGTACTTAACTTCAGCGTCAATGGCAAAACTGGCAGGTGAATTTACTGTACTGTCCTGACGTGTGCTATCTGGTAATGCATGAACAGGAGTTAGCTGTTCTTGGGCAAGTAATGTATTTGAATGAAAAGAAAATAAGATAAATGCTATAATAAAGATGAGCAATTTATCCTTTTCTGACTTTATTAAGTTTGATTGTATCAATGTGTTTTTTTTTCAAGCGTCACAAAAATAATCAAAAAATGGGCACATGGCAGGAAAGAGAAAAAAAATAGGTTTAAAAAATGTCTTTTTTATCTCTTCATTATTTTTCTATTTTTGAACTGCATTAAAGCTTGTAAACCGTAAATGTATGACAATTTATCCAGTATATACACGCAGTTTTTTTATTGTTTTATTTAGTTTATTCTTCTTGCTTCCTAAGGGACAGTTGATTGCTCAGGAATCAATACGCTTTAAAACGGTGGTTATTGATGCTGGTCATGGGGGCCGTGACCCTGGTGCAACTGGATCTAAGGTTAAAGAAAAAGACGTAGTTCTCAAAGTGGCTCTAAAATTAGGTCAGTATATCAATGAATATTTACCCGATGTAAAAGTTGTTTATACAAGGGATAAGGATGTATTTGTTCCTTTAAATAAGCGAGCGGATATCGCGAATAGGAATAATGCAGATTTATTTGTGTCCATTCATGCCAACTCAATTGGAGCATCTTCAATATATGGTGCCGAAACTTTTGTTCTTGGTCTTCATCGATCTGAAGAAAACTTTGAGGTGGCTAAGAAAGAGAACTCAGTAATTGTGCTGGAAGAAGATTATAGTACAACTTATGAGGGTTTTGATCCAAATTCCTCTGAGTCGTATATTATATTTGAATTGATGCAAGATGTGCATTTAGGTCAGAGTATTAGTGTAGCATCTATGATGCAAGATCAGTTTCATAATAGGGTTGGTAGGCGTGATAGAGGTGTAAAACAAGCAGGATTTTTGGTGCTGCGGAAGGCATCAATGCCCAGTGTTTTAGTGGAACTAGGTTTTTTAAGTAATAAAAAGGAGGAAGCTTTTATTGCTTCTGAGAAGGGACAAACTTTTATGGCGTCGGCTTTATTTAGAGCAGTTAGGGATTATAAAAATGAGTTTGACTCTAAAAGTAAAATGGACGATCATGTGCAGTTAAATCGCGAATCAGAAAAACAATCCATTTCGTCTATTGTGTATCGTATCCAAATTGCCTCTTCAAAGAAAGAAGTTAAAAAAGGAACTTCTTTTTATAAAAAGTTTGATAATATCTGGATGTATAAGGATGGAGATAGGTTTAAATACACTACAGGGCAGAGTGACAATTATGATGATATATTACAGCAAATGAAAACTGTAAAGAAAGATGTAAACGACTGCTTTGTTGTTGCATTTGAAAACGGTAGTAAAATTAGGCTAAGTGAAGCAAGGGCAAAGTAATCTTCCTATATTTGTATAAAATTATATTATAAAACATTAGACATTTCGATGTGGTGGTGTGATAATAATTAGCTATGAAAAAAGAATTTAAAATTGGTCTTACAGTTTTTGCAGCATTTATCATTATTATTTGGGGACTTAACTTTCTAAGTGGTCGTGATATATTTCGCGTAGGTGATTATTATTACGGTGTTTATGCACGTATTGATGGCTTAACAAAAGCAAGCCCTGTTTTTTATCGTGGATTTAAAGTAGGAGCTGTACGAGATATTGATTTCCATAGTTCAAAATCGGATATGTTCATTGTGACCTTTCAAATGAACAAGGACTTGATTTTGCCAAAAGATTCACGAGCGCAGATCTATAGTTTAGACTTAATGGGTTCAAAAGGAGTTCAATTTCTACCTGGCAGCGATACTGAGTTGTTGGCTATGGGAGATACAATGAACACCTCCGTTATGGGTGACTTGAAAGATCAGGTTAGTATGGAGGTGTTGCCCTTAAAAGATAAAGCTGAGCGTTTAATTGTCCAACTCGACTCTGTCTTTACTAATCTTGGTGATATTGTCAATGAAGATAATAAAGCTAATTTGTCTAAGAGTATCGAATCTTTTAGCAAATCGATGGATAACTTTGAAAGATTATCCGCTTCATTAGCTAATAAAATGGATGATGATGGTGATGTAACGAATATGATCTCACGTATGGATTCACTAATGATCGTCTTGAATGCGCAGGCGCCATATATTGATACAACTTTTAAAAGTTTGGCGGGTTTTAGCCAACAATTGGAGGCGGCTCAAATTGATGAATCGTTAGCTGCGCTAAAAACTACACTAGGCCAAACTTCCTTATTGCTTACTAGTATAAATCAAAGTGAGGGTACTTTAGGATTGTTATTGTCTGATAAAGAGCTATATTATTCACTTACGGATGTTTCTGCTAACTTAAATCGTTTGTTGATTGATGTGCGTCATCATCCTGATCGCTACGTTAACTTTTCTGCGGTTAATGTAGGTAAGAAAGTTGTCGTTTCTGATAACGCTTATGGTATTCATGGGGTTATATATCAGATTGTGCTAAAGCAGTCAAAGAAACCTCTTAAAATGGATTCTGTTGTGGTTAATTCTAAATACAGAGTATTCGAAGATTATAGAAAATCACGTTATTACTATTCCATCGCCCAATCAGAGTCGTTTGTTGAAATTCAAAAAATATTTGAAGAAATAAAGCCTCAATTTGAGGAATCTTGCATCGTAGCGTTTGAAAATGGGGAGGAAATCAGTCTTAAAAAGGCCCAAAAACTTACTAGGTAAAATATATATATACTGTTAAAAATGTTGTGTGAAATTTTTTTTAATTAAAGGTTAAGTTTTTTTTCACTTATCTGTCAAATGATTGAAAACACTAGAGGTACGGCAAGCTGCTATTATTCACGGTAACTTGTATGTTGCTGAAAATGAGATTTTTTAGTTCAAAAACCTTAAGTTGTTGATTTCTAGTGGTCGAATTGTAGTAATTAGAATGTCAAGAGAATTAATGTTTTTTTTTCACATATTTTTTCACAAAATTTGTTTTCAGAATAGGGATAGTCACTGAACATAATTCTAAAAAGAAAACCGAAATATAAGAATGAAAGTCGATTACGCAAAAGTTTGGGATGCTTGTCTTCAAGTTGTAAAAGACAATATACCTCAAACGAGTTACCAAACCTGGTTCGAACCCATTGAACCGCTCAAACTTGAAAAAGATGTACTCACCATACAGGTGCCAAGTCTTTTTTTCTATGAGTATTTAGAAGAACATTACATTGATCTTTTAAGTAAAATTTTAAGAAATAAACTTGGAAATGCAGCTAAGTTGGAATACAATGTGGTTATGGACAATAGTCATGTTGCAAATCGAAAACCTTATACCTTAAATTTTCCAACAGCTAATAAAACCGATTTAAGAAATCGCCCTGTTGCCGTTCAATCAAACAATGAACGTCCGGATATTCGTAATCCTTTCGTAATACCTGGAATTAAAAAATTGAATGTCGACCCACAATTAAATAGTGATTATAGTTTTGAAAACTATATTGAGGGAGAATGTAATCGTTTGGCACGAAGTGCAGGTTTAGCAGTAGCTAAAAATCCTGGTAAAACTGCTTTTAATCCATTGTTTCTTTATGGTAACTCTGGTCTTGGAAAAACTCATTTAGCACAATCAATCGGTATTGAGGTTAAGCGTAATATGCCTGAAAAAACTGTATTGTATGTTAATGCTAATAAGTTTCAAACTCAGTTTACTGATTCGGTTCGAAATAATTCGCAGAATGACTTTCTTAATTTTTACCAGATGATAGATGTACTTATAATTGATGATGTGCATGAGTTTGCTGGAAAAACTAAAACACAAAATACATTCTTTCATATATTTAATCATCTTCACCAATCAGGTAAGCAGTTAATTATCACAAGTGATAAAGCACCTGTTGAATTGTTAGGTTTAGAAGATCGATTATTATCACGATTCAAATGGGGCTTATCTGCCGATTTGCAGGTGCCTGATTTTGAAACAAGAGTGGAGATTTTAAATCGCAAAATTTATACCGATGGATTAACTGTACCAGAGGATGTGGTTTATTACATTGCAAGTAATGTGATTAACAATGTGCGTGAACTAGAAGGCGCATTAATCTCGTTATTGGCGCAGGCAACACTCACGAAGAAGGAAATTACTTTCGATTCAGCTCGTGCCATCATTGATAAATTAGTTAAGAAAACCACTAGGGAGGTGTCTGTTGAATCTATTTCTCAAACGGTATGTGATTATTTCGGAATGGGACTTGATTTATTGCAATCGAAAACACGTAAACGTGAGATAGTGCAAGCACGCCAGATTGCAATGTACTTTAGTAAGGGAATGACAAATTCATCTCTATCTGCCATTGGAGCTAAGATTGGTAAAAAAGATCATGCTACTGTATTACATGCATGTAAAGCAGTTAATAATTTGATTGAAACAGATAAGGACTTTAAAGGTCAGATTAAAGAAATTGAAGCGCAATTGAAGTCATAATTGTTGACAATTAGATAATAATTTGAAAGACATTCCATTCCGGGATGTCTTTTTTTTATTTTTACGTTTCTACTATTAATAAAATAGTAAATTTGGAACGATCATTTACATCAATCATAAATCTTTCGTTTAACCACTTGATTATTTATTTCTAAATCATTGAAGATGAAACAGACATTATTGTTTTTAACAACTTTACTTATGACTTTATCTGCATGTCAGGTTCAGGAAAAAAGTGAAGGTGAAAATCCTTTTTTTTCTGAATACACAACTGAATTTAAGGCTCCACCTTTTGATCTTATATTGGAAACGCATTATTTGCCTGCGTTTAAAAAAGGTATAGCTGAACAAGAAAACGAAATAGCTGCAATTATTGCTAATTCTGAAGATGCTAATTTTACTAATACAATTGTTGCATTTGATCGCTCAGGTTCACTTTTAAATAAAGTGGGCAGTGTGTTCTTCAATGTAAAGGAGACTGATAACAACGAAAATTTACAGCGTATCGCTCGTGAGGTAACACCGATGTTAACAAAGCATAAGGATAACATTTCCATGAATATGGATCTGTTTAAGCGTGTAAAACAAGTCTATGACCAACGTCAAACTTTAGGTTTGACTGCTATTCAAATACGAGTTGTTGAGAAATATTACATGGATTTTGTGCGTAATGGAGCTGAGCTTAACGACGAAGATCAGTTGAAATTAAAGGCTTTGAATGAAAAATTGTCCTCTCTTCAATTAAAATTTGGCGAGAACCATTTAGCAGAATCTAATAGTAATTTTGAATTAGTAATTGATAATAAAGAAGATTTGGCTGGTTTGCCTGAAGGTGTTATTGAGGCCGCTGCGTATCGGGCTAAGCAAAAAGGGCAAGAAGGAAAATGGCTTTTTACCATTCAAAAACCAAGTTTGATACCATTTCTTCAATATGCAGATAAGCGTGAGTTAAGAGAGCAATTATACAGTGGTTATTTTAAAAGAGGAAATAACGATGATGCTTTTGACAACAAAGCCATCGCTGCTGAAATGGCCAAGATTAGATCGGAACGTGTTCAATTATTAGGTTTCAATACTCATGCTGAATATGTGATTGATGTGAATATGGCTAAGACGCCGGAAAAAGTATACGATTTCTTGAATCAACTTTGGGAGCCTGCCATAGCTGTTGCTAAAACGGAAGTGAAAGAAATGCAAGCAATTATTGATGCCGAAGGTGGTGATTTTAAACTGCAAAGTTGGGATTGGTGGTATTATTCCGAAAAGCTAAGAAAAGCTAAATACGACCTTGATGAATCGCAAATAACGCCATATTTCAAGTTGGATAATGTGCGCGATGGTATGTTTTGGGTAGCAAATAAGTTGTATGGAATTACATTAACACCTATTAATAGCGTACCTGTTTATAACGAAGCGGTTGAAGTATTTGAAGTTAAGGAGAAAGATGGAAAGCATTTAGGTTTATTGTATCTTGATTATCACCCGCGTGATAGCAAAGGTACGGGAGCATGGTGTACTGGCTTTCGTGAATCAATTACTATTGATGGAGTGAAGACTGCACCTTTGGTTTCGATCGTTTGTAATTTTACGAGTCCAACAGCGGATACGCCAGCTTTATTAAACTTTGATGAAGTATCAACCTTATTTCACGAGTTTGGTCATGCGCTTCATGGTCTTTTTACCGAAGGAGAATACAAAAGAATTGCGGGAGTAGTACCACGTGATTACGTTGAATTACCGTCACAAATTATGGAAAATTGGGCTGCTGAACCTGAGGTATTAAAGCAGTATGCACGCCATTATGAAACCAATGAAGTTATTCCGGATGAGCTTATTGAAAAACTTCAGAAGAGCGGACATTTTAATCAAGGCTTTATTACATCTGAGTATTTAGCAGCTTCTATATTAGACTTAGATTGGCATAGTCTAAAGGCTACTGATGATTTGCAAGATGCAATGGAGTTCGAAAAAGCATCGATGGATAAAATTGGTTTGATAGATGAGATTTGGCCACGCTATCGTACGACCTATTTTGGGCATATTTTTGATGGTGGTTATTCTGCGGGGTATTACGTTTATATTTGGGCTGCAGTGTTTGATACGGACGCATTTGCTGCATTCAAGCAGACTGGTGATTTATTTGATCAAGAATTAGCTGCTAAGTTTCGTCAGCATTGTTTAGCTGAATGTGGTGATGATGAAGGTATGGTTCAATACCTTAAGTTTAGAGGAGAAGAGCCTTCTGTGCAACCTTTGCTTGAAAAGCGGGGATTGAACTAAAATTGCCAAATGATATTATAAAAAAGGGTGTTTGACGATTGATCAAACACCCTTTGCTTTTTCAAAAAAGCTGTCAATATTCACGAATGATTGTCATAAGGGATAGTTATAACAAACTCTATTATTGATCAGCTTTTAGCCTTTAAGCCAGGTGATTATTTCGTCATCATAAGGTTTTGTTCTTGGTGATACTACTTTTACTAAGTTGCCTTTTTCATCAATTAAGTACTTCTGAAAATTCCATTTCACTTTGTTATCTTCAAGTTTGTTTAAGTTTTCTTGAGTTAACCATTGGTAAATAGGGTGTATATCATCACCCTTTACCGAAATTTTTGACATGAGTTGAAAAGTAACTTGATAATTTTCTGTGCAAAATTCCTTAATTTCCAATTCACTACCTGGTTCTTGACTCATGAAATTATTAGCAGGAAAACCAATGATTACAAAATCATCTCCTCCATATTCTTCATGTAGCTGTTGCAGTTGTTCGTATTGAGGAGTTAAACCGCATTTACTCGCTACATTAACAATCATTACTTTTTTACCTTTTAAGCTTTTAAAATCAAATGCTTCTCCATCAATCGTTTTAGCTTCGTATTCATAAATTGATGCCGGTGTTTGTGCTATTAAGGATACGGAAATAAATAAGAGTAGTGACAATGTCTGTGCTATTTTCATCGTTTAAAGTGTTTTGTTTTCTAATATTCTTTGTTTGTAAAACATCAATGTTGAAGAAATGTTTTGTTGTGCTTTAGGTGAATTAATTAAAAGGGATTATTGTTAATTTATTGATGTCGCATGAATGGAACAAACCTTACTTGAATCAGGTTCTTTTCAGTTATTCCATTTACAGATTTTGTAAATAGTTTTAGTTGCTGTGTTCCACCTTTTGGCCCTATGGGTGCAATGAGAGATCCATTCAATTTTAATTGTTGTAAAAGTGGGGTAGGAACAGTTTTGGATGCTGCAGCTACAATGATCGCATTAAAAGGAGCGTGATCGGGCATGCCCTCATATCCATCACTGTTTCTGCAATTAACATTTGTATAGCCAGCGGAACTAAGGTTGTTTTTACCTAATGTAAATAGCTTACTAATTATTTCAATGCTACATACTTCTTTGCATATTTCAGCAAGAATTGCGGATTGATAACCACAGCCAAATCCAATGTCCAGAACCTTATCTGTTGGTTTAAGTTTAACTTGTTCAAGCATGAATGCAATAATGTACGGTTGCGATATGGTTTGATTGTACCCAATGGGTAAGGGCTTGTCATCGTACGCCCTGGTTATATACGCTTTGTCAACAAACAGGTGCCTCGCTACTTTTTGCATTGCTTCAATTACCCTTTTGTCAGATATTCCTCTGCCCATAATCTGGGTAAATACCATTTCTTTTCGTAAGGCTGAATAGTCGGTTGATTTATTCAAAAGTGTCACGTATAAGTTGTTGTAAATATTTGTTTGGTTTAGTCAATGTTTGGTGATGTGTAAGGTATTGACATGTGACTTTGTACTATGAGCCATTTATTGTCTCGTTTTTCTAAAACACCTGTGTGTCTGAATCCTTCAATTCTAGTTGGTTCGCCCTTGGTTTCAAAACAAGTGTCCAATAGTTGAGAATACCAGGCTGTGTTTTCAGTTGCATTAAGTCTAATGCGGGTGTTTTTCTCTGTAATTGTTAAATCAGTTTTTGTTTTAATTGCTTCAGCCATCCATTCGTAGAAGCTCGACCAGTTATACCAAATTTCGTCTATGTCCGTGCCAAAATGAACTATGTCTGTGTCTTGTGAAAAGCTCATTGTGAATGCTTCCAGGTCTTTACTTTCTTGCGCTTTTAGCATTTGATCCAGTACCGCTTTTATCGGTGCGACTTTAACCTTGTTTTGAATTCTTAAATCAAGCGTTTCCATGTTGTTGGCTTTAAGGTGAGAATAGAATTGTGCTGGTTTTCTGTTCTACTAAATTTACTACCCAAGGCTGTTTTTGTCAAGTTAATGATCGATGGTTTCAGAATTATATTTTTATCAAGAATGGTGTTATTACTGAAAGGTGTATTATTTTTGTGACAAAGAGAATAGAATGGTTCGGTACTTTATTGAGATGGCCTATAATGGTGCTAATTATCATGGATGGCAAATACAGCCTAACGCAATTTCGGTGCAGGAAGTGATTAACGATGCCCTTTTTAAGGCTCTGCGACTCGAAGTAAATGTGGTTGGAGCAGGACGCACGGATACCGGTGTTCATGCTTCTTTTTTTGTGGCGCATTTCGATGTTGATAAGGCAATTGATGATGTCGATCAACTTTTATATCGCTTGAATCGAATCTTACGAAATGATGTTGTGGTTTATCACATCAGCCGAGTGTCAAATGAAGCCCACAGTCGTTTTAGTGCCTTATCTCGAACTTATCATTATTATTTAAAAGGAGAAAAAACGCCATTCTTTAATGAGATATCGTACCGTCCTCATTTTAATGTAGATATTGCATTAATGAATCGCGCAGCGCAATCTTTATTTGATTATACCGACTTTACAAGTTTCAGTAAATTACATACAGATACAAAAACAAATAATTGTAAGATTTTGAAAGCAGAATGGATAAAGGTGGGTGAGGTGTATGTTTTTGTGATAAAAGCCGATCGTTTTTTGCGTAATATGGTTAGGGCTGTTGTAGGTACCTTGCTAGAGGTTGGTAGAGGCAAGCTGTCGATTGAGGACTTCAAAACAGTGATTGAGTCAAAGGATCGTGGAAATGCCGGTACGTCAGTTCCTCCACAAGCTCTATTTTTGGTTGATATCGAATATGACCCGATATTATTTACTGCCAAGTGCAAAAAGAATCCACCAATTGAAGTTGGTTAATTAGTAATTAATCGTTCCAGATATTCCACGATGCTTCTGCCTGTAGGTGAAGCATGTCCAAGCCATTCTTTACCTGAGCGCCTCTTTCCAATCCTTTTTGCATGTATAGGGTTATATCCGGATTGTAAGTTAGATCGTACAATAAATGTTTATCGCTTAAAAGTTCATAAGGGATATCTGGGCATGTATCTACCTTCGGAAACATACCAAGCGGCGTAGTATTAACAATTACCGTATACTCATCAAGTACTTCTTGGCTTAATTCACTATACTTAATACTATTTGCGATACCATCCTTGCGCGATACATATTTGCTTTTAATGTTCATTCTTTCGAATGCATATGCTGTAGCTTTAGCTGCACCGCCCGAGCCTAAAATGAGTGCCTTTTTGTGGTGTTTATGTAATAGTGGCCGAATAGAATTACTGAATCCAATGACATCTGTGTTATAGCCAATTAGTGTTGCTTTCTTGTTTTGCCATGTTATTTTTATAGAGTTTACAGCTTTTATTTTTTTTGCTGTCTCATCCAATTCGTCTAAAAATGGTATAACAGTTTCTTTATATGGTATTGTTACACTTAGGCCGGCAATGTAGGCATGGTGGTTTAAAAGTTCCTTAAATTCGTTGATGTTTTCTAATTCAAAATTTAGGAAGCGAGCGTCAATTGCTTCCTCTTTAAATTTTTGAGTAAAATATTTGTACGAAAATGATTGTGCTAAAGGATATCCAATTAAACCGTATGTTTTCATAGTCTAGGCTTTTTTGTTGGCAATAATTTCAGTTGATGCTATGCTGACTATTCCTAAAATAATAAAGAAAATTGCAAAATAAAACTCTCCATCCATTTGAGGTGTATAATAATCAAAGCCAATTGTCTTTATTTTTTCACCAAATTGTTCCGTAATTGGCTCTTTCCATGGCCATAATATGCCTAATGATCCGGTAATAAAACCGGTTAGCATAGCAATGGTTTGATTATGGAATTTTTTAAGAAGCCACGATAGTATGTGCGAGAAAGCAACTAATCCAACACCAGCTCCAATAGCAACCGGAAATAGTATTTTCAAATTAAACTCACTTACGGCTTTAATCATTACTAATTGGTAATTCCCCATTAATATTAGAACAAAGGAGCCTGATAAACCTGGTAGAATCATACTGCAGATAGCAACCACACCACATATAATCAGGTAGAAAAAGGATGCATTTTCAGATGCTGGAGATAAAACAGAAATTGCTACTGCAGCTCCTGTTCCAACCAGTAAGCTAATTATTGAGGAGATTGACCATTTTTCAACGGTTTTACCAACAAAGTAGATTGAAGCAATAACAAGCCCGAAGAAAAAGGCCCAGATGAATATTGGGTAATGTTCAAACAAATATTCGAATAGCTTAGCAAGGGATATAATAGCGGCTCCAACACCAAAAAACAAGGAGATAAGAAATGCTAAGTCGATATGCGAAGCAAAAGCTTTGAATTGACCAGATAACAAAAGTTTAAGAGCTTTTATGTCAAATGATTTGATCGCATTAATCAAGCGTTCAAATATGCCTGTTATGAGAGCAATTGTTCCGCCTGAGACACCAGGTATTACATTGGCAGTCCCCATTGCAGCTCCCTTTAATGCTGTACTCATATAGAAGGAAATGTTTGACTTTTCCATTTATGTGCTATGTGTTTATTGATTAAAATTGAATAGATCTAAGGAAGTAATTCTTTTATTTCCTTTACTTCTAATAGTTCGGGTAACTCTTCAAGAAGCGTATTTAAATTATCATGACTTGTGTCCAATGCAATTTTTAACTCCTTAATGGCTGCAGGAATATTCTTTAAATATTTGAAATAAATAATAGTTCCAAGGTAATTGATTGCTGCAACACCTTGGTAGCGATCTTTTATTTCTAACAAATAAGTATTTGCGTTAAAATTTTCATCAAGGCTTTGTTTGAGTTTGAATAACTCTATCCATCCTGAAAATTCTTCCGGATCTATATTTAATCCATTTTCTAAACTACGTGTTGCGTCTTCAGCTTTATCCAGTTCGAAAAGCCCCCTAGCATGGGCGAACCAATAATCTGCATTCACAGGATTTTTACTTATCGCTTCATCAATGGCTTGAAGTCCTTCTTTAAAGTCTTCCTTTTCCATTTGAGCCGTGCCTAAACCGTACCAAGCATCACCACTATCAGGTAATTCTTTAGTAATGAGTTTGTAGAAACGGATGGCCATGTCGTAGTTGCCCATTTGTTCCCAGCAATCGGCGATGTACTGATAGGTCAATAAAACATCGTTACTGAGCGAAATGTGTTCAAGGTAAGCATCCAGAGCTTCTTTAAAACAACCATTAAAAGCCAAGCTATTACCTTTGTTGAAGTAGGCTTCGCTATGCAAAGGATTAATGGCTAAGGTGAAATCATAAGCGCGACTCGCATCTAAAAAACGCTCTTCCTTATTGTATAAAATACCAATATTGTACCAGCCGTTTTCCGAGAATGGATTAACGTCAAGTAGTCGCTCGTATAATTGAATGCTTTCTTTTCGCTTGCCATTTTTATCCATGGCAAAGGCTAATTCAAAAAGCGCATTCTCATGTGTTGGGTTTTTAGAAATTAGCTTGTTCAGAAAAGGGATCGATTCATCATAAATCTCCTCCTGATGCATGTTGTACGCTATTTCTAATAGTATATCCTCTTCATCATCAAAAGCCATATCAACCGCTTTATGAAAATGAGCTACTGCTTCTTTTATTTTACCCAGGCGCATTTTTACCCAACCCATGGTAATAAAAACTTCGTAGTTAGTGCTTTCGATGGGTGCAACTTCCTGTAGCAAGATTAGTGCTTGTTCAAGTTGATTGTTATCAGCTAATAAACCCGCTTTTTTAACCTTAAGAGACGTTGCTTGAGGGTGTTGCTTTAAGCCAATAGCAAGTATTTGCTCGGCTTGATCTATTAAGTTTTTATCTAAGTAAAACTCAAAAATATTTTCAACCTGATGTACGTCAAAGTAAACTTCCTTATCTGTACTAACCATTCTTTCAAATCGCTCTACCGCTTCAAGTACATCATCTTGGCTGGCGTGCAAGAAATCCTGCATATATTCTTTCTATTTTATTGCGTAAAAATACCAAATATATTCTGAATGTCAATTTTTGAAATGGTAATCTATCAACAGCTTATTCACAATGTGATATGTTTTTCGGGAATGCATAAAAAAACAAAAGCTCCTCGAAGGGAGCTTAAGTTATTTGGGTATTTAACATTTAAGGAGATACAAAAAAAAGAGGCTGAACTTTTGGTTAGGTTGCAGCCCCTAGCCTGAAGAGAAATTGCACGTGCATCGCCAAACACAGAATGTGCAATTGTGTCTTTTCAGACAGCCGTCTGATTATAAATGAAGTTATGAACGAGTTTTAGAGAAACGTTCATCTATTTTAATTAGAAATCGCCATTTCATAAGTGAGTTTCTTCATTATAATATCGACTATTTGATATGAAGGTTATACCTTCGAGTTCTGGTAAGTGTTAAGTTGTGCTATTTGCATTACCAGTGTTTGTCGTTACAAATCGGGGTGATATTATCAATAGGCATGCCAATTGGAGTAAGTTGTAGTAAATGAGTGATTAGGGTTTTGATAGCTTTGTTTGTTCGAATATTATGTGTTCGTATTCGATACACCTTTGTGTTCATTATCGTGCGCTGATTGAATCGTAAAAGAGTTTGCTAAGGAAAATAATTTAGTAGGCAGAGCCTATAATTATGAGGATAATTCCGGAAAGGATGCCAATTAAATAAAGAGTAGTGCAGAAGTTGTGGTGCTAACCAATAAGACTGGTAAAACAGCATTTTTATTGACTGATATCTTTTTTAGAACATCGTAAAAGCCTAAGAAGGATGCAGATATTAGAGCAAAGAAAAACCACATTTTTTATTGCCAAAAGTATTAATTTATACGAAATGATTAGCAAGACAGATATACATAAAAACAAGGTGTCTTTTTTATTTATGATTGTTAAATAGAATGTCTTTTAAGATTCTTTAATTGAGGTTCATTTGCATAACTATTGTGTTTTCAATACATTTAATGAAAATCTTCGGCAATGGACTATGTGTTAATCAAAAATGGCAAAATCGTGGATGGCACTAATGTGCTTGAAAAGGATTTGCTTATTGGTAATAATAAAATTTTAGCCATTGAAGATAATTTGGAGCGACCCGAACCTGAAACGCCTGTTATTGATGCTGGAGGTAAATACTTAATGCCAGGCGCACTTGATATCAATATTTCTTTCTTCGACGCATGCAGTCAGGAACCCGAGTCGCAAAGAAAGTTTAATCAAGCTGAAATTGTTGGGGGTACCACAACGGTTCTTGAAACAATTGTACCCGGTTTATCGGATGATTCCAGCCTTGAGCTTTTAAAACAAAAAAAACGACCTCTAAATGTGGTGCCGGATTATGGCTTTCATTTATCCTTGCAAGGATGGGATCGTTTTGATGAGAAGGAGCTGGATTATTGTTATTCGCACGAAGGAATCACTTCTTTCTTTTTGCAGTGGCCATTAGATGATGAAGGTGAAATTGCGAATTTGATTGAACTGATTAAGACGGCTGCTCAATTTGATTTGTTGTTAATGGTTGAGATGGATGCCCCTTTTGATGCAAGTAATTCTTCATTAAAAAAGAGTTACGAGTATGAACAAGCCATTAAACAATACCTTTTAAATCTAAAGCGAATATTGGATCTGTCTACATCTGCAGGCTGTAAAGTATTGCTTCAAAACATTTGTTTTAGGGAGCAGATTGAAATTATATTACTTTTCAAAGAAACAGGCTTGGTATATTCCGAATTGATGTATCCTTTTTATTTGGGTGATTCAGCGGACTATAAGGTCGATAAGAACTCAGTTTTTTTCGGAATTCCTCTGGTTGATACATTAAGTTTAATTTCTCATGAGGAATTCTGGGAGCTGATTAAAAGTGATCATTTCTTTATTGTTCGGCCGTCATTAACGCTTTCGAGCGAAGGTGTAGTTAAGGATAGTCAGGTTCATAACCGTCCCGATGAATATTTTTTAATAAAGAATTTTTTATCTGTTATTTACACTTCGGGCGTTATTCGAGAGAAGATTTCTTTGATGGAATTTGTTTCGATTATGGCTGAGCGAGCGTCGAAACTGATGGGTTTATATCCAAAAAAAGGCGTGCTAAGAACGGGTTCTGATGCCGACTTAATTATTTGGGATCCTGATTATGAGCGTAATATTTACTGTAATTTTCCGCAAGAACTTGATTCGAAGCCTATAAGTTTGAAATTAAAAGGAAGGGCGGAGTTTGTTTTTGTTCGAGGATTAATGGCTTATAATGGCGAAGCGTTTTCAGGAGATTATGCACTGGGTAGTTTTCTGTATCGTAGCCCAATCCAATAGTGCTTTTTGTCTTTCTATTCTACTTAATCTTATTAATTCTTAAAATGATTATATTTGGGCAACAAACTGTAGCTAATGTCAACAGAAACATCACAAAATTCATATTCAGGAAATAGTATTGATTCACAAAAAAAAGCAGATTCATTGTTTGATTTGAATCGCATTTTATTTTTGTTGCGTAAAAATTGGTATCTATTTCTTATTTCATTTCCCATTTGTTTAGGTTCAGTATTTATGTATCATCGCTATACTGTTCCGGTTTATCAAGCGCGAGCTACTTTACTGTTGAAAAGTGGTGAGAATCAATCTGTTTCAAAATCAGATTTAATTGAGGGATTTGGATTATCACCTGAGGTTAGGAGTGTGGAAAATCAGACCTTTATTATTCGATCTCGAAAATTGATTAAAAAGGCCATTGATCGACTTGATTTTGGTTTGTCGTATTACCAGGAAGGGATGATTAAGGATACGGAATTGTACCATAATAGCCCGTTTGTTGTCGAATTCGATTCATTACATCCTCAGTTGCTTAATGTACCGATATCAATACAGTTTACCTCGAATGGTTCTGTTGATTTAAAAGTTGAAGCCGAAGGTGGTCGTTTGTATAATTATAATAAGCAATCGGGTGCGGGTGGCTTAAGTGCGATTAACTTTGCAAAACAGGTTAAGCTAAATGAATGGGTTACTGAAAAGGGATTTTCATTTAGGATTAAAGGTGTATCTGGTCAAATTAGTCCTCAAAATAAGTACTACGTTGTTTTTAAGTCGCATAATCAATTGGCTGGCGAATATCGTGGTAGTTTAGGTGTGAGTCCTTATCGCGAAGGATCGAATATTGTTTTTATTACTTCAGTAGGAACCAATACTGAGAAAATTAGGCGGTTCTTAGATGAACTATCGATTGTTATTCTGGAGCATAATCTTGATCGAAAGAATTATATGGCGACTCGATCTCTGGATTTTATTGAGGTGCAGTTAAAGAGTATAGCTGATACCTTAGATAAAGTGCAAAATAGACTATTGAACTTTCGAAAAAACAATCGATTTATGGGACCCTCTGAGTTTTCTCAGAAATTAGCAGAGCAATATTTTGAGGCGGATAAGGAGCTGAAGATGATTGAAATGCAAGAGGGGTATTATAGATATCTTCAATCTAATCTCGAAACAGCTACCGATATAGAGGAGTTTATGTTGCCTGCTGTTGATGATGAAAATACCGGATTGGTTAATCAATTGGTTATGCAATTGATTACACTTGAAGAGGAACGTGAGATGCTGACTTCGGCAGCAGAGAGTGATAATCATTATATAAAAGCATTAGAAACTAAAATTGGAGTTACGTCTGATAATTTAAAACGGGCGGTTAATCAGGTGCTCAAAAGCTATGAATTGGAGAGGGGTAAAATTACTCGTAAGATGGATGGTGTTGTTGATGATATGGATTTGTTGCCCGACTTGGAAAAGAGTTATTTGAAAATTGATCGGACTTATAAATTAAACGATGCTATTTATACATTCTTACTCCAAAAGCATTCTGAAACTCAAATTGCTAAGGCAAGTAATGTTCCAGACAATGAAATAATTGACAACGCTTCAATTTCTGCAATTGTTTCTCCTAAAAGTAAAAGTAATTATCAAAAAGGCTTTATGCTTGCTTTGTTGATTCCAGTTGGTTTCATTGTTTTAAAGGAGTTTCTAAATACCAAGGTTAGGGGTAAGGATGATGTGGATTATTTGGTGCCTAATTTGCCTATTATGGGTATGATTATTCATAGTAAAAGCGATGCTCAAAATGTGATTCATGATAAGCCTCATTCTGTTATAAGTGAATCGTTTCGTGCTATTCGTACCAAGTTGAAATTTATGTCGAGCGGAGCCGGAGCTAAGATTATTTCTTTAACGAGTACTAATACGGGTGAGGGAAAAACTTTCTGTGCTCAAAATTTAGCATCCGTTTTTAGTATTTCAGGGAAAAAAACTGTTTTACTTGGTTTTGATTTACGTAAGCCCCGTCTTACTGCATTGTTTGATTTAAATGGTCGTGATGGTTTATCCAATTATTTAATAGGGCAATGTTCTATTGAAGATATGATTTATGAGACTTCATATGATAATTTATTTGTTATTCCGGCCGGGCCAATTCCACCAAATCCTAGTGAATTGATTTCGGGAGATAATACCAATACGCTTTTTGAATACCTGCGCTCTAATTTTGATGTGGTAATTGTGGATTCGCCGCCGGTAGGTTTAGTGGCAGATGCACGTATGTTGATGCAATTTTCAGATAATAACTTGTTTGTTGTTCGAGCCAATTATACACTTAAGGAGCATATGAAATTAACGGTTGATAACCTTATTCATGATGAAGTTGGGAACTTAGGTCTAATCGTTAATGACGTTTCTTTAAATGAAAAGTCATATGGTTATTATTCTGCCGAATACTATGATGGTAGTCAATATGCTAATTCTTAGATTACTATTTCAATCTTAGTTTTTTAAGAGTGTGATTTATGATATAACCAGACGAACGATAGCTGGTTATAGCAATGTGTTTCAGTAATTGTAATCCTTTTAAACTGTTGTTTTTAGTCAGGCGTAGATTGATGATGGAAAGTTTTTCCTTGAGGCTCTTGGCTTCGTTTATTTGTTCAATAATTAATTGATAGCTTTCGCGAGTGTCCTGTTGTTCATTTGCTCTAAAGCTTTTGGTAACTCTGTCAATATCTATCTTTCTAATGGTTTTATCGGTGTTTATCGGCCAATTTGGTAACGTTTTATTGCTAAGCAGTGAATAGAATTCGCCAACAAAACTAAGTGCAGGAATCAATTTATGTTGTTTGGCGAAGTCATTAAGCTCTTTCTGGTTAATTTGATCCAGGTCGTTCACAAGCATGTGTAAATCACAAAACCACGAAAGCCTAAGTCCACCTCTTAAAAACGTATAATATAGGTGTAGGGCAACGTGAATTGCTGTGTGTGCCACGCTCGGGCCTGGTATCGAAATGTTTTGCTTTTCCCACATTATTCGATGTTTAAATAATGTAGTTGTATCAATGTTGTATTTCGAGTTTATTGGAAACAGTGTCTGGTGTATTTCAATTAAACTGTTACCATATTTAATTTGAGGTAAGTGATGATCGTTTGCTGCAATCGTAAAAGGCATTTGTTTACCAGATGCACCACCATTCATTAATACCTTGTATGCCTCTACTACTTTCCCTGTTTCAACAATAAAATCGATATCGCTCATGGGGCGTAAGGAGGCATCGCTGTATCTTGTATGAGCCAATAGGCTTCCTTTTAGGAAGAGGAACTCAATGTTGTGCTTCGTTAAAGTGTTTTGAATCCATTTAATGGTTTCGAAATGTTGCGTGTTATTGAGTAGGGTTTTGAAGTATGAATTCTGTAGTGTTTTTTTAGATGAATCGCTTAATGTTTCAGTGGTCTTGTGTTTAAATAATAATGGAGCAACACCGTTTTTAGTGCTATATGCCGTTAATTTAGTTTCGTCAAATATGCTTGTTTCTGCTAATTCTCCATTATTAAAAATGTTTTTAATAAGAAATTGCTCATGAGCCTGCAATTTGCTTTCAAAATAGATGGCAAGTTCGTTGTTTGTATTTGACTTATTCGTACTCACGATTTCTTGAAAAATTGATGAAGCTTACTCGTGTTCTTTTTTATTAATGCCACTGCACCACCAATGTTATTTCTTTTGAGCGCCAGATAATCTTCTTTCGATTTTGTAAGGATGTTTTTAATGGATCGATTACTCGCTCCACCAACACGCATTTTAATCATTAGTCGATTATTAAAAATGCTTGCTGTATGGGGATGTGAAAAAAGCCTCAGTACGAAATCAAAATCGGCAGCTATTTTATAGTCTGTATTGAATAAACCTATTTTCGAGAAATGTTCTTTATTAATGTATAGGGTAGGATGTGGTGGCATCCATCCTTTTTTTAACATGCTTTTCTCAAATGGTTTGCTAATCCATTGTCTGATGGTTTTGTCAATATTGTTTGCACTTACATAATCGAGATTGCCATAAACTGTGTTGTATTCGTTGTTGGATACTAAGTCTATTAAAGTTTCAATTACTTTGTTGTTTGCAAAAATATCATCTGCATGTAAAAAACCAATCCATTTACCACTTGCCATTTTTACGCCCTTATTCATCGCATCGTATATGCCGTTATCAGGTTCGCTAATCCACTTATTAATTAGTTTTTCATTTTCTTTAATGACATCAACTGTGTTATCGGAAGAATTGCCATCTATTATTATGTATTCAATTTCTTCATATGCTGTTTGCTCAGCAATACTTTTAATGGTTGATTCTAGAGTTGTTGCACTGTTGTATGTAACAGTTATTAAGGATATTTTGTGCATGTATATTTCTTGTACCTATAAATACATTAATTCAATGTCGTTATTCAGTTTCTCTTTTGCCTTTGTAATGTAATAGTTTGTTTCATTAATGGTTTTCTCAAGTATTTTGTGTGCAAGTTCCATTGATGGGTTATTGGGTTGAACTTGGCTTGAGCATGTGTTGATTAGTTTACTAACTTCATCGCGTGCCTTTGTAACATACTCCCACGTTTTTGAAGGCATATATATTTGCATTGCTATGTTGTGATCAAATTCGGTTCTGATACTTTTTAGAAGCTGCTTGTGAAGTTGCATGTTGCTTAAGCCTGCTTGCTGCTCTCTAAGAATAAGTGTTTCCGGATGAATACGTTCTAATAAAAGAGTTACTCTTTCGTAGGCCTGTATCTTATTTGGTATTAATTCTTTCTTTAGTGAAGAAGCTAATTCTATTTGTTTGAGCTTAAGGTTGTGTTTTAAAAAACATCTTACCAATATTAATAATGGTATTGCAAATAAAAAGAATGGTAATGATGATTGAATAAGTTCGTTCAGGTTGAGCATGAAATATTATTTATTATTAAAGAAATCAATTCGTAACTGTTTAATCCAATAAAAAATGGTTTAAAAACTTTTAATTTAGTAGATAAATGAATTAAATAATCAAATATTGTTAGATCCGAATTAAAAAAAATTACAATTACTATATACTTGTTTCTTGTTTGCTTATGATTTTTAACTAATTTTGCACCTATAATAATTGCAAGATAAAAAAATGTTTTGGTTTAAAATGACAATTGGCTGATTCCAGAATCAGCTTTGTTATTTATAGGTGTTTAACTTTTTGGGTGATTGAAGAATATGGAAAAAGGACTAATTTCAGATAGAATTAATAATTTGTCGGAATCACAGACAATTTTGATGAATCAGAAAAGTAAGGAGCTACAGGATAATGGTGTAGATGTTGTGAATTTAACCCTTGGCGAACCTGATTTTAATACACCAAAGCATATTAAGGAAGCAGCTATTCAGGCTATTAACGATAATGTAACTACATATCCGCCGGTTGCTGGTTTTCCTCAACTAAAAAAGGTTATTTGCGAAAAGCTGAAAAAAGACAATAATCTGGTATATGAACCACAGCAAATTGTGGTTTCAAATGGCGCCAAGCATAGTTTAGCAAATGTTTTGCAGTGCGTAATAAATAAGGGCGACGAAGTTATTGTTCCTGCACCTTTTTGGGTTAGTTATCTTGAATTAGTAAAGTTAGCAGAAGGTGTACCGGTTGTAGTGAATGCTGGTGTGAAAAATGATTTTAAAATTACACCAGAGCAACTCGAAAGTGCAATTACTCCCAATACGAAAGCGGTGATGTTTAATTCGCCTTCTAATCCTACCGGAAGTGTTTATTCTGAGAAGGAGGTTGAAGCTTTATGTGTAGTTTTAGAAAAGTATCCAAAGGTGTTAATCCTTTCGGATGAAATATACGAGAAGATTCGTTTTTCGGGCAGACATACTAGTTTTGCTGAAAATGCTGCGTTAAAGGATAGAACGATAATAATAAATGGTGTGTCTAAGGCATATGCTATGACAGGCTGGAGGATTGGCTACATTGCTGCTCCTTTAGCAATTGCTAAAGCAACAAGTAAACTACAAGGACAATATACGTCTGGTGCATGTTCTATAGCTCAGATGGCTGCTTTAAGTGCACTTAAGGAAAGTCAGGATTGTGTTGAGGAAATGACCGCAGCGTTCCATAAACGTAGAGATCTTGTATTAGATTTAGTAAAGGATATTCCTGGTTTCGAAGTATCAGTTCCGGATGGAGCATTTTACATTTTTCCGGATATATCACACTATTTTGGTAAGTCGATAGATGATATAAAAATAAATTCATCCAGTGATTTATGTTTGTATTTACTATCTAAGGCACATGTTGCATCTGTTCCTGGAAGCGCATTTGGCGATGATAATTGCATTCGTTTGTCGTATGCCACTAGCGAAGAACAGCTGATTAAAGCGTTTGATCGCATAAAAGTAGCACTTGCAAAATTAAGCTAGAGCATATTGCTTTTTGATTGATTCAAAAAAGTTGTTTCTTTGAGGTAAAAATAAGCTAGAAGCGGCATGACTAAACTTTCGGAAAAGAAAACGAATAAAGAAGGAAATATCGTTGAATTCAGCAATGTTTGTATTCGGCAACAAGAGCATTTAATTCTTCAGGATGTTAATTTCCAGATAAAGCCAGGCGAATTTGTTTATCTAATCGGGAAAGTTGGTAGTGGTAAATCTAGTTTATTGAAAACCATGTATAATGAATTGCCTTTGAAAGAAGGGTATGGATTTGTGGCTGGTTATCCTTTGAAGGGAATGAAAAATAAATTGGTGCCCACACTTCGAAGAAAGATGGGTATTATTTTTCAAGATTTCCAATTGCTTTCTGATCGTACTGTTTACAACAATCTTTTATTCGTTTTAAAAGCCACTGGCTGGAAAAATAGCAAGGAGATTGACAAGCGCATACGCGAGGTATTGTCGCATGTTGATATGGTGCATAAGGGCTATAAGATGCCGCATCAATTATCAGGAGGTGAGCAACAACGTATCGGAATTGCACGATCGCTACTTAATGAGCCTGAGTTAATATTGGCAGATGAGCCAACAGGGAACCTCGACCCAGATACTTCTGACGAGTTAATGGTTCTGCTAAAACGTATTTGTGAGGAGGGGAAAACGGTTGTTATGGCTACTCATAATTACAATCTTTTGAAAAAATTTCCTGGACGTACAATAAGATGTGAGGATACTCGCCTGGTTGAATCAAAGCAGGAAGAGATTGATTTTGACCTACTCGATTAATTAATTTCTACATAGTTATTAACAACTTAAAGTTCAATATTTATCGAATAATATGGTGGCTTATTGTTACGAGCTATAGCTTTGCTTGATTCTTTTTGTAGATTTCCTGTATTTATTTTTTACAAATTTCTTACCTGTTGAAAAATACTGTGCTTGTGGATTCTTACACTGCATCACTTTTTTTATCTTTAGCCATTAATGCCAAGGTTATAGACTAAAGCCATTGGTGTTTCGTTATATATGAAAGAAATTTATTTATATAAGGCCCAACTTCATGATTAGAAATATTGCTTTGCTTCTATTGCTTGGTTTTATGCATCCAACCATTGCTCAGAAATCATATCGTTATGATTCGGATGAAAATGAATATGAGAAAGCTGTTGAACTTTATGAGCTTGGAAAGTATGGTTTAGCGCGAATTCAGTTTAAGAACTATGTTGATGCTCATGGAAAGGAAGTATCGGCACGTGTTACCGAAGCGGCATACATGCAAAGGGTATGTGCTCAAAAGTTGAGTAATGAAGATGCTCAATATTTGTGGGAAGAGTACATTCAGAATTACCCCTCGAGTAATCGTTTGCCATATGCCAATATGAATATTGGTGATATTTATTCAGCTAAGAACAAATATCGTCAGGCATCGCGTTGGTATGAAAAGGTGAATGCAAATGGTTTAGATAAGGTAACCAAAGTGGATTATCATTTTGCTGCGGGATATTCTCTTTTTATGCAGAAAAAGTATGATGAGGCGCTTATTCAATTTAACCACCTTAAAGGAAAGGATAATAAATACAATTCATCTGTACTTTATTATTATAGCCACATTCAATATGAAAAGGCCAATTACCAGACAGCATTGGATGGTTTTACAAAACTTGAAAATGATAAGGGTTTTAAAAAGGTCGTACCATTTTATATTGCTCAGATATATTACTTACAGAAGGCCTACGATAATGCCATAAAGTATGCTTTGCCATTGGTTAAAGATGGAACAAAGGAGCGTCAGGCTGATATGAATCGAATAGTGGCAGATTCGTATTATGGTAAAAAAGAATACAAACAGAGTATTGTCTACTATGAGAAGGCTATTGAATTATCCTCCGAACCACGTCGTGAAGATTTTTACCACTTAGGTTTTGCCTATTATTTTATTAGTAATTTTGAGAAAGCAACCGAGGGCTTGTCGCAAGTAACATCAGCAGAGGATATAATGGCTCAAAATGCTTATTATCACTTAGGCGATTGTTATTTGAAATTGAATGATAAAAAAAGAGCAAGGGTAGCCTTCGAAGCTGCATCAAAATATGAGTTTGATAAAGATATCCAAGAGGATGCCTTATTTAATTACATCAAGTTAAACTACGAATTGTCTTTTTCTCCCTTTAATGAGATTATTAATTCGTTCATGACTTACATCGAATTATTTCCAGAGAGTGATAAGATTGATCAGGCCTATGAGTACTTAGGTAAAGCTTTTCTAACAACCAAGAATTATCGTGAGGCTTTGGCTTCAATGGAAAAAATTCAACGTAAAACTGGTGACGTTTATAGGGCGATGCAACGTGTGGCATACTATCGTGGTTTGGAGTTGTTTACCGACCTAAATTTTGTGGAGGCCATAGAGTTTTTTAATTATAGCCTGAAATATGCTGAGTATGATAAAGATTTAAAAGTTGGCGCCTACTATTGGCGAGGTGAGTCCTATTATAGAACGGGTGATTATCAAAAGGCCATTGTTGATTTTAGAGAGTTCATTTACATGCCCGGATCGTATAAGATGGAGGAGTTTGCAGTAGCGCACTACAACATAGCTTATGCTTATTTCAAGCAAAAAGAATATGGTGAGTCGCAGGGGTGGTTTCGAAAGTATGTTAATCTTTCTGAAGGGAAAGATCGAGTACTGTATGGTGATGCTTTGAATCGTACTGGTGATTGTTACTACGTGAATCGCGAGTTTGATGCAGCAATTAACTATTACAATCGTGGGGCTTCAGTTCCTGAAGGATCACCAGACTATGCACTCTTTCAAAAAGGGTTTTGTCATGGCTTGGAGAAGGATTATAATAACAAAATTACTGTTCTGAAATCTTTGTTGACGCGTTATCCAAAATCACCTTATGTGGATGATGCCTTGTATGAGCTAGGTCGCTCGTATGTGGCTACCAATAATTTAAAGGAAGCGATATATAATTATAAGCTCATTAAGGAAAAATATCCAAAGGGTAGTTATTCGAAAAAGGCCATGCTGCAACTTGGTTTGGTTTATTACAATACCAATGAATTAGATAACTCATTAGCTTTTTATAAGCGTGTTGTGAACGAGTATCCGGGAACACAAGAAGCTGAGAATGCTCTGTTGGGTATTCGCAATATTTATCTTGATAGGAATAATTTGGATGGATATGTGCGCTATACAGAGCAAGTTGGCGGTTTTGCGCGATTAGATAATCGTGAGCAGGATTCTTTGACATTCGTGGCAGCCGAACGGTTTTATATGAAGAATGACTGTGAGCATGCAGTTAAACATTTTAAAAGCTATTTGGCTACCTATCCTGATGGTAAGTTTGTGCTGAATGCACACTTTTATAAAGCCGATTGTCAGTATCGTAATACGGAGTATACGGATGCTTTAGCTTCATATGAGTATGTGGCCAATCGCGAAAGAAGTTTGTTTACCGAAGAGGCTTTAATTCGCATGGGAGAATTGCACTTTCAGCAAGGAGCCTATAGGCAAGCATATAATGCATTTGTTCGTTTGGAGCAGGAGGCTGAAATTGCCGAAAACCGCCTGGAAGCGAAAATTGGAGTTATGCGAAGTCTGACAAAAATGAATCAGCCTGAAGAGTGTATTAGCGCCGCTTCTAAATTGTTAAATGCACCTAAAATTGCTGATGAAATTAAACGAGAGGCCATTTATAATACAGCATTAAGTTATCGTGAGTTAGGCAATTCCGAAAAAGCTTTAGAGTTTTTTGCCCAGATAGCCAGTAATACAAAAAGTGTTGAGGGAGCTGAAGCTAAATATTACATAGCTCAGTATAAATATGACTTAAACGATGTTGAAGCTTCTGAAAAAGAAGTTTTTGATTACATCGATAAAGGAACGCCTCATCAATATTGGCTGGCACGTAGTTTTATTTTATTAGCACAAATTTATCAAGATAGAGGGGAGAGTTTTCAGGCCATACAATATCTTGAAAGTATAAACGAGAATTATACTGGAGATGATGATATTTCGTCAAGAGTACACGCTTTAATGAAGGAATGGAAAAAGGTGCCTGAAATGAAAGAGCACGCAGACACTGTTAATGTTGCTAATAATTAATACACTATTATGCTTGCAATCTTCAAGGCGGCGATTTTAATGATAAAAATTAACAAAATGATTTTAAAATATTCTTTCTCGATAATAGTTCTTGTTTTAGTAAGTGTCAATTCTATTTTTTCACAAGAGAAGATTAATCAGGATGTACGTGTTGTGCGAGAATATACACCTACTGTTTCTGATGCTTATAAGGTGAATCAAATGCCAAAGGTGACAGATTCGATTACGATGCGACCTAAGTTTAATTACCGTATTCTGAGTACTTCGGTTAGTACCAATTATGAGCCCAGTCTGATATCGCCAGCAAAGATACAAGCGAAAAGAAAGCAGCTTTTAATGAAGTCGTTTGTTAAAGGTGGTGTTGGTAATTACGGTACCTTTTTGGGTGAAATTGGCTATAATATATTAGAGTCAGAACCATTTTTATTGGGATTAAATATTGGTCATACATCTTCATTCGGAGAGCTGAAATTAGAGAATGATGAAACTGTAAAGGCACCATTTAATGATACATGGGCTAATGTTGGTTTTAAACATTTTTTCAATGATCTTACCTTGAGTGTTGATTTGGACTTCAACCATAATATGTATCGTTATTACGGCTTACAAACATTAGATATGGAGCAGGACTATACGGTACCAGGTTATCTTACGCCATTAAGCGGCTCGCAATTAGCACATGATGATAAGCAGCGTTTATCTTCTTTTGATATGAGCGTTGGATTGAAAAATAATGTAATTGATAATCGAAAAACGGCGTACGATGCAAGTATAGGATTTAATGCTTTTAGTAATTTGACTGGCGTTTCTCAAAAGGGATTTGTAATTGAAGGTGAACTCAGTCATCCTTTAAATAATATGTTTGTTAATGTGGATGCTAAGGTTGAATCGTATCGCACAAGTGTGCCTGATTCAATTGGGCCTATGTTTCATTTTACAAATAGAAATATCACATTGATTCAGGCTACACCTTCGGTGAGCTTTGATTTTGATAATGCGCGTTTGAAAGTCGGTTTATTCATGGCTGGTATTATTGATTCGGAAGGAGATGAGTTTGTGGTAGCACCTGATATTATGGGTGATTTAACGGTGGTTGAAGGAATTGTTTCTCTGTATGCCGGTTTAAATGGTAGGGTTAATCTGAACGACTATCGTAGTATTATGTATGAAAATCCTTTTGTTTCCCCTGATTACAATGTGAGTGCTTCTAAATATGGCTTAAATATTTTAGCTGGTATAAAAGGTAATTTCAGTTCGTCCACTTCATTCTCTGCGGGCGTAGAATATAGTTTCTTCAATAACGAACATTTCTATCTAAATAAACCTTACGTGCAAGGCGGTAACCCTGGAAGCAGTGCTTTTACTGGTGTAAATTATACTAATGTTTTTATGCCTGTGTATGATGATGGAACTTTGTTAAAGGTTGAAGGAGAGTTGTTGTTTCGACCGAAAGAGAGCATTGAGTTATTGTTGAATGGTGCTTATTATGGTTGGAGTTTGGATACACAAGAAGAGGCATGGCATAAGCCAGAGGTTAAATTTGGTTTGGATGGACGATGGGAGTTATTTGAGGATCTTGTTTTGAGTGGAGGCATTGAATATTATGGCGAACGAAAAGTGTTAGATTTCGCTCCGACAACTGAAATGAAGACATTGTCATCAATTATTGATGTGCATATTGGTGGCCAATATTACTTTAGTAAACAGTGGTCGTTTTGGGCTAATATCAATAATTTAGCAGCATCTAAATACTATAAATGGAACGGATATCCTATGCAAGGATTAAATGCTAAAGCGGGTATTTTATTTTCATTTTAAGGCCTATAGCTCTGCTTTCGTTTTGTGAGTTATAATAATTGATTTTGTTGTTGATAACAGGATAAAAATAGTGCGTTTTTAACCTGTGTGAATGATGAATTTTACTATATTTGTAGGTCTTTGAAATTAAAGACAAATTTAACCGGTTCAGCCGGTTTTTTTACGCTTTTCAAAAGTATTTAAAGATGAGTGAAGAAGTAAACGAAAATGTAAATAAGCAAGGCGACTATAGCGCGAGTAGTATTACAGTTCTTGAAGGACTGGAAGCTGTGCGTAAGCGTCCTGCGATGTATATTGGTGATATAGGCGAGAAGGGTTTGCACCACTTGGTGTACGAGGTGGTTGATAATTCAATTGATGAGGCTCTTGCCGGACATTGTGATACTATTGGTGTTGAGATTCTTGAGGATAACTCCATTATGGTATTAGATAATGGTCGTGGTATCCCGGTTGATTTTCATGAAAAGGAAGGTAAGTCAGCTCTCGAGGTTGTAATGACTGTTTTGCATGCCGGTGGTAAGTTTGATAAAGATTCTTACAAGGTTTCTGGTGGTTTGCACGGTGTTGGTGTTTCTTGTGTGAATGCTCTTTCATCTATGCTTAAAGCCGAAGTACATAGAGGAGGAAGGCTTTATACTCAGGAATATTCTATTGGAAAACCAGTAACTGAAATTATTGAAGTTGGCGCAACGGAGTTGACTGGAACAAGAGTTACTTTTAAACCTGACGCTAACATTTTTAATGTTACTGAATATAAATATTCGATTCTTGCTAACCGATTACGTGAGTTGTCGTTCTTGAATAGTGGTATTAGAATTCAGTTAACCGATCGTCGTGAATTAGATGAGGAGGGAAATGCTAAAACTGAAGAGTTTTACTCTGAGAGAGGTTTGGAGGAGTTTGTTGAATTTATTGATGAGGCTAGAGAAAAACTTATTGATAATGCCATCCATATCACAACAGAGAAAAATGACATTCCGGTAGAGATTGCTATTTTATACAATACATCCTTCAGTGAGAATATCTATTCATACGTGAATAATATTAACACAATAGAAGGTGGTACTCACTTAACTGGATTCCGTAGAGGTTTAACGCGTACTTTAAAAACATTTGCTGAGAAATCAGGAATGTTGAGTAAACTTAAGTTTGATATTAGTGGTGATGATTTTCGTGAAGGCTTAACGGCTGTTATTTCGGTTAAAGTGCAGGAGCCTCAGTTTGAAGGACAGACTAAAACTAAGCTTGGTAATAGTGAAGTGAGTTTGTCAGTTGATCAGGCTGTAAGTAACATGCTGGCCAACTATTTGGAGGAAAATCCAAAGGATGCTAAAGATATTGTCAATAAGGTAATATTAGCTGCTCAGGCACGTCATGCTGCGCGTAAAGCACGTGAATTAGTTCAGCGTAAAAGTGTATTGAGTGGTGGAGGTTTGCCTGGTAAGTTGGCTGACTGTTCAGATAAAGATCCGGCGTCATGTGAAGTATTTCTTGTCGAGGGAGATTCGGCGGGTGGTACCGCTAAGCAAGGTCGTGATCGTAAGTTTCAGGCTATTCTTCCTTTGCGAGGTAAGATCTTAAACGTTGAAAAAGCTCTTCAACATAAGGTATTCGAAAATGAGGAGATAAAGAATATATTCACTGCCTTGGGTGTTACTATAGGTACCGAAGAGGATAGTAAGGCGCTTAATCTTACGAAACTAAGATATCATAAGGTGGTCATTATGTGTGATGCCGATGTGGATGGTAGTCACATTGCAACATTAATTATGACCTTCTTTTTCCGTTATATGAAACAGTTGATTGAAAATGGCTTTTTATATATCGCAACACCTCCTTTGTATTTAATTAAGAAAGGGAAAAATCAACAGTATTGCTGGAATGAAGATCAGCGCCTAAGGTTAATTGAAGAATGGGGTGGAGGTAAAGAAAGTTCTATGCACATTCAGCGTTACAAAGGTCTTGGAGAGATGAATGCTGAGCAGTTATGGTCAACTACTATGAATCCAGAGGATCGTACCTTGCGTCAGGTAACTATCGAAAGTGCTGCAGAATCTGACCGTGTATTTTCTATGTTGATGGGCGACGAAGTGCCGCCGCGTAGGCAGTTTATCGAAGAGAATGCTACTTATGCAAATATTGATGTATAGTAAAGTTTAAGTCCAATATATTTAAAAAGGACCCAAAGGGTCCTTTTTTTTATACCTTAATTTTGCCTTCGAAAACAAATGTCGCGGGGCCTTCAAGCCAGATGTTTTTGTAACTGTTGTTATCGTCGGTTTCAAACGAAACGCGTAATTCGCCGCCTAGCACTTTTATTTTGTAGTCGCTAACGGATTTGTTTTTTTCATATGCTGCAATCGCAGAGGCTACAACACCTGTGCCGCATGCGAGGGTTTCGTCTTCAACTCCTCTTTCGAAAGTTCGAACTTTGAGAGTGTCGTTTTTTATAAAACTAACAAAGTTAGCGTTAGTGCCATCTGGTTTAAATGTGTCAGAATGTCTTACCTTGATTCCTTTCTCTTTTACATTCAGGTTGTCAATATCGTCCGTAAACTCAACGTAATGAGGTGACCCTGTGTTTAAAAATGTATATTCTTTTTGTTTATCTATCGAGTTAACGTCGATCATTTTTATCGATACAATATTGTTACTGTAACTTGCTTCGTGTAATCCATCAATAGCCATGAAAGAAAAGTGTTCGGTGTTTTTAATAATGCCTTGATGTACCGCAAAAGCAGCTATGCATCGTCCACCATTTCCACACATAGATGCTTCATTTCCATCGCTGTTAAAGTAGCGCATGGTGAAATCATATTTGTCATGTTCTTCAAGAAGCATTAAGCCATCGCCGCCAACACCAAATCGGCGATCGCATAAAAAACGGACTAATTCTGTATTTGCACCGTTAAACGATTTATCTCGATTGTCAATAATCACAAAATCGTTTCCTGTCCCTTGATATTTATAAAAGTGAATCATTCTGTTTTTAATTAATGTTCGATACTGTCAGCTTGTCATTCGAATAAACAAAAGCTTTAGTATTGATGTTGATTAGGTACAAAAGTAATGGTGAAACATTTAAGATCATCAAAAAAATGATAAAAAAAGTTAAGTCACGTGCTTTCGTGACGAGAGGCATGGCATTTGATGAATAAGATTCACTATATTTCACATGTCTGATCTTAAATCTCGAAAATTATGAATGCAAAGAAATTCTTATTTACAATATTTATAGCAGTGATCAGTTCGATTTTAGCTGTTGTTATCTATTCAATTTTTTTTAGTGAGCCTAATCGAGTAGAAATTGTACAGGCTGATCCTGTTCCAATAAAGCAAGCTTCAATTCCTCAGGTAACAATGCAATTGCCTGATTTAACGCAAGCTGCTGAAAAGACGGTTCATGCAGTAGTGCATGTTAAAACGAAATCCAGAGGTAGGGAATACGACTCTAATAATCCATTCTATGAATTCTTTTTTGGGCCGGGTAGTGGTTATCAACAAGAGCCCTCTCCTGTGATGGGCGCAGGTTCTGGTGTTATTTTAACAAGCGATGGCTATATAGTAACAAATAACCATGTTATTAATGGTGCGATTGAGATTGAGGTAACGCTGAATGATAAGCGTACTTTTCCGGCAACATTGGTTGGAGCTGATCCAACTTCGGATATAGCTTTATTAAAAATTGAGGGCGATTCTTTTCCATTTATACCTTATGGCGATTCAGATCGTTTAAAGGTTGGAGAATGGGTCTTGGCCGTTGGTAATCCATTTAATTTAACATCTACAGTAACTGCTGGTATTGTTAGTGCAAAGGCCAGAAGTATTAATATCATCTCAAACAGGAACCAGAGTTATGGAATTGAGTCTTTTATTCAGACTGATGCTGCTGTAAACCCTGGTAATAGTGGAGGTGCTTTGGTGAATCAAAATGGTGAGTTAATTGGAATAAATACGGCCATTGCTTCTCGTACCGGATCATATTCGGGTTATTCGTTTGCTGTGCCGGTTTCCATTGCCAAAAAGGTTGTAGGTGATTTAATGGAGTATGGAACGGTTCAGCGTGGATTGCTTGGAGTAGGAATAAGAGAAGTAAGTCCTGAGTTAGCAAATGAACTGGATGTTGAAATTGATAAAATTGAAGGTGTATTTGTTCTTAGTTTGTCTGAGAATGGTGGGGCAGAAGAAGCTGGAATGCAAGTAGGAGATATCATTGTTAGTGTAAATGGGGAATTGGTTAATTCTGTTCCAGAGCTTCAAGAACAGGTAGGAAGACACCGTCCTGGAGAAATAGTTAATTTATTAGTGATTAGGGATGGCAGAAAGAAAACTTTTGACGTAACTTTACGTAACATACGAGGAACAACCAGTATTATAACATCAAATAGCAATGATCTAACACTTGGAGCTACTCTCAAGGAGCTGTCAGACAGCGATAAGCGTCGACTGGGATTGAGGAGTGGTGTGCAAGTAGTTGAATTGAACGAGGGTAGCCTCAAGGAAAGTGGTGTTAAAGAAGGTTATATTATTACCAAGGCTAATAGAATTGCCATAACATCTGTTGATGACTTTAAAAGGGTTGTTACAGAAGTAAAGGAAGGCCTATTTTTAACAGGAGTATATCCTAATGGTCGGGTAGTTTATTATGCGGTAAATCCTCAAGAGTAAATCTTTTCCAGCAACAATGCGTGCGAGAGCTTGGAAAAGCCATTAAAAAGTAGTACTTTCGCGCGGTAATTTTCACAAGGAATATGAGACAACTAAAGATAACAAAGTCAATTACTAACCGTGAGAGCGCGTCGCTTGATAAATATCTTCAAGAGATTGGTCGAGAAGAACTAATTTCTGTAGAAGAAGAAGTTGAGTTGGCACAGCGTATCAAAAAAGGTGACCAAATTGCTTTGGAAAAGCTTACTAGGGCCAACTTGCGATTTGTTGTGTCTGTGGCAAAACAATATCAGAATCAAGGATTAAGTTTACCCGATTTAATTAATGAGGGTAATTTGGGGTTGATTAAGGCAGCTGAGAAATTTGATGAAACACGTGGTTTTAAATTTATTTCGTATGCTGTTTGGTGGATTCGACAATCAATATTACAAGCTTTAGCTGAGCAGAGTCGTATTGTTCGTTTGCCATTGAATCAGGTTGGATCTTTGAATAAAATTAACAAGGCATATTCAAAGTTTGAGCAGGAAAATGAGCGTAAGCCATCACCTGAGGAGTTAGCAGATAAATTAGAATTGCCGGCAGATAAGGTTGCAGATACAATGCGTGTATCTGGTCGTCATATCTCTGTTGATGCACCATTTGTTGAAGGTGAGGATAATAGCCTATTAGATGTATTGGTCAATAGTGATTCTCCAAATGCTGATAAGGCGCTAATAAATGAATCTTTGGCGCGAGAAATTGAAAGAGCTTTAGCTACTTTGACTGAGCGTGAAAGTGACATTATTAAATTGTTCTTTGGAATTGGTTGTCAAGAAATGACTTTGGAAGAGATTGGTGAACGATTTGGTTTAACGCGTGAGCGTGTTCGCCAGATTAAAGAAAAAGCCATTCGTCGTTTACGTCATACCTCTCGTAGTAAATTATTGAAATCATACTTAGGTTAAGAGTATTCTTAACTTAATAGATATAGATATAGAAAAACCCTCTTAATTTTAAGAGGGTTTTTTATTAAGTATCTTTTCAAGTCTGGTGATTTCATCACGGTATTGTGCTGCAAGCATAAAATCGAGCTCTTTGGCCGCTTTCTGCATTTCTTTACGTGTTTTGTCTATTGATTTCTTTAGCGCGTCCTTACTCATGTATTCCACCACTGGATCTGCAGCAAAGTTTGTTTCACTAGGCTCAACATAAGCTTTGCTTTTTGTGTTTAGATCATTTGTGATTTGTTTGTTTATTTGAGTAGGGGTAATATTGTTAACTTCGTTGTACTTTAACTGTTTTTCACGACGATAGTTTGTTCCATCTATTGTTGCTTGCATGCTTTTGGTAATTTTATCAGCATACATTATTACCAAGCCGTTAAGGTTTCTTGCAGCTCTACCCGCCGTTTGGGTAAGTGATCTTTCGGATCTTAAAAAACCTTCTTTGTCAGCATCAAGAATGGCAACCAGAGATACTTCGGGTAAATCTAATCCTTCTCGAAGTAGATTGACTCCAATCAATACATCAAAAGTTCCAAGTCGCAGATTTTCCATTATTTTAACCCGTTCAAGAGTATCTACATCAGAATGAATATACTCACACTTTATTGAAATACGGCTCAGATACTTTGTTAACTCCTCGGCCATACGTTTGGTTAGGGTGGTAACCAGAATGCGCTCCTTTCGCTCTATTCTTAGCTGGATTTCGTTAATTAAATCGTCTATTTGATTTTGGCTCGGGCGTACATCAATCTGCGGATCTAATAAGCCTGTCGGACGAATCAATTGCTCAACAATTACGCCTTCACTCTTCTCCAATTCATAATCGGCGGGTGTAGCACTAACATACACTCCTTGATTTATTAATGTTTCAAATTCTTCAAATTTCAAGGGGCGGTTATCCATTGCTGCAGGTAAGCGGAAGCCATATTCAACCAAGTTTTCTTTTCTGGATTTATCGCCACCGTACATTGCACGAATTTGTGGTATGGTAACATGGCTCTCGTCTATAATCACCATAAAGTCATCAGCAAAGTAATCAATTAGACAGAATGGTCGTGTTCCTTCTTTTCTACCATCAAAATAGCGTGAATAGTTTTCTATACCAGGACAGTGACCTAGTTCGCGTATCATTTCCAAATCGTAATTGACGCGTTCATGAAGTCGTTTTGCTTCCAGGTTCTTACCAATTTCTTTATAGAATTCCACCTGCCTCATCATGTCATCCTGTATTTCATGAATGGCTTGTTGAGTACGTGCTTTGGAAGTCACGAAGATGTTGGCTGGATATATGATTGTTGAATCTAGTGATTCGATTGTGGTGCCAGCATCAGGATTAAAGGTTTCTATTTCTTCAATTTCATCTCCCCAAAAAATTACACGACAACCATAATCGGAATAGGCTAAGAAGATTTCAACCGTATCGCCCTTTACTCTAAAATGACCACGTTCAAACATGACTTCGTTTCGAGAGTATAAACTATCAACCAATTGTCTTAAAAAAACATTTCTTGATAATTGATCTCCTTTTTTTATTGAAATTATTCCTTCATGAAAGTCATCAGGGTTACCGATCCCGTATAAGCAGGATACTGAGGATACAACTATAACGTCTCTACGCCCTGATAATAATGCAGACGTTGTGCTTAATCTAAGTTTTTCTATTTCGTCGTTGATGGATAAATCCTTTTCGATATAGGTGTCTGTAACCGGAAGATAGGCTTCTGGTTGATAATAATCGTAATAGGATACAAAATATTCAACTGCATTTTCAGGAAAGAAACTTTTGAACTCACCATAAAGTTGAGCCGCTAAGGTTTTATTATGTGATAATATTAATGTTGGCTTTTTTGTTTCTTGAATAACATTGGCCATAGTAAAGGTTTTACCTGAGCCTGTTACACCTAGTAATGTTTGGTGTTTTATATGATTGTTTAAGCCTTCGGCCAGTGCTTTAATAGCCTGGGGTTGGTCACCCGTTGGGGAAAAATCAGATGTGAGTTTGAATTCCATAAATGTAAAGATAACAAGAATCAAACAAGCATAAAAAAAGAGCTGAATTTCCAGCTCTTTTTAATGAAGTATATGTAAGTATTATTTTTTTCTGCTTTTCTTTCTTCGTCTATTGATGGATTTCTGATTCTTTTTAGATCCAGAGCTCATCATCATTTTTCTTGTCTTCATGTAAGCCTTGCGGTTGTATTTTGGCTCATTTTTCCATTTACTATCATTAAGTAAGAAAGATACACCAACCGAAGCAGTATAATAGGCATCAAAAGGATCTGTTTCGTTAACTTTTACTATGTTGCCAGGCGTTCCGCTATACCATTCTTTATGTCCATCTATCATATCGGTAAATGGAAGCGCACCAATAAATTCAACATTAACGTTCATTCTTGAATTTAACCAATACGATAGTCCTACGCCAGCACCAAAAGATGGTGATACACCACTTACACTGTGTCTAAGTGTATTTGGATCGAATCCATGGGGGCCATAATGCGTATCTGTACTGTGGTAGATTATTCCAACTTGACCAACAATATACGGGTTGAACGATCGTTGCTTAAAGTAACCTAATGCCAAATCCAGAGGTCGGAAGCTAGCTCCAACCATAAAGTCAGTATAGAAATTACTGAAGTAAGTGTAAAGTTCATCGGTGTCAGCATATGTTTGTTCACCTTTCATATTACCAGCCATTAACTGCACGCGCGCCGATAAATAGGGTGTCAATTCCTTTTCAGCAACACCACCGAAGGAATAACTCGTACGTGACTTATCAACCAAATCACCAAAAAAGACGTTAACTCCAACGCGTGGAGTAACTCTTACGCCTTCCCAAATTGTTGATTTTCTACGGCGTTGTGCTGTAGATTCACTAACTAATGAACAAAATACTAATGTAACTATTATATATCTTAATACGATTGGCATTCGAATGTGCTTTGAATTTGAATGTAAAAATGTGAAAAACTTTGTTCTTAGAAAAATCAATCTTTTGTAAAAATGCAAAAAGTTGGTCGATTCATGAAATTAATTTACCGATTAAAGCTTTTATACAGTGAATAAAGGATATTGTTACATATAAAATCACTTTAAACCGTTTATTGTTGCACTAATTATATCAGTATTGGAGTAAAATTGGTCATATTCTGACGGAATTATAGAAGTATCCATATTAATTTTTGAATTTCAAGTCTCATTTGTTTCAAACTTTATATTATTTACTGCTTACGAATTCTCTAAGGTTTTCAATGTTTTTACTTGAAATAAAAACTTTTGCCTCCGGCGTATAAAGGTATTCTATTTCTTTACTAAAATACTCTTCCACTTTACCGCGCACAACTTTCATGGTGCTATTAATAAGTTTGTTGTTTTCATTAAAGCTTTCGGTAAGAACAATAGATGCGGTTGGTAGCCATCTTGGCGGAAAAGCTAGCTCGGGAGCTTCAGAGGTTTTGATAGTATTAATTTCATCACTAATCATTTTAAGGATTTCTTGAACGACAGTATCGTCATCCAACGATTTATTAGTTTTATTTAACCAGCCCTTGATTTTTTCCTTGTTTGGTACAATTAAGCCCGTTGTATAAGGGTTTTGGTTATTATGTAACGCGAATTGATCGATAAGTGTACAGTTATCAATAATTGCTTCTTCTATACCTTCAGGGCTGTACTTTTCTCCGTCGGCACCAATTAGCAGACTTTTAAATCGTCCAAGGACATATAGATAATTTTCTTCATCTAAATAACCAAGGTCGCCTGTGTATAGCCAATTGTCCTTAATCGTGTCGGCTGTTGCTTCAGTATTTTGCCAATAGCCTTTCATTACATTTTCGCCTTTAATTACAATTTCTCCTTTTGTACCTGTTGGAAGTGAATTGCCTTCTTCATCACAAATTTTAATTTCTAGCTTATTAACAACCTTGCCAGACGAACCTAACTTGTGGAATGCTGGTGTGTTTGCTGAAATAATAGGAGATGCTTCACTTAAGCCATAGCCTTGGTACATCGGAATGCCTACTGCGTAGAAAAAGCGCTGTAATTCGATGTCTAATAATGCTCCTCCACCAATAAAATACTGCAAATTACCACCAAATTTTTCTTTTATTTTACTGAAGAGTATTTTGTTGTAGAGCCAGTATATGGGCTTAGTTAATTTTTTCAATCCTTTGCCAGCATTGTTGCCCATGCCATTATACCAATAGGCATACTTTAAACCACTATTAAATAATTTAAGCGCCATGCCTCCTTTCGCCTCAATGCCTTTCTCTATGTTTTTCTTAAAGTTTTTTGCCATAGCAGGTACACTCATAAGTATCTCAGGTTTTATCTCGAGCATGTTGTTAGCAAAGTTTTTCAATGTTTCAAGTTGGTTTTTGCCAATTTGAACCGATGCTATGGATGCGCCTTTGTGCATGAAGGAATACAAAGCAGCTGTATGAGCAAAGGCATGATCCCAAGGTAAAACAACTAGTGTTTTATAGTGTTCAGGTATTTTTATGTAGCTAAATGCTTGATCAACATTAGCCGTGTAGTTGCGATGCGAAAGGATTATTCCTTTGGGATCAGCAGTGGTGCCAGATGTATATGATATGTTGGCGTATGTGTCCGGTGTTATTTTAGCTATTCTAGCCGCAAGCTCATTTTTGTAATTACTATTTTCTTTATTTAAAAGTTGTGACAATAGAATTTCCTTGTCTTCCAGATTACCAACTTCGTCCAGAATAATAATGCGTTTTATGTGTTCAAGTTCTTTTTTTAAGGTTCTAACCTTTGGTAGCTGATTTTTTGAAATAATTATGGTTTCTGCTCCAGAGTGCTTTAATCTAAAACTAAGATCGCTATCTGCTTCTAATTTAGTTGAAAGCGGAACGTTAATAGCACCAATGTGTAGGATTGCTAATTCACTTACCAGCCATAAACGACGCCCTTCGGATAAAAGTGCTAAACGATCACCTTCTTTTATCTCTATGCTAAGTAATGCTTTGGCTAGGTTGTGTACCTCTTCCTTAATATCATTATAGGAGTAAGAGGAGTAATTTTTATCGCTTTTTTCCCACAACAATGTATTGATACCGTACATCTTGACGCTATCCTCGAAAAAATCAATTATGGTCTTCATTGCTTTGCCTTATGATTAAAATACCTGATAAACCTGACTAATTTTCAATATAGTAAAAAGGGGCCATTAAATAAATATGAATTGTAGTATTGTTTTTCCTAAACTGTTCGATTACGGTCAAGTTATTGTTCGTTTTCATACGCATGTGATAATGTTTTATATTTTTAAGTTGCTGAATATGAAAGCTAAGATGGTTGTGGCAAAAATCTTGATAGTGTCTTGTTGTTCAAATTTAATTAATCTTAAACCTCTTAAGTATGAAGAGAAATTTAATCATTGCCATAATCGCCATCGTAATGATGGTACCAAGTTTTAAAAGTTTAGCTCAGGATCAAGGTGAATCCGATAGTATTACTTGTGGAAAAAATTATTCCTTATATAGTTTATCTTACAAAAAGCGCATGTATGAATACGCCATTGAACCATGGCGAAATATGTTTTTTAACTGTCCTGATGTAACTGTAAGTGTTTACTCTGATGGTGTTGGTTTATACAACCATTTTATCAAGAAAGAGCAGGATCAACTTCGTAAAGAAGCTTTAATTGATACAGTTATGATGATTTATGACCAAAGAATTAAATATTTTGGAGATCATCCTAAATATCCTGAAGGTTGGATCTATGGTAGGAAGGCTCTGGAAATTGTAAAGCACAGACGTAATAAGCCGGAAGCCTTGGTTGAGGCAATGGATTGTTTTCAAAAGTCATATGAGCAGAGAAACGCTAAAATGGAACCGCTTGTGGCTTTAAACTGGTTGCAATGTGCCAATGCTTTAAGTAAGTCGAATAAGGTTTCAAACGAAGAATTATTGGCAATCTATTTTGATGTTGATGGAGTGGTTGAATATCATCTTAACAATGAAAAAAGACCTGAGAAAAAGAAAATGTTGGCCAAATTGAGTAAGGCTTGTGTTGACATTATGAGCAAGAGTGATTTAAATTCTTGCGACCAACTTGTTGCCGGATTAGAGCTTAAATATTTGCAGGCAAAAGACGATGCCAAGGCCTTGGAGAACCTATTAAGTTTGATGAATAATTTAGAATGTACCGATAACGAATTGTATGCCTTGGTTTCGGAGCGTAATTACGAACTCAATCCCAATGCATCGGCGGCGTATTATTTGGCAAAATATTTTATAAAAAAGCAGCAAATTGATAAAGCTGTAGAATATTATGCCAAGGCTCTAGAAATGGAGGAGGATGATTTGAATAAATCGAAGTACAATTTTGAATTGGCCTTAATTATGTTTTCACATTATAAGAATGGACCAAAAGCACGCGACTATGCCTTTGCTTCATTAAAGCATAATTCGTCATGGGGTAAGCCACATATTTTAATAGGTAATATTTATGCAGTCGAAAGTAAAAAGTATGGTGCTAATGAATTTGAGCATAAAACTGTTTATTGGGCTGCTCTTGATCGATTCAAAAAAGCAAAAGCAGTAGATCCGGAATGTATGCAGGAAGCTGAAAAGCAAATAGCCTTGTATTCGCAATATATACCAGATAAAGAAACTGGTTTTTTCCACGGTTTGGAAGAAGGATCGACTTACACAATTGGTTCATGGATTAATGAAGAAACAGTGGTAAGATATAGATAAGAAGTGATTGATTAATTGAATATTATATTTTTGGATTTTGTTAAAAGGGCTTGTCTGTTTTAGATAAGCTCTTTTTTTATGAACCTTTAAGTATTTCGAGTGGTCGATTTAATGTTTTTATCTTAAATTTGCAGCTCAATCAAAACATCAAATCAAAATTTTCATTCATGGTCTTGTTCTTCAAGGGAAACGATAAGCAAATAGTAGCAGTTGGCACTCATAACGAATTGACGGCTGACAACATAAAAAAGCTAGAATGGTTATTTAGCGGAGCAAAGCTTTCTGAAACTAATAGTTTAGAAGGCTTTTTTGTTGGTCCGCGTAAAGAAATGATTACTCCTTGGAGTACAAATGCGATGGAGATTACTCAAAATATGGGTGTCGAAGGAATTTTTCGCATCGAAGAGTTTTTTCAGGTAGAATCGGAGAATAGCCAATTCGACCCTATGTTACAGGCAATGTACAAAGGGCTGAATGAAACTGTTTTTAACATTGATAAAGAGCCTGAGGCAATTGTTCATATTGAAGATATCGCATCGTATAATGTAAAGGAAGGTTTAGCCCTTAGTGCAGATGAGATAAAATATTTGGATGATCTAAGTACTCGCCTTGGTCGTAAATTAACCGATAGCGAGGTATTTGGTTTTTCTCAGGTTAATTCAGAGCACTGTCGTCATAAGATTTTCAATGGTATCTTCATTATTGATGGAGAGGAAAAAGAAAGTTCTTTATTCCAGTTGATAAAGAAGACATCGAAGGAAAATCATAATTACATCGTTTCTGCATATAAAGACAATGTGGCTTTTGTGAAAGGACCAAAAGCAATGCAATTTGCACCGGGTCGTCAGGATACGGCTGATTTCTTTGAAACAAAAGAAATTGATACGGTATTGTCGTTAAAAGCTGAAACACACAACTTCCCAACAACAGTTGAACCATTTAATGGTGCTGCAACTGGTGCTGGTGGAGAGATTCGTGATAGATTAGCGGGCGGTCAAGGTTCATTGCCTTTGGCTGGTACGGCAGTTTATATGACTTCTTATTCGCGTTCGGAAGAAGGACGTGAGTGGGAAAAAGAAACTCCTGCAAGACCGTGGTTGTACCAAACTCCAGAAGAGATATTAATTAAAGCATCAAACGGTGCCAGTGATTTTGGTAATAAATTTGGTCAGCCACTAATTTGTGGATCTGTTCTTACTTTTGAGCACTTCGAGAACATGAAGAAGTTCGCCTTTGATAAGGTAATTATGTTAGCGGGTGGTATTGGTTTTGGTCGCGAAGAGCATGCCATTAAAGCTGATCCTGACAAAGGAGATAAGGTAGTAATTCTTGGTGGTGATAATTACCGCATCGGAATGGGGGGTGGAGCTGTTTCATCCGTTGCAACCGGTGAATTTGATAATGCCATCGAATTAAATGCGGTTCAGCGTTCCAATCCTGAAATGCAGAAGCGTGCGATGAATGCCATTCGTGCCTTAGCAGAATCTGATGAGAACCCAATTGTATCTATTCATGATCATGGTGCTGGAGGACATTTAAATTGTTTATCTGAATTGGTTGAAACTACAGGAGGAACTATTCATTTGGATAAGCTACCCGTTGGAGACCCAACTTTATCAGCAAAAGAAATAGCTGGTAATGAGTCCCAGGAACGAATGGGATTGGTTTTGAAAGATAAAGATATTGAGAACTTAAAAAATATATCAGCTCGAGAGCGTGCTCCTTTTTATGAAGTAGGAGAGACTACTGGCGATATGCATTTTAAGTTTGAAGATGATAAAGGTAATGCGCCTATTAATTGGCAGCTTTCTGATATGTTTGGTAATCCACCAAAAACAATCATGAAAGATGAAACAGCTGATGAATCATTTGCAGCTGTTGAATACAAGAATGGTGAAATTGAATCCTATATAAAGAGCGTATTGCAGCTTGAAGCAGTTGCTTGTAAAGATTGGTTAACAAACAAAGTTGACCGTTCGGTAACGGGTAAGGTTGCGAAACAGCAATGTGCAGGTGAATTGCAATTACCTTTGAATAACCTTGGAGCTTGTGCCATTGATTATAAAGGAGAAAAAGGTATGGCTACTTCTATTGGGCATGCACCAGCTATCGGTTTAGTTGATCCAGCGGCAGGAGCGGTTGTTTCAATTGCTGAGGCACTAACTAACTTGGTTTGGGCACCGCTAACTCATGGAATTAAAGGTGTTTCCTTAAGTGCAAACTGGATGTGGCCTTGCAAAAATAAAGGTGAAGATAGTCGTTTGTATCGTGCAGTTGAGGCAGTAAGCGATTTTGCTTGTGATTTGGGAATTAATATTCCTACTGGAAAAGATTCGCTTTCGATGACTCAAAAGTACAAGGACGGTGAGCAAGTATACAGTCCGGGAACAGTTATTATTTCTGGTGGAGCCGAAGTAAGCGATGTGAAAAATATTGTTGAGCCTGTATTGGTTCGCGACCTAGAATCACACCTGCTGTATATCGATTTATCGTTTGATGAATTGAAACTTGGTGGAAGTAGTTTTGGACAAGTGGTTAATCGCTTGGGTGATGAAGCGCCAACAGTTGCTGATACTGACTATTTCAAAAATGGCTTTAATGCTTTGCAGGATCTTATCAATAAAGGTTTAGTATTAGCAGGTCATGATATTTCTGCTGGAGGTATGGTAACTGCTATGTTGGAGATGTGTTTTGCAAATACCTCTTTCGGACTTGATGTAGACTTGAAAGCGTTGGAGGAAATTGATTTAGCTAAAATTTTATTTAGTGAAAACCCTGGCGTTCTTATTCAGGTGAAAGATTTATCTGCAGTTGAATCAGTACTTGGTGAAGCTGGTATTCAGTTCTTAACCCTTGGGCAGCCAGTTGAAAATCGTAAATTAACGATTAAACATGCCAATACAAGTTTATCGCTTAATATTGATGAATATCGTGAAGCTTGGTTTAAAACTTCGTATTTGTTAGATCGTAAACAAAGTGGTGAAAAACTAGCTGCTGAGCGATTTGAGAATTATAAGAATCATAAGTTGGAATATCAGTTCAACTCATCATTTAGTGGTGAATTAGATCAATTTAATCTGTCGCTTGATCGAAAAGATCGAAGTGGTATTAAGGCTGCTATTATTCGCGAAAAAGGGGTGAACGGCGATCGTGAGATGGCTTACAGTATGTTCTTGGCCGGTATGGATGTGAAAGATGTTCATATGACTGACTTGATTAATGGTCGTGAAAATCTTGAAGATGTTAATATGATTGTTTTTGTTGGAGGATTCTCTAACAGTGACGTATTAGGATCGGCGAAAGGTTGGGCAGGTGCTTTCTTATACAATCCACAGGCTAAAAAAGCATTGGATAATTTCTATGCTCGTAAGGATACATTAAGTTTGGGTATTTGTAATGGTTGTCAGTTGATGGTTGAATTAGGCTTGGTTTATCCTGAGCACAATGAGCAGCCTAAGATGTTGCATAACGATTCACATAAATTTGAGTCTATCTTCCTTAATATGGATATTCCTGAGAATAATTCAGTATTATTAAACTCCTTGTCTGGAACGAAATTAGGCGTTTGGGTTGCACATGGGGAAGGGAAGTATAATTTACCTTTAGCCGAAGATCAATATAATATTGTTGGTAAGTATTCTAAATCTACTTATCCGGCCAATCCAAACGGAAGTGATTTTGATACGGCAGCTATTTGTTCAAAAGATGGACGTCATTTGGCAATGATGCCTCACTTGGAAAGAGCGATCTTCCCATGGCAATGGGCGCATTATCCAGAAGATCGCAAGAATGATCAGGTATCACCTTGGATCGAAGCATTTGTAAATGCTAAAAACTGGATCAAGAAAAATCAATAGAATTAAATATTTGATATAATGAAGAAGCGAGCTCCGATAGGAAGCTCGCTTTTTTTTAATATAGTTTCTCAATAACTTCTTTGTAAGTTAAGTTGACTTGCTTTCGCCTTACTTTAAGTGTGCTTGTCATCATTGAATTGTCTATTGAAAATGCTTCGTCTAGAAGGGCAAAATTTACAATGTGTTCATGCTTTGGTAGATTTACCTGAATTGATTCTAAATTTGCTTTTACGCCTTCGATTATTGCCGGATGATTAACCAATAAAGTCTTACTTATATCTTTCGATTCGGAATCAGGTAAAAACTTTAATAGATGGTCGTACACGGGTACAATCAAGGCAGTGAGGTATCTGCGATTGTCACCAATCACGCAAACTTGCTCAATCAATTCACTTCTAGAAAGTACTAATTCAACTTTTTGAGGTGAAATGTATTTTCCTGTTGATGTTTTGATAATGTCTTTGATGCGTTCTTTCATCAATAGGGTATTGTTGGGTAGTAATTCACCCTCATCACCAGTGTAATACCAACCATCCTTTAGTACCTCTTCGGTTTCTTTTGGTTTTTTATAGTAGCCTTGAAATACTGTTTCACCTTTAACCAATATCATGTTTTCATCAGACAACTTCACCTGAACCTCTGGCATAATCGTGCCTGTGTTTTCAAAGTCATAGATGTCGGAGCGCATACAAGAAACGGTCGCCAGTGTTTCGGTGGCGCCATAGCCGTAATTAACAAATATACCTAAGGAGTGGAAAAAACGCCTCAATTCACCTGACATAGATGCACCAGAACATGGAATATAACGTATGTTTCCTCCAAATACTTTTCTAACTTTTTTATGTACCAACTGGTTGGCAATTGCATGTTTAATGCTTAAACCTATAGATGGATTTGTATTATTCTTTTGATATTCAATTGTTTTACCACCTGTTTTTACCGCCCAATTAAATATTTTTAGTTGGATCGTACTCCATTTCTTTGTTGTTGCCCAAATTCCATCGTAAGTTTTTTCAAAAAACCGCGGTACCACACACATTACTGTAGGTTTTACCTTAGGTAATTCTTCAACTATTTGCCTAGGATTAGAATTGTATACATTAACTCCTCCCTGGTGCAGTACTAAGAAAGTCCACGCTCTTTCGAAAATGTGACTTAGGGGCAAAAAGCAAAGTGATACATCATTCTCGCCAAGATCGAGTCGTATTTGATGTATTTTGAATGAAGCCATAAAATTAGCATGACTTAGCATGGCACCTTTAGGCGTACCTGTCGTTCCGGATGTATATATGATGGTTGCTATATCACTAGATTTGGCTTCTGTTAAGCGTTGATCTAATTGTGATTTTGTATCCTCGGAACAGGAGTTTTGTGATATTAATTCATAACTGACAATATGTTTGTTTTCCTCTGGGCAGTCAAAAAAACACACGATTGTTTGTAGGGATTTACTTGCTGTCATTACTTTTTGAGCAAGTGCCAACTGATCAGGATCGCCAACAAAAAGTATTTGCATTTCTGTTTCTTCAACAATGTACTTTAATTGTTCAAAAGTTGCTGTTGCGTATATTGGAACAACTACGGCACGAGTACTCATTATTCCCAAATCAGTGCAGGTCCATTGTGGGCAGTTATTACTAAATATTCCGATGTTGTCTTTAGCTTGAATGCCATGCTGAACTAGATAGCATGAAATATTTTCAGCTTGCTCTTTAAAACTATTCCAACTTATAGCAATATATTCATCACTCTTCTTGTGTCTAAAGACTTCACGAGTATTGTACTTATCTGCCTGCGAACGCAACATGTGCGCAATATGATTATTCCCCATTTTAATCCCTTGTTTTAACTATTCCCCCTTATTTCTTTTATGTTTCCATCGACGATGCGACCATAACCAGTTTTCTGGCTTTTTAGAAATAACATCTTCTAATTTGCGTACATATCTTTCAGTAATTTCACCATCTGTAAGCTCACTCGGATTGTCACACAATTCTTGTAAGGTAACCTCATAATAACCTCTTTTTATCCGTTGAATATCAATATAGACAACAGGAAAGTTGTTGTTTCTTGAATGTTTCTCTATACCATGCAAGAAGGCCGTATCTCTACCTAAAAAATCAAACCATAAAGCATTTTTTATTTGTGTGCCTGATGGACTTTGATCTGCTGCCATTAGATAGATGTGAGGTTCATTTTTATAGCTTTCGAAAGTAGATGAAGTATTTGCTATTGAAGCAAGTTTAGTGCCACATTTTGAACGACTATTTTTAAGAGTTTTATTAATAATTGAGTTGGAAAGCGGTTTGTAAAACGCGATATAGTTATAGTTGGTTTGCAAACCTGCAGATAAACTACCCCATTCCCAGTTGTTGTAATGTGCTGTAACCCCAATTACACTTTGTTTGTTTTTAATGTATTTATCTAACAGTTCAGGGTTGACGATTTTATGGCGTTTCCTGATGCTTGATTTGAGCATTGTGAAAGACTTAAAACTTTCAAGGAGATTATCGCTCAAATTAAGATAGGTTTTGCTAATAGTTTCGTCAATCCATTGCTTTGGTTTGTCGGGGAATGTCTGTTGTAAATTTTCAAGAATTACTTTTCTTCGGTACTTTATACCTTTACCTAGTACAAAGCTTGCGAAATTAGAAAACTGGTAAATTAACCAAAATGGCATGATACCTATCAAGCCTGCAAAGAAGTAGAATAAGGCAGCTAGCAATAAATTCATTTAAATTACTTAAAAGTTAACAGATTGGGCGATTGATCATATACTCCGTTGGGTTTACTCAAAAGTAATAATAAGGTTGCTTTAATCGCTCTTTAATTCCACCTTTTTTGCATTTGCTTATATTGTCCTGGCGACATGTTAAATTCTTTCTTGAAACTTTTGATAAAGTAGGAGCTGCTGTTAAACCCTACCTTATAGGCTATTTCACTAATTTGATCTTCAGTAGCAATCAATTTTGCCGCTGCTTCCTTAAGTCGAACTGTTCTTATAAATTCTGTTGTTGACTTATCTGTAATTGCTTTAATCTTTCTATGTAAGTTACTACGACTCATGTTTAACTCGAATCCTAACTCTACAACACCAAAGTTTTCATCAGCCATATTGTTTTTAACGGCATCTAAAGCTTTGCTTAAGAAAGATTCATCCACAGGTGTAGAAGTAACCTCTGAAGGAATAATGATGGAATTGCCAGTAAATATTTCTTTTAAACGCTCTCGGGATTTTAATAAGTTATCGATGTAGGCTTCCAGTAAATCTGGGTTGAATGGTTTAGGAACGTAGGCATCAGCACCTGTGGTCAAACCCTCAATTCGATTCTCTACCGAAGTTTTGGCTGATAACATTATAACAGGAATATGGCTGGTTTGGATATTGTTTTTTATTTTATCGCACAGCTCAATTCCATTCATTTTGGGCATCATTACATCTGAAATTACCATGTCAAAAGTTCGACGTTGTAAAAGGTCATATGCCATTTCTCCATCGTATGCTTTTTCAAGATGATACTGGTTTTGTAATAAACTGTACAAGTATTCAACCACTTCCTTATTGTCATCTACAACGAGTAAATGGTAATTGCTCTTAGGTTTCGCTTTTTCAGCATTGCGCTTCACTTTACCATTAGCTGGCTCTGTTGAATCAACCAATCTTTCCTTAGATTTGTGCTCTTTGCTGATATTTACAGCTTGAATTATTGGGATAGAAACAGTGAAGGTTGCACCCTTATCCTTTACAGATTCTACACTTAAAGAGCCTCCATGTATCTTAACTAAAGAATGTGTCAGCGCTAAGCCAATCCCTGTGCCTGGTTTATGTTTGTTCGATCCCTGGTTAAATTGTTTGTATTGTAAAAATACATCTTCAGGTCGTTCGGATTGAATGCCAGGACCATCATCGCTAACCTTAATGACAAGGCATTCACGATCAAGATGAGATTTACACTTTTGCTTATTAATGTTTAATTCAACTTTTCCGCCTTCTTTACCGTACTTAAATGCGTTAGAAAGCAGATTATACACTACTTTCTCAAGAATGTCTTCATCATATTGAATTTGAAGACTATCCATTGAACTGTGTATGTCGAATTGTATGTCGCGCTCATTGGCCATGTAGCCAAAAACATCAGCAAAACTTTTGAGTGATTTAATAACATCTCCTGAATTAACATTGAGTTCCATCGAACCCGTTTCGACTTTTCTGAAATCGAGTACCTGATTGATTAATCGAAGCAAAAGGTTGGTGTTCTTATGCATGATATTAAATAGCTCAGCATCTTCTTGTTCAAGATGAAGCTTTTTTCGAAGTGCTTCCAGAGGGCCAGAAATTAAGGTTAAGGGTGTTCGGAACTCATGGGATATGTTGGTAAAGAATTGTAAACGCATTTGGTTCAGTTCTTTTATCTTTTGTCGCTCCATTACTTCGAATTGTAATTTCCGACGTAAATCAATCCATAGAATCGAATACCTGATATACCCATATATTATACCACCTAGAATTAAAAAATAGAAAACATAAGCGTACCATGTTTTCCACCAAGGAGCTAATACTTTTATATGAAGTTTTGTTTCTGCTGTACTCCAGATACCATCGTTGTTGGCAGCCTTAACCCTGAATACATAATTGCCGGGCTTTAGGTTGTTGTACTTCACTACACGGTTAAAAGAGCTTTCGCTCCAAGCATCCGAAGAGTTTTCAAGTATGTAACTATAGCTGTTTTTTTCAGAAAAGTAATTTATAGCAACAAACTCCAAGCCAATGTTTGTCTGGTTGTGATTTAATACCAACTCTTTGGTTTCAGCGATATTCTGTTTGAGAGGACTATTTATATCACCCGTTTTTATAGGTACGTTGTTTATTAAAAGGTCGGTCAGTAAAACCTTAGGAACGTAATTGTTTATTTTAATTACGTTGGGATTAAATACGTTAAGCCCTTTGACACCTCCCACTAGTAATTGGTCTGATTTGGTGTTGAGTAAGGTGTTGTAGGCACTTCCCATTAAGCCATCTCGATTATCATAGTTTTGAAATCGACCCGTTTCTATTTCATATTTTGAGATTCCTCCCTGGGTTGCAATCCACATTGCTCCTTGCTGGTCCTGTTTAATGTCATACACTTGCTCGTGCACCAATCCATGTCTGGTCGAAAGTTCAACCGTGCTGCCATCTTCCGGAGAGATGATAATAATACCTCCACCATTTGAACCAACCCAGATATCATTATTTTGAGTTTCAAAAATTGTTAATATGGCATTTTTCCCAACGCCGCTATCATTGATCTGATCAAACAAATAACGCTTGTATTTATTCGTTTTATGGTACCAAACGTAAATGCCATTGCTAGTCCCAATCCATAGGTTTTTTTTCGAATCAACCGCTATGCTTAAAATATAATCGTTCATTACCCCACTAAGTTCTGGATTTATTTCGCTTAATGGTGTAAATTTTTTACTCTTTACATCAAAATTATATAAGCCATTGCCTAGTGTGCCAAGCCAAAGCTGATCTTCGTTTTGCTGTGTTATCGACCAAACAGATAAATAAAGTTGTTCATCGCTATTTTTAGAAGCAGGATTGTATGAAATAATTTTCTCGGTGTTGGGATTGAAATGCGCCAAACCACCACCATACGTACCTAACCATAAATCACCATTTGTATCTTCAAATATTCGTTTTATTACATTGCTTTTTAAATTTGAGGATAACCGTTCATAACATTTAAATGTTCCTTTTTTTTGATTAAAAAGATTAAGTCCACCACCATCAGTCCCTACCCAAATTCGATCTTTTTTATCTTGTAATAAAGAGATGACAGCATTTTCACTCAAACTGGTTTCGTTATGAGGCTCGTTAACAAAATACGTAAATCGATTTCGTTCCATATTTAAAATGCGTACTCCTTTTCCAATGGTTCCAATCCAATAAAGTCCGTTGCTATCGATGAAAACACTATATATCGCTTTGGTATCTACTCCAGCAAAAGCTTTAGTTAGATCGGTGTTTTCAATGGTCACCATATTTATGGGGTCAAGAATGACTATTCCTCCTCCATCAACTGCCGCAAGTATGTTTCCATCTTTATTCAAAGATAAGGACATGATGATATTAAGATTACCATCAGATTCTTCCTTACCGAAGTAAAACTTTTCATAGCGATTTTCGTTTTTTATAAAACGATATAAGCCCATATTATTTGAAGCAATCCATACGTTTCCATTTCCATCATCTAACAAAGCGTTTATTTGCATGTTAGGAAAAGGATAATGTTGTACTTCTTCTATTTTTCTGTTATACCTGCATAGTCCATTGCCGAATGTACCTAACCACAAATCATATTCCGATCCTTCTGTTAGGCAGTAAATATGGTTAATGTGCTCATGGTGAGTTTCGTCCTTCTGGAAATCAGTAAAAGTATCCGTTGCGCGATGATATTTGTGTAAGCCTCCTCCCATGGTACCAATCCAAAGTTGGTTTTTATGATCCAATATCATAGCACCAACCTGATTGTTGGCTATTCCACCTATTTTAGTTGTATCTACTAAATAACTTTTAAATTGCTCGGTGTTAGTATTGTAATGATTTAAACCAAATTTAGTTCCAACCCACATATCTCCATTAGTATCTTCGAGTAAAGCAGTAACGAAATTATCAGATAGTGAATTTGGATTGTTGGCATCGTTGTAAAAAGTTTCTATCTCGTACCCGTTATAACGGTTAAGCCCATAGTAACTACCCAACCAAATGTAACCTCTTGTATCTTGTATAATTGTATTAACGGAATTGTTGGTTAATCCATTATCAATATCAATGGAGCTATAACGATACAATGAGGTCTGTCCTGCAGTAGTATGGTAACATAAACAGAATACAATAAATCCTATGACTCTTACAAGATATGGTGCGTGCATATATATCTGTATTTTGAGAGGTGAAGATAATAAAAAAGCCAATAAATGCTGTTTGAAACGTTCTAATATCTTTTGTTTCCTTGTTATTGGCTTGTTGATTCTTACGAATCGCATTTTTTACTAGGTCTCACAACAAATGTAGTTATACACTTTGTAAATAGTAACAAGATGCCTTTTGTAGGTGAAAAAAAGATATTTTAATCTTTTTTAAAGGTTCATATAGTGTGAATTGGAGAAAAAACAACAAATTTGCACAACAATAAGCTTAAACTTTTGATGTCCATAAGCGTTATTTATTTGGTTTTTATATTGTATTAATAAGTTTATAATGAATAGTAAAGTTGCTCCGGCAAATAAAATTAAGACAGACTTGCATGAGATATTGGATGTCCGTCATATTAATGATACGACTTTTGTTTTAAGGTTTGAGCGAAAAGAATTAGAATTTGAAGCAGGCCAGCATATCTGCGTAGGGCCTCCAAATGGGATACATACACGCGAATATTCTATTTACAGTGCAGAAAAGGATGAATACTTAGAAATACTAGTTAAAGAAGTAGAAAATGGATTGGTCTCACCTAGTCTGAAGAAATTACAAAAGGGTGGTTATGTAGTTGTTGAAGAACCAGTAGGTTATTTTACGATTGATAACAATAGTTCGGTTGACCAAGAGTATGTATTTATAGCAAGTGGTACCGGAGTTTCACCTTTTCATAGTTTTGTGCTGTCTAAGCCCGATTTAAACTATACTTTGTTACATGGTGTTAAGTATGCATCTGAGGCCTATGATGCTAATGTGTACAATAAGAAGAGCTATAAATTATGTACATCGCAAGATAAGGACGGCGATTTCCATGGCAGGGTAACTGCTTATCTAAAGCAAAATTCTTTTGGAAAAGAAGCTCAATATTTTTTATGTGGCAATTGTAATATGATACATGACGTATATGATATTTTAGAAGAGCAAGGTGTTAGTACAGATAATATACATGCCGAAGTTTATTTCTAAATAATATTTCGGAAAGTATTTTTAAAAAGATTGTAATAAAGGGACAAGGGAAGAACAATGAAATATTATTTATTGACCTTAGGTTGTCAAATGAACCACTCCGATAGTGAACGTGTTAAGCGTGTGTTAGAGGGGATGGGGTATCAGGAATGTGATAAGGAGAAGGATGCCAATGTGATCGGTATTTTAGCTTGTTCGGTGAGGCAAAAAGCTATTGATAAGGTGTATTCTAAAATTGCCGAATGGAACAAGCGCAAGCAATCTCACAATCTTATAACTTTTATTAGTGGGTGTATATTACCAACTGATAAGGAGCAATTCCTTAAATTGTTCGACATGGTGTTTGCGATGCGTGAATTGCCACAGTTTCCACAAATGTTATCGCAATATGGAATTACGACTCCATCAGGTTTGGTAAATGAAAATTTGAACCCTAAGGAAGAAATCAATTTCTTTTGGAAGGTTAAGCCAAAATACAACAGTTCGTTTGAAGCTTTTATCCCTATACAGAATGGCTGTGATAAGTTTTGTTCGTTTTGTGCTGTACCATATACAAGAGGAAGAGAAGTTAGTCGTCCGTCCAAAGAAATATTAGAGGAAGTTAAGGGGTTAGTTGCTAAAGGGTATAAGTCTATCACTTTACTTGGTCAGAATGTTAATTCATATGGCTTGGATAAAAAAGGGGGAGAAATATCATTTGCTCAATTGTTGGAGGCGATTGGACAGATTGGGGAATCGACAAAAAATCTGTTCTGGGTGTATTTTACCTCACCACATCCACGTGATATGAATAGAGAGGTGATTGAAGTTATCGCACGTTATAAATGTTTAGCGAACCAGATTCATTTGCCTCTGCAATCGGGCGACGACAAGGTGCTTATTAAGATGAATCGGAAGCATTCTTTGAAAAAGTACCGCGAATCTGTTGATGCGGTTAGGGAATTATTACCAGAAGCGACTCTTTTTACAGATATAATAGTAGGTTTTTCTGGTGAGAGTGAAGAACAGTTTCAGAATACACGAAAGGCCTTTAAGGAATTTCAATATAACATGGCGTACATAGCTATGTATTCGAAACGCCCGGGAGCAGCTGCTTATAGCTGGGATGATGATGTTGATGCAACAATAAAAAAGCAGCGCTTTGAACTTCTAACTGAAGACTTGGCCGCTGGATCTTTAAATTATAATAAACAGTTGCTTAACAGTGAGTTTACCTTGTTGGTAAGAGACTCTGACCGCAAGAAGGGATATCTGACTGGGCATACTGAAGGAAAATTAATTGTTAGATTTCAGTCCGATGATTTAAATCTTATTGGTGAGTTTGTGAAGATTAAAATAAGTTCAGCTGCGAAATTTTCGTTGGAAGGTGAATTAGTAGCTGCTGATAAATTTCAAGATAAGCTTGAAGTATAAGGTGTTTGATGTTTTTAGCGAAAAGAAGAGTTGGGTTTAAAACCTTAGGTTGTCGATTAAATCAGTTTGAAACAGATGCGCTTGCTTCGCGTTTTGTGAAGTTAGGGTATGAAGTTGTGGAAGAAAGTAAGGATACCGATGTGTTTATTGTAAATACTTGCACAGTAACCAATCAAAGCGATCAGAAATCGCGATACGTTGTTAATAATGCTTTGAAACACGGGCACAATGGTATGTTGGTTATTACAGGTTGTATGGCTAATCACCACAAAGAACAACTTGAAAAGAAATATCCCAATGCTTATGTTGTAGGTAACGATCAAAAAAGTGCAATTCCTGAGCTAGTAGAGGCGCATTTCAAAAAGGAAATTTTGCCATCTAATCAAAGTTTAGGAGGAGTATTTAATTATGCACCTGCCGCCGAAACTTTTCATACACGTAGTATGATAAAGATTCAAGATGGTTGTGATAATTTTTGTACGTTTTGTATTATTCCTAAAGTAAGAGGAAGAGCAAGTAGTAGGCCTGTTAAAGATATCCTTGAAAATATTAGGGAGGTAATCAACTTCGGTTATAAGGAAGTGGTGATTACGGGTGTTAATATAAGTCGCTACAATCACGAAGGTATTGGTTTTTCTGACTTACTTGGTCAAATATTGAATTTACAACTTGATTTCAGGGTTCGGATTTCTTCCATTGAACCAGAAGGTTTTGATGATGCATTTTTTAAGTTGCTGTCACACCCGAAGATGACACCGCATTTGCATTTATGTTTACAGAGCGCATCCGAATCCATTCTGCTTAAGATGCGCCGTATGTATACCTTTCGTTCGTATCAGAAAATTATTAATAAAGTTCGGGCAATAAATCCCTTATTCAATATCACGACTGATATCATTGTAGGATTTCCAGGTGAAGAAGAACGGGATTTTCTAGATTCAGTAAAAGCTATTGAATCCATTGGTTTTGGGCATGTTCATACTTTCAAATATTCTAAGCGCGAGGATACCCGTGCTGCTCGTATGACTGATGTTGTTTCAGAGCAAGTCAAGAATCAGAGAAGTAAATTTATTAGAGAACAAGCCATTCAAAGCGGCATTAATTACCGACGTCGATTATTAGAACGATCACAAAACATATTAGTGGAGTCTATTAATGATGGCTGGGCTAAAGGGTATGGCGAACACTATGTCATGGTTAAATTTCCTATTGAAGGAAAAGTAGAAAAGAATGAATTTTATAATATACGCTTAATAAGTATTGATTCATCCTGTAAAGATTTGACGATTGAAGGGCAAATAATTGTATAGTTTATTAGATAATAATTGGAATTTATATCATTAAAGAATTTAAGGGGCTGTCTCAAAAGTGAATTTAAAATCCAGACAACTTATAGATTAAAACTTAACCTTTATTTCTACCCCTCCAAACCTCCCCTAAAGTGGA
>JAFMVD010000025.1 GCA_025499625.1 Carboxylicivirga fragile | reverse complement strand
TGATAAATCATTTTGCTAATTACAATGGTTAATGCCGATACAAAAGCACAGATTGATTTTTTTATCAATCGTTTTGGTTTGTAAACGGTATTACTATATTCGCACTGTCCCAAATCGATACACCTATGATATTTGCAGCTGCTCAATCAAATCCTGTCCAAGGAGCCATTCATGATAATGTAGAAGAGCATTTTCGTTTAATACATCTGGCCGCTCAACATAGTGTTGAACTGTTGATATTTCCTGAATTATCCGTAACGGGTTATGTGCGAGAGCAAGGCCACAAGCTAGCGCTAACGGAGTTTGATGCAGCCATTAACATATTGGTAGATAAAGCCGAAGATTATAACATGCACATTGTAGCTGGCGCGCCAATCTATAAAAATAAACAATTACACATTGGTGCCTACATGCTTGGTCCTAATGATTATTTAGACATGTATACCAAACAGTTTCTTCACGATGGAGAGGAAAAATTTTATGTGCCATCACAGCAAGAAGCTCCAATACTTAGCCTCAATGATGAGCATTTTGCTCCTGCTATTTGTGCGGATATCGAACACGAGGAACATCCGCAAAAGGCATCGCAGGATGGAGCCACTATTTATTTACCCAGTATATTTTATACACCAGCAAGTATCGAAGGAGCCCATGGAAAGCTTAGTGGGTATGCACAAAGAAATTCAATGGACGTGCTAATGTCTAATTATGTAGGAAGTTGCTATGGAGCGGAAGCTGGTGGTAGAAGTGCCTTTTGGAACAATAAAGGAGACCTGCTTGGAGAGTTAAACGCTACTGACAGTGGTGTATTGGTTATAGATAAAAGCGAAAGTAAATATCAAGTATCAGCCCATTATCTTTGTGATTAAATTTTAGTAACCTGTCTGCTTGAAATGCGTTGTTTGTAATTGGAATGATCTTATTTGACTCTTTCTTGTTATAGTTATTGTAATAATAAATTAAACAAAAGAAGATGAGAATTTGGTCGCTTCACCCAAAATACCTTGATGCGAAAGGACTTGTTGCATTATGGCGTGAAACCTTGTTAGCTAAGAATGTCTTAGAAGGTAAAACGAAAGGCTATAAAAATCACCCGCAACTGGATCGTTTCAAAGCAACACTAAAACCTATTAATTCGATTAATTACTATTTGCAGAAAGTATGGGACGAGGCAAATACTAGAGGCTATAACTTTGATAGGACTAAGTTTGTTGAAATAGAAGCGGTGGAATTTATTGATGTAACAAATGGACAAATGGATTTTGAAATTCAGCATCTATTATTAAAGTTAAAAAAGAGAGACATACAGAAATACAGTACGTACATAAATAACGATCACTTTGATGTACACCCATTATTTAAAATTATTGCAGGAGGAATTGAGGAATGGGAAAAAATATAGGTTTAGGCTTGGTTATGGTCTTTTTATTCACTGCATGTAATGGTCAAGAATCGATGATTGATAAAACAGTTGTAAAAGAATTAGATATCAACCGGTACTTGGGTACATGGTATGAAATTGCACGATACGATCATCGTTTTGAGCGTGATATGGTTGGTGTTACTGCTAATTATTCATTTCGTGCCGATGGCAAATTAAAGGTGATTAATTCTGGTTATAAAGGATCACTTAATGGGGAGCGATCTGAGGCCATAGGAAAGGCAAAAATCCCTAATCCAACTATTCCCTCCAAGCTAAAAGTATCTTTCTTCTGGATCTTTTATGGCGATTATTTTGTGCTAGATTTAGATAAGGATTACCAATGGGCGCTTATCGGTAGCAGCTCTGATAAATACCTTTGGATATTATCGAGAACACCCATTATTGAAGATTCGCTGTATGAAGAATTGCTCGACAAACTTGTGAAAAGAGGTTACGATGTGAATCAACTTATTAAGGTGGAGCAATTTAAAGATGAGGTAATAAAAAACACCTCCCAACGGTGAGAGGTGTTTTGAGTATTTTTAGTTGGTTTATTTTCTACTTTCCTTAAAAACAATTGCTTGGCCTCCTCCAGATGCAAGTTTAAGCATTAATGTATCATCTTTTTTGAAAGTGGCAGTTTGAATGGTGTAATCCGTTGCGTTTGTTTCCCAATGAGTTGTTTCGGCATCGGCGTAGATGATAGCATCGTACACTTTACCAGCATCCAGAAAATCGAGATTGATATCAATTTCTCGAGCTTCTTCATTAGTGGCGCTTCCCAAGTACCAGGTACTACCACTTCTTCGAACCATAGTTATGTATTCGCCAATTGATGCATTTAGTATTTTGGTTTCATCAAAATCTACATCCAAATCATTCAGGAATTTCATGGCAGGGTGGTCAACGTAATTATCGATTATATCACTTGCCATTTGCAGTGGGCTATATAAGATCACCGAAAGCGCCAATTGCTTGGCCAATGTTGTATGTACTCTGGTTACGCTTAAATCATCCGTATTCCAAGCAACACGTTCATTCTTGAAATTAGTAAGCATTACATCAAAGGTACCCGGGGTATAATCAACCGGACCGCCTAGCATACGTGTAAAAGGAATGATTAAAGTGTGTGATGGTGGATTACCTGTGCTCCAGGCATTCCACTCCATACCTCTTACACCTTCGCGTGTCATCATGTTTGGCCAAGTGCGGCGTTTGCCAGTGGCTTTAATGGGTTCGTGGGCGTTTATCATGATACCGTACTTAGCTGCTGTTTCAACAACCTTTTGATAATGGCGAACCATGTATTGACCATGGTGGTGCTCACCTCGAGGATAGATACCTCCTGCATAACCTGTTTTCAAGGCTCTAATTCCTAATTTCTGACAAAGTTCAAAAGCGGGCACCATTAGTTTTTCGTAGCCCTCGGCATCACCGCCAGTTTCGTGATGCATAATTAAATCAACATTATTCGTTTTGGCATATGCGGCAACTTCTTCCAGATTATAATCAGAAGCCGATGATACATGGTCAAAAGCATCCTTTGCTCCCCATTTATCCCATCCAGAGTTCCAACCCTCAATAACGACTCCACCAATGTTATTTTCAGCTGCAAAATCGATGTAACGCTTCGAATTTTCGGTTGTGGCTCCATGCCTATCGCCTTCCACCCAAGTCTCAGTACCAATGTGCATGCCCCACCAAATACCAATGTATTTCATTGGCTCAATCCATGAAGTATCTACTATTTTACAGGGCTCATTTAGGTTAAGTATTGTATTAGATTCTACTAGTTGTGCAGCATTATCGGTAATTAAAATGGTTCGCCATGGTGTTTTGAATGGGGCAGAGGCCTTAACTTTTGTGCCATCGGCCCAAGGTACTAATGTGCTTACGTAGGTATTGCTACCTTCTTTTAATTGAAGTGTCATTCCAGCATAATCGGTGAGGGCTGCTTCGTGCAAGCTAATATGTGTACCACTCTTACTGCGCATAGTTATTGGCGTATTCACATGAGTTGCTTCTGATACGAGTGTTTTCTTATATAGCTTTTCATATGTGTCGTAATCGGCTTCGATCCACCAGCTAGTGTGATTATCTGCTAAGGCAAATTCGCTTAATTCATCCAATATAACAAAGTCGGTCAAATTTTCCTGTTCAGGGAAGACATATCGGAATGCTACACCATCGTTGAACACTCGAAATATAAGGTGAAGCTTAATTTTACTAGTTTCATGAAGAAGTCTAACTTCTAATTCGTTATACTCATTATGTATTTGTTTATTCGGCCCCCATGGCGCAGTCCATTCTTCATCGTGCGATTTATTTTTGGTGCCAAGAATTCTAAATTTGCTGTCTAGTGCTCCTTGTTCTTTAAAATTAAAGCCAAGTAATGAAGGTTGAATTATTATTTCCTTGCCTTTAATCACCGAATACATGGTTTGTCCTTCATTGTTTTCAAAATTGAGCTGAATGTTTGAATCAGGCGAAATAAGAGTCTGTTTGCTAAATGTGCAAGAGGCGAAAAGCGTAATAAGTACTGCTAGATAAATTAACTTCATAATGTGGATTTTAGAAGTATGCAAAATACTTAGAATGGAAGAGATAAACAATGTGATGAAGTGTTAAGAGGAAGGTTTGCAGTGAATTAAGTAATTGTTTGCTTTGAATTTGCTTTCCGCAATCGTTTGAGGAGTATCGAGAGAATACTGTAATGGATTTGGTTTTTGTGAAGATTGTGCCAAATATAAATTTGGCCGGCTAAAACGGCTTGATAAACGCGATCGTACAAAATATGGTATGAGTGACAATCTAAAATATTATTACGGATAAAGCAAGTCAATGTTTTTTTAGAAAAGAATCGGTGAACTTGTGTCATTTGTGGTTCGGTCATTTCGATATATCGAAGTTTCTGTTTGCACAATAAAATTGAATTTAAAAGGGAAAGTTTCTATTGGATTAATACGAAGAAATTCAAGATGGGATGTTCCGAATTACATTTATTTTAATGCCGATCTTGTTGGGCGCTTTGATTGACTTGATGTAAAATATGGATAAGGTCTGTATTGGCAAGTATGATTTTATCCAATTGCTATTACTTGTGCCTATAAGCATTGTTAAGTGACGCTTGAAATAATGGTTAATTCATCTAATAGTGTAGTATTACCCCTTTCTAATAACAATTCATTTAGGTATATTGCTGTGTGTATATGAAACCGTAATATGAATATCATTTATGGGCTGTACCCATAGAAACTAGATATAACCTTATGAATGCTCTAGAGAAAATCAAAGAACTGCAAAATAGAATTAACCAATCCATTATTGGTCAATCGGGAGTGGTTGAAAAAATATTGGTGGTCTTTTTGGCTGACGGCAATTTGTTATTAGAAGGCCTACCTGGTTTGGCCAAAACCAGAGCTATAAAAAGTTTGTCAAAAGAGTTGCGAGCTAGTTTGTCACGTATTCAGTTTACACCTGATTTATTGCCATCTGACATTACCGGCACAGAGATTTTTCAACCTGAGTTAAAGGATCCTTTTGTTTTTAAGAAAGGTCCGATATTTGCCAATCTGGTTTTAGCTGATGAAATAAATCGTGCTCCGGCCAAAGTACAGGCAGCTTTACTTGAAGCTATGGAAGAGCGTCAGGTAACTGTCGCTGGTAAAACTTATAAAATGGAAGATCTATTTCTTGTGATGGCAACTCAAAATCCAGTGGAACAAGAAGGAACTTATCCCTTACCCGAGGCGCAGATGGATCGTTTCCTGATGAAAATCCTGATGGAATACCCCGATAGTGAATCAGAAGAGAAGATACTGGAATTAGTTAGTGCTGAAAGTCGTGGAGAATTCATTACTAATAAACCCATTTCGCAGGAGGTGGTTTTTAAAGCTCGCGAAGAAATCAAGAAAATTGAAGTGTCGAAAGCCTCTCGTAAATACATTGTTGATTTAATTAATGCCACTCGTAATCCTTCTAAATACAGTGAAGATTTGGATAGGTGGATCGATTTTGGTGCTAGTCCACGCGGAACAATAGCGCTTGAGAAATGTGCCCGTGTCATGGCCTGGCTAAATGAACGAACTTACATTGAACCAGATGATGTTCGTGAGGTCATTCATGAAGTATTGCGTCATCGCTTAATTTTGAGCTACGAGGCCAATGCTCAGCGTGTAAGCCCTGATCAGGTTATTGATGAATTAGTTAAATCTGTTGCCGTTTTATAATTCGACCTGATGAAACAGCTTCCAAAGGAAATAGCATGTACTCTTGATGAATTGATGCGCCTCGAGTTTATGGTTAACGACTTTAGTTTGTTGCCGAGGCAGCCGGTTCATAGCGTGTTGTCGGGAAAACATGCTTCTAAGCTGCGAGGTAGAGGTTTGGATTTTTCCGAGTTACGCAAGTATGTATATGGCGACGATATTAGAAACATTGATTGGAAGGTAACGGCCAGAACTAAACAAACGCACACTAAAGTTTTTAACGAAGAAAAAGAACGTCCTTGTTTTGTTATTGTTGATCAAAGCTCGTCCATGTTTTTTGCTTCAGATGGAGCAGTGAAGTCTGTTGTGGCGGCGCAGATGGCAGCCATAAGTGGTTTTAAAGTACTAAAGGCAGGCGATCGCATTGGTGGTTTGGTATTTGGAGATAACAGTTTTGAAACCATACAACCCAAACGCAGCCGAAAAAATCTAATGCACTTGCTTGAAAGCATAGTAACAAAGAATCAAGCCTTGGTTGATCGCAGAAAAGTGCAGGACAAACAAGATATCATCAATAAAGTATTGTTTAAGGCCAAAAACGTAATTACTCACGATTATGTGGTGGTAGTGATTAGTGACTTCAGCAACATCAACGAACAAGGTGTGCAATACCTCACGTCCATAGCTCAGCATAATGATGTAATTGCTGTAATGATCAATGATAAAATGGAAATTAATCTTCCCGGTGGAGCTTTACCTGTTACGGATGGGGAATTTCAGGTGATGATAAAAGATAGCGATAAGCACATTAAAAACTTTGAAAAGGCTGCTTCTGAAAATAGAACAGCTACCATTGACTATTTCCGAAAATATGGGATTCCATTTATGGAGTTCAACACCCACGATTCACTAGTTGAACAAATTAAATGGATATTTGGAAAACGATGAATGAACTTGATACTAATACGATAGGTGAATTAATGGAACCGGATCCAATTGGTTTTAGCTTGGCAGCTCCAGGTTGGACAATACTATTGGTGCTTTTTCTGTTAGCCTTGACGATATTTGCTTTGTGGAAACTTTATAAATACAATAAGAATAAATACAGGCGCTTGGCCTTAGCAGAAATGAGCGCCATTGATTTTGAACAAGAACAGTACAGTGTTATTATTTACAATACCCTTAGCCTGTTAAAACGAGTTGCAATTACAGCCTACGGAAGAGATAATTTAGCTTCGATTCAAGGATTACAATTCTTACGATTTCTTCAAACCAAAATAAAAGGACCAGGTTTTTCGGAAGGAAGTGAAAAGATATTTACCAAACATATTTATGAAGGTAATCAGGCCAGTGTTTCGTCGGAACAACTAGAGTTGCTGCAAATTGAGAGTATTAATTGGATAAAAATGCATCATGTTTGAATTTGCTAATATTTGGGTATTCTGGTTATTACCATTGCCAATTCTAGTCTACTGGTTATGGCCTCCAGTTCATCGCAAAGCGGAAGCACTGATGGTGCCCTTTATTAATCAGGCTGCAGAAGCTACTGGAGATAAACTGCGACGACATGCCTGGATATCGAGACGAAATATTTTTCAATGGATTATGCTGCTGCTTGTTTGGATATCATTTATTGTAGCCTTTGCGCGTCCACAGATTGTAGGTCAACCTGAGATGAAAGTGAAAACTGCCCGTAGTTTTGTTATTGCGGCTGATATTTCGTTTAGTATGGCCAGTAAAGATTGGGTAGTTGATGGCAACCGATATACACGATGGGAAGGCGTTAAACAAGTATTGGGCGATTTTATTGAAACACGTGATGGTGACCGATTGGGACTTATCTTTTTTGGTACAAATGCCTACGTTCAAACACCCCTTACCACAGAATTGGAAGTGGTTAATTGGTTTTTGGATGAAACGGATGTGGGAATGGCCGGACAGATGACCAGTGTTGGAAAAGCCATAGGAATGAGCATGAAGTTATTTGAGCAAGACACCATTGTTAATAAAGTGATGCTCTTATTAACTGATGGTCAGGATGGTGGAAAAGGAATGACACCCATAGATGCCGCTTATCTGGCAAAGGCCGATAGTGTAAAAATCTACACCTTAGGCATTGGTGATCCCGATGCTCCCGGTTCCGATCTTGATGAAGCCACTTTAAAAGAAATAAGCCAAATTACAGGAGGAAAATACTTTAGGGCAATGGATCAAGCTCAACTGCAGCAAGCCTCTGAAGAGTTGGAAACGTTGGAACCAATGGAGTTTGAAGAAGAGGACTATAAACCGATCACTCACCTTTACTTTTATCCATTATTGGTGGCTATAGGTTTAGCTTTTATTTTAATCATTATTCGGGTTATCCTGTCACAATTTAAAAAGCAATAAATGGATTGGATAGATATAAATACCGAACTCTTTCATTTTATGCGACCGCAGTGGCTTTGGTTATTTGTGCCCATGCTTCTGCTTACGCTTCTTGTATGGTTTGGAGGAAAAGAAAAACATAAGTGGAAGAAAAGCATAGCTCCTCATCTCTTACCTTATATGGTAATCAAGGGTAGCCGTTTTGCTATTTTAGGACCACTCATGGCTTTTATTGTAGCTGTTTCACTAATGATAATTGCTACGGCTGGGCCTACATGGAAAAAAGTGGAGGTTCCCGGAACTAAAAGCGAAGCTATATTGATGATTGCACTTGACTTATCTCCATCCATGTTGGTTGAAGATGTTTCGCCCAACAGATTAGAACGGGCGAAATTTAAAATACAGGATTTATTAAAAGCCAATCCAGGTTCAAAAGTTGGCTTAATCGCCTTTTCAGGAACGGCTCATACCGTTATTTCTCCCTGTACCGATTATCTATTGGTAAGCTATCAGCTGCAATCATTAACGCCATATATTATGCCTGTTCAAGGAACAAATTACAAGCATATGCTGGCATTGGCAGATATAGTAATGAGTCGAACGGAGGCTCCAAGCACCTTACTACTAGTCACGGATAATATTGAAATCGAACAGACCCAACTTTTACTTGATTATGCTGATAACTCAAACAACCGAATTGAAATATTAGCAATGGCAAGCCTTCAGGGAGGAAGGATTCCAGGTTTAAGCAGAGGCACATATTTCAAAGAAAATGGTGAATTTGTTATTTCTCGATTAAATCAAAACGAATTATTTCGCTTACAAAACCACCCAAAAATAAATGTTAATCCACTAAGCTTGGGTAAAGAAGATGTTGAAGCTCTGGCTAAAATGGTGAAGAAGAATTTAGAATATAGAAGTGCTGATACCGATAGTGAAGAAGAATGGGAAGAGAATGGTTTCCAATTGCTTTGGATTTCTTTCATCATCCTGGCTTTATGGTTTAGAAAGGGATGGATGGTGCAATGGTGTATCGTACTGGTATTTTTCTCTTCATGTAATACTCAGATTAACTCATGGGACGACCTCTGGTATACCAAGGATTATCAAGGGCAACAGGCCATGGAATCGCAGAATTATGAAAAAGCCTCAGCTGATTTCGAATCCTATAGTCATAAGGGTGTTGCGCTGTATAAGGCAGGTGATTTTGAAGCTGCCATCGAAGTATTTAAGCAAGATACCAACGCCTTATCCATGTATAACCTAAGTCTGGCCTACGCTGCCAATGGGCAAAATGATCTGGCCATGGAAACACTTGAACTGGCCGAAGGTCTTTCTCCGAACAATGCAGCCATAAAAAGAGCAAAGCAAAATAACCAACGCCTTATTGCACAAATGGATTCCTTGGCCAAAATGAATCTGGATTCAGCTATTACCTTGAAGAATAAAAATGATTTGGGTGAATTAAAAGAACGAAAGGCGGCAAGCAAGGATGAGGAATTATCAGCCGATAACGAAGTAAAGGAGCTGCCTAAAGCTGGTAATCGGGTGACAGATGAAGAGGAAACAGGCATGCGAAAGGCTGATGAAATGGAAGCCCCGCCAGAAGATTATCAAGCGCAAAAGGCAGAAAATGCTAAGAATGTTTTATTGAGGGAAATATCAGCTGATCCATCAGAATTCTTGAAGCGTCGTTTTAAGTATCAGAAAAAGAAGTATTACTCTAACGAAAAGCAACCTCAGAAATTATGGTAAGAATAGGCATTATCATAGCTTTATTGTGGTTGTGCTTTACAGGAAAGGCACAAAAAGTCGATGCATTTGCTCAGGCCAAAAGTAACCGTTCTTCTGTGCTGCTTGAGCAACCTTTAAAGGTGACGGTAACTGTCTTCACTGCTACCTGGTTTACCCAACCACTTCAGATTGAAAACTTGCAAGTGGACGGAGCTTTTGTGCAATCTTTTAAGCAAACACAGAGTGCCATAAAATATGTTGGCAAGAAGAAATTTGCCGCACTTGAATTTTATTACATCGTTTTTCCTTATCGGGATGGTGAGTTAGAATTTCCAGCTCTTAACATCATTACCGAAACACCTGCTGTGGGGGACTTCAAAGGAAAACAAGTGAAATTAACTACAAAAGCCTTAAAAATAAATGTTAAGCCCATTCCGAAGGATGCAGACGCGGAGCATTGGTTAGTCGCTAGTAACGCTCGAATTTCTGGCAAGTGGAACCAAAGTATTAATTCCCTACAAGTGGGTGATGTACTTAAACGAAGCATCACAATATCTGCCAATGGCACCTTGCCATCATTCATTGATGAACCACAGATTGATGATGTCCCATTTGGAAATATTTACAGGTCCGAACCTAAGTATTTCGATGATCGAGATAATAAGTCAGTTAATGGAAGAAGAATAGATACATATTCCTATTTATTGGAGAAAAAGGGTGCATTTACCATTCCGGAAGTTGAATTGACTTGGTATAATCCTTACGTTGGAAAATTCTATAAACGGAAATTACCCGAAGTAAAAATTAACATAGTCGAAAATGCTGATATGGCGAGTTTAGTGAGCTTAAGGGATTCCTTAAACGCACTTAATCCGGTTCTGGTAAATGAGGAGCTGAGACAGGAAGAGGAAGCAGACTTTAAAAAGTGGGCTTGGCTGGCTGTCTGCGGAATTTTGGGACTCTTTATGATTTATATTATTACTAAGATTGGTGTAAAAATAAGTGCATCCATAAAAAGTAAAAAAGCTCAATACAAGAATAGTGAAGCCTTCTGGTTTAAAAAATTAATGTCGGAATCAGACGAAAAGGCATTTTTAAAAGTGATTTATCAATGGTTGGATCATTCAGGTTTTAAAATGAAGAATAAAACCATTAGTCGATTTGTAGAGGAAAACAAGTCCGCTCATGAATCATTTCAAAAATTAAAGAAGAATAACTACTCAAAGGAATCACCTCAAACCATAAAACTGAATGAAGTAAAATCAGATACAAAAATACTAAGAGAACGTTATAAGGCATATGTTACTCTAGCTGATGTAAAGACCAGTTCTCTTATCAATGAAATAAATCCCTAATCGGCAGAATGATTTTGCAAGTTTATTGATGGTATTTTGTAACTGTTTTGACGAAGAAGCGTACATCTTAAATAGCTTTCATTAGAGATAGCTGGACGGTAAAGATGAAAATCAAAATAGTATTTATTTTTCTAATATTTATATCATTAGATGCCTTGTCGTATGATAACTTCAAGGTTATGCTTAGTGATAGTTATCCGCCATACAATTTTGTTGACGAAAGAGGAGAGCTGGTAGGACTTAATGTAGATATATTAAAAGCTATTAATAAGTTATACGATGATCAGATTGAAATTGAGTCAGGTGATTGGAGTATGGTGAATCAAGCATTGGAAACAGGTGATGCATGTGCCGTAGCCGGTATTCACTATTTCGATAATATGGACATGGATTATTTCCATACACGCTCGGTAATTAATACTTATCACTGCTTCTTCTACAATAAAAGATATCGTAATAATTTTTCCATTCGAGATATTCGAACGACTCAATCACCGCTAGTAGTTTTATGGGAAAACGATGTGTTAATTCATTACATTTTATCACTTAACCCCAATGCACGTTTTGTTTTTGTTAGGAGTTATGAAGAATTACTAGATGAGCTTGAAAGAGAGGAAGTGGATTGCGCGATCGCTCAAAAAATCATGAGTCTGTATTACGCAAAGAGTCTTGATAAAAATTACATTTTTGCTTCAGATAAAGTATTTCTAGAAAGAAATATGGGCTTTAAAGTTTCAAAAAATTATGGCGAGTTAGCTGAAATTTTGAATAACGGTTTGGAGATAATAATGGCTAATGGTGAATATCAGAAAATCTACGATAAATGGATAACACCTCATTATAGATCCAATAAAGATTGGAACAAATACCTCAAGTATATTATTCTCGGCGGCGGCCTTATTCTATTAGTTTTTGGAGTACTATTAGTGTTTAATCGAATTCTTAAATCACAGGTCAGAAAACAAACTAAGAATCTTCAAAGTCAATTAAAACTGAATTCGAAGATCAGGTATGAATTGGAGGATCAGAAGATAAAAGCTGAGGTAAGTGATCAAATGAAAAGTGCCTTCCTGGCCAATATGAGTCATGAAATACGCACGCCAATGAATGGTATTCTTGGTTTTACTGAACTTCTAAAATCAGATAATTACGACTCAAAAGAGAGGGATTATTTCATTAATTTAATTCAGCAAAGTGGAGATAGAATGTTATCAACCATCAATAACATTATAGATATCTCAAAAATTGAATCAGGAGCTGAAAAAGTCTTAATCAAACCTGTGGATATACGCCGTATTATTAGTGACTTATATGATTTTTTCAAATTTGAAGCTTCTGAGAATAAAATAGATCTGATATTGAAAGAAGAGGACTTTCAATCATCTAAGGTTTTTTATTCTGATGAGTATAAACTTAATTCCATATTTACCAACCTCATTAAAAATGCTATTAAATTTACACCAAGAGGAAGTGTGACTGTTTCATATTCATACAGTAATAATACTGCTAATTTTTGTATTTGCGATACGGGCATTGGCATAAGAGAAGAGAAGCAACAAATCATATTCGATCATTTCGTTCGTGCCGATATATCATACTCAAGCGAATATGAAGGTTCAGGCTTGGGCTTGTCTATTTCCAAGGAGTACGTAAATATGCTCGGCGGCACTATCCGCCTGGAATCAGCCCCTGGAAAGGGAAGCAAATTCTTTATCACATTGCCAAATATAGATGGTAATAAAATGTACTCTGGGAGCTAACTACTTTTCTTTTTCCGAAATAACTGAAGGCTCCCAAAGCCAGCTATTATTGACATGTAAAAACCGAAATCGTACCACCATCCTGTATTAAATGATTCATATATGGTAATTGAGGAGTTGAATATTCCCATTATCAAGGAAAAAGGAGCTATCCATCCATGCCATATTCCAGTAAAAAAACCAGCCGGATTATCTGGCGAACTACTACCACCTCCGGGTAAACAGGAACTTAGGATAAATAATATTAGAACAGAAGTGAGAAGTAAAATTTGATTGCGTTTCATAGGGCTTCATATTAGTCTCCTTTAAATATAGGAAAAAAAGACTAATGATGTATTGAATTAACACAATAGAAATACGAAGTGACAAAGGCTGAAGTATTATTATTTCAGCCTTTGTCATTTATTTTTTAAGAGCTTCAGCTCCTCCCACAATTTCAAGTATCTCAGTTGTAATGGCGCCTTGCCTAGCTTTATTATACGACAATTGAAGATCACTTAGCATTTCGGTGGCGTTATCTGTAGCTTTGTGCATCGATGTCATTCTTGAGCCATGTTCCGAGGCAAGTGATTCAAGTATAACCCTGTAAAACATGGTTTGTAATGCTTCGGGTATTACTTTTTCGATGAACTCTAATTTATTTGGTTCAACGATGTAATCAACAGAGTTGTTGCCAAAATCATCACCTGTAGGTAACTGCATTGGCAAAAACTGATCTGCTCTTAATTCTTGAACAGCAGCGTTTTTAAATTCGTTGTATATCAATATTACCCGATCGTATTTCTCCGACTTATAAGCATCCATTACCTCAGTGGAAATTTCTTTCACTTTTTGGTAACTCATTTCATTATACAACTCATTGAATTCTTTGGAAACAGGATAGCCATGTAAATTAAGGATCTTTTGAGCCTGTTTACCAATCGCCATAATATCGACGTTACCTTGCTTAAATTGGTATTTAAATTTAGTTTTAAGCAAGCGTTCAGCCTCTTTAATAACATTACTATTAAAAGCACCACACAATCCTCGGTTGGATGAAACTACGACCAAAAGAATTTTATTTGGCTCACGTTCCTTTGACCATTCTAATTCAACCTTGTCGTCAAGCGATTGTGTAAGGTCAAATATGATACCTGCCAAGCGCTCCACATAAGGACGAATATGCGAGATATCATCCTGTGCTTTCTTGAACTTGGCAGCCGATACCATTTTCATTGCACTGGTTACCTGCCTTGTTGTCTTAACAGAGTTGATTCGAATTCGTATATCCTTTAAATTCGGCATAGTATGATTATTCCTTTACAAATTGTGTTGCTACATCGGCAGCTAGTTCAGCCAATTTTCCAGTAATTTCGTCGGTATATTTTCCAGTTTCAATTTCAGCACATAAGTCAGGATGACGAACTTCTAACATTTCGATAAATTCCTTTTCCCAAACTTTAACAGATTCGACAGGTACATTTCGTAATAATCCTTGAGTACCGCAATAAATTAGTGCAACCTGGTGACCAACACGTGATGGCTGATATTGCCCTTGTTTAAGTAGCTCTACATTTTTACGTCCCTTATCAAGTACCATGGCTGTGGCAGCATCCAAATCTGATCCAAACTTGGCAAAAGCTTCTAATTCGCGATATTGAGCCTGATCAAGCTTTAATGTTCCAGAAACCTTTTTCATGGGTTTAATCTGGGCACTACCTCCAACACGCGATACCGAAATACCTACGTTTATGGCTGGACGAACACCAGAGTTAAATAAATCACTCTCAAGGAAGATTTGTCCATCCGTAATTGATATTACGTTGGTTGGAATATATGCAGAAACATCACCTGCTTGCGTTTCAATAATTGGTAAAGCCGTTAATGAACCACCACCTTTTACCATCGACTTAAGAGCATCTGGTAAGTCATTCATGTTAGCGGCAATTTCATCCGATTCAATGATTTTTGCAGCACGTTCTAAAAGACGACTGTGTAAATAGAACACATCACCTGGATAGGCCTCTCGTCCTGGTGGACGACGTAGTAATAAACTTACCTCGCGATATGAAACGGCTTGCTTCGATAAATCATCAAAAATGATAAGCGCTGAGCGCCCTGTATCTCTGAAGAACTCACCAATGGCAGTTCCTGAAAATGGTGCGTAGAATTGCATTGCAGAAGGATCAGCTGCGGAAGCTGCCACTACAACGGTGTATTCCATTGCTCCATGTTTTTCAAGGGAGTTCACTATTTGGGCAACTGTACTGCTTTTCTGACCAATGGCAACATATATACAATACACAGGTTCACCAGCATCGTAAAAAGAGCGTTGGTTAATAATGGTATCAATGGCAATGGCTGTTTTACCTGTTTGACGGTCGCCAATGATTAACTCACGTTGACCACGTCCGATCGGAGTCATCGCATCTACAGCACGTATGCCTGTCTGAAGCGGCTGTTGTACTGGTTGACGGTATATAACCTGTGGTGCTTTACGCTCCAATGGCATTTCGTAAGTTTCTCCTTGAATTGGGCCTTTACCGTCAATTGGCTCACCAATGGCGTTAATAACCCTGCCAAGAAGACCTTCACCAGCTTGAATTGAAGCAATTCGCCCTGTTCGTTTAACTAAATCACCTTCTTTTACAGCTTGCGATGAGCCAAATAATACCACTCCCACGTTATCCTGCTCAAGGTTAAGAACTACACCCATACATGAATCTAGTTCAACCAATTCATTTGATTTAACATTGGTTAATCCAAACACACGGGCTATTCCATCACCCACCTGCAAAACAGTTCCAACTTCTTCCAAATCTGTAGCAGTTTGGAATCCCGCAATCTGTTTTTTTAATAAATCCGATACTTCAGCCGGTTTTATCGTATCCATCGAATCTTAATTTAGTTTACGTTTAACTGAGTAATTGCTTCTTCATTTTTTTCAACTTTGAACTAAGACTTGCATCGGCCAATTTACCGTCAATGGTTATTTTGAAACCACCAAGTAGATCGGGGTTGACTTTAAGTGTTAATTCAATTGGGGCATTAAATTGTTGTTTCAAAAAATCATCCAATGCTTGTAGCTGCTCTTTATCCATTTTAATGGCTGTATAAAGCGTAACGTCTTTCACACCTAAATGATTTTTATATAGACTTTCGTAACCCCTGTTGATATCTTCAATCAGGACTTCTCTATTGTTTTGAATCAATAGATCCAAAAAATTCATGGTTGAAACTGAGATTTTTTTATCTAGTACAGAGTGAATTGCATGTTTTTTCTGGCCTGGTTTGATAATGGGGCTCATTAAAAGATCGAGAAAACCATCGGCCTCATTGCAATAACTTTGCAACAATTTCACATCGCTATTGATTTTATCTAAGTTACCTTGTTCTAAGGCAAGCTTAAATAAAGCTTTGGCATATCTATTGGCTATAAGGCTCCTGTTCATACGTTTTACTGTCTCTGTAACTATTGTCCTAGTTAAAGTTTACTTCTTGCAGATACTTATCAATGATAGCTTTCTGCTTATCGGTCGTTTCTAATTCCTGTTCCAATAGCTTGCCTGCTATATCCACAGAAAGTTCCGCAACCTGGCGTTTCATTTCCTGAATGGCTTCGTTCTTTTCACGCTCAATTTGCTGACGAGCAGATTCAATAATCTTATCTGCCTCAGATTGCGCTTTAGACTTAGCTTCATCCACAATATTTTGCTTTAATTCCCGAGCTTCTTTAATCATGTCATCACGATCAGCCTTAGCTTCGTTCATAATCTGCGTCTTCGTCTGATTCAAATCTTCCACCTCTGCTTTTGCTTTTTCGGCTGCGGCCAACGAAAACTCGATGGTTTCTTCGCGAACCTTAAGCGCATGCAAAATAGGTTTCCAAGCATAAATCCTTAAAAGAACAAATACAAGTGTAAAAGCTAATGTCGACCAAAAGACTAACCCGGGATCAACTGATAATAATCCCATATTCTTGTGTTTTTATCCTTTCATAAGGGCAACTACGATAGCAAATAATGCGGCACCTTCAATAAGAGCTGCAGCAATAATCATAGCAGTTTGAATTTTAGAACTAATCTCTGGTTGACGTCCCATTGCTTCCATTGCACTTGATGCGATACGACCAATACCATAAGCGGCTCCAATGATAATTAAGCCTAATCCAATTGTGGTTAATGACAAACCTTCCATTTTATTACTTTTAAAATAATTAACTATTAATGTTCTTCACTATGTACAGCCATACCAATAAATAAGGCTGATAATAAGGTAAATATATAAGCTTGCAATACTGCAACTAATAATTCTAACATAAACATCATCAAAGCCATTAGTATCGAAACAGGCGCAATGGCCAACGATTTCATCACAAAAATGAGTGAGAATAAGCTCAAAATGATAATGTGACCCGCTGTAATGTTAGCCATTAAACGAATCATGAGGGCAAATGGTTTTGTAAACAAACCAATAAACTCAATAACTGATAAAAGCAATCGAATTGGTACCGGCACTCCCGGCATCCAGAAAATATGTCCCCAGTAACTTTTAGTGCCATAAAAGTTGGTAACTAAGAAAGTAATGATCGCAAGGACAAATGTAAAAGAGATATTACCCGTTAAATTACTTCCCCCTGGAAAAATCGGCACCAGTCCTAATAAGTTATTAATCCAGATGAAGAAGAAAAGGGTTAATAAAAATGGCAGGAATTTATCTGCCTTATCTTTTTCTATTTGAGCATAAGCGATGTCGTCTCTTACAAAGAGTATTAACGGTTCAAGTACAGATTGAATTCCTTTAGGTGTAGATGGTTTATCGCCATACTTGCGTGCCATTGCAATGAATAACCAAAGTAATACCAACACACTCAAGAGCATTGAGCTAACGTTACGAGTTATCGAAAAATTGAGGGGCTTCGCATTAGTCACCTCGTGTTCATCGTTGTAGTGAATTGTGCCCTTAGCATCCGTAAGATAAATCTTACCATGGTACATGAAATAATTTAAATCGCCTTTATTAACAACCTTATGCCCATGATCGAAAGCCGATGACATGAAAACGTTTAACTGACCATCGTGAAATAAAATCACCGGAAGGGGCATTGTGATGTGTACTTTTTCACCATCACCATTTGTATATGAAATGATATGCCACTCATGCGAATCAGCTATGTGATGCATAATCATCTCCATAGGATCAAATTCCTCAGTGGCCTCTTCGCCATGCGAATCAGCTGCGCATATGATTTGCGTACTAAATAGTATCGCGATTAGAACTAAAACGTGTTTAAAGTGTCGCATGAAACGGCAAGCAATTTAAAATTATTACTTCATCAATCGTACTTTAATGACGATATCAGTTATTAGTAAAGCAAAATAGTTCATTAAGAACAATAGTACATCTCTTTTGTTTTCTTCAACGGTTGGATTTAGAAAAAGAAAGAGAAATGCAATTGTAAATATAAATTTTAATAGCATTAAAATCAAAAAGATAAAAGCAGATTGATCGTGGTATTTTTTTTGAAGAAAAAGAAATACAAAATAGAAAAGAAGATAGAGTCCTGATATAAAAAGATTAATCAGAACTATCTTCTTTTGTTCACTGTGTATCCAGGTGTTGTTATAAAATAATTCCAATACTAACAACAAACCAGCCACAATAATGTAGCTTGAAGGATACTTTAAATATCTTAAATAAGCGCTACTTTTTTGCATTTGGTGTGGCTGCCGTATTCTGAGCTGTTTGGCCATCCATATTGCACGTGCCAGTAAATTTAGCTCCAGGCTCAATTGATAATTTACCTGTTTTGATATCACCACTTAATTTGCTGGTTGCTTTAAGAGAAAGTAATTCGTTAACCTGAATTTTTCCATCAAAGTTACCGTAGATGTCACAATTAGCACATTTTACATCGCCTTTCACTACGCCATTCTGACCAATTAGTACGCGTCCCTTTGATACAATGTTGCCATCTACAGAACCATCAATTTTGATATCTCCGTTTGTTTCAACATCACCTTTTATCTTTGTTCCAGGACCAATCATGTTTGGTAGCTTATTCTCGGGTTCGAAGTTTTTAGCCATTTTTCTTTCTTCTAAAAATTTAACGTAAAGCAAATATAGATAATTCTTACTTAAAATACTGAATTATCACAAGCTGATCAGTTCTTTGAGTTTTTGTAATTGACGTTCTTTGTTAACTTGCCTTAATTTCCGTGCTGAACTTGTATAGTAGGTATGATCCGAAATGAACTGAAACTGCATTTTATTCCACTCTTCCATTTCAATTGGTCGACTGTGCATGTTCAATTCTTTGAAGAGACTCTCCGATACCGGAATAAAATCAGCACGTCCTAAATAATCTAAGTCCGCATCCTTTAGTATCTTCTCAAGGAAATTACGAGGTTGTTGCCCAACACGAGTAATATCAATCAATTCAACAACTTGCTTGATTTGATAATCAACATAGTTGTATTTTGGTAGAATTTCTTTGGCGAACTTAATGCTGTTGTCTTCATGATTTTCATATTCTAGTATGAAACCAATGTCGTGCAATAAAGCTGCTGTTTTAAGCAGTAATAAATCTTCATCGCCCACCTTCTCGGCACGAGCCAATACTTCAATTTGAGTTAGTACATCAACTGTATGGGCTTTATTATGGTAAGATAATCCTTCCATCAACTCATTATCAAGTTTCGATAGAATGTATTCCTCCAGATCGCCAAAGCGAATGTGTTGTAGTTTGGTGTAAAATTGACGATTCGGTGTAATGCCTTTTTCATCGGCAGATAAGTTTGGCTTGATTCTCTTTACGTAGTACATGTCTGTTTCACCTTTGTACTTAATTGGCATTTTCCCGCGGTACTCACATTCGAAAAACTCTTTGATTAGTTGATACGTAACGCCTGTAATATTAATCATACCAGCAGTTCCCGAGCTCTCCATACGAGATGCTATGTTTACCGTGTCTCCCCAAATATCAAATGATACATTTTTTCGTCCCAATTCTCCCGAAATAACCGGACCAGTATGAATACCTATTCGTAACTCCCAAAAGCCATAATCACCTTTATGCTTAAGTTTACTCATTTCCATGAATCGTTGCATATCGAGGCCTGCCAACACAACCTCAATGGGGTTAGTTCGATTCTTGTTTGGTAAACCACCTGCACACATATAGGCATCACCAATGGTTTTTATTTTTTCGATGTTGTATTTTTCAACAACTTCATCAAAGTAAAAAAAGAAGCGATCCAACTCATCAATTAATAATTCAGGGTTAATATGCTCTACAATTCGAGTAAAACCCTGAATGTCGGCAAATAGTACCGTTACTCTTTGGTACTTACGTGATCGAATGCGGGCTTGTTCTTTCACAGCATTTGCCAAAACACCGCTTTTTTCCGGACCAGCTTTTAATTTGAGTCTGAAATCTTTCTTTAGCCGCAATTCTACCCTTCGCTCAGCCACTTTAATACGTTTTGAAAAATAGATGACCAGAAATAATATGGTAAAGAAAGCAATGGTAAGAACAAGCCATATATAGAATGAAGCCTTTTTCCATATGGGTACATTTATCAAAAGAGTCTTTTCATACTCAATACCATTTGAGGTTTGTATCTCAAGAATGTACTTACCATCCTTTAAATCAAAAAATGTGTGTGAATGCCGTTTGGTCCATTTACTCCACTCGTTATAGTTTGGCAGTAAGCGAAAACGCGTTAATGCCCAGTTTTGATCTGAGTAATCCCAATGTAATGAGAATGTTGAGTTTGTGATGTAGCAAGTGGAATCTTTAGAATTACAAAGTGTTTGTTGTTTTTTATTCTCTTGAATGTCAACTCTTATTTGTGGATATTGATCATTACCTAATAGTGGGAAATTTGAAGCTGAAACCAGAAATAGTATCAGTACAGGAATGATTTGAAAAAAAAAACAACGTTTTATTGCTACTATATTATTGGTTAACATCAACATAAATCACTTTCAATTCTAGCGTTGCTTGTAAATCATTTCAAAAGTACTATATTTATTCCTTTATTGCAGAACATTCAGCAAACGTTTTTATGGAGACATCAAAAAACAAAATTTTAGTTCCTTATGACTTTACTCCGATAGCCGATAATGCTGTAGAGCATGCTATTGTTATGAGTAAGAAGCTTGGAGCTGATATTTATTTATTACACATTGCCAAAAAGGAAGCTCAAATTGCAGAATTAGAGAAGCAACTTTTGGAGCATTCTGAGAAGGTTAATCAGAAACATGGGATAAAACCTAGTTTTAGAGTGCAAGAAGGCACTATCTTCAAGACAATCAATCAGGTTGTTGAAGAGCTTAATTGCATGCTTGTAATAATGGGTACACATGGTATGAAAGGTTTGCAAAAGCTTACCGGAAGTTGGGCGCTCAAGGTTATTGTGGGCTCGCAAGTACCGTATTTAGTTGTTCAGGAGCCACCTGCTGGTGATGAATATTTAAAAATTGTATTTCCCGTTGATTATAAGGCTGAAAACAAGGAAAAGCTTAAGTGGATCGATTTCTTAAATAAATTCTTCAATTCAAAGGTATTTATTTATGCTTCTGCTACTAAGGAAGGAATTATTGACAGCAGAACGAAAGCTAATGTGGTATTTTCCAAGCGGTTTTTGGAGGAAAAAGGAATTGACTATGAGTTAGCATTATCAAGTGGTGATGCCTCTTTCTCACAAGAAACGGTTCAATATTCGGAAGAAATCAAAGCGGATATGGTACTTGTAATGACTACAAGGGATATATCGTTCCACGACTATGTACTTGGTGCTTATGAGCAGTATATAATTGCTAATTCAGCCCAAATACCTGTTTTGGTTATTAATCCACGTACTGATTTAATGAGGTATGGTTATGGCAGTTTCGGATAAAGATTTATTTCAGAAATCTAAATAATATTTTTTACAGGCGACTTCTTAAGTCGCCTGTTTGTTTATATTTTCGTATCGTTTAAAATACTTTTGCTGTTTCATTCGTTTAAGTAAAAAAACAATCTTAATGGATTTAATATTTGCTACTAATAATCAACATAAACTAGAAGAAATTCAACTAGGAGTTGGAGATTTATTCGCATTAAAAAGCTTATCAGATATAAATTGTAATGACGATATACCTGAAACGGGAAGTACGCTAGAAGCAAATGCGCTTCAAAAAGCTCGATATATATACGATAAGTATGGGAAGAATTGTTTTGCCGATGACACTGGGCTAGAAATAGAAGCCTTAAGTGGTGTGCCTGGTGTGTATTCCGCTCGTTATGCAGGGCCAGAGAGAGATGCTGAAGCTAATATGGGAAAGGTACTTGATAAGTTGCGAGATATTAATAACCGTAGTGCTTGTTTCAGAACGGTAGTTGCACTTATTATTGATGGAGAGGAGTGGTTGTTTGAGGGCAAGGTGAAGGGTGTGATTTTAAAGGATAAAAATGGAGAAGAAGGTTTTGGATACGATCCTATTTTTCAGCCAGAAGGGTATGATGTTTCTTTTGCACAGATGCCTTTGAGTGAAAAAAATAAAATTAGCCATAGAGCAAGAGCGGTGGCAAAATTGATAAAGTTTTTAAAGCAGAATTATGGCGTTTAAGCTTCAAATATGTATTGCAGGAATCTTATTTTTAGCATCTTCACTCTTTGCTCAAAGCAATAGTGACTGGGCCGATCATTTTTCCTATCGTAATTGTACTCGAATTGTTGAAACGGAAGATTATATTTTTTGTTCGGCAGAGGTAGGATTATTAATATATGATAAGACATCAGAGGTATTTTCTACAAAAAGTAAGGTTTCCGGTTTAAGCGATATTGATATATCTGCACTTTGTGCATTGCCCAATAATCAAGTTATAGTTGGTTATACTAATGGTAATATTGATATAGTTACACTAGAGCAAGTTATTAATATCCCCGAACTGAAACAGAAACAGATGCAGGGTTCGAAACAAATAAACGATTTCTATTTTAATAATGGACAAGTTTATTGTAGCGTTGAGTTTGGAATTCTGCTTATTGATCTTGACAAATTAGAAATAGCAGACACCTATTATTTAGGTATTAATTCTACCAACCTTCGAATTAACCAAATAGCTATAAGTGGAGATGATATTTATGCCGCCACAGAAAGGGGGGTACTTTTAGCCGACATAGACGATCCACAAATAGCTTACTTTGAATCATGGCAAGAAGTTACTGGGGTTTCCGACGAATATGTTTCTGTAATTGGATTTGCAGATCGCATGGCGGCTGTTAGAAAAACATCAAATAAGCCCTACGAAATATTTATAGGTGCTGAAAATAGTTGGCAGCTCTTTTCTTCAAAATCAAACTATAGAAGTATATACTCAAACAATTCTGAATTGGTAATTAATGAGCTAAGAGCCATTAGTCGATATAATACACAATTAGAAGAAATCGAGAAAATTGAAGATTACCTATTTGAAGAAGAGGTTGTGGAGAGCATAAATGTAAACGATGGCTTATATTCTCAAAAAAATCAGAAGTATTACATTGGTGATAAGCAGCATGGTTTAGTTGTAAAATCAGGGAACACTGATTATTCTTTTGTTCCCAATGGTACGTATTCAAATAATGCGTTTAGAATTTTAGGTACCAGTGATGGGGTTTATGTATCTGCTGGAGGTGTGACAAATGATTTTGATAATTTAAGAAGAAATGTGGAATACTCTTATTTAAATAATAATAGATGGATACATTTCTGGAGTGACAAACAAGACACGGAACAGTATTGGTGGGATACATTTAACTTTTGTAGTAGCTCTATTAACGATCAGCAGATTTATATGTCAAGTTGGGGTAGTGGTTTATTCGAAATTGAAGGAAGTTCAATACTTGAGAATTATAACGAACATAACAGTGCTTTGGAAAATATTTCAGGGTATGCACCAAACTATACAAGAGTGGGAGGGCTTGATTCAGATAGTGATGGAAATATCTGGATGTCAAACAGTTCGGTTTCATCTGGCATTAAAGTTAAAGAAAGTGGTGATTCTAAGAATTGGAAGAGCTTTACTTATGAAACAATGAGCGGGCATCATAGTACTAATCAAATATTAATTACAAAGGATGATTATGTATTTGTAATATTTCCTACCCCGTTTCGAGATCGTCAAGGCTTGTTAGTAATAAATCCAAATGGTACTTTAATCGATGACACGGATGACATCTATAAAGGACCTAAGCACCCAAGCACTGAAACAGACAAAAGAAATGTAGGACAGTTAAGGTTATGGAATGAATCTGCCCAAGAGATTACAAGAAAAATTTATTGCCTCGCTGAAGATAAGAGTGGATACGTTTGGATTGGTACTGATAAAGGAGTATTGGTTTATTATCGACCATGGGCTATTTTTCAAGAAGATTATCCAGTAGCAAGCCGAATTAAGGTGCCTCGTAACGATGGAAGTAACGAGGCTGATTACCTACTGGAAAAAGAGATTATCACATGCATGGCTGTAGATGGAGCAGATCGAAAATGGTTCGGTACCGAAAATAACGGTGTATATCATATTTCAAGTGATGGACTGAAAACATTTCATTCATTTAATGTAGATAATAGCCCATTACCTTCAAACAGAATATTTAGTATTGCGATTGACCCATCTTCGGGAGATGTTTTTATAGGAACAGATAAAGGGTTGGTATCCTTTAAAGGAAAGGCTAGTGAGGGTGCGACAAGTTTTAATAAAATTTATGCCTATCCAAATCCTGTCAGGGAAGATTTTCATGGAGATATAACCATTACTGGTTTGGTTCGAAATAGTAATGTTAAAATCACAACAGTAAGCGGCAAGTTGGTTTATGAAACTATTTCTTTGGGAGGTAAAGCTTATTGGAACGGAACAAATTTTAGCGGAAAGAAAGTCAAGTCAGGAGTATACGTAATTTATGTATCCTCTGAAGATGGTTCGCAAGTTGAGACTACAAAAGTTTTAATTGTTCGCTAACTAAATTCCCTGAAATTTGGTCAACTAACTTATCACTTATAATTTTACCATAGATTAGAAACAGGGCTCTAATAATTATTTACATTTAATTAAGCGCATGAAAAGGAGTTGGACTTTTGTAATTATCCTACTTACAGTTGCAGTACTTGCTAGTATACTATATCAATTAAGTCAACACAAAAGTTATAAACAGCAGGATTGTTTAAGGGCTGTTCCTAGTAATGCAGGAATAATAATAAAAACAAGGAATATTAACTATCTGAAAAGTCGATTAATTGAAAAAGCAGATTTTAAAGAAGATATATTTCAATCAACCATAATTTCTGCGGCACTTCAACCTCTAAAAGATATTGATTCTCTTAATATCATCGGCGAAAGCTCGATAAAAGATTTTACTAAATTACCAATGTGTGCATCGCTTCATACCGTTGGGAAGGAGGATGTAAAGGCTTTTTATATAGTGCAATTTAGCAATAAAAAGGAAGTCATTAAGCTCGAAGAACTCTTAAATAATTTAAATCCTGAATACTATTCCGTTTCGTCTCGCCAATACAACGGAAGTAAAATCTACGAATTAAATAATTCTGTGAGTGGAAATGGTATTTTCTTGTCAATTTATAGTGGGTTTGCCTTGTTGAGTCAATCTGAGTTATTGGTTGAATCGAGTTTAAGACAATTAAAAAGTAAGGAGGATTGGTCAGCTGTATCAGATTTCCAACAGATAAAGAAAACGGCTGGAAAAAGTGCTTCAATTAATGTTTATGTCAACTTTCAAAGGATTTCAGATGTATTGAAACCTACTTTTTTAAAAACGGAGCATAAAAGATTAGCTAAACTTGAAAAGCAATCTAAGTGGGGTGAATTAGATGTAGATATCAGTTCGGATGGAATATTGCTTAATGGTTTTTTATCGGGAGGCGAAGATGGTGTTTACAGTCAAATGCTTAATAATGCTGAACCAATAAAGTCAAATTTAATCGAAGTATTACCTTCCAAAACAAGAGCCTATTTATCGTATAGCTTTAAAGATGGCGAACAAGTTTATGATCGAATAGGTACTTATTACAAAAATTCATCGGAGACGAATGCTAATTATACACAATTACAATCTTTTTTTAAACAGAATGAAATTGATTTTAAAAAGGAATACTTTAGTCAGTTAACCGGTAAATTTGCCTTAGCGTATTCTGATTACGATCATCAAACTATTGCAAATAATGGTTGCTTGATTTTTGAGATTAATAGCCAATCACGAACAAAAGCAGCAATTAATCAGATTTTAGAAAAGATTACTGCAAACGGTCAAAAGGTATATCGAACATATCGACCGGATGGTGAGCTAACGTTTGATATTTATAAAGGTTTTCCTAATGATATTTTAAAAACTCAATTTGATTCCTTCCTTCCTAAAGTTCCTCAAAAATATTATACTTTTTATAAGGATTACATTGTGTTTGCCGATGCCACAAAAACATTAGAACAGTTTGTTTATACTAACATGCTCAAAGAAACATTGGGCAATAGTAATGTTCATCAGGATTATCTTGAGAATTTTTCCATGCGCGACAATGTGTTTTTATATTGCGAAACAGGTCATCTGACCACGTTTTTTGAGAATTCTATGTCGCCATTATTTGCTCAGCTAAAAACGGAGCAAAAGGAAGCCCTGAATAATTTTTATGCAATTGGATGTCAGTTAAGTGGAACTGGATCAATGATGTATTCTACGCTATATTTGCAACATCTGCCAACCAGAGCTTCTGAACCTCGCACCATATGGCAAAGTTTATTAGACTCCACAGCTATACTAAAGCCGGCTTTGGTGAAAAATCATTACAGCAAAGAGCGAGAAGTTATCGTACAAGATGCTTCTAATAACTTGTATTTATTAAGTAATAGCGGACGAGTACTATGGAAGAAGCCATTAAATGAACCTATTCTTGGTGCAATCGAACAAGTTGATTTTTACAAGAACAATAAGTTGCAATATTTATTTAATACCAGGAATAAGCTTTTCCTTTTGGATCGGAATGGAAACCATGTGGCTAATTTTCCTGTCAATTTGCCGTCACCCGCAACCAACCCAGTGGCAGTAGTCGACTACGACAAAAATAAGGATTATCGTTTCTTTATTAGCTGCGAAAATAAAAAGGTCTATCTCTATAATGAAAAAGGCAATATTGTTCCTGGTTGGAAGTTTAAGGGTAGTGAAGGAGTCGTCAATCAGCGTATTCAGCACTTTAGAAGCAACAATAAAGACTATATTGCTTTTTCTGACCATGTCAACAATTATATTCTTGATAGAAGAGGAAATATTCGTGTTCCCGTAAAAACAGCATTTTCGCGAAATAAGAATAGTGTTTTCTTTTTGGAAGGTAAGAATACCAGCAAGGATGCTTTAGTTACATCAAGTAGCAAAGGCGAAATCGTTAAAATACAATTGGCTTCGGGCGATGTCGATATTAATTCAATTGGAGAAATTGACAGTAATCATCGCTTGAACTGTTTCGTGAAGAATGGTAAAATTAATTACCTTTTATCGCAAGAAAAAGAATTGAGATTATATAACAATCAACTAAAGCCAATCTTTAAGAAAGAATTTGAAAATAATATTGATTTAAATGTAGATGTTTATCACTTTTCTGCGAATAATATCAAATTTGGAATTTCTCAACCAGAACATGAGCAAATTCATTTATTAAATTACGATGGTAAATCCTATGTAGGTTTCCCATTACGAGGAAAGTCCAGGTTCAGCATAGGCTTTTTAAAATCATCTTCCAGCAAGTTTAATTTAATAGTGGCGGGAAGTAATAATTACTTGTACAACTATAGAGTGGAGTAAAATGGAGAAGTTACGTTTGGGGATATTAGGGGTGTCAAATCATTTTATTAAACGAATGGTTTTGCCGATTGGTCAGTTATCAGAGGTTGATATGGTTGCCATTGCTTCTCGTGATATAAATAAGTCCGAATCTGCTGCCAAAGAGTTTGGTATCCGTCGCAGCTATGGCTCTTACGAAGCCTTGCTAAAAGATCCCAATGTGGATGCCGTGTATATACCACTACCTAATCACCTTCATGCGGAATGGATTGAGAAATCACTAAACGCAGGGAAGCACGTTTTGTGTGAAAAACCGCTCTGTATGAATACCGAGGAAGCCAGACGTTTGGTTCAGTTAGCAGACGATAAGGGTAAATATTTAATGGAAGCCTTCATGTATAAATACCATCCTCAATGGCAATTTGTTTATGATCATATACGAACAAATAATATTGGTAAAATCAATTATATCCACACTTCTTTTTCGTACAATAATCAATCAGAAACCAATATTCGAAACATAGTAGAATATGGGGGTGGTGGAATGCGTGATATTGGTTGTTATGCCATTTCAGTTCCGCGTTTCATATTACAGCGCGAGCCTTTAAAAATTAGTTGTCAAATGAGTTATCACCCAAAATTCAAAACAGATGTTATGAGTACCGCTATTTTGGATTTTGATAGCGCAAAGGCAACGTTTCAGATAAGCACAAACTCAGATGCCTTTCAGAAAGTTGATATTGTTGGTACTGCAGGTAGTATTACAGTGAATTTACCATTTAATGCATTTGCCGATGTGCCAGCTGTTGTAACTGTAAATACAGCTATTGGAAAGCGCGAAATTAAGTTTGATATTGTGGATCAATATGGATTAATGGTAAAAGATTTTGCAAGGGCTATTCTGAGAAATGCGGAATTAGCATTTTCGAGTAAAGATGCGGTACTAAATCAAAAAGTATTAGATGCAGCTATAAGTTCGACTAAGAGTGGTCTTTGGCAAAATATCGATGATAACTAAGAACTATAAATAGTTCATCTATGAAAAAATCTCCTTTCCTCCGCCAAATAAGGAGTTTTCGTGCTTTTTTTCAAACTATTCATTTTTTTTCCCGTAAGAGCATTTCTAGGTAGATGTTATAAATTAAATTTCTATCTTGTAATTTAATTCATCGTCTTGCTTTTATTGCTGATTATGAACTTAAATGAGACTAAAACATAATGATTGAAGTAATATTCTCCATATTTTATTGGGGTTCAAATGCTTCTTTTTATTTTTGTGTCCATAAGTGGAACAAAAAGTATGTGGATTAACTGTATTAAAAGTTTAACACACTTATAAACAATGACTAAAATTAACGAAAATCAAGGTTTTCTGGATTTTGCGTACCAGATGTACAAAAGCATGAAAACCAATGAAATCAATTTAGTTTACGAAGGAGAAGTGACTCAGGAAATCACTAAGACTTTCACCTCGTTAACTGAAAAAAGTCTTGCCAAAACGTCAGAGTCAAATTCTGTTCAACGAAAAGTGTTTAATGTAATGGTGGAGTGTCTCCAGAACATTAGTAAACATGCTGATTCGTTAACTGAAGAAGAAGAAAATGAACGCAGAGGCATTGTGATGGTTAGTCACGGAGAAGAAAGTTACAATATCATAACAGGTAATGTGATTAAAAATGAAAAAGTTCCGGATTTAAAAAAGAGTTTGGAACATGTTAATAGTCTTGACAAGAAAGGTCTTTCTGATTTGTATAAACAACAAATGCGCGAAGGCAAAATCTCTGAAAAAGGAGGAGCTGGTCTTGGTTTTATTGACATTGCTAAAAAATCAGGTAGCCGTCTAAATTTCCAGTTTAAGGAGCTAAATGATGAGGTGAGCTTTTTTATTTTAACATCAACTATTAAACGATCTTAAATCTACACTATATGGAACTTATTAACATTAAGGGAACTGACGACACCCCCAATGTAATTCTGGATAAAGACAATGGTCAATTTGAAATCTCTGGACGTTCATTACCAGAAGATGTCAATATGTTTTACGAACCAATTCTTGAATGGATTGATGGGTATTCAGAGTCACCAAATGATAAAACAGTTTTTAACTTTAAGCTGGAATATTTCAATACGGCTTCATCAAAAATTATTCTTGATATTCTTCTAAAATTTGAAGAAATAGTAGAGAATGGAAACGATGTACTTATTAACTGGCATTATCACGAGGAGGAAGAAGACATGTTAGAAGCTGGTGAAGAGTATGCTGACATCGTTGAAATCCAATTTGAATACATCGCATATACCGACTAACAACACCCCCTATTCTTAAAATATGAGTGAAGAAATTCTGAAAGCGCTGATGCAACTGTTTGGCCTAATCGCCAAACAGGATGGTGGAGTAGAAGCTAATGAAACAGAATATGTAAAAACGTTTTTGAAGCAGCAGTTGAGTGCCGAAGCTGTTGAAGAATATTATTCCCTCTTTCTTAAATTCTCTAAAGATTCGAAGCTTGGTAAAGAAGAGCCTGAAGGTAAGGTAAAACTTACCTCCATGAAGGATTCTGTGAAGATTTTAGGAATTTGTAAGAAGATAAATAAGAAGCTAAATAAAGAACAAAAAGTAGTTGTTCTTCTGCGTTTATATGAATTGGTAAATGCTGATCGAAAGTTTACCGAACAGCGAATGGCAATTATTAATACAGTTGCCGATGTGTTTAAATTACCAAAGGAAGAAATAGACGCAATAGAATCCTATACTGTTAATAATGAGTTGGACAAGTTAGATGTTCCTGATGTATTAATTGTAAATGATAAGGATTCTAATTTAGACAAGGCTCTCCATATTAAGACAGGGGCTTTAGATGGAGATGTTATTGTTCTAAGAGTAAAAAGCGCTGGCTTGTATTTTGTGCGTTATACTGGTACTCAGGATCTATTTTTGAATGGACTGCTTATCAACAATCGCCGAATATACCTATTCCCTAAAGGAAGTTTTATCAAATTACCTAAGGGGCAACCAGTTTATTACACCGATGTGGTTGGGCACTTTATGTCTGACTCGTCCGTTTCCCGCATTTCCTACGAAGTTAAAAATGTAAAATTCCAATTTAAATCTGGCGGAATAGGTTTGCGTGATGTAAATATATCCGAAGACCAAGGTAAGTTGATTGGAATAATGGGTGCCAGCGGTGCTGGTAAAACCACATTGCTTAATGTATTGTGCGGTAATGAATCACCAACTGAGGGCGAAGTTTTAATAAACGGCTACAATCTTCATAAGGATCATGATAAAGTGGAAGGTGTTATCGGTTACATTCCTCAGGATGATCTTTTAATCGAAGAGCTTTCGGTTTTTGATAACCTGTATTATAACGCCAAACTTTGCTTTAAGGATAAAAATAAGGAAGAAATTACGGAAATGGTTAATACTACATTAACCAGCCTTGGCTTGTATGAGCGCCGTAATTTAACGGTTGGATCTCCATTAAATAAAATGATTAGTGGAGGACAACGAAAGCGTTTGAATATCGCACTCGAGTTAATTCGTGAACCAGGTGTGCTATTTGTCGATGAACCAACATCAGGCTTATCATCTCGCGATTCGGAAAACGTAATGAATTTACTTCGTGAATTAGCTTTAAAGGGCAAGTTAATCTATGTTGTAATTCACCAACCATCATCAGACATCTATAAGATGTTTGATAAAATGTTTATCCTTGATACTGGTGGCTATCCAGTATTCTATGGTAACCCAAGTGAGTCACTTATTTATTTTAAGCGCTTAGATGCTCAAATCAATAGTGATCAAGGAGAATGTGGAACATGTGGTAACCTTAATCCAGAGTTAATTTTTAATATTATCGATGCAAATGTGATCGATGAATATGGAAATTACACCAATCAACGGAAGACTAAACCCGAAGAATGGCATGAGCATTACAAGGAGAATATTGAATTACCGAAGATTGAACGGGTTGATTCAGCGCCTCCAAAATCATTGAGTATCCCTTCGTGGTTTAACCAATTCAAGATTTACACCACGCGCGATTTCTTTGCAAAAATCAGTAATAAACAATACATCCTACTAAACTTGCTTGAAGCACCTTTATTAGGATTTATACTAGCTTACCTAATTCACTACATTGTAGACCCTGAGTCCAACACCTATATTTTTAGGGAAAATGATAACATTCCGCCATACTTCTTTATGGGGATTATTGTTTCCTTATTTTTTGGCTTAATTGTTAGTGCCGAAGAAATATTTAAGGATGCGAAAATATTAAAAAGAGAGTCATTTTTAAACCTTAGTCGCTCGAGTTATTTAGCGTCAAAGGTATTGTTATTGTTTACCTTATCGGCCATACAAATGTTACTATTTGTTGCAGTGGCCAATTATATATTGGGTATTAAAGGTATGACCTTTGAGTTCTGGCTAGCATTGTTCTCAGTATCAGCTTTTGCTAATATATTAGGTTTAATCTTGTCGGCCTCATTTAACTCCATTGTAACCATCTACATTCTAATTCCTTTAGTAATGATACCTCAGATGGTATTGGGTGGAGCCATGTTTACATTTGATAAGCTTAATAAAGATTTTACCAGTATTGATAAAGTGCCATTTGTTGCTGAGGCGATGCCATCTCGTTATATTTATGAAGGTTTGATGGTGCATCAGTATAAACACAATAATTACAAGAAAAATATTTTTGAAGTTGAGTTACAGCAGAGTGGCTCTGACTTTAAGCAAGTTTATTACATTCCTGAATTACAGGAGATTCTTAACAAGTGCCGTAGCCATTTCCTTAATGTAAATGAGGACAATGCCGAAGCTTTTGAAAATGATTTGGCATTATTACATAACGAAGTTTCTAAAGAACTCAAACGAGTACCGGTAATTGGTTTTGATAATCTTGATCAGTTAAATCCGAAAGATTTTACACCCGAGATTGCTTCCAACCTTGAAGCCTATCTTGAAACGCTTCTTGATCATTATGGAAAGATATTTACGGAAGCAAATTCAAAAATTGATCGTTTTATTTCGTCCAATTTAAAGGGAAATAGAGAAAAATTTAATCGAATTAAAGATGAGTACCATAATGAAAGCATCGAAGATGTTGTTCGTAAAACATTTGATAAGAACAAGATTTTACGCGATGGCGATAAACTGGTACAGGTAGTAGATCCAATATATCAAATTCCAGAGCCAAGTCATTATTTGGATTACCGAGCGCACTTTTTGGCGCCTCAGAAACATTTTGCTGGTCGTTATTTCGACACTTTGTGGTTCAATATTTCTGTTGTTTGGTTGTTGACACTACTTATGTATCTGGTGCTATATTTCGATTTGCTGAAGAAATCACTAGACTTCTTAGGTGAATTAAAACTGTTTAAAAAGTAACCTTTTATAGTATTCAATAGTATAATCTGTTTAATTGGAATCAAAAATTACAAATATGTTTAAGAAAATCAATTACTTAACCCTAATACTTGCGAGTCTTTATTTATTATCTGCATGTACAGGATCTGCTAAAAAAGGATCTTCATCTGATGAATTAACATTTAATGATTCATTGGCAAACAACGCTCCTTTAGAGCTTTCTGAAGAAGTAATGAGTGATGTTATTCAGAATATTTCGTCGCCTGTTGAAATGGCTTCATTAATTAAGTCAACAGGAGTTGATTTCTCACAAAAGATTTTGAATAGTTCGGAGCAAATTGATGCTTATAATACAAGTTATAAACGTGCATTGAACTTAGGTGTTTATAGTGCTGACCTAGGTTACATTAATATTTACGACAAAAATACAATTGTTGTATCTTACTTAGTTGCAATTAAGTCCTTAGCCGAAGGTATTAAAGTTGGACAATTCTTCGATTTTAATTCGTTGAAACGTTTGGCTACTAATAGTAATAATTTGGATTCATTAATGCAGATTTCGATTTCCAGTTTCAATAAAATGGATTCATACTTACGTAATCAAAAGCGTAGTAATGTATCATCTTTAATTGTAACTGGTGCTTGGGTCGAAGGATTATACATTTCGAGTAAAGTAATTGAGCAGACCAATGATGAAGATTTGATCAATAGAATTGCTGAGCAAAAGGATATTATTAATATTTTAGAGATTATTCTGAATAATTACGATGCTGATCCTGATTTTGCTGAATTGGCTGGTCGTATTGGAAAATTAAAAGAGGCATATAAAGATATTAAGATCACCACCGAATTTACTGAGCCGAAAACAATTGAAAAAGATGGTAAATTAATCATTGTACAGGATGAGGTAAGTCACATTGAAATTACTCCAGAACAATTGGCTGGTATTATTGCTGAAATTTATTCTTTACGCGATTACATTGTGTCTTAGGTTTGAGTATATTATAAAAATCTTATTTTTGCCTCATAATCCAAACACTTAAAAATAAAACCAATGAAGAAGTCACTATATAGTTTATTATTTCTTTTAACTATGTTTTCAGTTTCGAGTTATGCTCAGTGTGGGGATGACTTATTAAAAGCTGCAATAAAAGAAATGGGCAGCAGCCAGTATATTAAAGATTTTACTGCAGAATTAGTAAAAGAGAGTAAAGACGGAAAAACCGGGTATATCAAATTCTCATTTGTTATGCAAAGTAATAGTCAGTATAAATTTAACGTCGTCAATGGAGCATCCAATGCCGATAAGATTATTTTACAGCTAAAGGATAAAGATAATACGCGTGTTTTAGCAAGTAATTTATACAATGGAAAAACGTACGACGAGTTTAGTTATGTTTGTCGAAAAGCTGGAGTTTACAACTTAGTTTTTTCATTTAAAGGTGGTGGTGAAGGCTGTGCAAAAGCAGTTTTATCTTTAGAGAAGCAGTTATAGTTTCAAATGAAACTTAAAAATATATAAGGCTACTGATTATTCAGTAGCCTTTTTTTTGTTTGTCCATTTAAGTTTAAAAAACTGATACAATTCTATATTTAGAAGAACCAACAAGAAACCATAAATGCTATCCTCTGCAGGTATTGTTCCTATCCTCAAATTCATGTTTTCTTGGTGGTTATACCAAACGATTGGCGATTCAATAATTGATCCGGTTAAAATACCATTACTCATAAAAAAGAAAGGAAGGACGAATATATATGACAGATATACGTAAGAAAGATCTGCTCCTTTCCACAAGAAGAATAAGAGGATAACAGCTGTTATTAAGAAAGTTATTGAAGTGTACCACTTATTGATATGCACTATGCCGAATGTAAGTAGTAAAACGATAAAAAATAGACTCAAGTATTTTTGAAACACGGTGATTGGATTGCGCTTGATAAGGTATGATATTGCAAACCATGTGAAAACACAGGCATAAGGTATAGAGATAAAGAACAGCACTTCTTCAAGAGGTAAGTTAAAAATATAAATACCAGTTAAATAATCCGGATTAAATCCCCAAATACCAGCGTCGGTAAAGATGATATCCCAGATAATAAATAGAAGAGAAACGATGAGATTTGCAGGAAAGTAATAACGCCACTCCTTGAAAAATGGTCTTGGGCGATAAAAGCTTGCAATTAATGGCACACTTATACAGGCCAAATCTATTATTAAATAGGTGTAATGCTGATTAAAGGGCATTTGAAAAAGTATCTGTCATGTTTTTTGCTTCGTCCATAAATCGCTTTGGTACGTACAACATACCAAAACACTTTCCTCCTTTATGATGACTTTTATGAGCCAGATGTAAACCGATTAAATAGCGGTGCTGCGCTTTTTTTAACCATGGAAAGCGATGATGAATAAACACATCATGCACTAAGAAATACGCCATCCCATAAAAGAAAATGCCTAAGCCAATGAAGAACTTGAAATTAATAGTGGGATTTACGCCAAAGTAAAACAAAAGAATACTTGGTATGGCAAATATTATAAAAAACGCATCATTCTTCTCAAAGGTTGTTACCTTACTTAAGTCATGATGGTCGGCATGTAAAACCCATAAAAAGCCATGCATTACATATTTATGCGTAAACCACGTAACAGCCTCCATGGCCAAAAATGTTAAAACTGTTACGACAATGTAAAATAGTATCATGGTTCAACTTTTTTGGTATACTTATCTATGTTTATTAGAATCAATTGAGAATAATCAATAGGAATGTTGGTGGATTGAATATTCGTATGAATAAAAGCAGCATCAGATTCCATATTATTTTTATAACCTAGAAAACCAGGAAGTTGGCTCTGCACCATTATTCGTACGTAGCGAGCTTCTATGTTATTGGGATTTTTCTTTATATACTCTTCAAGGATGTGCTTACCTTGATTAAAGAATTTAAGTTTTGAAAAAGGCGAACTTACATACTCCGCTTTCTGCATAATTGCGGATGCTTTATATGGCACTAATTGTGTGTTATCTATGTAATCAATGCTCTCTAAAAACTGCTCCAGAGCTTCTTCTGATTTAAGCTGATGATAAGCCATGCGAATACTATCAAGAGGATTATCATACGATGATAACAACAGTAGAGTCAGTAATATAACCTTCATAATTACAGGATATTAAACTTATAACGAAGGTAAGATTTTAATAATATTTCCATTTTAAGGAAATTATTAATGCGAATGCGTTGACTGAGTATTTTTTTACTATCTGCTTGTTTAAGCTCACGTAACAATCGCATATAGTAGCGATAAGCCAGATAGACACCTAATCTTCCTTCTAAAGGTAAGCGTATTATTCCCTTATAGGCTTCGGCAAAATCAGCTTCAATATCCTTAATAATCTCTTGCTTTGTTCTATTATCTAAATGAGTACTTTTCAAATTCGGGAAATATGAACGACCTAGTTCTTGTGTATCATCTTTAAGATCGCGAAGAAAATTAACCTTTTGAAAAGCAGAGCCCAAGCGCATGGCAAAAGGTTCCAACTTGTCGTATTTGGCATCATCTCCATTTACAAATACTTTTAGGCACATTAGACCAACTACATCTGCGGAGCCATAAATATATTGTGCGTATTCCTTGGCTGTAGTATATTCGGCTTTATACAAGTCCATTCGCATGCTATTCATGAACGATTTTACGAGCTCGTATAATTTGTATTTATGTACTACTTCTTGAAACGAATTTAGTATAGGATTCATACTGATCCGGCGCTCTAAGGCTTTTTCATAGTTTCGTTCAAATTCATCTAGTAATTCTTCTTGGTTATAGGATTGAAAAGAATCAACTATTTCATCTGCACAACGCACAAAACCATATATGGCATAAATAGCTGGCCTTACTGAAGGTGCTAGAAGTGTTATTGCCTTTGAAAAAGATGTGCTGTAAGTTTTTGTTACTAACCGACTGCAACTGTAACTAGATGTGTCAAATAACTGTTTCATAATTAATGGTATTTATTAATTAATGTACTTACTACCTTGCCCGAAATTAAAGATGGTGGTACGCCTGGACCAGGTACTGTTAATTGCCCCGTGAAATAGAGGTTCTTTACTTTTTTACTCTTTAACTTAGGTCTTAACACATGTGTCTGGGTTAATGTGTTTGCTAAACCATAAGCATTGCCTTTATAAGAGTTATAGTCTGAAACAAAATCATTTATACAATACGATTCTTTAAATAGAACATGAGATCGTATGTTTTGTTTAGTCCTTTTTTCCAGTCGAGATAAAATTATTTCGAAGTACTGGTCACGTATAACTTGCGTATCTTCTATTCCTGGTGCTAATGGAATAAGAAAGATACCTGCTTCCTTTTCTAAGGGTGCGCACGTATCATCTGTTTTACTTGGGAAGCTTGCATAAAACAAGGGTTCCGAAGGCCACTCCTTGGTATCGTAAATACTTTCAGCATGTGCTTCAAAGTCAACATCAAAAAACAAAGTGTGATGATCAACATTGTCAATTTTTTTGTCAAAACCAACATAGAATAGTAGTGAAGAAGGAGCAAAGGTTTTTTTACCCCAATATGCCTCAGAATATTGTCTCAGTTCATTAGGTAATAATTTCTCGGTATGGTGATAGTCTGCCCCGCTTAATAAAATATCGCACTCAATATTTTCATGTTTGCTTGTAACCGATTTGACTTGTTTATCATGAATATTAATACTTTGTACGGGACTATTGTATTTAAACTTCACACCCAAATCAATGGCCAATGAATGAATTGCCTGAGCAACTTCAAACATACCACCCTTTGGGTGCCAGGTACCTAAGTTGAAATCGGCATGATTCATAAAATTGTAAAACGACGGTGTTGTTGACGGTTTGGCTCCAAGAAATAAAACTGGAAATTCAAGAATTTTTTTAAGTTTATTGTTTTTAAACTGTCGTCCAACCTGCTTTTTTATAGTATCAACAAAAGCTGAAAGTTTGGTTATTGTGGTTGGTGTTATAATTTCAGATAAACTTTCGCCAGGTTTATAAACCAAGTCTTTTACCGCGATGTTATAATTATCTTCTGCTACTTTTAAAAACTTGGCTAATTGCTTTGAACTTCCTTTCTCATTACTCTCAAAGGTTTTGAAGATGTCATTAATGTTATCAGCAATACTTATCTGTGAATCATCTTCGAAATAAACAGTATAGGCTGGATTAAGCTTTTCTAGTTGATAAAAATCGCTAACCGATCGCTTAAAATCACTAAAGAATTTTTCAAAAACATCCGGCATCCAATAAAAGGTAGGCCCCATATCAAACGTAAATCCGTCTTTCTTCAGTTGTCGAGCTCTTCCTCCTGAGTATTCATTTTTTTCAACCACGGTAACATCAAAACCAGCATTTGCAAGGTAACATGCGGCCGAAAGTGATGAAAAACCTGCACCAATAATAACAACCTTTTTAGATAAACTATTTGTTTGCGACATCTTTTGACTAAGAGATTAGTATAAAAGATGAACATTGATTGATGGAAAAGGTTCACAGGTTTGTGGTAGAAATATTTTATAATGAATTGAAAGAAACAAAAACGGCCAGACAAATTAGTCTAGCCGTAGTATTATTATTTGATAATAGTTATAATTCTAAGCCTATTAATAGCACATCATCAACTTGCTTGTAATCTCCCATCCAATCATAGAAATCAGTGGTAAAATGGCGCTCAAAATGAGCCATCGTTTGATTTGGCGCCTCAGTTAAACCTTCTCTAATTCTTTTCGATTGGTATTTACGTCCTTTCGGCCCGCCTGATTGATCGGGTAAACCATCTGAGAAAATAAAGAACTGGTCTCCTTTTTTATATCTAATAACGTTATTCTCAAAGTCTTTCTCAACTTTCTTAAGAAGCGGTTTGCCACCTATACCTTTTCGCGATCCTTTATATATCTGAAGCTCTCCTTCGGATAGGTAATACATTGGATTATGAGCACCGGCAAACTGTAACTCATCTGAGTCAAGATCAATTTTAGCCAAAGCCAGATCCATTCCATCGCGGCCATTAGCTCCTTCCTGATCTTGTCTTAAAGTTCGTCGAACTTCGAGATGCAAGCTATCAAGTAGTTCAGCAGCTGTCATTTTATTGGATGAACTTACAATGTTATTCATTAAGAAATAACCAATGAATGAAAGCAATGCTCCCGGAACCCCATGCCCCGTACAATCGACGGCCGCTATGTAGAAGTAATTGTCCTTTTTGAACATCCAAGGGAAATCACCACTAACCACATCTTTTGGTCGGTAAAAGATGAATGAACGCGGATAATATTGCTGCAATAAATTAGTATCAGGCAATATGGCTGTTTGAATTCGTTGAGCGTAATTAATACTATCTGATATCTTTTTGTTCTTCTCCTTTATTTCTTGTTCAATCTTTTTGAATTCGGTCATGTCGTGAGCCACAAAAAGAATTGATTCCAGATCCTTATCTTCATTGAATTCTGGGATGGCTTTGATTTCCATAATTCTGATACCATCTTCGGTTTCAATCTCTACCTCAGAAATAAGCTGTTCTAAACCCTTACGAATTTCCTTTAGGGAACTCATCATGTATTCCTTAAAGTTCTCGTCAATGTCTAATTCATTAACACGTTTTTTGACTAGTTCTGAGCCGGCTTGCTTAATAAATGAAGTAACTTGTGGATTGACGTATACTAATTTACCACCTGTATTAATTCGAATAATCATATCCGGCGAATTCTCAGATAATGATTGCATTCGACTCTTCATACGTTCTTCCTTTTCAGCACGTTTACGTTCGGTAATATCCTGTGTGTTGAAAATAATTCCCTTTATGGCAGGATCATGTAACAAGTTTTTACCCTTTGTTTCAAGGAAAAGTTTCTGCCCACTTTTCTTTAGGTAGGTATATTGTGCTGATTGTTCTCCACCCGGTGTTTCAAGCAAATACTTAAATAAATTATTAATGGTTTTATAGCCACGTGGTGTCAATAAATCAGGATCCATACCAGATATCTTATCTTCGGGACTATAGCCAAGAATTTGTTTAACGGATGGACTTTCAAATACTAATTGTTGATTTTCATTATAAATTGAGATAAACTCTGAAGCATTGGTTAATAGCGCCTCAAGCCTTTGTTGCGCATGTTCAACCTCTTGAATTTGACTTTCTAATAGTTTGTTGGATTTTTCTAAGTCGTCTTGAGCCTCTAACATTTCAGCAGCACTTTGCTGAAGTTGCTTTTCATTCTTCTTTAGTGTAACCGTCATCTCCTGCGATTCCTTAAGAAGTGTTTCTGTTTTTTGATTAATCTTTAAATTATAGATAGTACGCCCAACAATACTACTAAGTTCTTCTGCAAACTCAAGTATATGAGCCGGCAATGCATCTTTTAAAAATGCTATTTCAAATATACCTTGCAATTCTTTCTCTTGCAGTAGAGGTACAATAATTAAACTTTTCGGTTTTCTATCTCCTAGAAGTCCTGATGTAATGTTGAAATAATCATCAGGTAATTCGGTTCGGTAGATCATCGCTTTTTCATATGCAACTTCTCCAATTAGTCCTTTACCTATCGGTATTCTCTGCTTCTCAAAGCGTTTACGATTGTAGGCATATGTTGATATATTAACCAATTCCTTACCTTCAAGTAAAAATAAACTACCCTGTATTCCTCCCGAATAGTTAATAATTCCTCTTAATACTTCGTCGGCTAAATCATCAACTCTATTGTGCGACCTTAGAATATCTGAAATAGTTTCTTTACCCCTTGCAATCCAGTTATATATTTCTTCTTTTTCTTTTGTTTGCTTTAGATTTTCGCCCAGATTAACTAATGTTTCAGATAGTTTTCCTTCCGTATGATTTACATTATCTAAATCCCCTTGTCCTATTTTCTCGGCAAGGTCAATACTCAGGTTTATTTTACTTTGTAATTGTCGAATCTCCTCTTTTAGTTTGAGGCTATTCGTTTTATTGTAGTTAATTATGAATAAAACAATAAGAGGTACCAAGAATACAAGTAAATCAATAAACCATACTAAAATAGAACGGTGAATACGTATTATATTCTCAAAAGAAAAATACGAATTTGTTAAGGATAAAAAACCAGACCAAATAAGAAATAGCAACATCAACAGACCTATTGAAAGAACATACCAATCGCGTTCTTTAATAGCCGTTACAGTTAATAGTCGTTTAAGTTTTTTCGATAATCTTGCCATATATATAATAATTCAACAGATTATTTGTTCTTGTTTTCAGCCGATTCAAGGTATTTATTCCACATATCGTGAATACCTATTTTTTTGAATGAAGCTATTTCTATCAACCAAGCTTTACCATTTTCCATTTGGTACGGTAATATATAAATATAAGCTGGCTTTGCCTTACCTGTGCCTGAGTTTGCTTCAAAATATTCTTCGGGAATCTCACTTATTTCAGTAGCTATATTCTCTGCAATTGATTGACCATGCAAACCTTCTCCTTGTTTAATCGGCTCAACCTTCCAATCGTCATCAACTCCAAAAGTTGAATTAGCTTGAAATGAAGTGCTGTCATCATTTTTTTCATAAACAATGCCGGCAATTAATTCAAATTGATCGCCAATGAGTTTTAATATAGCATTACCTACATTTTCTGTTTCAGAAATACTTAGTTGATTCAGAGCTGATAAAAACTGTTCTTCCTTTGATTGATAATTTTGAGTATTTGTTTTCTCTAACTCTAAAGCCTCAATTTTTCTTTTTAGTTCTTTGTTCTCACCTAATAATTTATCTCGTTGAGCGCATTGTTTTTCGCATTCCGTATCACCTGTTCGTGTATCGAAATTTTTAACGGCAAAATAAGTTAAGCCTAATACTAAAAGTAAGGATACAATTTCGAAGGTATAGTAAAACGGTGGAAATACCGTTGGAACAAAAATGTACTTCGCCAATGCCGTTACAAGAATAAGGCTTCCCAATAAATAGATATAGCTATATTTTTTCATCCGTATTTAGGCTAGGTTATTTAAAAAACTAAGTATCTCATCTGGAGAAGAAACTTTGTTAGGTTTCATTATTCTCAGCGCATTCTTGGGCATAGTATCAATATCGCATGTGGAAGGATCTTGGACTATTGTATAACCTTTTTTGTCTGCAATGTCTTTCATGCCCTTTGCGCCATCTTTATTAGCACCAGTTAGCAATATACCGACTAGTTTCGCCCTAAAAAAGAAAGCTGCCGAAGACAAGGTATGGTCAATTGACGGGCGACTATGGTTTAAAGGTTCTTCGGTAGACAGTGAAAAAGTGCCATCATGTTCGATAAACATATGATAGTTAGAAGGTGCCAGGTATACATTACCAGCCACAATTTTTTCCTTGTCATTTGGCTCTATCACTTTTAAGTTTGATTTTAAACTAATGCCTTCAACCAGTCCTGATCTAACGTGTTTTAAACGGTGCAGGCTAAGAATGATAGGAAGAGGAAAATTACTGTCCAGTTTAGATAATAAGCGACTAACAACAGAAAAACTCCCTGCTGAACCACCAATTACTACTGCCTTATATTGCCCCTTCATGTGATATATTTAGTCTGTTAATACTTTAAATTTTTGATAAATTTTTTCTTTCACATCAATACATTCGAAGCGAGATGAAAATGGAGATGGAAGTACTTCTTTAACACCTACACATAATAATCCACCCGGCTTGAGCTTTTGATCAACGTAATCTTTAAGTGTGTTATGAAAGTCTTTTTTGTAATACAACATTACATTTCTAAATAGGATTAAATCCATCCTTTCCTGAGGTGCAGTATTCAGAAAATAGCCATGTACGAAGTTTACGTTCTTCAGCAGATCATTACTTAATTGAAACCCGCCTTCAATTTCTGAAATGTAATTGTCAAATGATGCTGTGCCCTCAAAACGCTTGTAATTAAAAGAGTTGGTGTCTAATTTTCGGGTGCCAACAATCCCATTTTCAATATCTTTAAGAATCGATTTTGAGTTATGGTTTATCCAAACGTTCATCTTATCGGATAAGCCATTTTCTTTCGCTAAAATTAAAAGCGTATATAATTCTTCTCCAGTCGACACATCCGGTATCCAAACATTAATAGTGTCGTTATATGATGTTTCATTAAAGTGTTGTCGCAAAGTACGCCATAGTCTAGCATCCCTAAACATCTCACTTACCGGCACAGTCATATGGCGAGAAAATTCTTCTTTTTGCTCGTCGTTGTTAATTGCCTCGAGCAATTGTTCATGTTTCCTAATACCAAGCTTTTCGGTTGCGTATAACAATCGACGTTTTAAAAACGATTGACTCCATTCATTAAATGGAATGCCCATTTTATTAGTCAACTCTTCAGCTGCACCTCTAAGCTCTCGTATGCTATAGTTTACCGCCATTTGACTAATATTTGAAATGAAAGGCAGTATTTTTTACAAATACTGGCCCGTTTTTTATAAACTTGGTTTTATAAAAACCAGATAAAACTTCATGATTACCTAAAAGAAGGAAGCTACCTGGATACATTTGCTCATAAAACAATTTAAATATCTTGGATTGAAGTTTGCTATTAAAGTAGATCAATACATTTCGACAGAAAACAATATCGAATTTATTGAAAAAGGGCACTTCTTCCTGTACTAAATCGTGCTTGATAAACTGAGGAACTTTACGAAGAAAAGCTTTTACAGTCATTGTATCCTTGTCCTCATCAATATCAAAATATTTGCTAAAATCGATTTTAGAAATACCATTAATCGGTTTTTTAGCAAGCGTTGAATTGAAATCATCGAGGTACCTATAGTTGAAGCGATAATTGTATTGACCATTTTTGGACATGGTCACCATACGTGTGTTAATATCTGTAGCGTAAACTCTCGCTTTATCTAATAGGCCTAACTCATTTAATAATATTAGGTTTGAATAGACTTCCATTCCAGAGCTGCAACCAGCATGCCAAATATTAATGAATTTTTTGCTCTTTATTGAAGGGTATATTTTTTCATAAAAAGCACTCCATATATGTGTATCTCGAAATAATTCGGTTGTGTTTACCGTAATCTCTTCAACAACTTTTTCGACAAAGGCACTATCCGATTTTGTTCGTTCTATTAGTTGCTCCATTGAAATATCGTAGTCTTTTAGAATCTTTAAAATTCTACGATGAATAGAATTATCGGAATAATCGCTAAAATCATAAGCCGTATGCTTCTTTAGCTCATGCAAATATTGCTTTAGTTCAATCCCCTCTATCATATCACAACTTTAAAATAACTCTACCTCAACGTTCTGAATGAAGGCTGTTACAGAATGATCCTCTCCAACTTTTGCTTCTGACAATAAGAAAAGTACAGCTTCTTCAGTACCAACTTTATTTTTTATTGGTGCTTCGCGGCGCTCACCTATAATTTTATCTTTATCACTAGATATGAAAGCAGATATGAATTCATCGTTCTTTTGGGTTTCATCGGAGAATAACATTGAGGCATGTTGGCCTAGTACTTCCGATCTATCATAGCCCCAAAGTTTTTCAGCAGCAACGTTAAAGAATTCGAGTATACCATCTTTATTAGTAGTAATAATGGCATCCAAGGCACCTTCAAGTGTTTTCTCATTCCTGATTTTAACCGCTTCAATTTCCTTAAATTGTTCTGTTACTTCTTTCTTGGCTTCATCAAGCATTACGCCCAGTTCATCTTTACTGTGCTTAAGCTCTTCTTCCATTTTAACTTGTTCCGTAATGTCATTCTCAAGGCTTAGAATCTTAATAATCTCACCTTCATGATCAATTACCGGAGTGTAGGTACTTAATAGGAAAATTTCATCTCCCATTTTAGTCCTGCGCTTAACTCTACCTTTAAAATTATGTCCATTTCGCAGATCAGTTAATATCTGATCAAGTTCAGTAACATCATCTTTAAAGAAGAATATTTTTATATTCTGTCCATCAATTTCTTCAGGATTGTACCTATATGTTCTTAAGAAGTTTTGATTGACATTAATAAGCGTACCATCCACTTCAAATTCGGAGCTAATGGCAGCATGATCAATGGCCTCTAAAATACCTTTCATCTCTACTTCGCGGCGGTCACTTTCTTCTTGAGTAGCCTGCATTTCTTCCAGGTTCTGACGAAGCTCTTCTTCCTGTTGCGACATTCGCTCAGCTTGATTCTGCGTCTCTTTAAGAAGTTTTGTAGTGCGTATGGTATTTTGTACAGATGAAATGGTTAAGGCAATACTTTCAGCCGTTTTTTCAACGAATTCAATCTCATAATCGTCAAACTCTTTGAAGCTGGCCATTTCAAGTACGCCATATATTTCATCGTTCGTTTTTAATGGTACAATTAGAATTGATCGAGGGTTAGCTTCACCTAAACCCGATGTAATATTTAAGTAATCGTTAGGAACATCCGTCATATAGATGGTTTCCATTTCAAGTGCACATCTACCAATTAAGCCCTCTTCCCAATCAATTCGCTTATCGGTAAACTTCTTGCGGTCAAACGCAACACAAGCCGTAAGCTCAAAAAATTTCTCGGTTTTGCTTAAGTTATTTAAGAGATAAAAACCTGCTTGATTAATTTTCATATAATCAACCAGGTAATTGATAATGTTGTAACTTAAATCTTCAAGGTTATCACTTTCTTTTCGCAAGATCTCCCCAAATTGTGCAAGACCCTGGGTTACCCAATTACGTTGTTCTTCTTCAACCCTACGTTGCTCTTCATCTTTTTTACTTTTGATAAGATAATCGCGTAAACGTAATAAGGATTTGGCAAGTGTATCCTTTTCTTCATTTAGCTGCAAAGCTGCTTCAAAATTATCCTGACGAAGGTTATCAACAAAGTCTAAAACTAAGTTACTTCTATGGGCTTCATGTTTCAGGTGTTTGCGCTGCTTTTTGATGACATTATTAAAATTACCTGATATATAGTAACCAATATAGGCTGTCACAAATGGGAATATGGTAAATATCCACAAGGCCGGAAGAATTGGATATAGATCAAATATACTATTTAGCTTGTATGTATCACCTATAATTTGAACGCCTAAAAACAACGCAACTAAATAGATAGTCAGACCAAGTAAGAACCCTCTTAAGGTAAATTTACTTCTTATATTTTTTATATTTCCTTTTCCCATTAGAAAATAGTGTTAAGTTCAATCAATTAAAAATACATGAATTATTATCCTAATTTGGATATTATGTATGGTGCTATTTTTTCAAGCGATAATATTTGATTTGCCGCGTCAAGCTTAATAGCTTCCTTTGGCATTCCGAATACAACCGACGAGGCTTCATCTTGAGCAATAGTATGAGCACCGGACTCTTTCAACTCTAGCAAACCTTTGGCTCCATCATTACCCATACCCGTTAGTATAATAGCGGTTGCATTATTACCGGCATATCTTGCTGCTGACCGGAAAAGTACATCCACCGATGGGCGATGTCGGTTAACAAGTGGCCCTTCTTTTACATCTACCGAATATTCTTTACCAACTCGTTTTAATAACATGTGCTTATTACCTGGAGCAACTAAAACCCGGCCTTGATATAACTTATCACCGTGTTCAGCTTCTTTAACTTCAAGACCACAAATATTATTAAGGCTATTGGCAAAAGATTTGGTAAAGCCCTCAGGCATATGTTGTACGATAGCAATACCAGGCATTTTATCGGGTAATCGCTTCAGAAATTGTCGAATAGCTTCAGTACCTCCCGTTGATGCCCCAAGTACAATTATTTTTTCAGTATCAATAATACGCTTAAATGACGGCGCTTTATCGATCATTACATCCGCAGAATATTTTGGCTTAACGGCAGGCATTGGAGGAGCAGTAGCTATCTTGCGGCGTTTTAGCTTAACATGTGATGCAGCTTTTACGGCATCGCAAAGTAAAATTTTGGATTCATTAATGAATTGAGCGGCATTCATTGCAGGTTTACCAATAATTTCACTTGCGCCATATTCGAGTGCTTTCATGGCTACCTCGGTTCCCTCTGTTGTTAAACTAGAGATAACAACCACAGGAATGGGATGTTGAGACATTATTTTTCGTAGAAATGTCAAACCATCCATTCGGGGCATTTCGATGTCAAGTGTAATAACATCGGGAATTTCTTTCATTATTTTTTTTACTGCAATGATAGGATCTGCAGCAGTACCCATTACTTCAATATCAGGATCTGATTCAAGAATAGATGATAAGCTTTGTCTAACTACAGCCGAATCATCAACAACAAGTACCCGAATCTTTTTTTCCATGCCTCAATTCCTTTTATTTATCGAAAACTATTTCGTTTTCGAGTGTCCTTTGCTTAAAGTGCCAACTTAAGCAATTTCTTTCATTTCTTCTCTACAATAAAGAAACTACTTTGTTACATTTTATGAAGCCTTAATATACTTTTTTTTCTAGAAACTTATGGCGTACCTCGCCTGTATCATTGAAAAATAAAATTTTTCGGCCTCTTTTTCCTCCCGTACTAGATGCTACAATGGGAATGTCTCGCTCTTCAAGCATAAGGCGCGCAACACGTATGTTACGTTCTCCAATGAGCATGGAGTTGCCTGTACTAGCTTCGAGTAATTCGCCACCGCCGAATATTTTAGCTACCAAATTCTTTTTCTCACTGCCTAAATAAAACATGCGTTCAATAATCTTATCGATTGCAATGTTACCATACTTTGGGGAAGCCAAGTCGTTCCCATTCCAGTTAGGAAGCATGTAATGGTTCATACCACCAAATTTTAGCTTCTTATCCCAGATACAGACTGCTACGCAGCTTCCTAATATGGTTTTAATGACGTATGGATCTTTATTGACATGTAAGGAAGAGGGGTAGAGAAAATGTTGTAAATAATTCTTCTCCATATTATTCCTTAAAAAATCTCGTCATCGTCATCAAAGAACACATCATTACCATCACCACTGAAACCTTCAATAATATTTTTGGCTTCCGGCAAATTAACAGTAAAGGTTGATCCTTCTCCTTTTTTACTTTCAATATCTATGTGACCGCCTAATACATCGAGTAATGCTTTGGTAATAGATAATCCTAATCCATGTCCACGGTTAATTGAATTAATACCAGAGTCAAGACGCTTGAATCGTTCGAAAATAATTTTCTGATTCTTTTCTGAGATTCCTGTACCACTGTCTTGAACAGCTATATTTAAAATATCATCATCAACCCATATCTTTACAGTTACTTTACTGTCTTTATAACTGTATTTTAAGGCATTATTAATGAGGTTACTTAAAACAAGCTTTATTTTTTCTGAATCGGTTTTAAAATAAAAGTTTTTACCAAAACCATATTCAACATTAAACTGAAGATCTATATCAATTCCCATTTTTCGTGAGATGATATTAAATGCATCAATTACCGATTGTGCAACACTTCGGATATTAACCTTTGTAATATTTGGCGCTATTTCACCAGCTTCAATTTTTGCTGCAACAAAAATATTCTTTAGCTGAAAATCAAGGTTAAAAGCTTCACTATGGATTAATGCGACCATCGAAACCACCTTTTTCCAATCGTTTTTTTCGACTGAAAGAATAGCTTTAGATAATCCCAATATGGAAGTAAAAGGGTTTACTATTTCGTTAGAAATATTAGAAATAAAGTGACTTTTTAGCGCCTCTGATTCCTTAAGTTTCTTTGTTACTGTTTGAAAGTCTTTGGAAAGCTCTTTCATTTCAGTATCATACTTTTTTCTCTCTTCAAGTCTTAACCTGAGTTCCTTTAAAAGTTGCCTATCCGTTAATTCGCTCATAACTATAATTTTATATTTCCGGACTGTTATTATTCTTTAATAAATATGGTTGGTTTAATGTGCTTAAGCGGCACATTCATACCAGATAATGATTCGGAGTGTCCAATAAAAAAGTACCCCCCGGGTTTTAAATAATTACATAATTTGCTAATCACCTTCTCTTGCGTAGCACGATCAAAATAAATTAAAACGTTACGACAAAAGATCACATCAAAGGTTTCGTTCACATCATATTGCCCATCCATAAGGTTGACATACTTGAGTGATAAAAACGATTGCAGTTCGGGCTTTACCCTTACGGATGGATTTGCCCTATCTTTACTCTTAAGAAAATATTTTTTCTTAAGAGACATGGGCATTAAACCTACCTTATTTTCAGCATATACTCCTTTAGCCGCATTAGATAAAACTCTATTTGAGATATCTGACCCAAGAATGGAAAATCGGAATGTTGGATTTTCAGCCTTGAACTCGTTTAGTACAATTGAAATAGTATAAGGTTCTTCTCCACTTGAGCAGCCAGCACTCCAAACTTTAAGAGCCTCATTGTTTTTAATATACTGAGGTAATATCTGATCTCTTAAAAAATCGAAATGGATTGGCTCACGAAAAAAATCAGTCTTATTAGTTGTAATCACATTCAAAAAGTTAAAGATCTCTTTTTTCTGTCCTTCAGGACTGAAAAAATATTCTTTGTACTCTTTGTACGATAGCATATTAAGTTCACGAATACGTTTAAGTAAACGGCCTTGAAGCATTATGCGTTTTATTGGTGGCATCTTTATGCCAAATTCACTGTAAATGAATTCGCTAAAGGCTAAAAAATCGGCATCTGACAATTCTGCTTTAAAGCATTCCAGTTCCTTTTTATTCGTATTTAAATCTTTATTTTCAAGCATTCTATTCGTTCTCGAAATCGCTCATGATTTTATCAAGAGCAATAATATCTTTCTCATTAAACACCTTATCAGTGTCAAGAATCATCACTAAATTCTCATTTATTTTATACGTGGCATTTATGTAGCCAGGCTTAAAATCATTCTCAATTTTCCGTACTTTCTCAGGGTCAGACTCAAATACATCTGAAACAGCATCTACCAACACACCAATAGAAAATGGGTCACCATTTTCAGATTTATTAACCTCCATTACAACAATACAGGATTGAGGTGTGATAGAAATGTTTCCCATATTAAATTTAGCAGCTGCATCAATTACGGGAATTATTTGATCACGATGATCAATTACTCCTTTAATATACGGCAAACTTTCTGGAACTGATTTCGGTTCCAGATACTCCTTTATTTCAAGTACCTTCTCGACATGAATACCAAAGGTATTTTCTCCTATCGTAAAAGTTAAATATGCGTCGATTTGCTGACTCATTTAATTAGAGTTTATTAGTTTTCAATTTCCTGTACGGTTTCATCTAAATCAATGATGTGAATGAACTCACCATTTTTATGTATCGAACCTTCAAAAGCACTTATCAATCCGGCATTTCCGTGAAATACTGAATCTTGAACATTAATGTCTTCGGTGTCAAAAACCTCTTTAACACTGTCGACAACAATTCCAATTAAGGACTCTGTTTTACCATCATTTGAAACAACAATTATAGATGTGTCTTGAGTGTTTTCAATGTTCTCCATGCCCATCATTACTCGAAAATCGGCAATTGGTATAATATTACCATGTAAATTTATTACGCCCAAAAGATAATCTTTTGTATTAGGCACATGGGTTATATTATCATACTCCAATATATTACGCACCTTTAAAGTATCGAAGGCAAACACTTCTTTGTTGATGTAGAATGATATGATTGATGTAAATTGTTCTTTCATCCCTAAGTTGTTAATACTCAAATATTACTTTTTGTATTTGTTAGTTGCATTATTATGAATTAAACGATTCGTGTCAATAACCATTGAAATAGTACCGTCACCCATTATAGATGCTCCCGAAATGTTCTCTTGTTTTTTTAGGAATCGACCTAAAGCTTTTACCACGGTTTGATACTCACCAATTACCTGATCGACAAGCAAGCCCACTTTTTTATCTTCAAACTTAACTAAGATTAATTGCTCTGTTCCTTTACTGACAGCCTCTTCTTGAAAAGTTTCTCTTAAGTCAATATATGGATATTGATTATCGTCAATGGTAATTACATGACTAAATGTACTACCAAAATTGATATCGTCAATCGCATGGATTTTTTCAATGTTGGCAATAGGTATCACATATTGATTGCTTGCAACTTTAACAAGTAAGCCATCAATAATGGATAATGTCATCGGTAATTCAAGTGTTAAAGTAGTACCTTTACCCATTTCGGAGTCAAGTGATACTTCACCACGTATTTCACCAATTTTCTTCTTAACAACATCCATTCCTACGCCTCGCCCTGAAACATCGGATACCTGATCTTTAGTTGAAAACCCACTAAGGAAAACCAAGTCAAATACTTCTTTTCGGCTTAATTCTGTTTTGTTATCGATCAAACCTTTTTTAATGGCTTTTTCGCGTATGAAATCAGGATCAATGCCTTTACCGTCATCAATTACTTTAACTATAACGCTGGCACCCGAATAATAGGCTTTAAAAATAATGGTTCCCTTTGGCGACTTTCCATTCTTAATTCGTTCATCAGGCATTTCAATACCATGATCAACAGAGTTACGAATGATATGTAACAGTGGATCGGTTAAATGTTCGATAATGTTTTTATCCAATTCGATATCACCACCTTCAATTACAAAGTCGATTTCTTTGTCTAATTCCTTGGAAAGATCTCGAACCAAACGTTGAAAACGCATTAATTCGCTTTGTAAAGGAATCAGACTAATTTCAAATGCATTATCGCGTAACTGGCGAGTAAGCTTTTGTATATTTTCAGCAAGATTAACAATGTCATTCTCACCACTTTTTTCAGCATATAGATTTAGTTGCGCTTGTATAGTAACTAACTCACTTACAAGATTAACTAATTCATCAATCTTTACTGAGCTCACCCTCATGGATGAAATTTTATGCTCTTTTAACTGTGTTCGTTTGCGAGGATCTTTTGGTGCATTATCCTCAGCAGATGAACTTCCTTCCAAAGAATCGAGTTGAGCTTTAGTGATCAGCTTTTGTTCACTAATAGCAGTATCAACTAAATTCTTTAGGTTTGTGTTATTTAATATGTTTGAAGAATTAAGTGGTTCAATCGAGATTTCGCATTCGTCTTCAACAAAAATGAATACATCCTTTATTTCATTAACACTTTCAGACGTATTTAGTATTACTTGCCATTGGCAATAATTACTTATTGGTTGAAATTGATCTAAACCTGGCACCTCTTTAGCGAAAGCCAATACTTGCGCACTACCCATTGCATGAAGATCGTCGAGCAAATAAAATGGATTGGTTCCATTTTTAAGTATATCATCATTAGGTTTGATATGAATCAGAAAACTCTTGGATCCATCTTCTTCAGCTGGTTTACTTTCAGCTACTGCTGATTGTGTTTTAGGAGCTTCAGTATTGACACCTCCTGTATTCGAGACTTTTTCGATGCGTTGAATAAAAGCTAACTGGTGTGCTTTTTCATCTGCATCATCAACATCACCAACTTGTAAAAGGTGTTTGATCTGATCGATTGCCTCGAAGGTTAATGAAATAATATCATTATCAACAGCCAATTTATCGTTCCGAATTAAATCAAATACAGTCTCAAGATGATGTGTAAATTCGCTCAAATGATTAAAGCCAAACATGGCGCCTCCCCCTTTTAGAGAATGCATTGCCCTAAAGATACGCTCAATAATCTCACGATTATTCATGTCATTTTCCAGAAGAAATAAGGCTTCTTCCAGATCATTGATATTGTCGAGCGATTCTTCAACAAATTTTGCTTTAAACTTATCAATCATTGGTTTGTGCGTTTAAACGGTTGATGTTGTTAAAAAAATCTATTAGAGCTTGCCTTTCGTCTTCACTATTCGGCAGGTGATCCTCTTTAGAATTAAGCACTTCTTCAATAAGTGCAACAACATCTTTTGTTTTTTTTATAATAATCTCATTTATTTTACTCTTTCCATGGTCTAAGCTACGGTAAGCTTGTTCTACAGATCGAGATACTTCTGAAAGCGAGTCGAAGCCAAACATTGGACTCGAACCTTTGATGGTATGCATGGTTCTAAAAACCTTTTCAGCAATATCATTTGGAAGCTCTGAGTGATTTGTTTGGTAAAGCTCTTTTTTCAGGAGGCATAAATCATTCGACGTTTCATTGATGAAGATATGTCTAATCCTTTCAATCATCGTAAAACTCGGGTGATGGCACTTAGCAGCTTTGCAGGAACAAATGGTTTAATAATCCATCCTGTTGCACCAGCTTGTTTAGCTTCCATTTTTTTAGATGCTTGAGATTCGGTTGTTAAGAAAAGAATAGGAATATGTTTGTAAGCTTCCATTTCTCTTACTTTTCTGATTAAACCTAAGCCATCCAAATTCGGCATATGAAGGTCGGTTATTACAATGTCAATTGTACGACCGTCAAGGAACTTTAAGGCATCCTCACCGTCTACACCTACTAATACATCGTAACCTTCGTTTTCTAGAGTAAAGTTGACAACTTCGCGAATACTTTCCGAATCATCAACAATAAGAACTGTTTTAGCCATAATCTAATGTTCTATTTTTGATTAATTAAGCACATAATTAAAACCGGAATTAGCGATGAGTGTTACCAGTTCATCTTTAAGTTCGGTTTTGATAATAACTTCTTTTTCTGAAGCTTTAAAAGTGGCCTTAATGGCCAAGAGTAATTGAATAAAAGTGACATCTACACTATCGGGATTTTTGATATTTATCTCTAAATCCTTGTTAGCGCTAACACTTTTTTTCACTTGCTCAGTGATGTTTTCTATATAATTAATAATAAGCTGCCCCGAGAAATTAAGAATATATTTCTCAGGCAACTCTTCATACGATACTGAATATGGTAGATTATCCATAAGGTTGAATTAGAATTTTTCGTAATTATCTAAATCAAAATCTTTATCAAAGTTTGAAAACGGATTTGGATTTTTAGCATCCTTTTTTGAAGTACTTGGCTTTGGTGTAGCCTTCTTCTTTTCAGGAGCTTTCTCTGAATCCACTTTCTCTACTTTTGTTTTCTTTGCTGGCGCTACCTCAACATCATCACCGTCGCCAATCTTGAAGAAACTAACCGCATCTTTAAGGTTATCGGCTAAGTTTGATAATGAATCAGAGCTTTGCGTCAATTCATCAGAAGACGAAGCATTTTCCTGCGTAATCATATTTAATTGTTGCATAGCCAAATTGATTTGCTCTGCACCAGTCTTCTGTTCTAAACTTGCCGCTGATATTTCTTTGATTAGCTGAGTTGTCTTTTCAATGTCAGGTACCAGTGCCTTTGATTTCTCGCCAGCTTCCTGAGAAACCTTTAATCCTGTCTTTACCAAGGATACAATTTCGTCGGCTGCTGATTTACTTCGTTCTGCTAATTTACGAACCTCTGCTGCAACAACTGAGAAACCGCGCCCGTGCTCACCTGCTCTGGCAGCTTCTACTGCGGCATTAAGTGCAAGTATGTTTGTTTGGAAAGCGATGTCACTAATGATTGTGATTTTCTCAGATACATCTTTCATTACCTTAGCTGCTTGCGAAGATAATTCGTCAGCAACACTTACATCTTTAGCCGTTTCTACCGTTATTTTCTCAGTTTGAATTGAGTTGTCCGTATTCTGATCAATGTTTGCAACCATCTCTTCAATAGAAGTAGATACCTCTTCTGCTGAAGCTGCTTGATCAGCAGAACCTTTTGAAAGGTTCATCGAACTGGTTTTTAATTGGCCACTTGAACTAACAAGGTCATCTGCATTTTCTTTTATAGATAAAACAGTTGACTTCAATTTATCAGCCATGTTTATTAAGGCTTTCGCTAAATCGCCGATCTCATCGTTTTGGTTGACATCAACTGTAGCGGTTAAATCACCATCACCTATGGCCTGCGCAAAGTTAACCCCTTTCACCAATGGACTAACAATAGAATTATAAAGCAGATATGCTGTAAATAGAGCCGCTACTAATACAAAAATGCTCATGATAATAATTACCCACTGTAATATGGTAAAGCTACTATTGGTTTTAACTAAAGCCTCGTCGCTAGCAGTTGTGTACTTATTTTCCAGGTCAGATAACTTCTGAGTGATTTCGTCGGTAAGAAGAATTACCTCGCCTCCGTCTTGAACTTGGGGTTCTACGTCAAATAGCACCATCACATCTTCGTAGGCTTCAAATGAATTCAAGCTACTCATTATGTATTGTTGCATACCGATCAAAGAGTCAATCGAATGAAAAACTGCTTCTGCCTCAGTAACATCTTCCTCTTCCCAGCCTTCGAACAAAGCTCTTAATTCTTCTCTTATTGCCGGATAGTCTTTGTCTTGTAATTCTTTAAGTCTCAACTTATCTGGTGTGTCTGACTGCGTATCAATAAACACCCAACTACGAACGAGCATTTTCGAATTAACAACTAAAGTTGAAAGCTCACTCATCTTATCACTCGACGGTGAATAGGTGCCCGTTAACTTTGTGTTCAAATTTTTACTTGATGTTAGTGTAGAAAATGTCCAAACACCATTTATTACGATTAGCAATAATATGACACCAAAACCTAAAAGTAGTTTCTGTGCAATATTCAATTTAATATTATTCATCGCTTAACTATTAAAATCTTTAATCCAACTTTAGTTTTACAGCCTGAAACTAATCAAACTAAAACACAATTTAGCTCTTTTCAGTTAAAAAGAATCTATTTTTTGCGAGTTTTAGCCTGTTTTTATATGTAAACTATAATTGGCAATTGCACTTACAAATTAATTGCTGCCGCCATTCCTTCCAGTTTGGAACTTATTTGCAATCCAAATTTGGCAGCATTTGCCTTATGAATTTCAAATTTCAGCTTCTCATCTCTAACAACGAAGTTAAACATAGCACCATTCTTTGTAGCACCTTCTGTTTCACCTATTATTAAAGTATTTTTGCCATTAACTTTATCTACAATGGTTGCGGCATGCTTTGCGAAGTTGACGTTTGAAGAAACGTATACTACCTGACAATCTACAACTTCCTCAGGTGATCGAAACTCTTTAATAACCACATTTTGAAAACCAAACTTCTTTCCTGCAGATAATTTAGTCATCCAATCGGCTAATTCACGATTTTTAACAACACCAATCACAAAATCACCTTGTTTAGTTTCTTCAGGCCACCCAATGTGGCGAATGAAGTTTAAGGTGAACACCGATTTAAATTTGGCAATTTGTGAGGTTGCCATCATTGGGATTAATAAAACTCCCAAAAAAAGTAAAACCTTTTTCATAATAATCTTTCCTAACAAAATTCAACGTCTTATTTGGCTGTGGTACGCAATTAAATAGCTTTAGTTGCCTTTTTTAATGATTTTTAGTTTTCGCAAATAAAATATAAAGCTGTATTTATAGCATTTAATGTAACTTTGTGCCATTTACTAAGTGTGGTATTTAGGTACTGCATATCCTTTATATTAGATGATTTTACGATGGATTTAAAATATTATACAACCGAATTTGATTCCCAATTATTACTCATAGGTAAGCACCAAGAATTAAGTAAAAACTTTAACGCCTTTTTTACTTCTAAGGGATTGGATATGGACAGAGCCCTTAAGTTTGAAGTTTTTGTTGATGTTCAACTTGATGATGATTTAGTAAGTGCGAACGAGAATCTGGGTATCACTTTGGCTCATATTAGTAAGAAGGGTTGTCCCAGCTATGCCATTAGTGCATTAAAACCATTGGACAACGATAAAGAAGCAAAGCTTATCATTACCTATTGTAATGATGCGTATTACAAGATTGAGTATAAGGATTTTCAGAAAAAGCCTTATACTTTGGTATCTGATAAGAGCGAAAAGTATTTGTTTTCAGGAGGAATTAGTTCAATTAATGGAAGAGATACCCTAGGTAATATTCAATTGGCCTTTGATTTTACTGAGCAGTTGCTCGATCATGAGGAAATGCACTTTGGACACTTAATAAATATTAACTATTTACTCGAAGATAAAGGTGTCAAAAAGGATTTCGAAGGTCACACCTGGACTTATGCTGAAATGGTACAACAAGTTTCGCAACTGTATTTCGATCCTACCTTATTTAAAGGAGCTTATCCAACATCAAGTCTGATGTCAAATGCATTAAACGGAGTTAATCTTCAGTTTATTGCAGGCAGTAAGGATTCTTTCTCCATCAATCAAAAAGTAGATTCATCAGCGAATATAGAGGAAGTATCCGCGTCTCAATTATCGTATGTCAACGAAATGAATACCTTATTCATATCTGGGATTTCATCAAGCATGCTCTCTAAGGGTAAAAAAGGAAATATTATTCAGCAAACCGAAGCTTGCATAAATGAAATTAAAAATTGCATCGCAGGTAGTGGGTTTGCTGATGATGCTGATTCTACATTTGATGTAATAAAGGTATACTTAAGTAAGAATTCTAATTTTGAAGATGTTAAGCTAATGCTTGAGCAACAAATAAAAGCAACAAATTATTTATATTTATTAGCAGACTTACCAAACAAAGATGACTTGTTGATGATAGAAGGAGTAGTCGCTGCAAAGTAATAATTAGATTTACATTGTTGAAAAAACAGTTTTAGCTACTTTCGTAAGGTTTTATTAAGAATGAAAGATAGATTATAGAAGATGTGGATTAGAATAGCACGATATATATTACGTAACCGAATTGCCATATTAATAGCGTTATTTCTCATTACCGTATTCATGGGTATACAATCTCGCCGTATTGAGATGTCGTACCAATATGCTCCCTTGTTGCCAGAAGATGATTCAACTTATATGGCAAACGAAACATTTATAGAAACCTTTGGCAAGGAAGGAAACTTGGTGATTGTGGGGATTCAAAACGAGGATTTTTTCGAGTTAGATGAATTTAACAAGTGGCAGGATTTTTCAAAAGAATTAGAACAGATAGAAGGTGTTACTTCGGTGTTTTCGATTGGACAAGCCTATAATTTAAAAGCTAATCGTATTGCCAAAAACTTTAAGGTTGAACCAATATTTCCTGAACAAGTGAAATATCAAGTAGAGCTTGATTCGCTTCGTGAAGTGTTTTATAGTCTACCTTTTTATGAGCAGCTCTTATACAACAAGTCTTCCAATTCATATTTGTTAGCCATTACACTCGACGATGATATTTTTCTGAGTAAAGAGCGAGTTGGCTTGATTACCGAGATCCAGAATGCCGGAGACAGTTACATGCGTGAAGTTAAACGTGAAATTCGTTATTCAGGATTACCATACATACGTGTTGTAACAGCCGAGATGATTAAGAAGGAATTGAACATGTTTATATTCCTTGCTTTAGGTATTACAGCGATTATTATTTTTCTGTTTTTTCGCTCGTTTAAAGTGGTTATGTTTTCAATGCTTGTTGTAATAATAGCCGTAATATGGGCTCTAGGTATTCAAGCATTATTCGGTTATAAAATTACCATACTCACTGGTATGATTCCGCCACTCATTATTGTGATCGGTATTCCAAACTCGGTTTTTCTGCTCAATAAATATCACCAAGAGTATCGCAAGCATCAAAACAAAATAAAAGCACTACAGCGTGTAATTCGTAAAATTGGTAACGCTACGTTTTTAACAAACCTTACCACAGCTTCAGGATTTGCAACCTTCGTTTTTACAAGTAGTGCCATATTAGTCGAGTTTGGGGTTATTGCGGCCATAAACATCATTGTTGTATTTATCTTATCCATACTTCTAATCCCAATTATTTTTAGTTTCCTTGATGGACCAAAGGAACGCCATGTTAAACATCTGGATAATCAAGTTATTTCAAATGCGGTTAATTATTTGGTGAAAATATCATTGAATCACCGTACCATTATTTATTGGGTGTTTGCAATAATGTTAGTACTTGGTGCTTATGGCATTTCACGAATAAAAACAACCGGATACATGTTGGATGATATTCCACATGATGATCCGCTTTACATGGATTTGAAGTTTTTTGAAAAGAACTTTAATGGCCTTATGCCCCTTGAAGTAATGATCGACACAAAAAAACCAAACGGTGTCATTCAAGGTAGCAACTTAAAGCGCATGGATAAGTTGCAGGAAGAGTTAGAAGAACTTGATGCGATATCAAAACCATTATCGCTTGTTGAAGTGGTTAAATTTTCGCGACAAGCTTTTTATAATGGGAAGGAAAAACATTATAAGATTCCAAGTAATCAGGAACGTAATTTTATTCTATCCTATGTTGCTAAAAGCGATGCGGAACAAAATGGACTGATTACAAACTTTGTCGATTCAACAAAGCAAAAAGCTCGGCTTAGCTTCCGAATGAAAGATATTGGAACCACAGAAATGGTTAAGCTCGATAAGCAAATAAGAAGTCACATTGATGAAATATTTTCTCCTGAGCGATATAATACTTCTTTAACAGGAGCCAGCGTCGTTTTTTTTAAGGGCACCGATTACTTAATTCGTAACCTTTTTACCAGTTTACTTTTAGCGGTGATATTAATTGCTTCGTTTATGGCATGGATGTTCTCGTCGAAGCGCATGGTATTGGTTTCATTAATTCCTAATCTGTTTCCTTTGGTCATGACCGCGGCATTAATGGGTTATTTCGGAATTCCTATTAAGCCATCAACTATCCTCGTGTTTAGTATTGCCTTTGGAATTTCTGTTGACGATACAATACATTACCTGGCAAAATATCGGCAGGAATTGTCCGAAACCAATTGGAGCATTCGAGCCGCTGTGGTGCTGGCACTAAAAGAAACGGGAGTTAGTATGATTTATACTTCCATCATCTTGTTTTTTGGATTTGGTATTTTTGGTGTTTCTCAATTTGGAGGCACCGTAGCACTTGGAATATTGGTTGCGGTTACCTTATTAATAGCCTTATTTTCAAATTTAATATTGCTTCCGGCTTTATTGTTGACCCTTGAGAAATCAATAACAAATCAATCATTTAAGGAACCTTTGCTTCAAATTTATAATGAAGATGAAGATATTGAATTGGATGAATTGACCATAGAAGTAAAAAAAGAGCTTGATCCCAAATAATTGATAAAATGTATACAATAGCTGACTTTCAAAAAAAAGTTGAAGAAAATATAAACTCACAACAATTTGTAAGCAAACCAGAGGGTTTGTACAAGCCAATCGAGTATGTGATGGAGCTTGGAGGTAAACGCATTCGCCCAACCATGTGTTTGGCAGCATGCTACCTATTTAGTGATGATGTTGATAAAGCTATTGAGGCGGGCTTGGGATTAGAGGTATTCCATAATTTCACATTATTACACGACGATGTAATGGACAATGCCGACGTTCGTCGTAATCGCGAAACAGTTCATGTAAAATGGGATGAGAATACGGCTATTCTTTCAGGCGATGCCATGTTAATAAAAGCCTATCAATACATAGCTAATGTTGATGGTAAGGTTTTAAAAGAGGTATTAGATCTCTTTAGCAAAACCGCCATGGAAGTTTGCGAAGGACAGCAATACGATATGGAGTTTGAGAGCCGCAGCGATGTAATGGTCGAAGAGTATTTAAATATGATTCGTTTAAAAACGGCTGTATTATTAGCTGCCAGTTTAAAAACAGGAGCTATCATCGGTGGAGCCGACCCTGAATGTGCTAATAATTTGTATGAATTTGGTGAAAACATAGGATTGGCTTTTCAGTTGCAAGATGACTTTTTAGATGTGTATGGGGATGAAAAAACATTCGGTAAAGCCATAGGTGGAGATATTGTTGCCAACAAGAAAACATTTTTACTTATTAATGCGTTACAATTGGCGTCGGGTTCTTTGCAAGAAAATTTGCAGACTTGGATAAGTCTGGATACCTTCAATCGCGAAGAGAAAGTTGAAGCGCTTAGGAATATTTATAATGAGCTAAAAGTGGATGACTTAGCGAAAGAAAAAATGGCTTGGTATTTTGACAAGGCAATTGCTGCTTTGAATAAGGTTAAAGGAAAAGAAAGCATGAAAGCTGAATTGAACCAATTTGCCATGAATTTAATTGAAAGATCACGATAGGTAAGATATAATAAGTATTAAACAGAGGATAAATACTCACTTTTTATGGAAAAACTTGTTGGCACCATCATTCAAATAGTTGGTCCGGTAATAGACGTTAGCTTCGAATTAAAGGATCAAGAATTGCCAAGCATATTAGATGCCTTGGAAATAAAGCGCAAGGATGATCAATCCATTATTATAGAATGTCAGCAACACGTTGGTGAAAATACGATTCGTTGTATTGCAATGGATTCAACCGATGGACTAACACGCGGAATGGAAGTGACTCACTTGGGTAGTCCTATTACCATGCCGATGGGCGACAATGTAAAAGGCCGCTTGTTAAATGTAGTTGGTGATGCTATTGACGGTATAGGTAATGTAACAAGAGATGGCGGAAGTCCAATTCATAAAAATCCACCAAAGTTTGAAGATTTATCTACCGAAGCGGAAATCTTATTTACCGGTATTAAAGTGGTTGATTTGATTGAACCTTATGCCAAGGGAGGTAAGATTGGTTTATTTGGTGGAGCAGGTGTAGGAAAAACTGTATTAATACAAGAATTGATTAACAATATTGCAAAAGGTCACGATGGTCTTTCTGTATTTGCTGGCGTTGGAGAACGTACGCGTGAAGGAAACGATTTGCTGCGCGAGATGATTGAAGCAGGTATTGTTAATTATGGTGATGAGTTTAAGGAGTCGATGGAAAAAGGTGGTTGGGATTTATCTAAGGTAGATCATAAAGCTTTGGATTCGTCGCAGGTAACAATGGTGTTTGGCCAGATGAATGAACCACCAGGGGCACGTGCTCGTGTGGCTCTTTCTGGATTGACAATTGCAGAAAGTTTCCGTGATGGGGATGGAACTGGAGATGGGCGTGATGTACTTTTATTCGTAGATAATATTTTCCGTTTTACACAAGCTGGTTCAGAAGTATCTGCTTTGCTTGGACGTATGCCATCAGCCGTAGGCTATCAGCCAACTTTGTCTTCTGAGATGGGTGCTTTACAGGAGCGTATTGCTTCCACTAAACATGGATCCATTACTTCTGTACAGGCGGTTTATGTACCTGCCGATGATTTAACTGACCCGGCTCCTGCAACCACATTCGCTCACTTAGATGCAAAAACCGTATTAAGTAGAAAAATTGCTGAGTTAGGTATTTATCCTGCCGTAGATCCTTTGGATTCTACATCGCGTATGTTAACGCCTGATATTGTTGGTAACGAACATTATAATACTGCCCAGCGCGTAATTGAGATACTACAGCGTTATAAAGAATTACAAGATATTATTGCAATACTTGGTATGGAAGAATTATCTGAAGAGGATAAATTAGTTGTTCATCGTGCACGTCGCGTTCAACGTTTCTTGTCTCAGCCATTCCATGTAGCCGAACAATTTACCGGCTTAAAAGGTGTATTTGTGTCGATAGAGGATACCATTAAAGGATTTAATATGATTCTGGATGGTGAAGTTGATCAATATCCGGAAGCCGCCTTTAACCTGGTTGGTACCATTGAAGAAGCAATTGCTAAGGGAGAAGAATTATTGAAACAAGCGAAATAAGGCAAATGGATTTACAATGTGAAATAGTAACGCCAATGGACATTATCTATACCGCTCCTGTTGGTCTGGTAACTGTTCCAGGTGAAAAGGGAGAATTCACGGTATTAAAAAACCATGCTCCAATTATTTCGGTGTTATCAGAAGGAAAAATTCGTGTGATTGGTAAGGATGGACAGGAAAACTTCTTTGATTGTAAAAGTGGAGTTGTTGAATGTAAAAGCAATAAAATTGTTATACTAATTCACGAATAGCTTAGCGAACAAAATTCATTTGAATTGATAGATATTTAAAAAATCCCGGTTGTACGCCGGGATTTTTCTATTTTTGAACAAATTTACAGAAATGAAGATTCTTATTATACGATTAAGTTCCATTGGTGATATTATTCAATGTATGTCGGTTGTAACTGGCATTAAGAATAAATTTCCTGAAGCTGAGTTACATTGGGTAGTTCGTGCCGACTTGGCTTCGTTACTCAAAATTGATCCTCGCATTGATCATATCTGGGAATTTGATCGTAAGGAAGGATTTTCGGGTGTATTTAAACTCGGAGGAAAACTTAAACAAGAAAAATTTGATTTGGTTTACGATGCCCATAGTAATATACGTTCCAATATTCTGAAGTTATGTTTATGTCCGTTGAGCATTTGTAATGTATTCCGAAAAAATAAATTGATAACCAGACATAAGGATCGCTTAAAACGACTTTTGTTATTTAAGTTTGGAATAAACTTGTTGCCAAAGCCATTTAAGGCTCTGGATTCGTTTCGAAAACCAATGCTTAAGTGGAATGTAACAGAGTTTAATACGCCATTTGACAACTGGCAGTTTCCCGATTCTGTTCAGAAAAAAATTGAAAATCTGGTTTTGACCAAGATTTCAGATGATCAACCATGGGTAGCATTGGTTCCATCGGCTGCGTGGGAATTAAAAAGATGGCCGGTAAAATATTGGCAAGAACTAATTAAGTTAAGGCAAGATTTGCGATTTGTAGTCCTTGGCGGGCCAAATGATGACTTTTGTGAAGAAATTCGATCCGTTGCTCCTGACCGAGTGATTAATCTGGCAGGCCACACTTCATTAATGGAAAGTTTTTACACTGTTTGGCGTGCATCATTTGTTATAAGTGGTGACACAGGCTTTTTACATGCTGCTGATTTATTCCAGAAACCTGGATTCGCCTTAATTGGGCCAACTGCTTTTGGTTATCCTTCAGGTGATAAAATGAAAGTAATGGAAGTTGATTTGCCATGCCGCCCCTGTACAAAAGATGGTAATATAATATGTAAGCTTAAGGAGAAGAAAAAGTGCATGTTAGATATTTTTCCTGATACAGTGGCAAAAAATATTAAGATAAATTGACATATTATAAAACTTTTTCATAGTTTGGGCGTAGAAATCGTGTAACATTTTTATAAAACCCAAACCTGATGTATCAAAAATTATTGTTATTGGGACTATTGTTTCTTTTTGGAACCGTTCATAAGTCCTCTGCTCAAATGCCTAAATTCAAGGCACTCTTTCTTTATAATTTTACTCAAAATGTAGATTGGCCAACTTCAGCTACAAGTGGTAGCGAGTTTATTGTTACTGTAGTAGGTGACAAAGAAATGGCTAAGGAATTAAAAAACCTGGCTAAGGTTAAAAAGGTTGGCACTAAAACATTGGTGATCAAGGAAGCCAATGCTTTAAAGGACATTGAAACTTCTCATGTTGTTTTCTTAGGTAGCTCAAAAAGTAATTTGATGTCTCAATTAAAAAGCCAACAAGCCAATGTTCCTGTTTTGCTTATTAGTAGTAAGGAAGGACTTTGTGAACAAGGAGCTGGTATTTCTTTCATGATTGCAAGTGGAAAATTACGCTACCAAATTTGTGAAGCTAACATCAATGATCAAGGCTTACAAGTAAATAGTAAGTTGTTATCATTAGGTACCGTAGTTAAATAACAATAATCTTAATTAGATATTATTTTCAATACACAAAAATGCTAAAGTGAAGCATTAAGTATTGTTAGATTTATCTCCAATAATTGAAATATTATTAAAATGAAAATATCACATATTTTATTTCTGGTTTTTGCATTACTAATAGCAACTATTAGTCAGGCGCAAGAAACATCTAAGAAATACACACGCGAGCAGGTTTTGAACATGACAACTGAAGAAATGTCATCGCTACCTCTGGAAGAATTGATGAGTATTATGGACGTTGTTGGCGTTTCGTCAATGGAAGAATTATACGATCTATTATTAAATAAAGATGTAACATCAGCTTCTAAAAAAGCTGAGAGTTTATTTGAGGCTCCCTTGTCAACCACAGTTTTAAGTAAAGAGGAAATTTCTGCTTCAGGTGCAACAAGTATAGAAGAAGCACTGCGCTTGGTTCCAGGGGTTATTGTGAGAGAAAAAACGAATGGTAATTACGATGTACACATACGTGGTTTGGACAATTTGCCTCCCGGAAATATGATGCTTCAGTCAGAGAATAACAGTACGCTGTTAATGATTAACGGGCGCCCTGTATTTAATTATGCCATGGGTGGTGTATTATGGGAATCGTTACCAATTGGCCTTGGCGATATTGAAAGAATAGAGGTTGTTAGAGGGCCTTCTAGTGCCTTGTATGGTCCAAATGCTGTATCAGGTGCCATAAATATTATTACAAAACAAATCACCTCGGAAAGTCCACTTTTATCGGTAAATGCGCAAGGTGGAAATATGAGCACATTTATTGGTGACCTTGGATTACGCAAGCAATTGAATGAAAAGTTTGCCTTTGGTGTGACTGCCAATTATGAGCGTCGTGATCGCACAACAGATAAACTCTATGTATTTAATGAGAAAGAGAGCTTTACTAAGGAAGAATTTAATAAATTAACGTTTAATGACATATATGGTAATACATATCAATATGTGGATCCAAAGGATGATATCAATGAATTATTTGCAGAACCTGGTTTGTCAAGAGAGAAGACGGGTGTTAATGCTATGTTGAATTACAAAATCAGTGAAAAAGCTGTTTTTGATTTAAGTGCAGGTCATCAAAATTCGTACGTGAATAGCTCCACACTAGGTGATAACTCAACGTCAATTTCAGGCCGTGAGTCAAAGACTAGTTATGTGGACTTTAATGGCGATGTGTATGGATTTGCTATTAAAGCAAATTATTTGTTTGGGATGCAAGATTTCAATAAAGGAAATCAAGGATTTAAAACCGATATGGGGCAGTTTAACTCATCTTTGGAATACGACTGGCAGCTTAATAATCTGAATATACGACCTGGTGTGGGTTACATGTCTGTTTTTTATGACGATACCGAATATCTACCAAGTGCTGATAGTAACCTAGGCTTTTTCAACGGAAAAAATACGCTCAATGTATTTTCATCAAGCCTTAGGTTCGATTATAAAGCAACAGAGAAATTACGTTTGATTGCAGCACTAAGAGCTGAACAATATTCAAAACCTGATACCTGGAAAGCTTCATGGCAATTTGTGTCGGCGTATACCTTGAATGAGAATAACCATTTACGTTTGGTTTATTCACGAGCTAATCGTTCGCCATTTATACTAGAAACAAGTGCTAGTTTTATATGGGATAGAGAAGGACGCCCATCTCCAAATTTTATTCACTTCACGGGTAATGAGAATATGGAAATTATGACTTCTGACCTAATTGAGTTTGGTTACAGAACGCGTCCTGCGAAAAATGTAATGATTGATTTTGAGGCATATTATTCAAAATCAAAGAATTTTACAGCTTTAGTGCCTGAAAGTACTAATGTTAAAAGTGCTTTTGGTATGAAAGAACATCCATTATACCCAGGTGTTTATTATCCGGAACAACCAGACAATCCAAAGGTTGATAGTGAAGTAAGATCATTTTTGAAATATGAGAACTTAGCTTTAGAATCAACACAAATGGGTGCTTCTATTAATGTTGATTGGATTATATCAGAAAAATTAATTGCGAAAGGACATTTTACTTATCAGAAAACAACCTTGGATAATTACAATCCTGTTACTCGTGATGATCAGATCACTCTTCAGGTTGGAGAAGTAATCGCTCCTGGTGGACTACTTGAGCAACAAGTAATTGCGGATGCTACAAGTGGGAAAATTCCATTCTTACCTAATTACAGTATGGTTTCAGCAACTTCAAACCTGACGGCTGATCAATCCAATTTTAAAAGTGGTTTCACACACGAAGCAACACCTTCATTCTGGGGTAATATTGGCTTGGACTATAAGCCTACAGCTAAGTGGCAATTCTATACCAATGGCTATTTTTATGGCAAACAAACTTTCATAAATCAATATGATACCTTTGAAATAAGTCAGAAATTTATTCTAAATATGAAAGCCAACTATAAGGTAAGCGAAACACTTTCTGTTTTTGTGAATGCACGCAACATGTTGAACGATCATTCAACTGAATTTGCCTTTTTAGATAAACCAAATGGTTTGTATTTGGTAGGATTAAAATTGAATCTATAATAAACTAGCAAGATTACAACGTAAGCAGGCCCGAATCAAAAGTGATTCGGGCCTGCTTTTTTTATAGTATTTTGTTCCTCCTTAGCTTTAGAAATGCTTCACTTCACTTCACTTACTCTTTATAGTTCTTTAAAAACTCTACAACCTCAGTATGTCCTTTTTGTTGCGCAAAGTATAATGCTGATTCTCCATCGGTATCAACCAAACTATTATCAGCACCATTGGCTAAAAGCGTTTTAACTACTTCAAGTTGTCCTTCGCCGGCGGCAAACATTAATGCTGTCCATTCTTCATGGCCATCAATTAAATTCACATCGGCACCGGCATTTATTAATTCAACAACGGTTGCGTTAAAAGGACCAGTAGATGCAAACATTAGTGCTGTACGTTTAGTTGAGTCAACTAAATCCACGTCTGCTCCTTTTTCGATCAAATATTTAACGATGTGCTGATGTCCATTAAATGCTGCCAACATCAATGCAGTTCTTTGATTTTCATCTTTTGCATTTACATCAACGCCATTATTAATAGCTTCCTCAACGTAGCTTATGTTGCCGTTTAATGCCTCCTCAAAATACTTGGCCGTATCTATTTTAGGCTGCTCTACCACGGCATTAGCCGATTCTTGACTTAAGTTTGAGTTTTCTTTTTTAGTCGTATTACATGCCATAAGTAACACCAAGCCAATAAGAGCAATAGATAATTTCGTTTGTTTTTTTGTCATAATATAATGCGTTTAAACTATTTCTATTTCACTAACACCATTCTGTTTTTTAAGAACTCTTATTTGAGTTGGAATGCGTTCTTTTAGGTTTTCAACATGTGATATTACGCCAATCATTTTCCCTTGTGATTGAAGTGTAGATAAGGTGGCAATAACTGTTTCGAGGGTTTTATTATCCAGTGTGCCAAAACCCTCATCAATGAATAGAGAGCCGATGCTTACGTTTTTACTTGCCAAATCCGATAAACCCAATGCCAATGCTAAGCTAATTAAAAATTTCTCACCACCACTTGAGGTATCAACAAGACGTGCCACATTGGTTTGGTAGTGATCAATCAACATAAAGTTAAGTTCCTCTCCACTTTTGTAAGTATCATTCATTCTTAGTGAATAACGTTTGTTTAATTGATACAAATGGCGATTGGCAATAGCAATAAGGTTTTTTAAGGTAAGGCGTTGAACATAAGTATTAAACGCATGTTTTGAACCTCCAAGTAATTTGTTTAAGTCAGTATACTTTCGCAGCTTATGTTCTTGCTGTTTAATTTCATCAAACACACCTTTGTTACGCTCTTGAATTTCGTTATTCTTAGCAAATTTTTGTGTGATTTCCCCAAGTCTTTTGAGCAAAGTATTAACATGATCTGTATAAATTGCTTTGTCTTTTTCAGCCTCATCTTTACTTTGTTCAAAGTTTTTTTGTCGCTTTAACTGTTCATGCCCTTTTTCCAGGTTAAGCTTTAAAGTTTTAAGCTCAATGCTTTCGTTATCAAGTTGCTTCTGAATAAGTTCAAACTGCTCTTTCTCTTCATTCCGAAGCATGGCTTCTTCCAATTCACTTCTATCCTTAAACTTAGAACCCGACAATTGAATGTCAAGCTTTGACAATAGCTCCTTGAGTTTGTCGCTAGTATCATTAAAATCTGAATCAAGCTGTTTTAGGGCGTTCTCATTTGATTTCAAAGTTTGCTGCACTTCATTTCTCTTATCAACTATTTGCTTAAGATCAGCATTGGCTGTTTTTATTGCTTCATGAAGCTCGTTTCGTTTGGATTCGATGCTTTGATTGATTGGCAAAAGAGCTATCCGTTCTTTCTTTAGCTTCTCTTGTTCAGTGCTAAGAGCGGTAACCTGAATTTCTATCTTTGCTAACTCATCTTTTTTATCCTTACTGCTTTCTTTAAGGTGTTTGAGTTCCAATTGTAATTCAGCGATTGACTTACTGATGTTTTCTTGAGCTTTTAATTTTTGCCTATAATTCTCAATTTTGAGTTTGGTGTTTTGAAGAAAATCCTGCGTATCAACGATACGAGGCATTGATAATTCGAAAGGATTTATAGATGTTGCAAGTGTTTGCTCAAGCTTTGATATTCGCTCTTTTAATTGTGCTATATCATTATCAGTTTCAATTAACTGTTTTTTCACATTAGCTTCCTGAGTCTCAATGCCTGTTTGCTTATTTTTTAATTCATTATAACTTACCGTTATACTTGAAAACTCTTTCTCTTTTGACTCTTTGGCTTTTTGATTTTTTTGTGCCGCCTCAATGTTTTTGGAACATATTTTTAACTCATCACTAAGTTTCTTACCTTCATTGATTATTTCTTTAATGTTTTCAATTTCCCATTTCGAATCTTCTTTATTAAAGTCTGACCGAAGCTGACTGATCAGTTTATTTGTGCTAATGAGTTGATCGAGGTTTGCTTTTTTTAGGGCTTTTTTTTCAGCTATACTTACTTGTAATTCTTTATGCTTTAGACTAAGTGAGTCGAAAGTCGCTTTACGCTCATCCACTTTCTTTTGAGTATCATGCACATTAGTATGGGTGTACTTTTCAACATAGGGATGATCCATAGATCCACAAAGGGCACAAGGTTCGCCTTCTTTCAACTTTTGCCTTTCGGTATCGAAACTTTTGATTACCCGCTGCAGTTCCAATACTTGCTCGGCATCTGTTAAAGCAGTTTGAGCTTTTAAAAGGTCTGCCTCAAGTGCTACAATCTGTTTATTTAAATTGTCAATGTGCACTTGATATGTTGTATCGTTCTTTTCAAGTTCGTTTGATTTTTGAACCTGTAGAATGTAATCATTGGAGATGGTATGTTGCTTTAATAAAAGTTCACGATCAACACTAAGAGTTCTTTGTTTGTTAAGAAGTTCCTCGAACTTATTTTGGCTTTGTAAGTTTGTTAATTGACTTAGCTCATCCTGAAGTAACTTCAAAACATTGGCTTCTTTATCCAGATCGTGTTTCAGGCCATCCGATTTCTTTTTTAAAGCCTGTTGTTCGTCGGCTAACTTAGTTTTTGCCTTAAGTCTTGTGTTTACTTGATCATTGTTTGATTCGCGTTGAGTAAATAACTCTACCCAGGTAGAAAATTCCGACTCTATATTGGGTACATCCTTATTTTGTGTTAAAAATGTATTGGCTAACAACTCTTCGTTCACCAATTTTTCTTTCTGACTTTTAGTATTAACTAATGCTTGTTCATGTTTCTTGACAGCAGAAAGTATTTCAGCTTTCCGAGTAAGTATCTCTTTACTTTGAGATTCTATGCTTTTCAACCCAGTATCAAGTTGATTTACTGTGTCAAGCTTAGGTTGCCAACTTACAAGTTCACCTTCAACCTTCATTAATTTGCTTTGAGCCAGTTTTTCCTTCGAAACAATATCATCCTGAGCTTCGAGTGAAACTCTGATGATTTCTTTGTATTTCAGACTTCTTTTTTGTTGCTCATCAATACTCTTTTCGAGGTGCTGCAGAGCAAGAAGTTGATCTTTAAAGGGTTCAGCTAGTTTGTGATTAGATAAGCTATTTAGAGTACTTTCATATTTTGTCAATTTATCCTTAAGAAGTCCTTCTCTATTGATAAGTTCATTGTTAGAAAGCTTTAATTCATCCGCTTTTTTATACCAAAGAAGAATTTGCTCATTTTCTTTTAATTGTTCTCCTAGTTCTTTTTGCTTTAACTCTTGCTGCCTCTGTTCATCCAGAAGGCTTTCTCGCTCTTCATCACTCAGCAGGTCAACTGTGTTAATTTTGGCCTTAATATCATATAATAATTTACTCTCCTCAGTAATTCGTTGTCCAAGAGCCTCTCCAATTTTCTTATAAATTTCTTCCCCGGTAATTTGTTCTAATAAGGTGCCTTTATCCTTAGCCGACGCAGAAAGAAAAGCTGCAAATTCGCCCTGAGCCAACATTACTGAACGCAAAAACTGTTGATACGTGAGCTGAGTTATTTCTTCAACACCTTGTTGAACATCACGCTTCTTTTCGGCAAGAATGGTTTCATCGCTAAGGTTCTTCAGTCGAACCTCTTCTCGAGGATTGGCTAATTGTTTGCCGGCCTGAGTTTTCAGACGCATACTCCAAAATGCCTCGAAGCGTTGATTATTTGATTGAAAAGTAACTCGTGCCATGGCATTGGCAGCACCGTGGCTCACCACATCTTCCAGACTACCTTTGCTATTGCTTTTATTAAATCTTGGTACATTATGGTACATGGCAATAGTTATGGCATCGAGTAAAGTGGTTTTTCCAGCACCCGTTGAACCAGTAATCGCAAATAAACCAACATCCTGAAAAGCCTTACTTTCAAAATCAACAACAACTGGCTGTTCGCATTTAAGCGAGTTTATATTCTGGAGTTCTATTTTAAGTATGCGCATTGCTTTCTTTCCTAATTATCTCTTGCTATTTGAAGTACTTCATGAAAGGCGTCTTCTATGTCAGGATGGTCATTTATCTCGAAGTTCTGTTCATCACATCGCAATTTAAATACATCCATTGGCGATATGTTCTTGATGTTCTCGCCATCGAAACTTTCGTTTAAAAGATCGGCTTGTCTAGTATCATTCTTCAATGAGACTTTCAATACTTTTAAGCGAAGTTGCTCAGCAGCCTCGTTAATTTGGCTATATCCAATGCCTGAATTGTCTTCATTGTCAAGAACGACTTCTACCCAAGGTAATAAATTGTGATTTTCCTTATCAATCGCATTCAATTGCTTAATGCAGTGATGGAGATCTCCAGTGAGCTGTTTGATATCCCTAAAGCGAGGGATGTCGATTGTACTAATTGAATCAATGGATCCGTTCTGAGCATCAATACAAATGAGCTGTTTTTGGTGATTGGCCTCGCTAAAACTTAAAATACATGGAGAGCCCGAGTATCTTATATGATTCTTAACTACCTGGCTTCGATGGAGGTGCCCAAGAGCAATGTAATCAAAAATAGGATGAAAATCATCAGCGCCAATATCACCAGCGTTACCCACATAAATAGTTTGTTCACTATCACTAGTACTACCTCCAATGGCAAACAAATGCCCCATGGCTATTACTAATTCATTATCCTCTTTTTCGCGATGGCAACATTCCGCCACATCATTATAATGTTTTATTAAGGCCGCTTTATATCTATCACCAACCTGATCAAAACTTTCGCCTGCAATAGCTTTACGTATGTCCTGATCGCGCAGGTATGGCACTGCCGCTACCATCAATTTTTCACCCTTACAGTTAATTTTAATTATTTCATCCTTTATATCTTCCTCACTTTTGCCAAGCACATTAATTGCCAATGCTTTTAGCAGATCTTTTGGTGCATTTAAAGTGCCCGGAGCATCATGATTACCTCCAGTTATAATAACGTCCTGACAATGTGAATTTCTTAAATCTACCAAAAAATTATAGTAGAGGGTTAAACTTTGAGATGAGGGAGCACTGGTATCAAATATGTCACCAGATATTAGTAAGACATCAATTTCTTGTTCATTGATACACTTAATTAACCAACTTAGAAATAGAGTTTGCTCTTCATGCTGCGACTGCTCGTGAAGCCGATGTCCCAAATGCCAATCGGAAGTATGTAATATTTTCATTCATTAAAGCATTAATATAATTGGACATCATTAAAGAAATAATTCATGAAGTCTACACATTAAATTTTGATACCTAAGCTATTATTTTGGCTTAGTTTTTATGAGTCTGGAACAAATCTTCAAGGATATCAATGGCCGAAGTCACACATTTTGAACAAATCTCCTTTTTCATATCCTTGGCCTTAAAAGACGCCTGCCCTTCTTCAGTTTTCAAATCAATATTTAAAAGCTTATTGCATTGATCCGACCCATTAATTCGGATAAATTCCTTATTAAATAATTGAATCATTTCGGTAGTAGTACTTTGCTGTATATGTTCATTATCTATGTGTGCCGAGTTGCGCATGCCAATCAACATATAGGCACCACTGGCCGCTCCACAGGTTTTTTGCATCTTACCTATGCCTCCTCCAAAACCTTGTGCCAATTTAAGAGCCTGTTTAGTATCCATATCAAATTCGTTGGCATAAGCCATAATAACTGATTGGGCACAATTCTTACCTTCATAAAAGCCTTGTAATGCATACCTTTTCTTGTCCAGCATAGCCACTTGTTTTGATGATGCATAAAGTTAGTAAAAAGCTGGTTTCACAACAGTATTTTTGTTTTAAAACTCGAAGCAATATTAAATTAAGTATTTTCTTACTTTATAAGTTTAAAACTAGACCATCTGCACCTAACACTATTTAAGTTTATGTATATGGCGCAGATTACCATTTCTATAAGGCAATATTCTTATTTAAGAAAAGTGTTTGCTGATGAATAAAAAACAAGGAGCAAAATCTCATTGTGAGCTATTGATAGTTAGAAGCATAGAAGTTACTCTTTTCATTTCAATACAGCCGTATAATAATTTGTGGTTTTATTTAAACAATATTGGAGAACAGAGATTTTAATTTTAGAAACCCTTAAACTGTTAAGTTAAAAGCTTGATAATTAAATTAAAAAAGTTATATTTGGTAATAGCAATACACTCAAACCCAAATATTGATGACTAAACTAAAAATTAACCCCGTTTTAGTATTTCTCCTCATTATCTTAGTAGCTAGTATTACTTCCTGTCAATATGATTTTGTTGAAATTGATTTACCCGACGAAAGTATTCCTGTAAGTTTTTCCGAAGAAATACTACCCATCTTTTCCAAAAACAACTGCACAGAATGCCACAATTCAAATAGCTCTTTAGTTGATTTGAGCCCCGATAAGGCCTATGATTCAATTGTGCCAGATCTAATTGATGAAAACGACCCAGCCAATAGTAAGATTTATCTATATCCCAATCCTAGTTATTCCGATCATCAATATAAAAAGTATGCCCCAATTGAAGCGGCCTTAGTTTTGAATTGGATAACTCAAGGAGCCAAAGACAATTAACCAAACTAGTTACTATGAAACATCTGATTTTAACGCTTTACTTATCCTTACTAAGCCTTGGAATTATGGCTCAGGACGATCCCGTCGTCGAACAAAAGGTAAAAGATTTGCCCGTCAGAGAGCCTTTCTTAAGTGGATTGTTAATCGATAATCAAACCACCTTTGTTCCTGTTAAAAAAACATTTGAGTTTGTAATTCAACACAAGTTCGGATCAATGGATAATGGTTTCAAAGATCTGTTTGGCATATATGCGCCCTTTGCATCTATACGAATGGGTATAAACTATGTGCCCATAAAGAATCTTCAGCTTGGATACGGCCTAAGTAAAATTCGAATGTATAATGATTTTTCCGCGAAATATACCTTGTTTGAGCAGACCAGAAAAAACACTATGCCAGTTGCTGTTACACTATACGGTAATATGGCAATTGACGGGCGTGAGAAGGAACATTTTGGCACCAATTATAAGTTTGAAGATCGTCTGTCATACTTTGGACAGCTAATTATAAGTCGAAAATTTGGCGAGTGGGCAACTATTCAGGCCAATACAAGTTTTGCTCATTATAACAAAACCGAAGAAGGCATTGACCATGATAAAATTTCGGTTGGATTAAATGGTCGCATAACTGTTAATTATAAGTATGCAGTGCTATTTCAGTTTGACCTACCACTGAAAGCGAAATCCATCACGGAGCACAATGAGTTCATTGATCATCCTTATCCTAATGTAGGGATAGGTTGGGAAATAAGAACCAGCGCACACGTATTTCAACTATTTGCGACATCATCAGATAGCTTTGTTCCTCAACACAGTGCTTTGTATAATCAAAATAATTGGGTAAAAGGTCAGCTTCGATTTGGCTTTATTATAACCCGATTGTATAATTTCTCGTAACTAACTATAACACTCTAAAATATAGACATTATGAATAAGCATTTAAAGGTAGTTATAGCAATGGCTGTTGTGTCAGTTTTTGCAATGTCGTTTACACAAATTCAGGCTCAAGACTTTGTTAAAAAAGATGTGCCTTCAGAATTTAAGAGCAAGGAAAATCCGCACAAAGGTGACGAGTCATTAAAAATGATTGGATTGCGAAATTTTAATCGCCATTGTGTGGCGTGCCACGGAAAAAAAGGTGAAGGCGACGGTGTGATGGCAAAGAACTTAAAAACATCACCTGGTGATTTAACTCTGGCAGAAATGGATCAATACAATGATGGTGAAATTTATTATCTATCATTCATCGGAATTGCTGATCGACCAGATTTTATGAAATTGATTCCAAGTGAAGAAGATAAGTGGGCAGTGGTTAATTATGTACGCTCATTGAAGAAATAGTTCCATAAGTAGTTTAGGGTAGTAATTGTATTATTGCCCTAAGCTAATCTCTCATTTGCACAAATTGAAACCCTAAATAGTGTTTCGTGCGCATGATGCAATTAAGTATTAAAATAGTACCTAATTGTGATAGGCAAAAGAATTGTACCAGAGGATTTACTTTTTTAAGAACTTGAAATTGTAAGTTCATAAACCCCAAACCTATGTCACTGAAGCGAAAATTATTACTTCTTGTTATCCTTCCTGTACTTGCCAGTGGAGCAATTGCACTTATCGTTTCATCATTTAGAATCTATGATCAAGGCCTTAAAGACCTTGAACAAAAAAGCAATTCTATTCTTGATTTATACACAATGCATTTTTTGCGATATCATACCGATGGAAGTATGTCGGAGGATACAAAAGATGAAACCGACGATACCTTAGAGGGGTCATATGATTTTCGAATTGTATCTCAGACCGCATTGAATGAGGCTCATAATTCAACTTTGGATGAAGTAAAGTATGAAGAAACGATTGTTAAGGATTCTTTGAGTACACTAAAGTTGATTGATGACGAAATGCAAGAGATGCGTATAATACGTCCAGTTTATTACAGCGATGAACAAAACTGTGCTTTTTGCCATGCTCTGAATCAAGAACAAAATGCAGCTTTAAACAGTGATGTTCGGGGATTATTTATTGTCTCCACAAGTATTAAACCGGTTTACCAGAACGTTAAATCCTCTATTTTTCAAATATCAGCGTTTAGTATTCTAATTGCCATCATTGCCATATTCGTAGGTATAATGGTTATTCGAAAAATTAATAAGTCATTTTCAAGTATTTTAGTTGCGAGTAAGAACATTACAAAGGGCGATTTAACAAGTAATATTGAGGTGACAAGTAAAGATGAGCTTGGTGAAATAGCTTCTAGCCTGCACGGGATGATAGAGAGCATGCGAAAAATTATTCAATCAATTATTTCGGGTGCCGATCAATTGGCAGATGCCGGTCAGCGCATTAGTAAAAACTCGAACCTTGTAGCGCAGAGTGCAACCGAGCAAGCCAGCTCAATCGAAGAAGTTTCAGCAGCTATGGAAGAGATGCTGGCTTCCATCCAGCAAAATACACACTTATCGGGCCAAACGAAAGAGAAGGCAGAAGCAGCTGCCAAATCGATGCTTAATGTGGGGAGCTCGGCTGATAAAAGCCTGGTTTCAATTCAAAGTATATCAGAGAAGATTGCCATCATTAATAATATTGCCAGTCAAACTAATATACTGGCGTTAAATGCTGCAGTTGAAGCAGCACGAGCTGGTCAGGAAGGAAGAGGCTTTGCTGTTGTGGCCAGCGAAGTGAAAAATCTGGCTGAACTAAGTACCAGTGCTGCGGACGAAATCATTAAGTTATCTGGTTCATCGGTTGAAGTAACTGAAGAAGCTGCTAGATTAGTATCGCAAACCCTACCCGATATTGAAAAGACGGCTGAACTAATTCACGAAGTTAATATTGCCAGTAAGGAACAAAACATGAGTACTGAACAAATCAACTCAACCATCATAGAGCTGAATAGAGCCACCCAGTTAAATGCTTCGACCGCTGAAGACATGGCTTCAAGTGCGGATGAGCTTAACTCTCAAGCTCAGCAGTTTAAAGAGATTGTATCATTCTTTAAGATTGAGAAATAGAAAGTTACTGTAGCTTAAAGTCGACTAATCGTAGTACTATCGGCTTATTAAATTCACTCAAATAAATGCGTAAAGTTTGATTGGTACCAACGAGCTCATCGTTTAAATTATCGATGGGTATTGAAAAATGGTACCATCTGGTTTTTATGTTATTTGGTGACCACGATATTCGCATATCATCGATGTACTGCTGATCAGGTTGCATATTATCTCTATCAATACTAATAACAAATTCTTTATAGTCTGAAGTTGTGTTTATCGCATTATCAAGGTCGATATCTTCATAGTCTGGTTTGGTTGTAGCTGCTACAGAATAAGATTCGTGAGAAAACTTTATATCAAGTGAGTTCCGTTCAGGGTTGTTAAAGTATTTATAACGATCAAGAATTGACCGTTGCATTTGATCGTAATCCAAGCCTCGATAAAAGTGAAAATCATCCGACGAAGGATCTTTACTTATTTTATCATAGGCCGGTTCAGAGAGTTTGGTTTTAAGCACACTTAAAAAATCGCTGAAGTAAGTAGCTTCACTATTAACCTTTCGGAGGGTGTCACTTCGAAAACCGTCTAAGCCAATATCTTGTTGCAGTTGGATATCTTTATCAGAGTCAAAATGATTAGGGTAGCTAGCATTCGATGGAATAAGTCCCCATGCAGTTTCTAGTATTTCATCATTAAGCATTAATCCTTGTTCGCAACTATTGTAACCATCAGACAATACATCTTCGGAGATTGTGCCGAAGTTGAGGTATAACTTGCCCGTATATCCTGACTCATTGCTGGTAAATGGATCCATCAACCAAAAGGCAATGGTATCTTGCGTTTCCTTTATTTCGATCGATGTCATCATGCCAGCCCATCGCAATTGCGGGTTTTTAAGACTACCATCAGTATTTATATTGTCCGTATCGTAATTATAAGGGCCTCTTTCTACTGGATAGTAAGCTAGATTTAAACTGTTAATAGCTTCGGCTTTCCCATATGCTGCTTGTCTGTCAGGATAGATTTCTTGCTTAAAAATCTCTCGAACCAAACTATGATTTCTTTGGTCTTCATCGTTTTTAATATGATCTGGCATTAAGGTAGTATTTCGATAGAACACTTCCGGATTAATGACATACCAAGCAAGTTTAGCACGATTGTATGCATAACCAAGATCATTTACTAAAGTGGACTCAGTGAAACGATCTGGTGTACTGGCCAACGACCAGATTGTCGGATTAGCTAATTGGTAAGATAAATCTTCCGGCTCTATAGGTTCAGTATTGTCAGACTGACAAGAACAGAGGCATAAGGCAATAATGAAGGTGAATAGGGTAGATGTTAGTTGGGTCATTTGTAAGGCTTTTGACTAGGACTTTGCTGTGGTTTTATAAAATTTATTCTTCAAATTTAATAAATATCGTTGGTTGCTGCCCATAGGACTTGTTAATTGTGACTCAAATTCCAAAGTAAAGAAGTAGTTTTATGGCCAATTTATATACCTTAAACTATAATGTAGAGATGAAACATGTTTATTTAAGTACACTAATTATTATTTTTTTTGCCGCTTGTAGCACTAAAAAGTCCAATAATTCTGAAGAATCCAACCTCTTATACTCGGCCAAAGGTTGGAAGCCTGTTACCGATAACTTGGGTTCTTATTATTTACCAAATACCATTACGATTAAAGACAGCGCTTATGAGGTGGAGTTCTATCTAAAACAAAAAGAAGCGGATGAGATTGTTTTTATCGAACTTGTCTGTGACTTGGGTCATGATTTAAGCGAGCATAAGGGGCTTTCCCTCACTTATAAATGTGATACAGCATTAGTCATTAAGTTGTCGCAATCCGATTTTGGAGGCGAAGGCGATAAATCATATGCTCATTATCAGTACGTGGTTCCGGCTTCGGATACCTACGTAACACAGCAATTAAGTTTTTCTAATTTTACACGTCCTGACTGGACTCCTGAATACTCAAAAGGTAAAGGTTTGAACCTAAATAATGTAGATGCCATTTATCTAACTCCTGCTGTTGTTGATAGCATTGGCGGAAAGGCTTTGTTGGGAGTAAAGGAGTTAATCTTACAACAATAAGGTGTCGCAAATTGTGTATGAAATAAAAAAGCAGTTACTTCGAAAACGATGTAACTGCTTTATATTTTAAGGAAGCCCTCCTTAGTAGTTATATTTTCCTATAGTTGTTCTTATGCCTTATAAATAACCGCATTGATATTCATTCCGGCACCCACAGATGTTAACACAATAGTATCCCCATTATTTATAGCATGTCCATCCATTTCACCCTTTAGTATTAAATCGAGTAAGGTAGGTACCGTGGCTACCGACGAATTGCCCAACCAAGAGATGCTCATTGGCATAACTCCTTCTGGCGCCTCATCAATATTGTATAAGGCATATAGACGTTTTAATATGGCATCATCCATTTTACCATTGGCTTGATGAATAAGAACCTTTTTGATGTCTTTTATATCGACTCCTTTTTTATCGAGACAAAGTTTAATAGCTGCAGGAACATTCTCAAGTGCATACTGGTATAACTTGCGACCATTCATTTTAAGATAAAGGTCATCCTTATTTTCTTGATTGTACGATTTTCCCATGTACAACATCTGTGAATGAATTAAAGTGTCGGATCTTGAAACATGGCCGAGGACGCCAATAGGCGTCTCACTTTCTTTAGCTTCCATAATAACAGCTCCGGCTCCATCGGCATATATCATACTATCACGATCATGTGGATCAGAAATGCGTGATAACACATCGGCACCAATTACCAAAATCTTTTTTGCATCACCAGATTTAATATAATAGTCAGCCTGAATAACTGCCTGAACCCAACCTGGACAACCAAAAGGTAAATCATATGCAACAGCAAATGGATTTTCAATTTTGAGCTTATGTTTTACTCTTGCCGCTAAACTAGGTAAAATATCAACACGGCTACTACCATGATTAACATCCCCAAAATTATGCGCGACTATAATGTAATCTAACTCTTCTTTATTAATACCAGCTGCCTTTATTGCCTCTTCGGCAGCAAAAAAAGCAATGTCAGATGTTAAAAGATCTTCAGTCACATGACGTCGCTCTGCTATAGTGGTTATCTCCTCAAACTTATCAGTTATTATCCGATTATCTTTCTTTACTTTTTCACCATTGTTTTCATAAAAAACATTGGAATGAAAATCCTCATTTCTAACAACTTTTTTTGGAATATATTTCCCTGATCCCGTTATAATACTGTATATGGCGCTCATACTCTATTTTTATAGATATTTTAAATCCCGTTTCAATTTTAGGTATTAGTCTGGTCAAACTATAACCAACAATCATAGAAGGAGTCCAAAACTAATAAAATTCAACTCTATTGCCAATTTTGATAATGAAATGAAGATTTTTTAAAGTTTTTTCTTAGAATTATTTATCATGGAATATATGGTACAAAAAACAAAAAGGGTGTCCAAAAAGTATTTTTATGAACAAGCAAACTTACAGTTTGTTATTTTACTTTCGTTTTACCCCTCCAAACCTCCCCTAAAGTGGAGGCTTAAGTCCCCTTCAGGGGATTTAG